>JBGAOR010000112.1:0-15948 GCA_044221705.1 Planctomycetota bacterium
ACAGCGCCGCGTTCGCGCCGGCGACGAGGCCCTGTCCGGCGGCTTCCTCGTACCCCGACGTGCCGTTGATCTGTCCCGCGAGGAAGAGACCCGGGACCGACTTCGCCGCGAGCGCGTCGGTGAGCTGGCTCGGCGCGACGAAGTCGTACTCGACCGCGTAGCCGTGGCGCAGGAACCGCGCGCGCTCGAGCCCCTCGATCGTGTGCAGCAGCGCCTCCTGCACGTCGCCGGGCAGCGAGGTCGAGACGCCGTTCACGTACACGACGTCGGTCGACAGGCTCTCGGGTTCGAGGAACACGATGTGGCGCTCCTTGTCGGCGAAGCGCATGACCTTGTCCTCGACGCTCGGGCAGTAGCGCGGCCCGACGCCCTGGATGCGGCCGGCGTACATCGGCGCGCGGTGGATGTTCGCGCGGATCAGCGCGTGCGTGCGCTCGTTCGTGTGCGTCAGGTGGCAGGCGATCTGGCGCAGCGCGGGAAAGCGCGCGCGGTCCGTGCGCGACGAGAACGGGACGGGCCGCGCGTCGCCCTGCTGCGCTTCGAGGCGGTCCCAGTCGATCGAGTCGGCGGCGAGCCGCGGCGGCGTGCCGGTCTTCAGGCGGCCCAGTTGCAGGCCGAGGCGCTCGAGATCGCGCGAGATGCCCCCGCTCGTGCCCTCGCCGACGCGTCCGCCGGCGGACTGCGCTTCGCCCGTGTGCATGATCGCGCGCAGGAACGTGCCGGTCGTGATCACGACGGCGGCGGCGGGCAGTTCGCGGCCGTCCTCGAGGCGCACGCCGCGCACGCGCCCGTCCTCGACGAGGAGGCCGGAAGCCGCGCCTTCGACGAGCTCGATCTCGGGCCGGGCGCGCACCGCCGCCGTCGCGGCCTCGCGGTAGAGGTGGCGGTCGCTCTGGCAGCGCGGGCTCTGCACCGCGAGGCCCTTGCCGGTGTTCAGCAGCTTGAACTGGATCCCGGTGGCGTCGGCGACCGCGCCCATCGCGCCGCCGAGCGCGTCGACCTCGCGCACGATCTGGCCCTTGCCCACGCCGCCGATCGCGGGGTTGCAGCTCATCTCGCCGATGCGGTCGAGGCGCAGCGAGACGAGCGCCACGCGCGCGCCGATCCGCGCCGCGGCGAGGGCGGCCTCGATCCCGGCATGACCGCCGCCCACGACGATCACGTCGTGCGCGCCGCGGGCGGGCTCGGGTCGGGGGTGGACGTGGGAAGCGGATTCCATCGCGGGTCGTTCGCCGTCGGCGAGAGGACCCATCATGGAAACGGATTCGCGCCGAGAGCGCCAGTCGGGCGAGTCGATCGAGGTGGCCCGACGGCGAGCGCGGGGATTCCCGGACTCGACTCGAAACGCGTCGGCCGCGGACCCGATAGCCTCGGGATCGTGCGTTCCTGGTTGTTCCGACATCGTCTCCGGCTGCGCGCGATCTACGCGCAGCGCACGCTCCCCGATCGGGAGCTGCGGCCGCGGCGGATGCTCGGTCCGGACCGGGACGGGCTCCTGCCGGGACAGAGCGCGCGGATCGGGGAGAAGTTCGTGATCCGGCCGCCGTCGCGGGCGGCGTAGGGCGGGGGCGCGGGCGCGGGCGCGGGACCGGAAGGCGGCGAGCGGGGGCGCAACCGGGGGGTGGGAGGGTGGTAGCATCCGGCGCGATGCAGCTGCGGTCGGCGATCTTCCTGGCGTTCACGGTCCTGCTGGCTGGGAGCACGCGGGCCGAGCCGTACTGTCTCGCTCCGCTGCGCTTCGCTGCGGGAGTCGCGCAGGAACGCGACTCCCGTGACTCGCTGCAAGCCTACCTGCTGCGCCTGCGCCAGCAGCGCGACCAGATCCTGGGCGCCATGCAGGGCCAGGTCCAAGGGCTGATCGAGGACCTCGAGGGGCACGCGACGGCGCGCAACCTGGAGGGCATGGACGTGGCGCGCGCGAAGCTCGTCCAGCTCGGGCCCGAGGCGGCGCCGCTGCTCGTGGAGCACATCGACCCGGGGACGTCCCCCACCGACCCGCAGCGGCTGCGCGCGAGCTCGATCGCGCTGGCGTTGACCGAGATGCAGGCCGCCTCGATCACCGCGAAGCTGCTCGAGATCGTCCAGTCCGGCTCCGTCGAGGGCCGCCAGAACGCGATCCGCGTCCTGGCCACCTCGCCCGAGCCCGACCGCGCCGCCCCGGCGCTCGTCGGCATCTACCGCGGCGGGCTGCCCGAGCTGCGCGGACCGGCCCTGGCGTCGCTGGCGCGCCTCGGCGGCACCGCGGCCAAGGGCGCGCTCGAGGAGGCGCTGGGCGACGCGAAGCCCGAGGTCGTGCGCGCCGCGCTCGACGCGCTCGCGCTGGCGAAGAGCGGCGCGCTCGCGAACCGCATCCTGCGCATCACCGCGACGCCCGGCGACGCGTTCCGCGTGCTCGACCCGCTGCTCGGCTGGTACCGCGCGGTCCCCGAGGCGGCCGACGGCGCGCACGTCGCGGCGCTCGTGAAGCTGGCCGCCGACCCGTTGGCGCCGGCCGTCGAGCGCGCGCGCGTGCTCGAGGTCCTGCCGCGCTTCGCCGACAAGTTCGACGCCGACGTCAAGAAGAGCCTGCGCTCGATCTCCGAGTCGCCGGCGCGCGAGATGCGCGAGGGCGCGTTGGTCGTGCTCGTGCTGGCCGGCGACAAGAACGCGCGGCGCGATCTCCTGGGCGAGTTCGACGAGCGCATCGCGCGCAACGAGGGCTACGCGGCCGGGTACGAGGAGCGCGGCAACGTCTACTACCGCATCGGCGACTACCGCGAGGCCGTCAACGACTTCAAGCAGGCGATCAAGCTGTCGGCCGACGATCTGCGCGCGCGCCAGGACACGGCCTACATCGGTCTCGCGAAGAGCTACGCGCGCTGGGGCAAGCTCAAGGAAGCCGCGCAGACGCTCGAGAAGGCGCCGCTGACGCGCCAGCAGCTCGCGGACCTCAAGAACGAACCGGCCTTCGCGAAGCTGCTCGAGAACGCCAAGTACCGCGAGCTGTTCGAAGTGCGATGAACGCCGCGCGGACGGGCTTCGTCGCGCACGCCTATCAGGAGCGCCACGACACCGGCCCGGGCCATCCCGAGCGCGCCGAGAGACACCGCGCGATCGTCGAGCGCATCGCGTCCAGCGGTCTCCTGGCCCACCTCGACCGCGTGGACGCGACGCCGATCGAACCCGAGCGGCTGCTGCTCGTGCACGAGGCGCGTCACGTGGCGGACGTGCAGCGCGCGATCGCGTCCGGCGCGCGGCTCCTCGACGACGGCGACACGCGCGTCTCGGCCGGATCGTGGCGGGCGGCGCTGCTCGCCGCCGGCGGCACCCTCGACGCCGTCGAGCGCGTGATGGACGGCCGCTGGCGCAACGCGTTCGTGGCCGCGCGACCGCCCGGCCACCACGCCGAGCGCGCTCACGCGATGGGCTTCTGCGCGTTCAACAACGTGGCCGTCGCGGCGGCGCACCTGCGTGCGCGGCACGGGCTCGAGCGCGTCGCCATCGTCGACTGGGACGTCCACCACGGCAACGGGACTCAGCATGCGTTCGAGCGCGACCCGAGCGTGTACTTCGCGAGCCTCCACCAATGGCCGCTGTACCCCGGCTCGGGGCTCGCGGACGAGCGCGGGATCGGCGCGGGCGAAGGCGCGACGCGCAACTGCCCGCTCGCGCCGCGGTCGGGCGACCGCGAGTGGCTCTCGGCGTTCGAGGACGTCGTGCTGCGGGACCTCGAGGCGTTCGCGCCGCAGTTCGTGCTCGTCTCGGCCGGGTTCGACGCGCACGCCGACGACCCGCTGGGCCAGACCGAGCTCACGACCGGAGCCTATGCGCGGATGACGAACCTCCTGGCGCAGTTCGCGCGCGAGCGCTGCGCCGGCCGGCTCGTGCTCGTCCTCGAGGGCGGGTACGACCTCGGCGCCCTGGCGGCGAGCGTCGAGGCGGCGACGGCGGAGCTCGTCGGCGCCTGACCGGGATCCGACCCGGCCATTCGGATCGGCGGCGGATTCCGGGGAACTCCGCCGGCCGGGCGGGGATCACCCCGCGACGGCGCACAGCACCGCAACGCACAGCACCGCGACCGCACCCGCCACCGGCTCCCCATGCGCGCACTCGTCCTCTCCCTCCTCGCCTTGGCCGGGCTCGAGCCCGTCGCGCGGGCGCAACAGCCCGCGTTCTCGACCCCGGGCATGGTGCAGACGCCGAAGCTCTCGCGACCCGAGCCTGCGTCGTCGGAATCGGGCGAACGGGCCGGCGCCGCCGGCAGCGGCCAGTCGGACCGCTTCGACTCGGTCTTCAACCCGGCCTTCTCGTTCGTCGTCGACGCGGTGGCGGACTACCTGGACGCGGACGACGACGCCGTCGACGACGGGGTCGGGCTCGAGATGCGCACGCTCGAGTTCGGCGCGCAGGCCTGGGTCGATCCCGACGCGTGGGCCTACTTCATCGGCGCGACCGATGGCGACACGCTCGCGATCGAGGAGGCCGCGGTGCACTACACGGGCCTCGGCGGCAACACGACGATCCGCGCCGGCCGCTTCTTCATCGACTTCGGCAAGCAGATGCAGACGCACGTGCACGAGCTGCGCACGCTCGAACGTCCGCTGGCGCTGCGCACGTACCTGGGCAGCGAGGTCAAGGGCGACGGCATCCAGTACGACGGCTGGACCGGCGTCGGCGATGCGACGGCGGTGCGCTGGTCCGTCGCCGCGTTCGCGAGCCTCGTGCCCGAATCCGAGCTGGAGGACGGCGTGCCCGTCGTGTCCGTCGCGGAACGCAAGGACGCCGGCGACCTGGACTTCACCGCGCGCCTGACGGCGTTCACGGACGTCGGGACGAACGGCGTGTTTCAGGCCGGCGTCTCCGGGCGCTTCATCCCCGACGCGACCGCCGAGTTGAACGGCAGCCAAGCGACGGGCCTCGAGAGCTCGGTGTACGGGCTCGACGCGACGTACGGGTGGACGAGCGACGACGCGCAGCGGACGTTCACGGCCGGCGGCGAGTTCCTCGTGAACGCCGGCGACACCGTGGCGCGCATCGACGACGGCGGAACGCCCGATCCGACGGACGACACGCTGCTCGGGTTCGACAGCGAGACCGAGACGGGCTGGTACGCGTTCGTCGACTGGGCCTGGGACCAGAAGCACTCCGTCGGCGTCCAGTACAGCGCGGTCGAGCTCGGCCCGGATGCGGACGCGGCGGAGTTCGAGCTGTACTACTCGCGGCTCTTCTCCGAGTTCCACCGCATCCGCCTGGTGGCCGCGAGCTACGACACGGACGCCGACGCCGGGGACTCGCTGCGCTTCGCCGTGCAGTACACGGCCACCGTCGGCGCGCACGGTCACGGGCTGAACTGGTGAACACCGATCGGACTCCACACATGAGGCTGAACCTTCGATCCCTCCTGCGCACCGCCCTCCCCGCCGCGTGCATCGCGCTCGCGCTCTCGGCGCGCGGCGCCGCGGCGGACGGACCGCTGCGCGTCGTGGCCACGATCCCCGACCTGGCCGACATCGCGCGCCGGATCGGCGGCGATCGCGTCGACGTGACGTCGCTCACGAAGGGCCGCGAGAACCTGCACCACGTCGTCGCGCGGCCGTCGCACCTCGTCGCGCTGAGCCGCGCCGACGTGCTCGTGCAGGTCGGACTGTCGCTCGAGATGGGCTTCCTGCCGGGCCTCCTCGAGAACGCGAACAACGCGAAGATCCGGCCGGGAAGTCCCGGCTTCGTGAACGTGTCGGTCGGATGGGAGGCCCTGAACATCCCCACCGTCGTGAGCCGCAAGGACGGCGACGTGCACCCGGACGGGAACCCGCACCTGAACCTGGATCCGCGCGGCGGGCGGCAGATCGCCGAGCGAATCCTGGCTGGGCTCGTGGCCGTCGACCCCGCGGGCAAGGCCGCGTACGAGGCGCGCGCCGCCGACTACCGGAAGGAGCTCGATGCGGCCGAAGCGCGCTGGGACGCGGCCGCGAAGGAGTGGAAGGGGCGCAAGATCGTCACGTACCACATGGAGTACGACTACCTGGCGCGGCGCTACGGCCTCGAGATCGTCGGCACGATCGAATCGAAGCCGGGCATCCCGCCGACGCCCGGGCACATCGCGCAGCTCGTCGAGAAGATGAAGGCCGCCGGACCCGTCGCGATCCTCACGGCGCCGTGGTCGAACGGCGGCGAGGTCGAGGAGATCGCGAAGGCGACGGGCGCGCAGGTCGTCGAGCTGCCGAACCAGTGCGGCGGGATCGCGGGCACCGACACGTGGATCGGGATGCAGGATCTCGTGCACCAGCGTCTGGCGCAGGCCTTCGGCACCGCGGAGCCGAAGCGCTAGACCGCATGACCGACCTGCTCCGCATCGCGCACGCGTCGTTCGGCTACGCGGAACGCACCGTGATCTCGGGCGTGGACCTGACGGTCCGAGCCGGCGACTTCGTCGGCATCGTGGGACCGAACGGCTGCGGGAAGACCACGCTCTTCCGCGGCCTCCTGGGTCTCGTGCCGCCCATGTCCGGCCGCGTCGAGCGCCTGGGCGCGCGCATCGGCTACGTCCCGCAGCGCGAGACGCTCGACCCGATCTTCCCGCTGCGCGTCGAGGACGTCGTGCGGATGGGAGCCTACGGCGAGCTGTCGGGACTCCGCCGCGCGACCGCCGAGCAGCGCCGGTCGACGGAACGCGCGATCGAGCGCGTCGGCCTGGCGTCGAAGGTCGGCGCGTCGTTCGCGGGGCTCTCCGGCGGCCAGCGTCAGCGCGCGCTGCTCGCGCGGGCGCTGCTGTGCCGGCCGAACGTGCTGCTGCTCGACGAGCCGACCAGCGGAGTCGACCGCGGCGCGCAGCAGCAGATCCTCGACCTGCTCGTCGAGCTGAACGCGCGCGACGGTCTCGCGGTGCTCCTCGTCAGCCACCAGCTCGGGCTCCTGCGCGCCGCCGTGCGCGAGGTGCTGTGGGTCGCCGACGGACGGATCGAGCGCGGGAGCGCGGCCGAGCTCCTGGCGCCGGAGCGCCTCGACGAGCTGTACGCGTCCGGCGCGGCGCCCGAGGAGGACTGAGTCGCGTGGACGAGATCTCCTGGCTCGACCGCCTCGAGCTGTTCCGCTGGCCGCTCCTGTCGGCGCTCGCCGCCGGCCTCGTGTTGCCCGCGATCGGCGCCTTCCTGCTCGTGCGGCGCTCCAGCTTCCACGGCATCGTGCTGCCGCAGTTCGCCGCGGCCGGCGTCGTGTTCTCGTACGCGATCCTCGGGTGGTGGATCGAGACCATCGGCCTCGGGGGGCTGACGATCGACGGGGCGCTGCACGACCCGCACGCGGCCTCCACGTTCGGACTGGCGTGGGGCGCCGTGTTCACGCTGGGCGGGATCCTGATGCTCGTGCTGTCCGGCCGGCGCGGCGGATCCGAGACGGCGCGCGCGGCAGCGGGCTTCGCCACCGCGAGCGCGGCCGTGCTCGTGTTCGGACGCCTGTCCCCCATCGGGCGCGGTCCGGTCGACGAGCTGCTCGCCGGCGAAGTGCTGGGCGTCGGCGTCCACGACTTCGAGGTGCTGGCCGTCGCGCTCGCGGTCGCCGGAGCCCTGCTCGCGTGGTTCGGTCGCGACATCCTTCTGACGAGCTACGACCGCGAGGCCGCCGTCGTCCTGGGCAAGCGCGCGACGCTGTTCGAGGCGCTCTTCCACGGGATCGTGGGCCTCGCGGTGGCCGCGGGCACGCTCACGCTGGGGCCGATCCTCGTGTTCGGACTCCTCGTCGTGCCGCCCCTCGCGGCGCGGCCGTGGTCGCGGTCGATGGGCGGTTTCGCGGCGCTCGCACTCGCGATCGGAGTCCTGGCCGCGCTGCTCGGAGAGACGGCTGCGCTCCAGTGGGACCTGCCGGTCGGACCGAGCGTCGTGATCGCCGCGGCGCTGTTCCTCGTGCCCTCCGTATTCGCACCGCGCCGCGCCTGAGAGCCCGTGAAGAAATCGAGCCTACGGGCTCTCAGCTGCTGCTGGCGCCGCTTCCGCGGCGCGTCGGCTGTGAATGCTTCACAGCCTCTGAACCCCGACAACGAGCGCGGCCCCCCGTCGCCGGGAGGCCGCGCCGGCCCGCACGCGGCGGGCCTGGATCGGTCAGGTTCCGATCACATGCCGTCGATGGAGAACGGGAAGCGCACGCGCGGCAGACCGTTCACCGTGTAGACCTGGGCGCGGATGCCGATGCCGTCGCGGTTGCCGAAGTACTCGCTGCGGAGCGTGCCGTAGCCGGTCTTCGTGATGCGCAGGGCGCGGCTGTACTGGTCCGGGTTCGACGGGAAGATCGTCGGGTTGTACATGACCAGCTGGACGGTCAGCGTCTGCGGCAGCTGGTTCCAGGCGAAGGTCGGCATGTCGACCATCGTGACGGGGAACGAGGTGCGCAGGCCGGCGAGCTGCGTGTCGTAGTAGTGCCCGAAGACCGTGGCGCCCGCGTTGCCCGTGCCGCTCGAGACGAGCAGGTGGCACTCGGCCGAGATGATCGAGACGGTGCAGCTCGAGCTGCGCTGGCGCGTGTCCGTCGCCGTGAAGACGATGTTGAACGTGCCGACCTGGGTGCCGTTCGGCGTCCAGTCGACCGTGATGCAGATCGGGTTGCCCGAAGCGGGCAGCGGCGGCGTGAACGTCATGCCGGGCGGCACGTTCGCGGCGTCGATCGTGACGACCTCGTTCGGATCGATGTCCGAGGCGCAGATCTGGAACTGCAGCGGGACACCCGCGCTCGCCATGAGCGTGCCCGGGCACTGGAGCACGGGCGGCGTGTTCGGGACGTACGTGTAGCAGACCTGCACGTCGGCCGCGGCGTCCGTCTGGAACTGGGTGATCAGGTTGCCGGCGCCCGTGGCCAGCGACGAGCCCTGCGCGGTGACCGGCAGGACGATGTTCCCGGCGCCCGAGAACAGCGTGAGGTCGCTGAGCGGCGGCGGGGAGGTGAACGTCTGGATGTCGGTGACGTTGATGCCGGAGTGGGTGATGCCCGACGTGCCGGCGAAGTCGATCACGCCGTCGAAGATCGTGAACGAGTCGCTGAAGTTGCCCAGCGGCGTCGAGACGACGATCGGCGTGAGGTCCGGTCGCGTGAGGGTGATCGTGGCCGCGAACGACGTGTTCACGATGGTCGGCGAAGCGTCGAGGCTCTCCGCGCGAGCGGCACCCTGCACGTTGCCGGTGAGCTGGAACGAGATGCTCTGGAGCGTGCCGAGGTTCGGGTTGAACTTCGGGATCGAGACGCTGCCGGTCCAGTTCGTGGGCTGGAGCGGGATGGCGTCGGTGAAGCAAACGGTCTGCGTCTGCTGAGCAGCAGCCGTCAGCGCCGTGGTCGCCAGCGCGAGCGCGGCGAGCGAAGTGCGAAGGGTCGTCATGGGAGGAAGGGATTCGATGTGGCCCGCCGCGAGGGCGAGCACCAGGAGTGAGGGTTGGGGGATGGAGCGGGTCGGGGGCTCGTCGGGTCCTGCAAACGACGATCCGCCGCGCCTCGGGGGCTGACACCAAGCGTAGCGCGTTCGCGGCCTTTCCGCGTTTGCGACTTGGTAGTAATTCGGCCGGTTTTCTCCGAGAAGTTCGAGCGCTTCTACATTCTGCAATGAAGGAAGGCTCACGCGGTCGCGGTGCAGATCGTGATGTGAACGACAGCACACCCGGCCGCAGGAACTCGCAATCGGCTCGGCAGCGGGATCGGACGGATCCCGGGCGATTCAGGTTCCGTCGCGACCTTCGTGCCGCGCCAGGCGCGACTCGAGCACGGCCAGGCTCTGCGCCACGTCGAGACCGCGCGTGTCGACGGCGACCTCGCAGGCCGCGTACAGGGGCTCGCGGTCGCGCAGCAGCGCCTCCAGCTCGGCGCGTGCGCGCGGCCGATCCGCCATCGGCCGGCGGTCCCCCTGATCGCGCACCCGCTCGAAGTGCTCCGCCGGGCTGGCCCGCAGCCAGACGGTGCGGCAGGCGCGCTTCAGGCGCTCGAACGTGGCCGGGCGCGTGACGATCGACCCCCCGACCGCGAGGACCAGGCGCTCGCCCTCGCGCAGGACCTCCTCGAGGGCCTCGGCCTCGAAACGGTGGTACCCGGCCTCGCCGTGCAGCGCGAACAGCTCCCCGAGCGGCGCTCCGGCCAGCGCCTCGACGCGCTGGTCGAGCTCGACGAAGGGCACTTCGAGGCGCAGCGCGAGCTGGCGGCCGAGGGTCGACTTGCCCGCCCCGCGCAGGCCGACGAGGGCGATCCGCTCGCGCGGCGGCCCGGCCTGGCACACGAGGTCCTGGATCGGGACCTCGAGGGCCCGCGCGAGGTCCAGGAGGCGCAGGAGGCTCACGTTGGCCCGCCCCGCCTCGGCCTCGGTCAGGTAGCGGCGCGAGAGCCCGGCGCGAGCGGCGAGGTCCGAGACGGACAGCCCGCGGGCCTCGCGGAGGCTCCGCAGACGGGTCCCGAGTTCCCGCAGGGCGCGCTGGCCTTCCCAGGCCTGAGAGCTAAGATGCGCAGGCATTCGGAGTCCGAGAACTATACTGCACCCTCGTGCCCCGCCACCAGCCCCCTCTTCCGCCATGGCATCGACCCTGACCGCCCGCCCGCCCGTGCGCTTCCAGACGCACCCGAGCCGCTACAAGCACTGGAAGCTCGCGTTCGACGGCGACGTCGCGACGCTCACCATGGGCGTCGACCCCCAGGGCGGCGAACGCGAAGGCTACGAGCTCAAGCTGAACAGCTACGACCTGGGCGTCGACATCGAGCTCGCCGACGCGGTCCTGCGGTTGCGCTTCGAGCACCCCGAGGTGCGCTGCGTCGTGATCACGGGCGCGCTCGACCGCGTGTTCTGCGCCGGCGCGAACATCGTGATGCTGCGCACGTCGACGCACGGCTTCAAAGTCAACTTCTGCAAGTACACGAACGAGACGCGCCTCGGCATCGAGGACGCCAGCGCGAACTCGGGGATCCGCTTCCTCGCGGCGCTCAACGGCACGGCCTCGGGCGGCGGCTACGAGCTCGCGCTCGCGTGCGACGAGATCCTGCTCGTCGACGACCGGAACAGCGCGGTCAGCTTCCCCGAGGTGCCGCTGCTCGGCGTCCTGCCCGGCACGGGCGGCCTCACGCGGATCGCCGACAAGCGCAAGATCCGCCGCGACCGCTGCGACGTCTTCTCGACGATCGCGGAAGGCATCAAGGGCAAGCGCGCCGTCGAGTGGAACCTCGTCGACGCCATCGCGCCGCTGTCGCGCTGGAGCGAGGCGGTGAAGGAGCGCGCGCGGCGGCTCGCGGATTCGCAGCCGCGGAAGGCCGGTCCGGGCGTCGCGCTCGACGCGGTCGAGCCCGAGGAGACGCCGACGTCGCACGGCCGCCGCTTCGCGTACCGCCACGTCGAGTACGCGGTCGACGCGGAGGCGCGCACGGCCGAGCTCACGATCACCGCGCCGGCCACGTGCCCGAAGGACGAGAAGTCGGCGCGCGCCGAGGGTGCCGCGTGGTGGGCCTTGCGCGCGTTCCGCGAGCTCGACGACGCGATCTGCCGCCTGCGCATGAACCACCCCGACATCGGGCTCGTGCTCCTGCGCTGCAAGGGCCCGGCCTCGACGCTGCGGGCGACCGACGCGCTGTTCGCGGCGCCGCAGGACTGGTTCGTGCGCGAGGTCGCGAACTTCGTACGCCGCACGCTGAAGCGCGTCGACCTCTCGGCCAAGGGCTTCTACGCCGTCGCCGACGAGCACACGACGTTCGTGGGCACGTTCCTCGAGCTCCTGCTGGCCTGCGATCGCTCCTACGCGAAGCTCCTCGACGATCACGGCGCGGTGTTCGGCGTGACGGCCGTGAACGGCGGCGCGTTCCCGATGTCGAACGGCATCTCGCGGCTCGCGACCCGCTTCCTCGGGACGCCGGAGTCCGTGCCGGCGGTGCTCGCGAACGCCGGCGACTTCGACGCCGCGACCGCGGACGAGCTCGGCCTCGCGACCTTCGCGCCCGATTCGATCGACTGGGACGACGAGCTGCGCCTCGCGATCGAGGAGCGCTCGGCGTTCTCGCCCGACGCGCTGACCGGCATGGAGGCGAACCTGCGCTTCGCCGGCCCCGAAACGATGGAGACGAAGATCTTCGGCCGCCTCAGCGCCTGGCAGAACTGGATCTTCCAGCGCCCGAACGCCGTGGGCGAACGCGGCGCGCTGACCTGCTACGGCACGCCCAACAAGGGCGAGTTCGACTTCAACCGCACCTGATGCCCCGCTCCGAAACCACGCCCGCACCGACACACAACCCAGGCCCACGCACATGACCGGCATCGACTACAGCCAGAAGATCCCGAACAACGTCGACCTCGCGAGCGACAAGCGCCTGCAGCGCGCGCTCGAGGCCTGGCAGCCCTCCTACATCGACTGGTGGAAGTCGATGGGCCCGACCGACTTCAACCAGAACGAGATCTACCTGCGCACCGCGATCAGCGTCGACAAGGACGGCTGGGCGCAGTACGGCTTCACGAAGATGCCCGACTACCGCTGGGGCATCTTCCTCAACCCGGCCGAGCCGGGCCGCACGATCGGCTTCGGCGACCACTACGGCGAGCCCGTGTGGCAGCAGGTCCCGGGCGAGTACCGCAACTGGCTCCGCCGCCTGATCGTGACGCAGGCGGACACGGAACCGGCCAGCGTCGAACAGCAGCGCCTGCTCGGCCACACCGCGCCGTCGCTCTACGACCTGCGCAACCTGTTCCAGGTCAACGTCGAGGAAGGCCGCCACCTGTGGGCGATGGTCTACCTGCTGCACACCTACTTCGGCCGCGACGGTCGCGAGGAGGCCGAGGAGCTCCTGCAGCGCCGCAGCGGCAACCCCGACCACCCGCGCATCCTGGGCACGTTCAACGAGCCGTGCCAGGACTGGCTGTCCTTCTTCTGCTTCACGATGTTTACGGACCGCGACGGCAAGTTCCAGCTGCTCGCGCTGGCCGAGTCGGGCTTCGACCCGCTGGCGCGCACGTGCCGGTTCATGCTGACCGAGGAGGCGCACCACATGTTCGTCGGCCAGACGGGCGTGGGCCGCGTCATCGAGCGCACGTGCCAGCTGACGAAGGAGCACCCCGGCCGCGACGTGAAGGACTTCGGCGGCATCCCCTTCGACATCATCCAGCGCTACATCAACTACTGGGCGAGCTCTTCGACCGACCTGTACGGCGCCGAGGTCTCGAGCAACTCGGCCAACTTCTTCTCGGCCGGCCTGAAGGGGCGCGCGTACGAGGACCGCTACTCGGACCACAAGGCGCTCGAGCAGACCTACGAGCTCGACCGCTTCACCGACGGCAAGCTCGTCCACGAAGTCGTGCCGCTGCGCAACGCGATGAACGAGGTCCTGCGCGACGAGTACGTGAAGGACAACCAGAAGGGCATCGAGTACTGGAACCGCATCTGCGAGAAGTACGAGGTCGCGTTCCGGTTCCGCCTCCCGCACCGCCGCTTCAACCGCCGGATCGGCGACTACGCGGCCGGCCGATTCGACCTCGACGGCAACCTGCTCACCGAGTCGGAGTGGAACGACCGCCAGGCCCAGTGGCTGCCGACCGACGCCGACCGCGCCTACGTGAAGTCGCTGATGAAGCCCGTTACGGAGCGCGGCAAGATGGCCGGCTGGATCGCGCCCCCGGCCAAGGGCGTCAACGACACCGCGATCGACTACGAGTACGTCAAGCTCTGACCGACTCGTGCTCCGCCCGGACGGGGTCTCGCACGCGCGGGACCCCGTTCCGTGCTTCCCGGGAGCGCCGCACTTGCCGCGCGGACCGGGGGCGCGGAGACTGTCGCGCCGAAAACACCCCCCCCATGACCACGACCCCGCGCAGTCCTTCTGGCTCCGACGACCCGCTGTCCCGTGAAATCGACGCGGCGCTCGACGGACTCAACCTCCAAGAGATCGATCAACCCCAGCGCGCGCGCAAGGAGGCGGGCGGCAAGCGTCCCGACGGCGTGCGCACGCAGCGCGGCACCGTCGTCGACGTGCGCGGGGACGACGTCTTCGTCGAGCTCGGTCCGCGCATGCAGGGCGTCGCGCCGATCTCGAACTTCGCGCCGGCCCCCAAGATCGGCGAGGAATACGAGTTCCAGCTGCGCGGCCGCGAGGACGAGCTCTGGATCCTGTCGCGCTTCGTGGCGAAGGCCGAGATCGCGATCGGCGACGACGTGCAGCCGGGCGCGCTCGTGAAGGCCAAGATCACCGGGCAGAACTCGGGCGGCCTCGAGGCCCGGGTCGGCGCCGTCGGCGCGTTCCTGCCCGCGTCACAGGTCTCGCTGCACCGCGAGGAGAACCTGGGCCAGTTCCTGAACCAGGTGCTGACCTGCGAGGTGGTCGAGGTCGACCGCGAACGCAAGCGCATCGTGCTCTCGCGGCGCAAGGTGCTCGAGCGCGAACGCGACAGCGCGCGCCAGGAGACCGTGGGCCGCATCTCGGTCGGTCAGGTCCTGAAGGGCAAGATCACGCGCGTCGAGGAGTTCGGCGCGTTCGTCGACCTCGGCGGCGTGGAAGGACTCGTGCACGTCAGCCAGCTCAGCCACCAGCGCGTGGAGAAGGCCGGCTCCGTCGTCGCGGCCGGCCAGGAGGTCGAGGTCCAGGTCCTGAAGATCGAGGACGGCGGCAAGCGCATCGGCCTGGGCATGAAGCAGCTGCAGCCCGACCCCTGGGCCGGCGTCGCCAGCCGTTTCGCCGTGGACTCCGTGGTGACGGGCAAGGTCACGCGCCTGCAGGAATTCGGCGCGTTCGTCGAGCTCGCGCCGGGCGTCGAGGGCCTCTTGCACGTGTCCGCGATGGCCAAGGACCGCGTGCGCCACCCCAAGGACGCGGTGAAGCCCGGACAGGAGCTCACGGTGCGCATCGTCGCCGTCGAACCCGGCCGCTCGCGCATCTCGCTCTCGCGCATGGACGCGCGCGGCGCGATCCTCGGCTCGGAGGAGTCCGTCGACGCGTCGGTGATCGACGAGGCGCTGCGGACGCAGAGCTCGAACCCTTTGGGCACGAACCTCGGTTCGATCTTCCAGCGTGCCTTCGACGCGAACTCGCCGAAGGCGGGCGCGAAATCCGACGCGCCGAAGCCGAGGCCGAAGTCGAAGTAGCTGCACAAGCGCAACGCGATCGGGATCGTCATGGCGAGCACGCTCCGGAAGCCCTGGGTCCTCGCCATGCTCGTGTTCGGTGCAGCGCTGTGCCTGTGGAACTTCCTCCAGACCGCCGATCTCGACGCGCGTTGCACGCGCGCGAATCGCTCTCTCGATCCAGACTCCGCCTTTCCCGTTGCCGTCGATCCCGGGCGCGTCGGTTCTTACCCGGCGGTTTCGAACTCCGGTGCCGGGTACTTCTACGACGACGTGCTCGAGTACCGCGTGTGGTTCTCCACGGACACGGGTGACCGATACCAGGCGTTCGCGCAGTGGGAGCCCGCCGACGCGTTCTCCCGATCGAGAAGCGGTGCCGAACCCGCGCTCGCGTTGGTGCGCCAGTTGGAGCACATCGACGAGCCGCGGCCCGGCGTCTACGCAGCCGTCGTCGGAGAGCGGTTCACCGAGTGGCGGGTCGAGTGGCTGAAAGGCGCCCACCGGGGTCCGACGAGCATCGCGGACTTCCTTCAGCACCCGCGCGCGATGCGAACGGCGGAAGCAGCACCGGACGAGCGCTGAATTCGCATCCGGCCGCGGGCCGGCGCTTTGCAGAATCGGCCGCTCGGCGCGGATCGCCGCGCGGTCATCCTCAGCGCAAGAGGTCGCCGCGTCCGCCGCGCGATGCGAGGACGAGCACGACGATCAGGAGGACCAGGAGTCCGCCGCTCGGGAAGTACCCCCACGAGTGGCTGTGCGGCCATGCGGGGAGTGCGCCGATCACGAGCAGGACCAGCAGGACGATCAAGAGCGTCCGTAGCATGAGCTTCTCCGTTCCTTCGATGGGACGGTCGCGCCAACGGGAGCGAGCGTCGTAGGTCGGCGCCCAGCACGCGGCGTGCCGCAGACGCGCCGCACGCCT
>JBGAOR010000113.1:0-15515 GCA_044221705.1 Planctomycetota bacterium
ATGCGGGGAAACGGCGTCCCCCGCATCGAACTCCGCGCAAGTGAGCCAGGCACCGGAGGGAGATGTTCGGCGCGCGCGGTTCAGTTCGTCTCGACCGACTCCTTGTCGTCGACGCGCTCGATCACGGCGCCCAGGTTCTGCAGGCGCTCCTCGATGCGCTCGTAGCCGCGGTCGATGTGGTAGACACGGTGGACTTCGGTCTTGCCCTCGGCCACGAGGCCGGCGAGCACGAGCGCGGCGCTCGCGCGCAGGTCGCTGGCCATCACCGGCGCGCCCGAGAGGCGGTCGGTGCCCTGCACGATCGCCATCGTGCCCTGGCGGCGCACGTTCGCGCCCAGGCGCGCGAGCTCGGCGATGTGCATGTAGCGGTCGGGGTAGATCATCTCGTTGACCATCGAGATGCCGTCGGCCAGCGTCATCAGCGCCATCCACTGCGCCTGCACGTCGGTCGGGAAGCCCGGGTGCGGGTGCGTCGTCACGTCCGTCGCGCGCGGACGGCGCGCCGGATCGCGCGGGTGGTAGGGCTGCGTCTCGATCCAGTCGGCGCCGGCCTCGAACGGCACGCGCGCTTCCCACAGGCGGTCCAGCACGGCCGCGAGGTGTTCGGGCACGCAATTCTCGACCTTGACGCGGCCGCCGCTCATCGCGCCGGCGATCACGTACGTCGCGGCCTCGATGCGGTCGGGGATCACGGCGTGCTCGCAGCCGCCCAGCTGGGACACGCCCTCGATCTCGATGCGCGGCGAGCCGAGCCCCTGGATCTTCGCGCCCATCTTCACGAGCACGCGGCCGAGGTCCTCGACCTCGGGCTCGCAGGCGGCGCCGTGGATGACCGTGCGACCCTTCGCGAGCGTCGCGGCCATCATCACGTTCGCGGTGCCGAGCACCGTCGAGCCCATCGGGCCCTGGAGGTAGACCTCGCCGCCGCGCAGGCCGCCGCGCGGCGCCTCGGCGATCACGAAGCCGTGCTCGACCTTGATGCGCGCGCCGAGCGCCTGGAGTCCCTTCAGGTGCAGGTCGATCGGCCGCACGCCGAACACGCAGCCGCCCGGCAGCGAGACCTCGGCCCGTCCGGTGCGCGCGAGCAGCGGCCCCATGACCGTGACGGAGCCGCGCATCTTGCGCACGTTCTCCCATCCGGCGCGGCACTCGGGCTTCGCCGGCGCCTGGATCTCGACCGAGCCGTCGGCATTGCGCTCGGTCAGGCAGTCGAGGTCGGCGAGCACCTTGAGCATCGTCGAGACGTCCGAGAGCTTCGGCGCGTTCGTGATGCGCATCTTCTCGCTCGTGAGCAGCGACGCGCACAGGACCGGCAGCACCGCGTTCTTGGAGCCGCACACCCGCACGGAACCCTCGAGCGGATGTCCGCCCTCGATGACCAGCTTGTCCAATCTGTCTCCCCTCGTCTCGTGGTGATGAGCCCGATGTCCGTTTCGTTCTTGGTGGCGAGCGCGAAGAACCGTGCTCGTGTGCGTCGTTCGTGTGGGTACCCGGGGATGACGCGCGCGTTGCTCGTGGCGAGCACCGCGAGCGGTGCTCGCTAGGCGCTCAACATGCGGCCCAGCGGCCGCCCGCCCACGACGTGCAGGTGCAGGTGCGGCACCTCCTGGCCGCCGTGCTCGCGCGTGTTGGCGATCAGCCGCCAGCCGCCCGCGAGGCCCTCCGCGCGCGCCACCCGCGCGGCGACGGCCAGGAGCCGTCCCGCGAGGCGTTCGTCCTCGAGCTCCCACAGCGACGCGACGTGCGCGCGCGGGATCACGAGGACGTGCGTCGGCGCCTGCGGATGGAGGTCGCGCACCGCGAAGACGAGCTCGTCCTCGTGGAGCTTCGCCGCCGGAAGCTCTCCGGCCGCGATCCTGCAGAACACGCACGTCATGAGGATGCGTCGTTAGCAACTCGCTTCCGGACGGAGAAGCCGGCGTGCGCCCGAGGCTCGAAGTCCGCGCCTTCCAAGCGCTTGCGCGAAGCGGGACACGGCACCCGCGCGCGCTCCGGTCCGCCCTCGCGCGGACCCGCCTCGGTTGACGCCCCGGCGCGGCTTCCCCTATCTTCTCCGTCTTCCCTGGACCGGGTGAGGTCGCCGGAACCGCCCGGCGCCCGCTCACCCGCGGCGGCCTCGATCGAGGCGCGCCGACCTCGTCCTCGGCCGTTCGAACCGCCTGGAAGCGCCCTGCTCATGACCGCCACCCTCGAGACGCCCTTCGACATCACGACCAGCCCGATCCAAAGCTTCGGCGCTCTGCAGAGCGCGCGCAGCGAGGTGTGGGCGAACCGCCACGCGCTCGAGAGCTTCCAGAACCGCGTCAAGGCGCTGCCCTCGACGGGCGAGGAAGGCCGGCGCAAGGGACTCGGCCTCTGGATGCTGGGGCTCTACGACGAGGCCGCGAAGATCCTCGGCAGCCACGTCGACGACAACGTCGCCGCGTTCACGCTGGCGCGCTGCCACATGTCGCTCGGCAAGCCGCAGGACGCGCTGCCGATCTTCGAGCGCCTCTCGAAGAGCTACCCCGACGAGCCCAAGCCGCGCGGCGGCGTGCTCGAGGCGCGCCTCGAGATGGAGAGCGCGAAGGACGAGACGGCCGCGGCCGAGAACCTCGCGGCCGCGCTGGCCAAGTCGACGCCCGCGTTCCAGGCCAGCGCCGAGGGCCGCTACCTCGCCGGCCGCGTGTGCGAGATCCAGCGCGACCTCTACAAGGCCGTCGAGCACTACGAAGCCTGCCGCGAGCTCGACCCGACGCACCGCGCGAACATGTTCCGCCTGGCGTACACCGCCGAGCGCTCGGGCCAGGACGACATCGCGCTCGACGTCTACTGGAACCTCGCGCGCATGCTGCCGGTCGACAAGGCCGTGCTCGTCAACCTCGGCCTCCTGCTCGAGGACCTCGGCCGCCACCAGGACGCCGCGGCCTGCTACGACACGATCGCGCGGCACGACCTGACCGACTCGAAGATCCGCATGTACCTCGCGGACGCGATCTCGGGCATGTCCATGTACTACGACGAGGACATGGAGCGGAAGGAAGACCGCCTCAACCAGATCCTGCGCATCCCGATCACCGACTTCGAGCTGTCGGTGCGCGCGCGCAACTGCCTCAACAAGATGAACATCCTGGTCCTCGGCGACCTGGTGAAGCTGACCGAGCAGGAGCTGCTCTCGTACAAGAACTTCGGCGAGACGTCGCTGAACGAGATCAAGGAGATCCTGGCCAGCAAGGGCCTGCGACTGGGCATGGCACGCGAGGAAGCCGTGCGCAGCATCGAGGCGTCGCGCCGCAAGACCGGCACGCCCGATCCGTCGGACATCCTGAACAAGCCGATCGCCGACCTCGAGCTGTCGATCCGCGCGCGCCGCACGGTCGAGACGCTGGGCTGCCTCACGGTCGGCGACGTGCTCGCGCATTCGGAGGAAGAGCTGCTCGGCATGCCGAACTTCGGCCAGACGTCGCTCGCCGAGCTCAAGCAGAAGCTCGCCGAAGCCGGCCTGAAGCTGAAGTCGAAGAACGGCTGAGAGCGCCGTGTACGAGTACCTCGAGGGCGAGGTCGCCGGGCGCACGCCCGCGCGCCTCGTGCTGGACGTGTCCGGCGTCGGGTACGAGCTGTGCGTGCCGCTGTCGTCGCACTTCCCGGGGGGCGGTCGCACGCGCGTCTGGACGCACCTCGTCGTGCGCGAGGACGCGCACACGCTGTACGGCTTCCCCGAGAAGTCGACGCGCGACCTGTTCCGCGTGCTGCTCGGCGTGCGCGGGGTCGGCCCCGTCGCGGCGCTCGGGATCCTGTCCGGGCTCTCGCCCGAGGACCTCGTGCAGGCCGTCGCGACCGAGGACCTGAAGGCGCTCACGCGCGTGAAGGGCATCGGCGCGAAGACGGCCGGACAGATCCTGCTCGACCTGCGCGACAAGGCGCCGCGGCTCGCCAGCGAACTCGGCTCGAAGAACGCCGCCGCGGGCGCGCCGGGCTCGAAGTCGACCGCGTCGGATCCGCACGTCGAGGACGCCGTCGCGGCGCTCCTCTCGATCGGCTACTCCGACAAGGAAGCGCGCAAGGCCGTCGAGGGCGCCTTCACGCGCGCGCTCGCGGCGAACGGCGCGCGCGACGTCGCCACGCTCGTGCGAGCGGCCATCGCAGGCTGACGCGACGCTCCACGACACGACTCTCCACGACGGAATGCAGCACGACGCGCGGCGGCCGCACGCCCGCGCGATTCACGACGAAGCCCGCCAACGACCGAAGAGACCGCCATGTCGAACCGCCTTCCCCCCGCCGAACACCGCATCCTGATCTGCGACGAGCTCAGCACCGCCGCGCTCGAGATCTTCCGCCAGAAGGGCTTCGAGCCCGAGGTCAAGATCGGCATGACCGAGGACCAGCTGGTCGCCGCCGTGCCCGGTTGCCACGCGCTCGTCGTGCGCAGCGCGACGAAGGTCACGCGCCGCGTGATCGAGGCCAGCGACCGCCTGCGCGTCGTCGGCCGCGCCGGCGTCGGCGTCGACAACGTCGACTGCGACGCGGCGACCGAGCGCGGCATCGTCGTCATGAACACGCCGACCGGCAACACGGTCACGACGGCCGAGCTGGCGATCGCTCTCATCGTCTCGCTCGCGCGACACGTGCCGCGCGCCGACCGCCTGATGAAGGCCGGCCAGTGGACCAAGAAGGGCCTCACCGGCACCGAGCTGACCGGCAAGACCCTGGGTGTCGTCGGCTTCGGTCGCATCGGCCGCGTGGTGGCCGAGCGCGGACTCGGCCTGCGCATGAACGTGATCGCGCACGACCCGTTCCTGCCGCCGGGCGCGTCGACGACGCCGGGCGTCGAGCTCGTCGATCTCGAGCGGCTGCTCGCGCGCGCCGACTTCGTGACGCTGCACGTCCCCTACTCGGACGCGACGAAGAACCTGATCTCCAAGGAGCGCATGGCGCTGATGAAGAAGGGCGCGCGGCTCGTGAACGCGGCGCGCGGCGGCCTCGTCGACGAGGCGGCGCTGCTCGAGGCCCTCGAGAAGGGCCACCTCGGCGGCGCGGCGCTCGACGTGTTCGAGACGGAGCCGCCGGCGAAGGACAGCAAGCTCGTGCTGCGCGACGACGTGATCGCGACGCCGCACCTGGGCGCCTCCAGCCACGAGGCGCAGCACCAGGTCGCCGTCGACGTCGCCGACCAGATCTGCGACTTCTTCCTGACCGGCGTGGCGCAGAACGCGGTGAACGTGCCCGCGGTCGGCGCGGACGCGCTGCGCGAGCTCGCGCCGTGGGTCCTGCTGGCCGAGAAGATGGGCGCGATGCTGGCGCAGGTCGCGGGCAAGCCGGTGCGCAAGCTCGAGCTGACGATCGCGGGCGAGCTCGCGAAGAAGGACGCGCGCCACGTGCCGCTGGCCCTGCTCACGGGGCTGTTGCGCAACCAGGGCCTCGACGCGAGCGTGAACTTCGTGAACGCCCCGGTCCTCGCGCGCGAGCGCGGCGTGACGCTGTTCGAGGCGCGCGGCCCCGAGGAGCTGGGCTTCCAGTCGAGCATCACCGTGCGCGCCAGCGGCGACGAGAACTCGCGCGCCCACTCCGTGACCGGCACGGTGCAGGGCCGCAAGCCGATGATCGTGTGCTACGACGGCCTGCGCATCGACCTCGAGCCCAAGGGGCCGGTGCTGATCACGCGCCACGACGACCAGCCCGGCGTCGTCGGCCTGCTCGGCACCGTGCTCGGCGGCCACCGCGTGAACATCCGCCGCATCGAGCTGGGGCCCGCGACCGAGATGACGCCCGCGGGCGTCGGCCTCGCGACGGGGATCCTGTCGCTGTACGACGAGCCCAGCCCGGCCGTGCTGACGCACCTGCGCAGCCTCGAGCCGGTGCGCGAGGTGCGGCTCGTGCGGCTGTAGTCCCCGCCCCCTCGCGCGCTGGCGGGCGCGCACCCACGCGTCCATACTCGGGCGCGTGGCGCACCTCGATCCCGACGCACGCTCGACGCGGCGCTCGATCGTGCTCGGCCTCGCGATGGGCGTCGGCTACGGCCTGATCCTGCGCTGGTTCGCCACCGCGAACGGCGCGTCGTTCTTCGGGCCGATGTCGCTCACGTTCCTCGGGCTCGTCCCGGTGGGGATGGGCTTCGCGACGATCTTCCCCAACAAGCAGCCTTCGCTGCTCGAGGCGATCTGCCTGCCCTGGGTGGGCGCCGCGCTCGCGACGAGCGCGACGATGCTGATCGGATGGGAGGGCGCGATCTGCATCGCGATGCTCGCGCCGGGGATGATGGTCGCGTGCTCGATCGGCGGACTCGCCGCGTACCTCGCGCGCCGTTGGACGCGCGGCAACGCAGCCGTCGCGATCCTGTTCCTGCCGCTGGCCACCGGCCCGCTCGAGCAGCGCCTGGTCCCGCCCGTGGACGTGCACCGCGTCGCGACGTCGATCGCGATCGACGCGAGCCCCGAGGTCGTGTGGTCGCAGATCGTCTCGGTGCCCGAGATCCGCCCCGAGGAGGAGCCCTTCGCGCTCTACCGCGCGATGGGCTTCCCGCGTCCCCTCTCGGCCGTCGTCGACCGACCCGGAGTCGGCGGCGTGCGCCAGGCGCGCTTCGAGGGCGGCGTGCTGTTCCTCGAGACGGTGACGACCTTCGAGCCCGGCCGCAAGCTCGCCTTCACGATCGACGCGCAAGAGCACCTGATCCCGCCGACGACGCTCGACGAACACGTGACGATCGGCGGGCCGTACTTCGACGTGCTCACCGGCACGTACGAGATCGAGGCGCTCCCGGGCGGCGGCGTCGTGCTGCACCTCGCCAGCGAGCTGCGCGTGTCCACGACGTTCAACCTGTACGCCGGCTGGTGGGCGGACCGCGTGATGGCGAGCATCCAGGACCACATCCTCGCGATCGTGAAGGCGCGCTGCGAACGGATCGCGCGGGGAACACGGGCGCGGTGATCCGCGCGAGGAAGAGACGGCTAGCGCGGGCGTCGAGCTTCCAGGACGAGCAGGCTCTCCTCCACGTCGCGGTCGAAAGCCTCGATCCGTGCGCGCGCGCCCAGGAGCAACTGGCCGACCTCGGCGGTGCCGGCATCATCGACGACCAGCCAGATCACTTTGGGCGGGGCACCGTGGAGAAAGCTGAGCTCACGGAAGTCGTGATCCTTGGACACCACGGCGAAGCCGTCCCGCGCGGCGAATTCCCAGACGTCCATGTCGGGACGCCCTCGAAGTCCCACGTGATCGACGTGCCGGGATGCAGGGAAGGCGCGCGAGAGGACCTCGATCAGCCTCGGGCTCAGGTTCTCGTCGAGCAGGAGCTTCACGCCGCCGGAGAACTGCCGAGGCGACGTTCACGCGCGGCAGCGAAGGACAGGACTGCGCGAATGTCGTCGCGAACGATGGAGGGGAAGTCGGCCAGGATCTGGTCCTCCGTCATCCCGCCGGCGAGGTACTCGAGGATGTCGTAGACCGTGATGCGCGTCCCGCGGATGCAGGGCTTCCCGTTGCGCACGCCGCCGACGATCGTGATGCGTTCCCTCCAGTCCATGGCACGAGCGTAGTCAGGGGTGCTCGGAGCCGCAAGGCGAGCGCGCGGTCGGCGCCGATGGCGACGGTGGAAGCCGCACGATGGTCGACGCGAGACGGGGCGATCTCGGACACCGATCCGCGAGGAACGCGGAATCCTGAGGACCCGTCGCGTTCGGCGGTGCGTCTAGGCTTGAGGACGGACTCGAGCCCTTGGACCCGCGCATCGGAACCACATCGCCGGAGGACCTGCTCGCGCACGCGAGCTTCCTGCAGCGTCTCTCGCGCGAGCTCGTCGCGGACGCGCACACCGCCGCGGACCTGGCGCAGGACACGTGGGTCGCGGCGCTCGAGAAGCCGCCCCTGCGCGACGGCTCCCTGCGCGGCTGGCTCGCGACCGTCGCCGCCAACCTGGCGCGCAACGCGGGCCGCAGCGCGGGCCGGCGGCGCGAGCGCGAGGTGCGCGTCGCGCGCGCCGAGGCGACCGAGAGCGACGAACTGTCGCTCGAACGCCTCGAGGTCCAGCGCGCGCTGTTCGAACTCCTCTTCGCGCTGCCCGACGAGCAGCGCACCGTCCTCTACCTGCGCTACTACGAGGGCCTGACGCCCAGCGCGATCGCCGCGCGCCTCACGGTGCCGCTCAAGACGGTGAAGACGCGGCACACGCGCGCGATCGCGGCGTTGCGCGAGCGGCTCGACGCGCGCTCGGGCGGCGATCGCCGGCAGTGGCTGGAGGCGCTCGCGCCCCTCGCGATCCCCGTCGCGTCCGGATCGGCGCTCGGACCGGTGATCGGAGGACTCGTGGTGAAGAAGCTCGCGCTCGTCGGTGTCGCCGTGCTGCTCGCCGCATGCGCCTGGTGGACGTTCGGTCGCGGCGAGCTGGCATCCGTGCCCGCGAGCGAGGACACGCGCGGCGTGGCGGAGCTCGCGCAGCCGGCCGCGCCGCGCGCGGAATTCGCGGCCGAGCTCGCACCGGCGGCCGAGCCCGCGCAGCGCGCGTCGCTCGCTTCGAGCGAGCGCGCGACGACGGGCGCGCTCGACGTGCATCTCTCGTGGTCCGACGGGACTCCGGCCGCCGGAGTCGGCATCGACGTGCGCTGCAGCGCCGATCCGGCGCCGCGCGTCGAGCTCGCGCGCGGCGTCACCGACGCGCAGGGTTTCGTGCGCTTCGCCGACCTCCACGCCGGCTCCGCGTGGCTGCGCCCGGACATGCGCAAGCGCTTCGCGGCCGAGGTCGAGGCCGGGACGACGCGCGCGGTCGCGTACACGATCCCGGCGGGCGTCGAGGTCGTGGGCCGCGTCGTCGACCCCCTCGGCGACGCGGTCGGCGGAGCGACGATCTGGTGCCGCGGCGAGGAGTTCCAGTGCCCCGACATGCGGCTCGCGCTCGCGTGCGCCGCGGACGGGACCTTCCGCCTGCGCGACGTCTCGAAGAGCGCGCAGATCGGCGCGCGCGCCGGCGGTCACGGTCCTTCGCCGTGCGTGTGGGTGAAGGACGTGCCGCTCGACGCCGGCGGCGTGCGCCGTGTCGAACTGCGGCTCGGCGCGGCAGGCGGTCGCGTGCGCGGGCGCGTGCTCGATCCGGACGGCGCGCCGATCGCGCACGCGCGCGTGCAAGCGGGCCCGCGCGGCACCGTGAGGGTCCACCTGCCGCCGGGCATCCTCGCGACGACGGCTCCTCCCGCGACGGTGGAGAGCGCGGACGACGGCACGTTCGAGATCGTCGACGACCTCGAGCCCGGCCTGCAACCCGTCCACGCGACGGCGCGCGGATTCCCCGTGTGGTCCGGGGAGGTGCTCGTGTCCACGGGCGCCGTGGCGACCATCGACATCCGCCTCGAGCGCGCGGCCCGCGTCGAAGGGCGCCTGCTCGGGATCGACGGCGCGCCCGCCGCGGGCGTCGAGGTCGTCGCCGCGCACGAGGAGGACGGCGGGTACGCCTGGACGCCGTTCCCCCCATCGCGGGCGACGACGGAGGCCCAGGGGCGGTTCGCGCTGGGCTGGATCGCGCCCGGACCGTGCGAGTTGAACGCGCACTCCGAGGCGCGGCCCGAGATCGGCCGCGCGCAAGCCGTCGTCGAGTGCGTCGCGGGCGCGACGTCGGCCGTCGAACTCCGGCTCGGGCGCGGGCTCGTGATCACGGGCCGCGTCGTGGACGACGTCGGCGCGCCCCTCGCGGGCTGGCGCGTGCGCGCCGACGACGAGGTCGGCCACGGGCACGACCGCGAGGCGATCACGTCCGACGACGGCGCGTTCGCGATCCTGAACCTCGTGGAGAGCACGTTCGCGCTCTCGGCGAGCACGCGGGACGACGCCAGCACGCGGGCCCGCCTCACGGGCGTCGCCAGCGGCGCGAACGACGTGGTGCTCGTCGTCGGCGGCGCGCACGCCCGCACGGGCTCGATCCGCGGTCGGATGCGCGACTCCGGCGGCGCCTCCCTCGAGGACGTCGAGATCACGCTCTGGGCGGTGGGCAGGAACGAGGGCTTCCACCTCCCGTTCGACGCACGGACCGGCGCCTTCGAGCACGACGCCCAGGCCGGCCGCTACTTCCTGACGTTCGCGCGCGGTGCGCGCACGCTCCTCACGAGCGCCGAGTTCGCCGTTCTGGAAGGCGACTCGACCGACGTCGGCGAGCTGGAGCTGCCGCGGCTCGGACAGCTCGAGATCGTGCTGAAGGGTCTCCCCCCCGACGCACCCGAGGGGATCCTGCTCTCGCTCGAGCGTCGCGACGGACTGCAGACCACGGAGAGGCTCACGGAGCTGTACGGCGCGTGGCACTCGGCGGAGATCCAGCCCGGCCCGTGGCGGGTCCACCTGCACGAAGGCCGCCTGTGCCTGCGCGGCGCCGAGATCGAGGTCGGCGCGGGCGGCACGACGCGCGTCGAGCTGCCCGTCGAGCCGGCGCTGCCGGTCCAGGTGTCGTTCGCGAACCCGGATCGCGGAGCCTTCGTGGTCGAAGCGCGCGACGCGAACCGGAGTCTCCTGCGGCGCACGCGGTACGCGGCCGGCGCGGTCACGGACCCGGTCCTCGTCGGACTCGGGCTCCCGATCGGGCGCGCGCGGATCGAGGTGCGCACCGACTCCGGTTGGAGCGGCGCGGTCGAGATCGACGTGGGCGCGGCCCCGCCGACCGCGCCGGCGGCCGAGATCGTGCTGCGGCGCGAACGCTGAGGCGTCGCCGGACCCGGTCGGATTCGCGCGCGCGGGCTTCGAAAAGTCGAGCGGCATCCCGAATGCGACCCCGCTAGGCTGGGTAGCGCGCGTCCCGAGGCGCAGAGAACCCAGTGGAGCCGACCCTACCCAGCGAGGAACCCGAGCGCGTCCCGATCGAGACGCCCGTCCCGGCCGAGCGCAGTGCGCCGCCGCCACCCGCGTTCGCCGACGGCGTCGCGCGCACGCTCGAGCCCGGATGGATCGCCGCGAGCCGCTTCGGCGGCGTCGTCTCCTTCGGGATCCTCGGGGTGCTCGGCTTCGCGTTCCTCGTCGCGGCGTTCGCGGTCGGGAAGCTCCCGCTCCCGGCGTTCCTGCTCGCCGGTCTCCTGCTGGGCGCGGTCGTCGTCGTCGCGCTGCTCCTCGCCGTGTTCTGGCCCAAGTGGGAGTACGGTCGCGCGGGCTACCGCATCCTCCCCGACCGGATCGAGTCGTGGAACGGGCTGCTCTGGCGCCGCGCGGTGTCCGTGCCGATCTCGCGCGTGCAGTACACCGACGTCAAGCAGGGGCCGGTGCAGCGCCGCCACGGCATCGCGACGCTCGCGGTGCACACGGCCGGCACGCTGAGCTCGGACATCGAGTTCCAGGGCCTGCCGCCCGAGCTCGCGAACGCCATCCGCGACTGGCTCGTCTCGCAGACCGGCTCCGATGCGGTCTGAGCTGGCTCCGAACGAGCGCTGCCTGCACCCGGTCTCGCTCGTCTTCCGCGTGGTCGCGCACGCGCGCGGGCTGCTCCTGCCGGCGATCGCGGTCCTGTACCTCGGCCGCGGCGAGGGCTGGCAGGTGTGGGCCGCGCTGTTCTTCGTGCCCATCGTCGCGCTCGACGTGTTCCGCTACCTGACTCTGCGCTGGCGCTACGACGCCGACGAGCTCGTGGTGCGCCAGGGCTGGATCTGGAAGAGCGAGCGTCACGTCCCCTACGCGCGCATCCAGAACGTCGACCTGAAGCAGAACGTGCTGCACCGTGCGCTGAACGTCGCGGAGGTGCGGATCGAGACCGCCGGCGGCGTGGAGCCCGAGATGTCGCTGTCGGTCGTGAGCCTCGCGGCGTACGAAGAGGTGCGCGAGCGCGCGTTCGCCGGCCGAGCGTCCGCGAGGCCGGCGCAGGCACTGCCGGGCGCCTCGGCTGCCGAAGACGTCCGCTCTGGAGCTCTTCCCGGCGCTTCGTCCCCCGAGACCCTCCTCGAGCTCTCCCCCCTCGACATCGTGCTGCTCGGCGTGCATCCCGGCCGCGGGCTGGCACTGCTCGCGATCGCCTGGGGCGCCGCGCGCGAGTTCGGCTTCTTCGAGAACTGGGAGCAGCAGGCCGAGCACGCCACCATCGAACCCGGCGCCCCCGAATCGTTCGCGGCGGGCGTCGCGATCCTGCTGGTCGTCGCCGGCGTCGTCGGTCTCGTCCTCCTGTCGCTCCTCGCGTCGTTCGTCGAGTTCTGGAACTACTCGCTGGAAGCCGAGGGCAACGTGTTCCGCGTGCGCCGCGGACTCCTGACGCGGCAGGTGCAGACGATCCCGCGCGGCCGCATCCAGGCCGTGACCATCGAGCGTCCGTGGTTCCTGGGTCTCTTCGGCCGCGCGCGCGTGCACGTGCGCACCGCGGGCGGGAACCCGGCGCGCGAGGAGGGCCAGCGCGGCGGCGGGCGTCACTTCGCGCCGATCCTGCGCAACGAGCGCGTCGCGGAGATCCTCGCGCGCATCCGCCCCGGCATCGACGTGTCGCAGGCCGACTGGCGACCGCTCGGGCGCACGGCGCCGCGGCGATTCCTGGTCGGCAGCCTGATCCCGGCGGTTCCGCTCGCGGGGCTCGCGATCGCGTTCCTGGAATGGCCGGGCGCGCTCATGGCGGCCGTGCTCGTCGCGTTCGCGGTCGTCTCCGCGCGACGCCGCGCGCGACGGGCCGCGTGGGCGCGCGAGCCGTGGGGGCTCGTCGCGCGCGAGGGTGCCTTCTCGACCGCCGAGCACGCCACGTTCGTCGACAAGATCCAGGCCGTGGACCTCACCGAGAACCCGCTCGACCGCCGGCACGGGCACGTGACGCTGCGCGTCGACACCGCGGGTCCCCTCTCGCGCGGCGGCACCGACGTGGAGATCCACTACCTGCCGCGCGAGATCGCCGAGGAACTGCGCACCGATCTCGTCGGCGGGGCGTCCGCGTCGCGCTTCCGCTGGTGACCGCCGGCGTGAACCCGCGGGCCGCGAGCGCTAGCCTGTTCGCGCTCCAGATCCGCGCGCGCCCGCGACGATGAGTGCGCTCCGACTCCCTCGAGATCCGCCATGACCACGCCTGCGAAGCCCATCCTCTGGATCCCCGGTCCGACCGAAGTCCGTCCGGCGATCCTCGCCGAGTGCGCGCGCCCGATGATCGGACACCGCTCGAAGGCGATGACGACGCTGATGGAGCGGCTCGACCCGCACCTCCGGTTCGCGTTCGGGCTGAAGGACGGCTCCGACGCGAGCGTCGCGGTCCACACGTGCGCCGGCACGGGCCTGATGGAGTCGTCGCTGCTCGGCGTCGGCCCGCGCGTCCTGTGCGTCGTGAACGGCAGCTTCAGCAAGCGCTTCCACGAAATCGCGGTCGCGCTGGGCAAGGACGCGGTCAAGCTCTCGGCCCCGATGGGCGCGCAGGTCCCGTTCGCCGACATTGATAAGGCGCTGCGCGAGCAGGGCCCCTTCGACGCGCTGACGATCGTCTCGAACGAGACCTCCACGGGCGTGCGCACGCCGCTCAAGGAGCTCGCGGCGGTGACGCGGAAGTTCCCGCAGACGATGGTCCTCGTGGACTTCGTCAGCTACATCGCCGGCGCGCCGATCGACTTCGACGAGCACGGCTTCGACTTCGGCTTCGCCGGGATCCAGAAGGCGCTCGCGCTGCCGCCGGGCTTGACGGTCGCGGCGGCGTCGAAGCGCTACCTCGAGGCCGCCAAGGCGCGGAAGGGCCGCGGCTTCTACCTCGATCCGGTCAAGGTGTTCGAGGGCCACGCCGAGCGCGCGACGATGGCGACGCCCGCGATCTCGCTCTACTACGCTCTCGCGCAGCAGCTCGAGGACATCTCCGCCGGCGTCACGCTGCCGCCGAACCAGCGCGGCAAGACGGGCCGCGCCGCGTGGCAGGCGCGCTTCGACGAGCACACGCGCATGCAGCAGGTGACCGAGGCCTGGGCGGCCAGCAACGACCTCGAGATGCTGCCCGCGCCGGCGCTGCGCTCGACGACGATCTCGTGCGTGAAGGCCGGCGACCTGGACGTCCCCGCGCTGATCACGGCGCTGAAGTCGAAGGGCCACGAGATCGGCAACGGCTACGGCGACCTCAAGGACAAGACGTTCCGCATCGGCCACATGGGCGACCACACCGAGGCCGGGTTGCAGGACATGTTGCAGCTCGCCGACGACGTGATCGCGGCGCAACGGGCGGCGAAGACGCGGGTCTAGCGCGTCGGCCGACGGATCGGCGCGATGCCGAGTGCCGTCGTCCGCTCAGCCGTCGACCATGCGCTTCTGCCGCGCGAGGTCGACGGCGAGGCGGCGCACGTCCTCGGGCGCGAGGCGGTGCAGCTGGTGCACGAGCGTGCGGTCGGATGCGATCTCGGGCAGCGCGCCGCGCTGGACCTCGCGGTCGAGCACCGCCAGGAACTCGTCCAGGAGCCGCGCGTAGCCGGCGGCGTGCGGCGTCGCGGCCAGTTGGCCCTCGACGCCGTCGAGGATCTGCGACAGGGCCACGCGCGGATCGGGTGCCGACGCGAGCGCGGTCAGTTGCGCGCGGAACTCCAGCTCTTCCTGCACGCGCTGCGGCGAGAAGCCCTGGTTCGCGAGCAGTGCCAGCGCCCGCGGCCAGTGGGTCCACAGGGGCAGGTAGCGCGTGCGATCGCACAGGTGCCCTTCCTCGTGCGCGGCGCACACGGCGAGCAGCTCGTCCAGCGTGATCGTCCCGAGCGCCGCGCCGGGCTGCGCGCGATCGCGCAGCACGGCGAGGCGCACGCGCTCGGCCTCGTCGAGCAGGGCGGACGTCGACGTGCGCTCGCGCGCGCCATCCTCGCCCGCGCTGGCGCTCAGGCCGCGCACGTCGAGCGCGAGCCGCACGCGTTCGGCCGACGCGCCGAACACGCGCGCCAGCGAATCCCACGAGGCGAGCTCGTTGCGCACCTGGTCGACGTCGATCCAGTAGCCCTTCGTGCACGGCCGCGCCCGCGATGCGCGCGCCGCGACGACCGGCGCGGCTCGGCAGGTCGGCGCCCTCGCACCAGGCGACGGTTCCGTGCCACGCGACGCCCAGATGCTCGCCCGAGCGCTCCTCGAGCGCGAGCACCGGCAGCACGGTCGCGTCGGGCGCGTCGCCGCCCAGCCCGCCGAAGACGCCGAAGCGGTCGAGTTCGGCCAGGATGGCGGCGATCCCGCCGACCTGCGTCCCGGCGGGGCCGAGGCCCTCGCTCTCGTCCTCGGCCGACAGGCGCGGACCGGGGTGCACGACCTCGGCGAAGCCCGCGTACGAACGACGCGGCGACGCGAGGAGCTCCGTGCGCGTGTGCTCGAGGTCGGCGTCGCCGCCGCCGAACGCGCGCACCTCGGCGGCGTGCGGCGCGAGCGCCGCGAGCAGCGCGTCGAGCGAGCGCGGTGGGCCCTCGCTCACCGGCGCCAGGAAGGATGCGGCGTGCGGATCCGTGGATCCGCCGGCGGCACGGTGGCGCTCGGTGGCGCGCAGGTTCGTCGCCGCGACGCCGGGCCCGCCGCGCCGCGAGTCGGAGTCGATCCGCTCGAGGATGCGCCGCGTCGAAGCGAGGAACGTGATCCCGGCGAGCGCGCGCGTCGATCGCGAGCGCGTGGTCGAGGTCGAC
>JBGAOR010000114.1:0-15357 GCA_044221705.1 Planctomycetota bacterium
CAGCCACCGGGCCCCGGAGGCGGCCAAGACGGCCCTCGAGCGCATCCGCGCGGCCCTGCCTTGCCCGACCCGGACGTGCGGTTGACCTGACGCGTTCTTGCCCCGGCCCTTCGCGCTGGTTCACAATGCGCGCGCGGCCTCCCGGCGGCCGTCATGAGGTCCGGGACGAACGCCCCTGCGCCGCTGCGGGGGCTTCTGCTTCCAGGACCCACCGAGGACCAGAATGACGGACGAGACGACTTCGAGCCTGCAGATGTGCCCCTCCCGGATCGACGGGGCGCCGGTGCTCTTCGCGCACAAGGTGACGCAGGGGCAGTGCCAGGATCGCCAGCGCGGCAGCTACCACAAGTGCTTCACGTGCGCGTTCAACAACGCCTACGTCGCCAAGCACGGCAAGCCCGCCCCGGTCGCGGCGGACCCCGAACGGGCGCAGGTCGGCTGATCGCACGTTCGGACCGGGTCCGCGAGCGGATCGCGGGCTCCCGGAGCCGGTGAACCGCTCCCGGCCTCTCGCCCCGCGGCGGGGCCCCCCTCGAGTTCGGGAGCGCGCAGGCTCGACGCCATCCCGCGCCTTCAGAGCTTCCCGCGCAGCCCCGGATGGTCCTTGGCCACGCGGTTCGCGTGGAAGAGGGCCGACTGCGGCGCCACGCCGCCCGCGCCCTCGCCGTCGTACGGGCTCCAGTAGTCCCACACGACGTGGCCGTCCGGCCGGACCTCGAACACGCGGCCCTTCGCGCCCTCGCAGATCAGCGTGTTGCCGTTCGGCAGCCGCTGCGCGCCCGAGATGAAGCCCGAGTAGAAGCGCCCGGGGTCCGAGTACGACCAACGCGCGGTCTCCGGCCCGAACGGCCGGCCGGGTGCGCGCGGGAAGCCGTGCGCGGGATCGAAGCTCGGCGCGATCTCGTCCACGCTCGAAAAGTCCTGCCCCGGTCCGCGCGGTCCGTTGTTGAAGACCAGGAATGCCAGGTCGTTCGGCCCCGGCCCGCGCAGCCAGGTGACGTCGTGCTGGAGGAAGAGCCGCTGGTCCGCCGGACCGCCGAGACCCCAGCTGCGCGGGTTGCCCCAGCGGTAGAGCAGCTCGCCGCCGCGGCCGAAGCGTCCGCCGCGCGCCGTCGCGGCCTCGGCGGTCGTCGTCGAGTGGTCGAGGACGAACACTTCGGACAGGTGGCGCGAGCTGAGCACGATCAGGTCGTGCTCCGGCAGGTAATCGATGCCGTTCAGGTGGAGCCAGTCCTCGCCGGCCAGCGCGGCGCCGCCCTCGGACTTCCTGCTCTCGTCGCCCGTCGGCTGCGCGTCGCGCGGCGCGTCGTCGCCGGCGTAGCCGACCGCGCGCATCTGCGCCTCGAGCTGTTCGCGCCGGCGCTTCTTCTCCTCGGTCTCGGTCGCGGGCTGGTTCCTGTGGTCCGCGTTGATGTCGATGCGGCCGGGGTTCTCCGCCGGCTGGCCGTACTCGCGCGCCTTCGGGTCGTGGTCCTGGACGACGTGGTCCCACGAATCCCAGCTCCACACGATCCGGCCGCCCACGGGCCGCGTGGGCTCGATCTCGAGCACGAGGTCGCTCCACAAGGCCGCGTTCGCGCGCTGCCGCGGGTCGCGACCGCGGGCGATCGCGTCCTCGTGCGCGTGGAACTTGCGCACGACGAGCAGCACGTTGCCGTTCGGCATCGGGTGCAGGTCGTGGTGCTGGGTGTAGCCCTCGTTCACGAGGTCGCACTCCCACACGACCTTGCCCGACCAGTCGATCTCCTGCGTCAGGCCGCCGATGCCGCCGCGCCGGACGCCGGGCGCGCTGTCCATCCGCGCGCAGCGCAGGAGGTTCCCGTTCGGGAGCAGGTGCGCGCCGCCGGCCGGCATGTGGGTGGTCGTCCACGTGTGCACCGGCTTCCCGTCCATGTCGACGAGGTACACGGTGCGCCCGTTCAGCGGGGCGATCAGCGTGTAGCCCTCCCACGCGCCGTCCTCGCGATGGCGCAGCCCGCGCTCGGACGGCGCGGTCGTGGCCGCCGCGCCGGCGTCCGTCCGCCACTGCGGGCCCGATTCGGGCGCGGCCACGGGCGAGCTCGCGCCGGTCGCCGGCGGTGGGCTCGTCTTCTCGTCGCCGCAGGCGGTCGCCCAGAGCGGCGCGGCCGCGAGGACCGCCAGGGAAGTCGTGGTTCGAAAGCTCATGACGCGCCGCGGCGATGTGCGATCGTAACGGGCCGCGGCGCCGTCCGCGGCGGCGGAGAGCGAACTTCGCCGCGTCCGCTCGACCCGCGCTCGCCACGACGCCCAAGCCCGGAGCACCGACCGATGCCCGTCTACCAGATGCGCCAGGATCTCTTCCGCCTGGGCGACGACTACACGATCCGGGATGCGTCCGGCCGCGAGCGCTACCACGTCGACGGCAAGGCGCTGACGATCGGCGCGAAGCTCTCGTTCCAGGACATGAACGGGCACGAGCTCCTGTGGATCGAGCAGAAGCTCTTCCGCTGGGGCAAGACGTTCGAGATCCAGCGCGGCGGGAAGGTGATCGCGCTCGTCCACAAGAAGCCGTTCACGTTCCTGAAGGCGCGCTTCACGGTCGACGTGCCCGGGCCCGACGATCTCGAGGCCGAGGGCAACCTGACGAACCACGAGTACGTGTTCACGCGACACGGGAAGCGCGTCGCGGAGGTCAGCAAGCGCTGGTTCGACCTGGGCGATCTGTACGGGATCGACATCGCGGAGGGCGAGGACGACGTGCTGCTCCTCGCGGCGGCGGTCGTGGTCGACCAGTGCTGCCACGAGAAGCGCTGAACGGCCTGCTAGCGCAGGGTGAGGATCGAGACTTCCGGCGGCGACAGGAGGCGCAGCCGCGGCGCGGAGCCGTGCTCCCACCCGATGCCGCGGCTGACGTAGATGCGCCGGCCGTCGAGGTCGTGCAACCCGCCCCAGCCGACCGCGCGCGGCACCTTCGAGCTGATGAACGGGGGCCCGAAGAACGGGATGGCGATCTGGCCGCCGTGCGTGTGCCCGGCGACGAGGAGGTCGACGCGCGAGTTCGGCGTCAGCCCGTAGACGACGTCCGGCCGGTGCGCCATCACGATGCGCACGTCGTCCGAGCCGGGCCGCGACTCCGCGTCGCGCAGCGCGGCCAGCGCGGTGACGGACTCGTAGCGGATCCCGATTCCGGCGAGCGTCACGCGCAGTCCGTCGCGCTCGAGGGTCACGACCTGGTCGTCGAGGAAGCGCACGCGCGTCCCGTGCACCAACTGCTCGATGTCGGAGCGCGTGTCCGTGTCGCCCTGGATGCAGAAGACGCCCAGCGGCGCCTCCAGCGGCGCGAGCAGCTCGCGGAAAGCCGGCGCGATCTCGGGGACGCGGTGCGAACCGACCTGCACGAAATCGCCGGGCAAGAGCACCAGGTCGGGCTTCGCCTCCATGACGCGGCGAACGGCCTCGCGTTCGCGCGCCGTGACCGCGACGCACTGGATGTCGGCCAGGACGGCCACGGTGATCGGACGCGCGGGCGCGCGCTCCTCTGCGATCGCGACGTCCGCGCGCTCGGTCACCAGGCGGAACGGCTCGACGAAGCTCGCGTAGAGCGTGACCGGCACCGTCGCGAGCGAGATCGCGGCCAGCGCGCGCGTCAGCCGCGTCGTGCGCTCGCGGAACGAGCGCCGTGCGAGCAGCGCGAACGCCACGATCGGCAGCGCGATCGCCACGTAGGCCCACACGATCGTGATCAGGAGGAACGGGTTCCCGACCGCGAAGTAGCCGCCCAGCGTCTGCGCCGTGACGAGCGCCGTCCCCGCGATCGCGGCCTGCGCCAGCCGCTGCGGACCGATCGGCCCGCTGCCGCGCGCCAGGATCCAGCCCAGGACGACGACGTCGGTCGCCGCGGCGACCAGGGCGACGGCTGCGGCCTTGTCGTTCACGCGCGCGGGCCCGGCGGGATCAGGGCTTCGCCGCGGAGAGGATCTCCTCCTCGGAGAGGAGGCGCGGGGTCCGCTTGGCCAGGTCGAGCACCCTAGCCACGCGCTCGTCGGTCGGCTGCACGCCGCGCCGTTCGAGGAACCACGTGACGTTCGACTTGCCGCTCATCGGCCCGACCGCGATCACCTGCTCGAGGCCGACGAGGTCCGCCGGCACGCCGCTGTACACCCGGTTCGCGAGCCAGTGATCGCCCTTCTTGAACGCCTTGATCACCGCGGCCGCGTGCACGCCCGTCGCCGTCTCGAACGCGTCCTTGCCGAACACCGGATAGTTGTGGTGGATCGGGACGCCGGTCGCCTCGCCCGCGAGCTCAACGTAGCGGCCCAGCTTCGACAGGTCGTTGTCGATGAGGCCGAGCAGGCGCAGGTTCACGAGCAGGAGGTCCATCTCGACGTTGCCCGCGCGCTCGCCGATGCCGAGCGCCGTCGCGTGCACGCGCGTGGCGCCCGATTCGAGCGCCACCAGCGCGTTCACGAGCCCCAGCCCGCGGTCGCGGTGTCCGTGCCAGTCGATGCCGACGTCGGCGCCGAGGTCCTTGACGATCTGCGCCACGAAGGTGATCAGCCGCTTCACGCCGTTCGGCGTCGCGTGACCGCACGTGTCGCACACGCAGATGCGCTTCGCGCCCGCCTCGATCGCGGCCGTGTAGAGCGCGCGGACGTGCTCGGGATTCGCGCGCGTCGTGTCCTCGGTCACGAACATGACCGGCAGGTCGTTCTTCGTCGCGAAGGCGACGGCGTCGCGCGACAGCTGGACCATCTGGTCGATGTTCCAGCCCTCGGCGTACTGGCGGATCGGCGAGCTGCCGATGAACGCGCACACTTCGATCGGCACGCCCGACTTCTGCACCATGTCGACCACGGGCTCGATGTCGGTGATCACGGTGCGGCAGGCGACGTTCGGGCGGATCTTCAGGCCCTTCATGACGCGCGACAGCTCGAGGATGTGCTCGCGCGCGCGCGCGCCCGCGCCGGGCAGGCCGACGTTCGCCGTCTGGATCCCGAGGGCGTCCATCAGCCGCACGAGCTCGATCTTCTGATCGAGGGTGGGGTCCTTGACCGACGGGCTCTGCAGGCCGTCGCGCAGCGTCTCGTCGTCGAACTGGATCCGTCCGCTCGCGCGCAGATCGGGCTGGTTCCAGTCGTGGATGAGCGTGTCGCGGTCGGGAGCGCTGCGGTCGGGGGTCGTCATCGAGTTCGTCCGGGTGGTGGCGGCCCGGCAGTCTAGCCGACGGATGCGCGGCTCCCCACCCGACGGATCGCCGCGCGGTTCCCGCGAGCGCTCCCGGGGCGCGGCGCGCTCGTCGACGAGAGGCGCGGCACTGTTGACCTGGCGAGTCCGCGGCGTGTTGACTGGCGGGATGTCAGTACCGAAGAACATCTCGATGGCTCGGCGCGGCCTCCACCTGCTCGTCCTGGTCCTAGCCTCGGCGGTCGGCGCCTCGACGGCCGCCGCACAAGCGACGCCGAAGCCCAACATCGTCCACATCGTCGCGGACGACCTCGGCTGGAAGGACGTCGGCTTCAACGGCTGCGCCGACATCCAGACGCCGAACCTCGACGCGCTTGCCGGAGGAGGCGCGAAGTTCACCCAGTTCTACGTGCAGCCGATGTGCACGCCGACGCGGGCCGCGCTCCTGACCGGCCGCTATCCGTTCCGCTACGGTCTGCAGACGGCGGTCATCCCTTCCGTGTCGAGCTACGGCCTCGACACGAGCGAGTGGCTGATGCCGCAATGCCTCGCGGAGGCCGGCTACAAGACGGCGATCATCGGCAAGTGGCACCTCGGTCACGCCGACCAGCGGTACTGGCCGAAGCAGCGCGGCTTCCAATACCAGTACGGCGCGATGATCGGCGAGCTGGACTACTTCACGCACGACGAGCACGGCGTGCTCGACTGGTTCCGGGACAACGCCCCGGTGAAGGAGGAGGGCTACACGACGACGCTGCTCGGGAGCGACGCCGTCAAGTACATCGAAGCGCAGAGCGCTTCCTCGCCCTTCTACCTCTACCTCGCGTTCAACGCGCCGCACACGCCCTATCAGGCGCCCCAGTCCTACATCGACCGCTATCCGGGCATCGCGGATCCGACGCGCCGGACCTACGCCGCCATGATCAGCGCGCTCGACGACGAGGTCGGCCGCGTCGTGGCCGCGCTCGACAAGAAGGGTCTGCGCGAGAACACGTTGATCCTGTTCCACAGCGACAACGGCGGGACGAGGAACGCGATGTTCAGCGGCGTCATGGCCGACGTCTCGAAGATCAAGCTCCCCTGCGACAACGGCCCGTACCGCGAGGGCAAGGGCATGCTCTTCGAAGGCGGCTGTCGCGTCGCCGCGTGCGCGAACTGGCCGGGCCGCATCCGCGCCCAGACCGTGGACGGACTCGTGCACGCCGTCGACCTGTTCCCCACGATCGCCAAGCTGGCCGGCGCGTCCACCGCGAAGTGCAAGCCGCTCGACGGCATCGACGTGTGGGACGTCATCGCCCAGGGCAAGCCGTCCCCGCGCACGGAGATCATCTACAACGTCGAGCCGTTCCGCGCGGCGCTGCGACAAGGCGACTGGAAGCTGATCTGGCGCACGACGCTGCCCTCGAGCGTCGACCTCTACGATCTGTCGAAGGATCCGTCGGAGAAGAACAACGTGGCCGCGGCCCATCCGGACAAGGTCGCGGCGATGAAGGAGCGCCTCGAAGCGCTCTCGCGCGAAGCCGCCAAGCCCCTGTTCCTCCAGGACCAGATGAAGGTCGTCACGACCAACATGAAGGGCGAACCCGTCCTGCCCACGGACGAGGGGTTCGGCGACGACGACCGCCATCCCTGACGGACTCCGCGGGGCGAGCCGGCCGGACGGCCGCGGAGTCGGAATCCGCGGCGTCCGTGCCGGCCTTCAGTTCCAGCGGAACAACCGCAGCGCCACCACGAACGAGATCCCGCCCCACGCGAGCAGGATCGCGATGCGGCCGAGCTGCGAGGACAGGTCCGCGCCTTCGAGCAGGACGGCGCGCAGCGCGTCGTTCAGCGCCGTCAGCGGCATCGCGCGCACGATCGGCTGGACCGCGTCGGGGAAGCGCTCGGACGAGAAGAAGACGCCCGAGACGACGAACATGGGCAGCATCACGAGGTTGATCAGCCCCGAGACCACCTCGATCTTGCGCGTGCGCGTCGCGACGAGGAGGCCCATCCCGGAGAACGACGCCGCGGCGAAGAGGCACAAGGCGGCCGCGGCCGGGAAACCGCCGTGGAACTCCATGTCGAAGACGAGCTTGCCGAAGCCGAGCATCAGCGCGACCTCGACGACGGCGACCGTCATGCGGCTCGCGATCGTCGCCAGCAGGAAGTGCGAGCGCTTCATCGGCGTCGCGGCGAGCCGCTTGAGCAGCTTGCGCGAGCGCATGTCGACCAGCGCGAAGCCGATGCCGTACATGGCGCCGCTCAGGATGTTCATGCCCAAGAGGCCCGGGATGAGGAAGTCGACGTAGCGCGAGCCGGGCTCGGTGACGAGCGCCTCGCGGAACGTGCGCGGGTCCGTGCGGCCGGCCGCGCGCTGCAGCGCGTCGTCGACGCGCGCGCGCGCGAGCACGCCTTCGGGATTCGTGGCGTCGAAGCGGTATTCGAGCTCGGCTCCGGGCGACACGACGAGCGCGACCTTGCCCAGGCGCAGGCGCCGCATCGCCTCGTCGCCGTCGAGCTCGTCGACGCGGAAGCCAGGCTGCGCGCGCAGAGCCTCGGTCACCGTGTTCGCGCCCTCGGCGCGGATCACGCCGACCGAGACGAACTCGATCGGCTTCTCGCGGAACGCGACGCCCAACCCGATCGCCAGCAGGATCGGGAAGCCGAAGACCCAGAACAGGATGGCCGGTTCGCGCACGAACTCGCGCACGCGCATCTTGTAGAGCTCGACGAAACCGCTGGACTCGCTCATCGCGCCTCATTCATCGCGCAGGTGCCTTCCGGTCAGGGCGACGAAGACGTCCTCGAGGCTCGCGTGGCGCGTCGAGAGTCGCGTGAGCGACGTGCCCAGCGCCCGCGAGCGATCCAGGATCGCCGGCAGCGCGACGTGCGGCTCGGCGACCGTCAGGTGGAATCCGTCGCCGTCCGCGCGCGCCGAACGCACCGAGGGCAACTCGCGCAGGCGCGCGAGCTCGCCCTCGCCGGCCTGCGCGTCGGCGGACGCGAACGCGAACTCGACGACGTGGTCGCCGCCCAGCGAGCGGATCAGCTCGTCCGGCGAACCGGCCGCGATGACGCGCCCGTGGTCGACGATCGCGATGTGGTCGCACAGCTTCTCGGCCTCGTCCATGTAGTGCGTGGTCAACAGGACGGTGCGGCCCTGCGTGCGCAGATCGCGCACGACGTCCCACAGCTGGCGGCGCGACTGCGGATCCAGGCCCGTCGTCGGCTCGTCCAGGAACAGGAGGTCCGGCTGGCCGACGAGCGCGCACGCGACGGCGAGCCGCTGACGCTGACCGCCGGACAGCGTGACGACGTGGCTGGCGCTCTTCTCGCCCAATCCCACGAGCTCGATCGCGTCGCGCGCCGCCGTCCCGCGCGGGAAGAACGAACGGAACATCTGCAGCGTCTCGAGGACGGTCAGCTTGTCCGTGAACTTCGTCTCCTGCAGCGTGACGCCGATGCGCTCGCGCAGCGCGGTCGCGTCGCGGTCCCAGCGCAGGCCGAGCACCTCGACGTCGCCCGACGTCGGCTCGAGCAGGCCCTCGAGGATCTCGATCGTGGTCGTCTTGCCCGCGCCGTTCGGCCCGAGCAGGCCGAAGCACGCGCCGGCCGCGACGTCGAGGTCGAGCCCGCGCACGGCCTCGACCGGCGGACGTCCGGGATACGTCTTGCGCAAGTCGCGCACGCGGATCGCGCTCTTCATCGGGCGCGGATGGTACTGCGCGGTACGCGCGGTGCGCGCACCGTTCGCTGCGGCTTTCGCACGGACGACGGACCGCCTAACCTCGCGGCCATGCGCCTCCCGATCCTGATCCTCTTCGCCTCGCTCCCCGCGCTCGCCGCGTGCCGTTCGCTCGCCGGCGAGCGCGTCGAACCGCTTCTCGCCGCCGACCGCGCGTTCTGTGCCGACACGCAGGCGCGGCGGATCGAAGGCTGGGTCGCCGCGTTCGACCCGAACGGTTCGCAGTTCGACGACGACTTCAGGCCGGTCACGGGCGCGGCGTCGATCCGCACGCGCATGGAGGGCTTCTTCGCCGACCCGGCGAACGAGCTCAAGTGGGAGCCCGACACCGCGACGATCTCGGAGGCCGGCAACCTCGGCTCGACTTCGGGCCGCTTCGTGATGACGCACAAGCTCGCCGACGGGAAGCGCGCGACGCTCCTGACGGGACGGTACTTCGACGTGTGGCGCAGGCTGCCGGACGGGACGTGGAAGCTCGTGCTCGACCTGGGCGAGGCCGATGCGGAGCCGCGCCGCGTGGAGTGACGCGAGACGCGTCGCCGGCCGCAGTCATGTCGCACGAGCGCGCGGCTCGCGGTCGCCCGTTCCCGCGAGGCGATCGCTCGGAACAGCGATGCTCGTATCCTCCAGCCCCTCCACGCCGATGCCTCGACCCGACGACCCGATCCGACAGCGCGTCCTCGCGACCGTCGACTCGATCCCGCGCGGCCGTGTCGCGAGCTACGGCCAGGTCGCGGCCGAGGCGAGCCTGCCGGGTCGCGCGCGACTCGTCGGCCGCACGCTGGGCGAGTTGCCGTCGGGGACGAAGCTCGCCTGGCATCGCGTCGTGAACGCGGCGGGCCGGATCTCGACGAGCGGCGCGAGCGCGCGCGAGCAGCGCCGCCGGTTGCGTGCGGAAGGCGTCGCGGTCGACGCGAAGGGCCGCGTGGATCTCGCGACGCACCGCTGGGTGACCTGATTGCCGCTTCGCTTGCCCACGGGGATCATTTTGACGGACACGTCAAAATGGTCGGGCGGCTCGTTCCCGGCCTGCTTCCACCACACCCTCGCGCGTCGGATCGCTCCATCGAAGCGCTCCCCGGTGGCAGGGGAGGGTCACCTCGTGGTCCTCCGAAGGGGGCTAGGGCGAGCACGCCGACGGACGGGTCGTCTTGCCCGTTCGCCGGCCGGCCCCAGCTCACTTCTTCGTGAGCTGGAACACGATCCGGTGCCGCATGTGGTCGACGCCGCGCGGGCCGGTGCGCGGGAGGAAGCGCCACGTGCGCGCGGCGGTCAGCACGGCCTCGTCGAGGCGCGGCGAACCGCTCGACGCGGCGATCGCGAAGCCGAGGACCTCGCCGTCCTCGCGCACGTCGATCACGACCTCGACCCAGCCTTCCTCGCCGATGCGCCGCGACATCCGCGGGTAGACGGGCAGCTCGCCCGAGGCGAGGCGCGGCAGCGGCGGCGCGGGCGGAGGCCCGGCGTGGGTCGGCTCGCCGGCTCCGGAGGGCGTGGTGGTCGTGGGCACCGCGGCGCTCGGCGTCGCGGCACCGTCCGCGGTCGCCGTGACGGCGCTCGGCGAGGTCTCCACGGGCGCGTCCGTGCGCGCTTCGGGCGACGTGCAGGCGGGCACGATCGAGAACGACAGCGCGATCAGTGCGACGCACGCCGCGCGCACGCCCGGAGCTCGCCTCGCCGCGTTCATGCAGGCCACACCATACAGCACCTAGTTCGACAGGCGCAGGCCGACTACGACGCCGAAGCCCGGCCCGTCGAGGCCCGAACCGTGGATGCGGTAGCTCTCGTCGAGCAGGTTGTGCAGGCCGATCATCCAGCTCGAGCTGCTCGCCGCGCCGCCGATCGGGCCGCCGGCGTCGAGGTCGAGCGTGATCCAGCCGTCGGTGCCATCGGGGTCGATGCGCGGGTCCTGGAGGTCCTGGGGCGAGAGGCGATCCTGAGCGAGGGCCCAGCTCGTCGTGAGCTCGATCCAGTCGAACCACGAGGCCGCTTCGTAGCGGAGACCGACCCAGCCGTGCAGCGGCGGGATGCGCTGCGCGGGTTCGCCGTCGAACGGCGTCTCGCCGGTGTCGGGATCGACGTAGTCGTCGTGCTGTTCGCCGCGCACGTACTCGGCGCCGGCCGTCGCGGACCAGGGCGAGTCGTCGGGGCCGAGCACGACGCGGCCGCGCGCCTGGACGCCGGCCAGGTCGACGCGACCGATGTTCTGGCGCAGGAAGGTCTCGTCGCCCGCGCCGGGCGCGCCCTCGTCGACGAGGACGCGGCCGACGACGTCCTCGATGCGCTGCGCGAACACGGCCAGACCGCCGTCCCACCGTGCGCCGCGGCGCTCGAGCGCGAGCTCGGCGTACAGGCTGCGCTCGGGGTCGAGGTCGGGATTGCGCAGCTCGACGCCGCTCGCGAACGTCGCGTCGCGCGCCAGCTCGGCCAGGTTCGGCGCGCGGAATCCGCTCGCGATCGTGCCGACGACCCGCACGCCCTCGGACAGCTCGCGGCCCGCGGCGAGGCTGCCGCTCAGCGCGCCGAAGTCGCCGTCCTCGTCGCCGGCTGAATCGTCGAAGTGGAAGAAGAACTGGCTGTAGCGCGCGCCCGCCGTGACCGCCCACTCGTCGCCGAGCGCGATCTCGTCCTGCACGAAGGCGCCCATCGACGTGTAGCGCGAGCCAGGCGCGAACGAGCCGTTGTTCGGTGTCTGCACGCCGGTGTCGACGTTCGTGTCCGTGCGCACGGAGTCCACGTCGTCGTGATCGACGTCGACGCCGTACGTGAGCAGGTGGTTCGATCCGAGCGCCTTCTTGAAGTCGACGCCCAGACCGATCGTGTCCGTCTCGTCGGTCTCGTAGCGACGGGTGGAGCTGTTGAATCCGCGGACCTGACGGTCCTCGTCGTACTGGCGCAGCGAGAGTCGCACTTGCACGTGGTCGGCCATCGCACCGGCGTGGAGGTCGTCGTAGGCCAGCACGAAGCGCCGCCGGTCCTGCTCCGCGTACAGGAACTCGGAGCTCGACGGGTTCGTCTGGCCGAAGCCGGGGTTCAGCCGGTCCGTGCGCGGCACGTCGACGTCGCGCGTGTACGACGCGCTCGCGCGCAGCGAGTTCGTCGCGGTCAGCGCGGTCTCCCACGCGCCGAACGCCGATCCGCCGCCGTAGCCGGTGTTCTAGACCTCGCCTTCGGCCGTGTGGAGCTCGTTCCAGTCGTGGTCGCCGCCGACGAAGAGCCACGCGTTGCGCTCGAGCGAGTCGGCGACCGTGATCGCGCCCGATGCGCCATTCGTGGCGGATTCGTACTTCGCGTCGAGCGCGACGCGCGGCGAGGGCGCCACGTCGGGACCGTCGCCGTGCGGCGCGCGGCGCTTCGTCCACACCAGGACGACGCCGCCCAGCGCGTCGCTGCCGTACAGCACCGGACGCGGACCGCGAAGCACCTCGATGCGGTCGACGGTCGCGGGTTCGATGCCGTTCAGCATCTGGTTGACGCCGTTGCGGGTCGTGGCGTCGTTCATGCGCGCGCCGTCGACGAGCAGGAGCACCTGGTTGCCCGAGAGACCCTGCAGGATCGGCGACCCGCCGCCCAGGTTCGTCTCCTGCACCCAGACGCCCGCGGCCTTCGCCAGCTGACGCGGCAGCGAGCGCTCGCCCGTCGCGGCCAGCTGCTCGGCGGTGACGACGACGGCGTCCGTCACGGTGTCGGTGCGCGGCCGTTCGGCGCGCGGAGTGCGAATGACGGTCTCTCCCGCCGGCCTGGAGGCCACCTCGACCGTGGCACAGAGCAGGACGGGGAGCGTGGACATGAGGGGGGCTCGGATAGTCGCGCAGTGCGCGGAAGTTGCCCTGGAGATTCCGAGTGGCGCGCCTTGGCCGAGAGCGCTCACCGCGCCCGGACACGAAGCCCGAGGTCAGCCCCCGCGCCGGAAGAGCTCGATCAGGAGCTCGCCTTCGTTCGCCGATGCGGCGTCGACGGACGCCGGCAGCAGCTCGAAGGCGCGGAAACCGGCTCGCGCGGCGGGGTCGGCGCTCTTCGAGCCCAGGCGTTCGATCGTGGCCCGCAGACGCGCGCGCGCGATCGCCGCGATCGTGTCGAGCCCGCGCCGCGCCGCATCGCCGCCCGCGACCGTCGGTTCGGCGGCCTGCACGAGCACGCAGCGTCGCGAACCGCCGTCGTCCGCGTTCGCCTCGATCACGGCCTGGCCGGTCGTGCCCGAGCCGGCGAAGAAGTCGAGCACGAGCGCGTCCTCCGGCATCGTGTCGAGCACGCGCCGCAACAGCCCGACCGGTTTCGGCGTGGGGAACACCGGCCCGACGAGCGCCTTGAGCTCGCTCACGGCGTCGTCCGTCGAACCGATCTCGTCGGATGTCCAGATGGTGCGCAGCTTCTTCGTGCGCTCGGGCGTCCAGCGATCGATCTGGAAGACGTCGAGCCGCGTGCCGAGCCGGCCCTTCACGGCGCGCGCCACGAGCTGGTCCGCGTCGCTCGCGATGCGCGGCGCGGACCAGCGCCACACGGCGCTCGAGCCGTCGCCGAAGACGGGCAGAAGCTCGACGGCGCCCGCGAACGGCTCGGCGCGGACTCGGCCGTCGACGGGATGCGCCCACACGGGGAAGTGCATCGAGCGCGACGAAGCCGGGTTGAACTTCTTGTTCGTGTTGCGCAGCGGCAGGAGGCGGAAGCGCCCCCGCTCGTCCGCGTGCGGGAAATCCCGCGGATCGACGCCGTCGCGCGACGCGGCGACGAGCGCCGTGCGGCGCACGTCGCGCGCGAAGACGAGCAGGTGCTCGTGCGACGTCGCGAAGAACGGCGCGAGCTGGCGGCCCTTCGGATTCAGGCTGACCACGATCTCGGCGACGAAGTTCTCCTCGCCGAAGAGCTCCTCCATGAGGAGACGCAGCCGCGCGACCTCGAGCTGGTCGATCGAGACCGCGATGACGCCGCTGTCGCGCAGCAGGCGGCGCGCGAGCTCGAGCCGCGGGGCCATCAGGCTGAGCCACTCCGCGTGCAGGTGGCCGCTCGCGCCGTCGTCGCCCGCGCCCGCGCGCGCGGCGTAGTCCTTGCGCGAGACTGAGTAGTCGTCGGGATAGAGCCGGTCGTGGCCGCGGTTGTAGGGCGGGTCGATGTAGACGAGGTCCACCGTTCCCGCGCACGAGCTCGCGAGGAGCTTCAGCACCTCGAGGTTGTCGCCTTCGACGATCGCGTGCTGCGCCGCGTCGAACGCGATGCTCCACTCGCGGCGCGCGCGGAGCCCCGCCGTGCACGGCGAATCGACCGCGCGGATCGCGTCCGCCTTGCCGGGCCACGCGAGCCCGTAGCGCTCGTCGGTCCGTGCCGCGGGGCTGCTGGCGCTGCGTTGGATGCGGTCGGCGATGGTCGGCGCTTGATACCAGATCCGCGAGCCGCGCGGGCGGGCTCGCCGCGAGCGTGCGCGTCGCGTCCGACGCAGCACGAGGCGAGGGGCCCGAGACGCGCAGCTCCCGCCTCGAAGATCCACACGGACTCGTCGCCGCGCCGGAAGAGGTCGGCGACCTTGCACGGCGCGAGCTGTCGCCCCGCGCACCTAGCGGTTGTGGTACTCGAGCCGCCCGAGCGTCACGCGACCGCTCCCCGTCTCCACCGTGTGGTAGTCGACCGGCTCCTGGCCGTACGTGTGGATCGTGACGGCGACGCCGTGGTCCATGGCGTTGCGCACGCTGTGGAAGTCCTCGTGCGGCGGCAGCACGTAGGCGACGGACCCCGGCTTGGCGTGGATCGTGGCGAGCGGCACGAGCCCGGCCCGGGCCGGATCGGAGCCGTCGTCCTCGCGCACGTAGTTCGTGACCTCGACCAAGCCCTCGGTCACCGCGACGACTCCCCACGTGCCGTGGTCGTGCGGCAGCCCGCCGGTGCCCGCGGGCCAGACCATGGCGATGACCACGAAGCCGTGCTCGGGGTCGCGGTGGAGGAGGTTGCGGCCATAGCCCTGCGCGGGGACGCGCCGGTCCGCCGGGTCGAGCATCACGGGCGCGCTGGCCAGCTCCTCGGCCGCCCGCCGGACCCGGCGCAGCCTGCCCGCGTCCGAGAGCGGCTCGCCGGCAATGCGGCGGACCGCGTCGATGTAGCACTGCAACCGGGGATCGAGCGCGGGCCGCCTTCGTACTGCTGTGGGGGACATGAACCCAGTGGATGACCCCGGGCAGGATCCAGCCATACGCACAGGGCGGAAGGCGTCGGCCGGCGGCGAAGGTCACGGCGGGCGCGCCGGGCTCGGTCCCAGCCCGCCCGCGGGTCTGTTTACCGGGACCTTGCACGGCGGACCGAGGTCCGCGAAGCCCCGCCGTCCGCCCGGCCGAAACCCTGCGATGGTAGTCGGGTCCCGAATCGAGCTATCTCCAGCGCTTCCATGCCGTTCGACAAGGTTCTGAAGTTCGGCGGCGCGGCCCTGGCCGACGGCCCGGGTGTCCAGCGCACCTGCAAGATCATCCAGGAGCACGGCGGGTCCCGGCCCATCGTCGTCG
>JBGAOR010000013.1:0-81154 GCA_044221705.1 Planctomycetota bacterium
CCCCGAGCTCCCTGCGATGCGCGTCGCGAGCCTGCTCCCGTCCGCGACCGAGATGGTCTGCGCCCTGGGCCTCGAATCCGACCTCGTCGGCGTGAGCCACGAGTGCGACTGGCCGGCCTCCGTCGTCGGCACCACGGTCCTGACCTCGGCCAAGGTCGGACACTCGTGGTCGAGCCGCGACATCGACCGCGACGTGCGCGCCGTGCTGCGCGACGCGCTGGCCGTCTACGACATCGACGTCGAGGCGCTCGCGCGCGCCGCGCCCGACGTGATCGTGACGCAGGACCTGTGCGACGTCTGCGCGGTCTCGTACGCGGACGTGTGCCAGGCGGTGGCGGCGATCGCGCGGCCCGGGACGGTCGTCGTGAACCTGCATCCGCTGCGGCTCGCGGACGTGTGGGACGACATCCGGCGCGTCGGCGCGGCGACCGGGCGCGCCGCGCGCGCGGACGAGGTCGTGCGCGGCATCGCGGCGCGTCTCGCGGACCTCGCGCGGCGCGCGGCGGCGATCGCGGCGCGGCCGAACGTGCTGACGATCGAGTGGATCGACCCGGTCATGGTCGGCGGCACGTGGATGCCCGAGCTCGTGGCGATCGCCGGCGGGCGTGCGCTCGTCACGCAGCCGGGCGATCACGCGCCCACGTTGAAGCGCGAGCAGCTCGCCGCGCTCGACCCGGCCCCCGACGTCGTCGTCGTGAAGCCCTGCGGTTTCACGCTCGAGCGCACGCGCGCCGAGCTCGACGTGCTGCGCGAGCTGTTCGGCGCGCTGCCCTGGCCGGCCGTGCGCGACGGACGCGTGTGGCTCGCCGACGGCAACGCGTTCTTCAACCGTCCCGGACCGCGGCTGGCGGACAGCGCCGAGATCCTGGCCGCCTGCATCCACCCGCGCGAGTTCGCCGACCTGGCCCGGATCCACCGCGCGGGTTTCGAGCAGCTCGAACTCGCGCGCGCCTGATCCGGCGCGCGCTCAAGCCGCACCGTCGACTTCCTCCTCCACGAACGCATCACCGACGAGGCGCCACGAGCGCACGCCGCAGGACGAGCGCGCGTCGACCGCGACGATCAGGTGCGACCAGCCCGACCAGGCGCCGGCGCGATCCGCCTCCGACGGCCGCGGCGGCCGGTCGGGATGCGAGTGCCAGACGCCGACGACCGCGAGACCCAGCTCGCGCGCCTCGTCCTCGGCCGCGAGGTGGTCCAGCGGATCGAGATCGAAGCGATCCCGCGCGCGCTCGACATTCCGATTGCGCGCGCGGCGCACGTGGAGCACACGGGTCCCCTCCGGATCCGCGCGGCCGAGCAGCAGGCCGCACGCCTCGCGCGGGTAGTCCTCCCGTGCCCAGCCCTCCAGCCGGCGCAGCTCGGGCGCGCCGATCTGGAGGCGCGACCGCCGGTTCGACGAGGGTCGCGCGCCGCGCGCGTCGGAGTCGGTGGAGATGGACATGCGGCTGGCGTCGGAGTCGCGTCGCGACACCGGACATCATGCCGGCTTCCCGCGGTGGGGTCGCAGCGCGGATCGCCCGGGCGCCGTAGAAAAGCGACGCGCGGTCCGGCAGGATCCGGTCTTCGCTCCGGCTCGCGTCCTCCTCGGCGCGGGTCCCCGGCGGAGAAGGAAGCCCGCTCGACCATGCACGTCCTCGCGTTCGTGAATCAGAAGGGTGGCTGCGGCAAGACCACGACGGCGGTGAACCTGGCGGCGGCGCTGGCGGCGCGCGGCGAGCGCGTGCTGCTCGTCGACCTGGATCCGCAGGCGCACGCGACGCTGGGGCTCGGCGTCGCGCCGGACGAGGACCGGACGACGCTCGAGGTGCTGCGCGGCGAGCGCGAGATCGAGGGCGTGGTCGTCGCGGCGCCGGGCCGCATCCACCTCGTGCCGGCGACGGAGACGCTGTCCGTGTTCGAGGCCGAGGCCGAGCGCGAGCTGGGGCCCGAATCGCGGCTCGCGGCGGCCCTGTGGCGCGCCAGCGAGGACTACGACGTCGCGCTGCTCGACTGCCCGCCGCGCGCCGACGGCGTGCTGTCGGCGAACGCGCTGCGCGCGGCCGACACGGCGGTGCTCGTGGTCGAATCGGGCGCGTTCGCGCTCCAGGGCGCGCTGCGCGCGCGCGCGTTCCTGCGCGCGACGGCGGCGACGCGCGAGCGCCCGCTGGCGGTCCGCGCGGTCGCCACGCTCTTCGACAAGCGCGCACGGATCGCGCGCGAACTGCTCGTCGGCATGCACGCACAGCTCGGCGGTCTCCTGTTCGACACCGCGATCCGCTCGAGCGTGCGTCTGCGGGAATGCGCCGCGCTCGGCTCGCCCGTGCAGGTCGTCGACCCGCGCTGCGCCGCCGCCGCGGACTTCCGCGCGCTGGCCGACGAGGTCGTCGAGCACATGAGCGGCGCGCGGCCGGCGCACGATCCGGTCTGGGCCGAGGCGCCGTAGCCGACGGTCGGCGGAAACGATTTCCGCCCGTCGCCGGCGCGCGTGCAGCGCTCGCGCGGCGCCGGGATCCGCGGCCGTCCCTCCGGGGTAGGTTTCGACGAGGACTCCCTCGTGCACGCCGCCCATCGCCGCGCTTCCCAGGACCAGCAGGACCGGGTCTGGCGCACGCTCGTCGAGCGGCAGATCGGCGCCGTCCGTGCCGGGATGGCGCGCGAGTTCCTCCTCGGGCTGGAGCTGGCGCAGCTCGACCCGGCGCGGATGCCGCGTCACCGCGAGCTGTCGGCGAGGCTCGCGTCGCTGTGCGGCTGGCGCATCGAGACGGTGCCGGGGCTGATCCCCGCGCGCGACTTCTTCGACCTGCTGCGCGACCGGCGCTTCCCCTCGCCGGAGTGGATCCGCCATCCCGACGACCTCGAGTACACGCCGGCGCCCGACGCGTTCCACGATCTCTTCGGGCACGTGCCGCAGCTCGCCTCCGCGGAGTACTGCGCGATCCTCGAGGAGCTGGCCGCGGCGGCGCGCGGCTCCAGCGACGCGGAGCTGCTCGAGATCGAGCGCGTCTACTGGTTCACGATCGAGTTCGGGCTCGTGCAGCAGGGCGCCGAGGTGCGCGCGATGGGCGCGGGGCTCGCGTCGTCGATCGCCGAGCTCGACCGCGCGCTGCACGCGCCGCACGTGCGCCGCCGCCCGTTCCTGATCCACGAGGCGCGCCACGAGCGCTTCGAGAGCGACCGGCCGCAGGAGCTGTACCTCGTGGCGCCGGGCCTCGCGCCGCTCTCGGCGTCGCTCTCCGCGCTGGGATCCGCGAACCGGCGCCGCGCGGGCTGACCGCGGCCCGTCCGCGGGACGGAAAACGCTTCCGTCTTCGGATCGCGAGGGTCGCGAGTCGATGCAGGGAGGTCATGGATCCCCTCTCCAAGCCCCGTTCCGACATCGACCAACTCGACCGCGAACTCGTCCGCATCCTCGCCGAGCGTCTCGACGCCGTGCGCGCGATCGGACAGGCGAAGGGTCGCGATCCTTCCGCCCCGTTGCGCGACGAGGAGCGCGAGCGCGCGCTGTTCGCGGCGTGGGCGCGCACCGCGGAGGAGCAGGGCGTCTCGTCCTACTTCGCCGGCCGCGTGCTGCGCGAGATCCTGAACTGGTCGCGGCGGGACCAGGAGCGCTTCCTCGAGCCGGCCGCGAAGAACGGTCCGCGCGCGGTGCGCGTCGGGTACCAGGGCGTGCCGATGTCGTACAGCGACCTCGCGGCACAGAAGCACTTCGCCACGCGCGACGTCGGGCGGCTCGAGCGCATCGGGTACCGCGGGTTCGCGGCCGTCTTCGACGCGCTGGAAGCGGGCGAGGTCGACTACGCACTGCTGCCGATCGAGAACACGATCGCGGGCAGCATCGACGAGGTGTACGACCTGCTCGGCTCGCGGCGCATGACGATCGTGGGCGAGGAGGTGTGGTCCGTCGAACACTGCCTGCTCGGCCTGCCCGGCGCGAGCACGGAGGAGCTGCGCGTCGTGCGCAGCCACCCGGTCGCGCTGCTGCAGTGCACGCGCTACCTGGAAGGCCTCGTCGGCGTGCGCTCGGAGAGCTTCCACGACACGGCCGGCGCGGCGGAAGCCGTCGCGCGCGACGGCGACCGGCACGTCGCGGCCATCGCGTCGGAGGAAGCGGGGCGCGAGTACGGGCTCGTGGTCCTGCGCCGCGACATCTCGAACCAGCCGGTCAACATCACGCGCTTCCTGCTGCTGGCGCGGAACCGGGAGACGTTCGACGCGCGCCGACCGGCGAAGACGTCGCTGTGCTTCTCGCTGAACCACCGTCACGGAGCGCTGCTCGAGTGCCTGATGGTGTTCGAGGCGCACGCGCTCAACCTGACGAAGCTCGAGAGCCGGCCGCGGCCCGAAGCGGCCTGGGAGTACCTCTTCTACGTCGACTTCGAGGGCCACGCCGACGAGCCGAACGCGGCGGCGGCGATCGAGGCGCTGCGGTCGCACACGAACCAGCTGCAGGTGCTGGGCAGCTATCCGCGGCGCGCGGAGGAGGGGCTCGAGCTCGCCGGCCGCGCGCGCGTGCCGGTCGCGGCGCCGTCCGCGCCCGCGACGGAGGTCCCGCCGCCGCCGAAGGTCGCCGCGTGCCCGGTCGAGAAGCCGAATCCCGCGCTGAAGCTCGTCACGCTGCGCAGCGGTCAGCCGCGCACGATCGTCGACGTCAGCGGCGTGCCGGTCGGCGGCCAGCGCTTCGTGCTGATCCTCGGGCCGTGCGCCGTCGAGAACCGCGCGCAGGTGATGGAGGCGGCCGAGATGTGCAAGCGCGGCGGCGCGACGATCATGCGCGGCGGAGCCTTCAAGCCGCGCACCTCGCCCTACGCGTTCCAGGGTCTCGGGTTCGAGGGCCTCGAGTACCTGCGCGAGGCCGGCCGCGCGTTCGAGATGCCGATCGTCAGCGAGGTGCTGCACCCCGAGGACGTCGAGCGCATGGCCGAGAAGGCCGACATGCTGCAGATCGGCGCGCGCAACATGCAGAACTTCGCGCTGCTGAAGGAAGTCGGCCGCACGCGCCGCCCGGTGCTCCTGAAGCGCGGCATGAGCGCCACGATCGAGGAGCTCCTCCTGGCGGCCGAGTACATCCTGGCCGGCGGGAACCAGCGCGTGATCCTGTGCGAGCGCGGCATCCGCACGTTCGAGACGGCGACGCGCAACACGCTCGACCTGTCGGCGATCCCGGTGCTGAAGGCGCGCACGCACCTGCCGGTCATCGTCGACCCGTCGCACGCGGCGGGACGGCGCGACCTCGTCGTGCCCTTGTCGCTGTCCGCGGCCGCGGTCGGCGCGGACGGGTTGATCGTCGAGTGCCACCCGAACCCGGCCGTGGCGCTGTGCGACAAGGACCAGGCGCTGAACGCAGAGGACGTCGCCGACCTCGTGGCGCGCCTGCGCCCGGTGGTCGCGGCGGTCGGTCGGACGCTGTAGTCGCTTCGGTCGCGGGCGGGCCGCCGGTTAGCCTCGGCGGCATGCCGAACGAGTACTCGCCCTGGCGACCGCATCCCTGGCACGGGCTCGAAGCCGGTCCGGACGTGCCGCGGCGCGTCTTCGCGTTCGTCGAGATCACGCCGTTCGACGGCGTGAAGTACGAGGTCGACAAGCGCACCGGCTACCTCAAGGTCGACCGCCCGCAGGGTTCCTCGTCGCTGCCGCCGATGCCGTACGGGTTCGTGCCGCGCACGTACTGCGGACGGCGCGTGGGCGAGCTCATGCCCGGGACACGCGGCGGCGACGGCGATCCGCTCGACGTGTGCGTCCTGACCGAGCGGCCGATCTCGCGCTCGGAGATCCTGCTCGAGGCGCGCGTGGTCGGCGGCATCCCGATGCGCGACGCGGGGCTCGCCGACGACAAGATCGTGGCCGTTCTGCACAGCGACGAGCTGTATGCGCGCGTGCAGGAGCTCGCCGACGTGCCCGAGGTCATCCTGCGGCGGCTCGTGCACTACTTGCGCTACTACAAGGCGCTCCCGGGGCGAGACAATCCGGTGGTGCTCGGCGATCCGTACGACCGTCGGCACGCCGAGCACGTGATCGAGGCCGCGCTGGCCGACTACCGCGAGGGGTTCCCCCGCGCGGATTGAACGCGCCGGCCACCCGATGCCGCTTCCCTGCGCGGCCTCGTTCCCGTCCAATGCCCGCCCGTCCGCCGCGACGACCATGCAGCCGACCCCGCGAATCGAACCCGGGCCGAGAGCGCGCCTCGCGACCGCGATGCTCGCGCTCTCCGGGGCGCTCGTCGCGCCGTCCGCCACGGCCTCGGGCGCGGCCTCGGGAACCGAACCGCGCGAGTTGCGCGGCGTGAGGATCGCGGCCGAGGACGAGTCCGTGTTCGCGAGCCGCGCGTCGATCGCGGAGGCGCTGGACTTCCTCGAGCGCCACCACGTGAACGTCGTGTTCCCGGACGTCTGGTACCGCGGCGTGACGCTGCACCCGAGCGCGCTGCTCGAGAAGACCTTCGGCGTGCGGCAGGACCCGCGCTACGCCGGACGCGATCCGCTGGCGGAGATGCTCGTCGAGGCGCACGTCCGCGGCATCGAGGTCGTCCCCTGGTTCGAGTACGGCTTCGCGGCCTCGAGCGCCGCGCACCCGACGAGGATCCTGGCGCAGAAGCCGGCCTGGGCCGCCGTCGGCCGCGACGGGAAGCCCGTCGAGAAGGACGGCTTCACCTGGATGAACTCGCTCGACCCGGCCGTGCAGGAGTTCGTCGCCGGCCTGATGCTCGAGGTCGCGCGCAACTACGACGTCGACGGCGTGCAGTGCGACGACCGTCTGCCGGCGCTGCCCGCGACCGGCGGCTACGACAAGGACACCGTGGAGCTGTGGCGCACCGAGAAGCGCCTTTCGGCGCCCGGCCCCGACGACGCGCGCTGGATCGCGTGGCGCGCCGGCCGGCTGACGGACTTCTTCGCGCGGCTGGCGAAGGACGTGCGCGTCACCGCGCCGGGCGTCCTGCTCTCCGCGAGCCCGGCCCCCTACCCCGCGGGCCTGGAGGAGTACCTGCAGGACTCGAAGGCCTGGCTCGCGCGCGGCCTCGTCGACCTGTTCCATCCGCTGTGCTTCCGCCGCGACGTGGTCGAGTACCAGGCGCTGGCCGACGAACAGCGCGAGTTGCTCCTGCCGAACTCGCGCGTCGTCTACGCCCCCGGGATCCTGATCGAATCGGGGGCCTGGCGCGTCGACGCGCAGAGCCTCGTCCTCATGCTCGAGCACGGTCGTGACCGCGGCTACGGCGGCGAGGTCCTCTGCGGGTACGCCGGACTGCGCGCCGACGACGGCGCGCTGGCGCGGGCGTTGCTCGCGGGACCGTACGAGCAGGAGGCCCGCGTCCCGCACCGGGCTCTGCAGTGGCGGCCGAAGGCCCACGAGGTCGCCCCGCGCCCGCTGCCCGGACCCGAGGCCTGGACCCGCGAGGACGGCCACGTGCGCATGCTGAACGCCGGCCGCACGGAGGTGTCCTACCCGCTCGCGCCGCCGGTCGCGGGCTGGTTCCAGGTCCTGCTCGAGGTCCCGGACGCGGCCGGGACGACCAAGGACGTCGAGCGCACGTTCGCCGGCAGCGAAGCCCCCGCGGTGCGCGTCGCGCTCGCGCCCGGCCTCGTCGAACTCGGGACCATGAAGCTCGAGGGCCCGCGCGGACGCGTCGAACTGCGCATCGCGACCGCGCCCGACGAGACGGGGCGTCTGGCCGTCGGCCACGTGCTGCTCGCGCTCGATCGCCGGCGGTCGCCGGACGTGGTCTGGCGCGAGAACTAGCTCTGCGATCCGCGCGTGCTCACAGCTGCGTCGCGAGCCATTCGCGGTAGCGCCGGTGCAGCGCGTGCGCCGAGTTGGACGTCGAGTTCGGCGAGAGGAAGTGGCTGTACTCGAACGTGACGAGCTTGTCGACGCGGGCCGCGAGCGTGCTCTCCATCTTGTAGCGCAGCTTGGGCCACGCGATCGGCGCGTACCTCGGCTGCACGTCGCGGTCGAAGCTCTCGACGTTGGACCAGCTGGTGATGCCGTGCCGGCGCGCCAGCTCGGCGTTCGCGGCCAGGTGTTCGGGCAGCTCGGCGAAGGGCACTTCCCCGTCGTGGAAGAGCACGACGTCCGCGCGGCCCTCGAGGCGCGCGTGGACCTGGCTCCACTCCGCGCGGCGCCGCTCGAACGTCGTCGGCTCCGGCGTGCGCTTCGAGCCGACCAGCCGCGGAGACACGAGGATCGGCAGGCCCGAGATGGCGCGCAGGTGGCCGCTGAGCTCCTCGTGCGCGCGCATCACTCCGTCGTCGAACGCGTCGATCTCCTGGCTCAGGTACCAGCCGCGGAACGCGGCGGACCTGCCGTAGCGCTCCCACACCTCGTCCACGAAGGCGCGGTTCAGGTCGGATTCCTTCTGGTGCCCGCCGTGCACGCCGGAGTCGTACGTGCCGAACCACAGCGCGATGCCGTGCTCCGCCGCGAGGCCCAGGAAGAGCGCCACCAGGTCCTCCTGCACGATCAGGTGCGGGTGCACCTTGCGCAGGACCCGCGAGTCGAACGTCGCGCGATCCTTGTAGCCGCCGCGGATCAGCACGACCGTGTCGATGCCGTCGGCCTTCATCGAGGCGAAGTCGCGGCGCCATTCCTCGTGGCCCCAGTTCGCGGAGGCGACGTCGTGCGAGATCTCGTCCAGGAACGTGCCGGTGATCATGGGTTCGCCTCGAAGTGGAACGCGATCGTCTGGATGGCCGCGGGGCCGAGCTCCAGGCGCGCGATCGTACCGGTCAGGTCGACGGGACCCACATCGGCGCCGTCGAGCCGCACACGGCGCGCGGACTTCGGCGGCCGCGGACCGGCCAGGTCCGGGCCGAGCTGCAGCGTCGCGCGCACGGGTTCCGCCGCGCGGTTCCAGACGCGCACCACGACGCGCCCGTCGGCCTCGACGCGCAGCGCCGAGAGCGCGACGCGCGGGTCGTCGCAGCGCAGGAACGAGCGCCGCGCCGAGATGCGCTCCGAACCGCCGCGCTCGTAGGCGCCGAGCCACACCTGCTCCGCGAGCGGCGGGTGCGCGAACGTCGCCGCCCGCGCGGCGACCTGCGCCGGCGTCTCGGATCCGGGGACGACCTCCCACGCCGAGCGCACGACGAGCCCGATCGGCGGCCGCTGCGCGTCGGGCGTCGCGAGCCCCGGCCCGGCCGGGACGCGGCGGATGCGCCCGCCCTCGCGCGAGATCGCGCCGACGCCGCGCCACAGGGTGAGCGCCAGGAACGTCCCGCGCGCGTTGGAACCGGCCGGCGCGTCGACGATCTCGTGCTCGTGCAGCCCACGGTGCGCGACGAGGACGGCCGCATCCGGATCGGCGGCGTGCACGAAGGTCCCCGAGAACTGCGTCGCGTACGGCAGCTCGCCCGGACTCGCCTTCCAGCGTTCGGGCGCGTGCTCGGGCGTCGTCTCGGCGACGCGCTCGCGCTGCACGAGCGCGAAGGCCTGGTCGGAGGTCAGCGACTTCGTGCCCGGCGGCAGCGGGAGCAGCACGCGCACGCGGTGGTCCACGAGCTCGGCGTCGAGCATCGTCTCGAACTCGAGCCGCGACGAGCCGTCCTCGAGCCGCACGATGGTCTCGATGCGCAGCGAGAGGCGCTCGCGCTCCTTCGGCTCGATCCAGGGCAGCTTCCACGCGATCGACAGCGACATGTGCGCGGCGGTCGCGCTGCGCCAGGCCTGGACCTTCGCGACGCCCTTCCCGGTCGACCACGCCGGATCCGTGTCGGGGTCCGGACCGAAGCTGTTCAGGTCGCCGCGGTCGGAGCGCGACTCGTACGTCAGCGCGCCGTCGAAACGCTTCGACGTCGGCTTGTGCAGGATCGAGAGGCTGCCGTCGTGCCGCGCCTCGACGCGCAGGTTCTCGTTCTCGATCGAGCCGCCGGCGACGACGTCGTCGAAGCCCTGCGGCCCGGGCGCGCCGCGCACGAGCTGGTAGAACGCGATGCCGCAGCCGGGGAGCTTGGCCGCGAACTCGACCGAGAGCAGCGCGCCGCGCCGGTGCTCGAGGTGGCGGGCCGTCACCGCGTCGGGGTCGATCGACTCGACGTGGACGCGCACGGGCTTGCCGTCGGGATCGATCAACGCGAGCGCGTCGAGGTCGTCGTCCGACAGCGCGCTGGGCCAGTGCACGATGCACGCGATCGTGCCGTTCCAGGCCTCGAAGTGCGGGTTGTGGACCGCCAGCACCTCGACGCCGTCCTTGCGCGTGAACCCGGTCCGCAGCGCCAGCGCGCGCAGCGAGTCGTCGACGACCGCGGTCGCGGCGAGGCGCGCCTGGCGCAGGTGGAAGCGGCCGTCCTCCTGCGCGAGGTCGACGGCCGTGCCGCGCACCACGTCGCGGCTCTGCGCCAGGAGCAGGTCGCGCAACGCGCGGTCGAGCCGCGCGGCGTGCTCGCGCCCGGCGCGGGAGCCCAGCGCGGCGGCCAGCGGCTCGGCGTGCTTCTCGAGGAGCCCCTGCACCTCGTGGTTCTCGACCTTCGCGTCGATGCGCGCGGACCACGCGCCCGAAAGGATCGGCTGGTGCGCGTTGCCGAGCAGCTCGCCGCGGTGGATGGTGAAGTCCTTGCGCGACGCCGCGATCGCATCGACGGCCGCGGAGATCGTCGAGTGGGCCAGCTCCACGCGCGGGAACTCGCTGCGCGCGCCCGCCAGCATCTCGGGGAGCTCGCGCTGCGGCATGAGGTGGTCGCCGCCGTTCCAGAGGAGCAGGACGCCCGAGCGCGCGTGCCCCTTGAGCTGGTCGACGGCCTCCTTGAGACGCTGCGCCGCGAGCGCGACCTCGGGCGCGCGGCCGCGGAAGTCGCCCCAGCGCGCGGGGTGTCCGAGCGCCGCCGCGTTGTCGCACCCGCCGCGCAGGTGGAGCCCGAGCACGCGCGTGCCGTCGGGAGCTTCCCAGGCGAACTCGACGCCGGCGCGCGCGAGGAGTTCCTCCGTGGCGCCGCGCACGAACAGGAACGAGCGCAGCCCGAAGCCGGCCAGGATCTGCGGCATCTGCAGCGGGTGACCGCAGCCGTCGGGCATGTACGCGTCGCGGCACGCGCCGCCGAACGCGAGGACGGTCGCGAGGCCGAGCTGGAGGTTGCGCACGAGCGACTCGCCGCTGACGAGGAACGCGTCGGTCGGCACGAAGCAGGGCCCGATCGCGAGGCGCCCCGTCGCGACGTGGGCCGCGATCTCGGACCGCCGCTCGGGCCGGATCTCGAGGTAGTCCTCGAGCAGCGCGGTCTGGCCGTCGAGCGCGAACGCGGCGAAGCGCGGATCGTCGCGCAGGATCGCGAGGACCTCGTCGACCAATCGCGCCAGCTGGAAGCGGTAGGCCTCGAACGGCTGGTGCGACGCACGCTCCCAGCGGGTGTGGGACAGGACGAACGCTCGCAGCGCGGTCGGGCTCTTCGGCGCGCTGGCGGGTCCGCTCATGGGGCGGAGAGGATAGCGGCGGCCGCGCGCGGCGCCGCGCTCAACTCGCAGCCGAAGCCGCGGCGACGGCCGCAGCCGTGCGCTGCGCCGCGAGGATCGCCACGATCCGCGTGATCGCACTGGCCTCCGCCTGCGGGCCCTTCCCGGCCGCGCCGCGCGAGAGCTCGATCTGCGCCGTGCCCGCCGCGAGCGCGAAGCTCGTCGTCTTGCCGGGCTTCGGGGTGAGCGCGGCGATGCGCGCGCGGTGCTCGGCGACGACGCTCACGACCTTCGCGGCCGGTTCCGGCGCGAAGCACAGGAGCGCGATCTCGTCGTAGTCGGCCGTGCCCATCCACAGGCCCGAGTCCTTGAACGCGGTGTAGAGCGCGTGGAAGCGCGCGCACAGCGCCCCGGCCGGATCGCCCTGCAGGAACAGGACGAGCGCGGCCGTCTGCAGTTCGTCGTTGCGGCCGAACCCGCGCGCGTGGAGCCCCTGGAAGATCTCCTCGACGCGGCGCGCGATGGCCTCCGGTTCGCCCGGCGCCTGCGCGAGCAGCGCGCACAGCGGCCAGTCCGACTTCTGCGTGAGGATCGGATGGTCCTTCTTCAGCGCGTCCCAGATGCGCCCGAGCCGCGCGACCTGATCCGCGCCGACGCGGCCGTCGGGCGAGCTCTCCAGCAGGGCGAGGATCGCCAGGACCTCCTCGGTGCCGCCGGAGAAGCGCCAGCGTTCGCGGAACAGGGCCGTCGCACGCTCGACCTCGGCCTGCATCGCCGCGACGCTCGTGCCCGTGCGCAGGAGCCAGGCCGCGAGCAGCACGCCCACGCTCGATCGCCTGTACCAGGGCTGCGAACGCCTCAACTCCTCCGCGGTCGCCGTGAGGCGCCGGGCCAGCTCGCGCGGATCGCCCGGGATCGTCACGAGCGCCAGCGCCGAATGCCGCAGCAGGTCCGCGGACTCCAACCAGCCCCGGCCGACCTCGAGCTCGGCGTAGATCTCGGCGAAACGTCCGACCGGATCGGCCGGCGCGTGGGTGTTCGCGGCGTTCATCGTGTGCATCCTCGGGCCTCAGCTGTCCTTCGGCGGTTCGGGCACGCTCGGCCGCTTGAACTCGACCGGCGCGACCTTCTTCCGCAGCCGCAGGTTCAGCATCTCGACGCCCAGCGAGAACGCCATCGCGAAGTACACGTAGCCCTTCGGGATGTGCTGGCCCAATCCGTCGGCCACGAGCAGCACGCCGATCAGGATCAGGAACGACAGCGCCAGCATCTTGATCGTCGGGTGGCGCTCGACGAACGCGCCGATCGCCTGCGCGAAGAGCAGCATGATCGCGATCGAGACCACGACCGCCGTGATCATCACGTAGACGTGGCTGGCCATCCCGACGGCGGTGATGACCGAGTCGAGCGAGAAGACCAGGTCGAGCAGCAGGATCTGCACGATGACCGACGCGAACGAGGCCGCAGCGCGCCCGCCGGGACCGTGCTCGCCGCCGCCCTCGAGCTTGTCGTGGATCTCCCAGGTCGCCTTCCCCACCAGGAACAGGCCGCCCAGGAGGAGGATCAGGTCGCGCCCCGAGATCGGATGTCCGAACGGCGCGAACAGCGTCGCCGTGAGCGACATCACCCACGACAGCGACAGCAGGAGCCCGATCCGCATGAACATCGCCAGGAACAGGCCCAGCCGCCAGGCGCGTGGCTGGTCCGCCTTGGGCAGCTTCCCGGTCAGGATCGAGATGAAGACGATGTTGTCGATGCCGAGGACGATCTCGAGGAGCGTCAGCGTCAGCAGGGCGACGAGGTTGTCGGCGGTCAGGACTTCGTGCACGCGTATGGACTCGGTGGGGACGAGAGAGCGCGGGATGTTAGCGCCCGCGAACGGCGCCGAGGCGAGACCACGACGATTCCGCTCGCGCGATCTCGGCAACCCGGGGAGCCGTCGGGAGCCCGCCGTTCGCAGCGGCCCCGAGCGCAGTCACGGGAATCCGGCGTCGATCGGTCGGATCATCGCGCGGACCCACCGCGCGCAGCTGGTTCCGTTTCGACGCCGCGCGAGTTGTCCCACAGGGCGCGCACGAGGATCGCTTCGATCTCCTCCGGCGCGCCCTTGAACTCGCGGCGTCCCACCGGCGCGTACCAGTTGGTCTTCGTGTCCCAGCGTGTGAGCGCGAGGCCCGGACGCGCCGCGTCGGCGCCGTAGAACGAACGCGCGTCGGCCGAGCCCATCGGGAAGGCCTGGATCAGCTCGCTCGCGTGCCGTTCGAGATCGGGATCGGCGGGAATCCAGCCCGACGCCTCCCGGAGGACGAGGATCGCGTAGGTCTGCTTCCCTTGGACGCGTTCGGCGCGCAGACCGAGCCGAGCGACGAGCCGCGCGCGATCCGCGGCGTGTTCGGCCTTCAGCCGTGCCTCCAGCTTGGGAACGGCTGCCTTCCACTTCGTCGCGCGGCTCGGGTCGAGGTCCGTGAACGGCACCTCCACGGCGAGCGCGGCCTTGCGCGTGCCGTCGGAGTCCTTGCGCCCGAACGAATGGGCGAGCACGAGCTTCGCGCCGGCCAGCGCGCGCGAGTCGGGGCACGCACAGGCGGACTCGGCCTCGGGAGCCGGCTTGTCGCACCACGCACACGAGGTCGATGGCCGCGGGAAACGCGCCGCCGCCGCGGGCGCGCGCTTCCACAGTGCGAGCGCCGAGGTCTCGAGCGAGTACCAGGGAACGGGTGTCGTTCCGTACCAGGGATCGAGCGTCACCGCCGAGGCACGGCGCCAGAACCGGGCGGCGGGTTCGGGGTCGAGGTGCGCGGACAGCTCGACCAGCCTCGCGCGCGCTCGCCACAGGTCGATCGCCGACGCGAGGGCGAGCGCGCGGTCGATCATCCGCACGAGGAGGCGGTCGAGCTGGGCTCCGGCATCGATGGCGATCTCCTTCTTCGATTCGCCGGGATCGAACCGCGCCTCCTTCGCGGGATACGACTCGTCGATCTGATCTCCGAGCACGGCGATCTCGACCGGTTTTTCCCCCATCTCGTAGATCCGGGCGCGTCCCGAAGACCTCGCGCCGCGGTAGCGGATGCGCGCGGAACGTCCGAGGTCGTCCTCGTACTCGACGGTCCTGGCCGCCAGGGTCTCGGAGTTCGCCTCCTCGAAGACGACCAGCCACCGCGGAGGAGGAGTCGCCGCCTTGGCGGCGCTCGCGGGCAGCGCGTCGAGCACGAGCACCTCGGGTTCGGAGGCGTGTGCGGAGACTTCCGCGCGCCAGGAGTCGCGGGACTTCGACGCGGCCGCGCCACCCTTGAACACGACACCGACGCGCGGAACTTCGAGCAGGTCCGCCGGGACGGACGGCGGATCCTGGGTGGCGTGGACGCAGGGCGCGAACGCGCCGAGAACGAGGAGGAGCGAGCGCAGGCAGTGCGCGAGAGCGGGCGCGTTCTTCGGCATCGGGAGGACTCCGCGGGAGGCGGGGAAGCGAGGCTGACGATCGCCCGCTCAAGTTTCCAGGAGGCGAACCTCTTGCATTGCCCGGCCCAGCTGGCATGATTATGCGCGCGTGCGCATGACTATGCCTCGCCCCACCGTGACCTCCCCGACGACATCTTCCGACTCGGCTCCGCGCGACACGCGTCGTGCACGCATCCTCGAGATCGTGCGCGCCGGCCGCGTCCGCAACCAGGAAGAGCTGCGCGCGCACCTCGCCGAGTTCGGCATCGACGTCAACCAGGCGACGCTCTCGCGCGACCTGCGCGACCTGGGGCTGCTGAAGGGCCGCGACGGGTACGAGATCCCGAGCACCGCCAGCCCGACCGCGGACGACGCCGGCGTCGCGCTCGTCGCCGCCGCGCGCACGTGGCTGGGCGAGGCGCGCGCGGCGCAGTCGCTGGTCGTCCTCAAGACGCCTCCCGGCGGTGCGAACCCGCTGGCGATCGCGATCGACCGCGCGCGCCTCGACGGCGTCGTCGGCACGATCGCCGGGGACGACACGGTGTTCCTCGCGGCGGCGGGAGCGGCGCAGGCGCGCCGACTCGTCCGCGAGCTCATGGCCCTCAAGGCGCGGCGCGCATCGTGAAGACCGCCGCCATCCTGGGCGCGTCCGGTTACACCGGGCGCGAGCTCGCGCGATTGCTCGCGTCGCACCCGACGCTGCGGCTCGCCGGCGCTTTCAGCGCGCGCGAGGGCGACGCGCCCGACGCACCGGAGCTGCCCTGCGACGCGCGCATCGAGGCGCTCGACTGGACGCGCGTCGCCGCCTGCGACGGCGTGTTCCTGTGCACGCCGCACGCGGCGTCGGCCGAGCTGGCGCAGCGCGTGCTCGCGCTCGGCCCCAAGGTCGTCGACCTGTCGGCGGACTTCCGGCTGCCCGACGCGGCGCTGTACCAGGCGACGTACGAGCACCGCCATCCGGCGCCCGAGCTCCTGGCGCGCGCGCCGTACGGCCTGACGGAGCTGGCGCGCGAGGCCGTGCGCGGTGCACGCCTCGTCGCGAACCCGGGCTGCTATCCGACCGCGACGCTCCTGGCGCTGAAGCCGCTCGTCGCCGCCGGGCTCGTCGATCTCTCGGCCACCGTCGTCGTCGACGCGAAGAGCGGCGTCTCGGGTGCCGGCAAGAACCCGTCGCCGCGCACGCACTTCGGCGCGAGCCACGAGAACTTCCTGGCCTACGGCGTCGGCGGCCACCGTCACGCGCCCGAGATCCGTCTGCACTCGGGCGTCGCGGACCTCGTGTTCGTCCCCCACCTCCTGCCCGTGTTCCGCGGCATCCTGGCCACGATCTACGTGAAGCCCGCGCGCGGGATGGATGCGGCGCGGGTGCGCGCGTGCCTCTCCGAGACGTACGCCGGCGAGCGCTTCGTGAAGGTCTACGACCGCGGACAGCCCGAGCTGAACCGCGTGCAGATGACGAACCAGTGCCACATCGCGGTGGCGCAGCAGGCGGGCACGATCGTGCTGACGTCGGCGATCGACAACCTGGTCAAGGGCGCGAGCGGGCAGGCGCTCCAGAACATGAACCTCGTCCTCGGTCTCGAGGAATCGGCGGGGCTCGTCTGATGGCGAAGTCGCAGCGCATCCTGGTCAAGGTCGGCGGAGCCCAGCTCGAGCAGCCGGGTCCGCGCGCCGACCTGTGCCGCGCGGTGGCGCAGGCGCGCGACGCCGGGCTCGAGCTCGTGCTCGTGCACGGTGGCGGCAACCAGATCCGCGAGCTGGTGCGCAAGCTGGGCCTGCCCGAGAGCTACCACAACGGCCTGCGCGTCACCGACGCGGCGACGGCCGACGTCGTGCTGATGGTGCTGGCCGGGCTGGTGAACAAGGAGCTCGTGCACGCGCTCGAGACGATCGGCGTGCGCGCCTGCGGGCTGTCGGGCGCGGACGGCGCGACGTTCCGCGCCACGAAGTTGCGCGACGACGCGGTCGACCTGGGCTACGTCGGGGCCGTCGGACGCACCGACGTGCGCCTGGTCGACCTGCTCCTGCGGGACGGTTTCCTGCCCGTGATCGCCACTGCCGCGCCGCTGCAACCCGGCGAGGACGCGCCGGGCGACCGCTTCTACAACGTGAACGCAGACCTCGCGGCCGGACCGCTGTCGCGCGCGGTGCGCGCCGACGCGCTCCTGTTCCTCACGGACGTTCCGGCCGTGCTCGACGCCGACAAGAAGCGCATCCCCGAGCTCTCGCCCAGCGCGGCCGCCGAGCTGCGGCTCGCGGGCGTCATCCACGGCGGCATGATCCCGAAAGTCGACGCCGCGCTGGCGGCGCTGGCCGCGAACCCGGGCGCGATGGTCAAGATCGCGCCCGCCGCCGGCACCGACGCCGTGCGGCGCGCGCTTTCCCCCGACGTCGGAACGCGATTCGTCGCCGACCGCGAGCACGTGAGTGGCCGAGAGGAGATCCGCTGACATGGACGAGCACGTCCTGAAGACGTACCTGCGGGCCGACGAAGTCTTCGTCGACGGCCGCGGCGCCGAAGTGCGCGATGCCACGGGCCGCGTGTGGCTCGATTTCCTGGGCGGGATCGCCGTGTCCGCGCTGGGCCACGGCCACGCGAAGCTCGCCGCGGCGATCGCCGACCAGGCCGGCAAGGTGATCCACCTATCGAACCTCTTCCGGCACCCGTACACCGAGGAGGTCGCGACGCGCGTGGCGCGTCTGACCGGCCTGGAATCGGTCTTCTTCGCGAACAGCGGCGCGGAAGCCAACGAGGCCGCGCTCAAGCTGTCGCGCAAGTACCAGCGCACGCGCGGCGCGCCCGAGCGCACGTCGTTCGTCGCACTCGAGGGCGCGTTCCACGGGCGGACGACGGGTGCCTTGTCGTTGACGCACACGCTGAAGTACCGCGAGCCCTTCGGACCGCTGCTCGAGTGCGCGTGGGTCCCCCCGGGCGACGCCGCGGCGCTCGAGCGCGCGCTGACGACGCTGCGACCCGCGGCGCTGTTCGTCGAGCCGATCCAGGGCGAGGCGGGCGTGCGCGACGTGCCGCTCGACTTCCTGCGCGCCGCGCGCGAGCTGTGCACGCGCACGGACACCGTGCTCGTGCACGACGAGGTGCAGGCCGGCTGCGGCCGCACCGGGACGTTCCTGGCCGGCGACGCGGCCGGCGTGAAGCCCGACATCGCGACGCTGGCGAAGCCGATCGCCGCCGGGCTGCCGCTGGGCATGTGCGTCGTGGCGAAGCCCTTCGCGTCCGTTCTCCAGCCCGGCGACCACGGCTCGACGTTCGCCGGCGGACCGCTGGCGTGCCGCGCGGCGCTCGTCTTCCTGGAGGAGCTCGAGGAAGGCGGACTGCTGGCCGCCGTGCGCGAGCGCGGCGACGAGCTGCACGCCGGCCTCGCGCGCCTGAAGCAGGATTTCCCGCTCATTTCCGAGCTGCGCGGCCGCGGGCTGATCCGCGGCGTGCGTCTCCAAGACGGCGCCGAGGAGATCCAGAAGGACCTCTACCGGCGCGGTCTCATCACGAACCGCACCGGCGGCGACACGATCCGCCTGCTGCCCCCGTACGTCATCACGAGCGCGCAGATCCAGCGCGGGCTCGCGATCCTGCGCGACGCGCTCGAGGCGCGCGGCTCCGCGACGAAGTCGGCCCCGAATCCGGCGACCGTCCGCGCGTAGTGTGCGCTCGACGGTGCGGGTGCCACAGCGGCCCGCACCTCTCCGTTCCTGACACCGTCTTCATCACTCCCTGCTCGACTCCGACGCACGATGACCAAGAAGCCCTTCGGTACGCTGCCCCAGAAAGACCTGCTCACCGTCGCCCAGCTCGGGCCCGGCGACGTCGAGACCATCTTCGGCGCGACGACAGCGATCAAGTCGGATCGCCAGGCGTACTCCGAGGCGCTGCGCGGCAAGCGCCTGGCGATGATCTTCGAGAAGGACTCGCTGCGGACGCGCTTCACCTTCGACGTCGGCATGCAGGACCTGGGCGGCTCGGCGGTCTTCATGGACCACCGCGACGTGCGCCTCGGCTCGCGCGAGTCGCTCAAGGACATGGCCAAGAACCTCGAGCGCTGGGTCGACGGCATCGTCGCCCGCGTCTTCAAGCAGCGCGCGCTGGAGGAGATCGCCGCGAACTGCTCGATCCCGGTCGTCAACGGCCTCTCGGACCACGTGCACCCGTGCCAGGCGCTGTCCGACTTCTTCACGCTCACCGAGCGCTGGGGCAAGGTGAAGGGCCGTCGCCTGGTCTACGTCGGCGACGGCAACAACACGTGCCACTCGCTGCTGCACGTGGCCGCGCGCCTGGGCGCTCACATCACCGTGTGCTCGCCCGAAGGCTACGAGCCGAACGCGCGCGTCGTCAGCGAGGCCATGCTCATGGCGCGCGAGTCGGGCAGCGACATCCAGATCACGAACGATCCCGAGAGCGGCGTGAAGGGCGCCGACGCCGTGTACACGGACGTCTGGGCCTCGATGGGCCAGGAGGACGAGATCGAGGAGCGCTCCGCGATCTTCAACGACTACCGCGTGGACGAGGAGATGATGGCGCTGGCGAAGCCCGACGCGCTGTTCATGCACTGCCTGCCGGCGCACCGCGGCCAGGAAGTGACGGCCGGCGTGATCGACGGCCCGAACTCGATCGTCTACGACATCGCCGAGAACCGTCTGCACGTGCAGAAGGCGATCCTCGTGCTGCTCATGGGCGGGAGGCGCTGAGATGCTGAAAGCCATCGACGACTTCGCGGCGATCTGGGAGCACGAGAGCGCGAAGACGATCCAGGTCCTCGGCGCGCTCACGGACGCCGCGCTCGAGACACGCGTGACCCCGTCGGGACGCACGCTCGGGTTCCTCGCCTGGCACATCGTCACGACGATCCCGGAGATGCTGAACCACGGCGGCATCCCCGCCGCAGGCCCCGGTCAGGACGCACCGGTCCCGTCGAAGGCGGAGCAGATCCGAGCGGCCTACGCCAGCGCAGCCGCGACCGTCGTGCCGGCATTGCGCCGGACGTGGAGGGACACGGACCTGGCCAAGAAGGTCCCGATGTACGGCGAGGAGTGGAACGGACACGACGTGCTCGAACGCTTCCTGTTCCACGAGATCCACCACCGCGCCCAGATGACGATCCTCATGCGTCAAGCCCACCTGCGCGTGCCCGGCATCTACGGGCCGGCGCAAGAGGAGTGGGCCCAGTTCGGCATGCCGACGATGCCCTGACCGCCGAGCGCACGCGCGCTCTCCATCTCCCCTCCCCTTTCCGCACACGCTATCCAGGCTCGAATCACCACCATGGCTGAAAAGGTCGTCCTCGCGTACTCCGGCGGTCTCGACACGTCGATCATCATCCCCTGGCTCAAGGAGAACCACGGGCTCGAAGTCCACGCCGTCTGCGGCGACGTCGGGCAGGGCGCCGAAGAGCTCGCGGGTCTCGAGGAGAAGGCCAAGAAGACCGGCGCGAAGAGCTGCAAGGTCGTCGACCAGCGCCGCGAGTTCCTCGTCGACTACGTGTGGCCGAACTTGCGCGCGATGAGCGTGTACGAAGGGCGCTATCTCCTCGGCACGAGCATGGCGCGGCCGATCCTCGCCAAGGCGCAGGTCGAGTACGCGCGCGAGGTCGGCGCGAAGTACGTCGCGCACGGCTGCACCGGCAAGGGCAACGACCAGGTGCGCTTCGAGCTGACCTACATGGCGCTCGCGCCGGATCTCGAGATCATCGCGCCCTGGCGCACGTGGACGATCCGGAGCCGCGAGGACGCGATCGATTACGCGGAAGCGCGCAAGATCCCGATCACCGCGTCGCGCACGAAGATCTACAGCCGCGACCGCAACCTCTGGCACATCAGCCACGAGGGCGGCGCGCTCGAGGACCCGGCCAATGCTCCGCCGGACGACGTCTGGGTGCTGACGACGAATCCGGAGAAGGCCCCCGACGTGCCGCAGGTCGTGACGATCGGCTACGAGAAGGGCGTCCCCGTCTCGGTCGACGGCAAGAAGCTCGCGCCCGAGGTGCTCGTCGCGAAGCTGAACGAGATCGGCGGCCGCCACGGCGTCGGTCGCGTCGACATCGTCGAGAACCGTCTCGTCGGCATGAAGTCGCGCGGGGTGTACGAGACGCCCGGCGGCACGATCGTGCTCGAGGGCCTGCGCACGCTGCGCTCGCTGACGCTCGACCGCGACACGATGCGCGCCTGCGAGAAGCTGATGCCGGAGTACGCCGACATCGTCTACACCGGCCGCTGGTTCGCGCCGGCGCGCGAGGCGTTCGACGCGTTCTTCGCGAAGGCGACCGCGGTCGTCACGGGCGAGGTGCAGGTCAAGCTCTACAAGGGCTCGTGCGTCGCGCAGTCGGCGAAGAGCCCGTACACGCTCTACAGCGAGAGCCTCGCGACGTTCGGCGCGTCGGCCGCGTTCGACCACGCGGACTCGAAGGGGTTCGTGAAGCTGTACGGTCTTCCGGGCATGGTGGCCGCGAGCGTGCGCCGCGCGCAAAAGTCCCCGGGTGCGAAGGCCGCGGCGCCGAGCTCGAAGCCCGCGACGCCCAAGACCGCGCCCGTCAAGTCGGTGTCGCCCGCGCCGAAGACCGTCGCGAAGCCCGCGCCTTCGAAGTCCCCCGCTCCCCGCCCCGTCGTCACCGGCGGAAAGGCCCGCCCGTGACGAAGCTCTGGGGCGGTCGTTTCGCCGGCGAATCCGACCCGCACTTCTTCGAGTGGCAGAAGAGCCTGCCCCACGACGTCGCGCTGCTCGCGGCCGACATCACGGGCAGCATGGCCTGGGCCAAGGCGCTCGTCGACGCCGGCGTCCTGAAGACCGGCGAAGGCCGGCGCATCACCGACGCGCTGGCGCAGATCTTCGAGGAGGCGGCGCAGGACGACTCGAAGCTGGCGGAATCCGACGCGGAGGACGTGCACTCGCTCGTGGAGACCGAACTGGGCAAGCGCGTCGGCGACCTGGCCAAGCGCCTGCACACCGGCCGTTCGCGCAACGACCAGGTCGCGACGGACCTCAAGCTGTTCCTGCGCGAGCTCGTCGTCGTGCTCGACGAACGCCTGCGCGACCTGATGATCGCGCTGGTCGACCTGGCCGACGCGAACGCCGACCTGCCGATCCCGGGCTACACGCACATGCAGCGCGCGCAGCCCATCACGGCCGGCCACCACGCGCTGGCCTACGTGTCGATGTTCGACCGCGACCGCTCGCGACTCGAGAACGCGCTGGTCCGCATGAACACGTGTCCGCTCGGCAGCGGCGCGCTGGCCGGCACGGCGTTCCCCGTCGACCGCGAGGAGATCGCGCGCGACCTGGGCTTCACCGAGCCGACGCGCAACAGCCTGGACGCCGTCTCGGACCGCGACCACCTGGCCGAGGCGCTGTTCGCAGCGTCGCTGATCTCGGTGCACCTCTCGCGCCTGGCCGAGGACTGGATCTTCTTCGCGTCGCACGAGGCCGGATTCCTCGAGCTGTCCGACGCGATTGCGACAGGCTCGAGCCTGATGCCGCAGAAGAAGAACCCCGACGGGTTCGAGCTCCTGCGCGGCAAGAGCGGACGCGCGATCGGCGAGCTGACGGGGTTCCTCGCGACCTTGAAAGGGCTACCGATGGCGTACGACCGCGACCTGCAGGAGGACAAGCAGGCACTCCTGATGGGCCTGCCGCCGATCATCGAGCAGGTCGAGATCGCCGCGCTGCTCGTGCGCAACGTGCGCTACCGCGCCGACCGCTGCCGCGCCGCCGCCGAGAAGGGCGGCATGAACGCCACGGACCTGGCCGACCTGCTCGTGAAGACCGGCGTAGCGTTCCGCACGGCGCACGAGCGCGCCGGCACCGTCGTGCGCGCCGCGCTGGAGAGCGACTGCGAGATCCAGGATCTGCCCAAGGCCGTGCTGGCGGACCTCGTCCCCGAGCTGGACGGACTCGACCTCGCCCAAGAGCTGTCGGTCGAAGCCGTGCTCGCGCGCCGCGACGTGACCGGCGGTACCGCACCGGCCCGCGTGCGCGAGGAAGTGGAACAGTGGAAGCAGGCATTCGTCGAGGAGCTCGAAGCGCTCGACGCGGAAGACGAAGACGACGAGGTCCTATGAACGAGACACGCGCCAGCGACACCCGCCCCGTCCTCCCCGCCGGCTTCAAGGCCGCCGCGGTCCATGCCGGCATCCGTGCGCGCCGCACGAAGATGGACCTGGGCCTGATCGTGGCCCCCGAGGCGTTTCCCGCCGCGGCCCTCTTCACGACGAACCAGCTGACCGGCGCGCACGTCGCCGTGTGTCGCGAGGCGCTCGAGAAGAGCAAGGGCCGCGTGCGCGCGCTGCTCGTGAACTCGGGCAACGCGAACTGCTCGACGGGCGCAGAAGGCCTGGCCGACGCGCGCCGCGTGCAACGCACACTGGCCGAGCTGATCGGTTGTCCGGCCGAGGAGGTGCTCTTCATGAGCACCGGCGTCATCGGCGCGCGCCTGCCGGTCGAGAAGATCCTCGACGCGCTGCCCAACCTGGTGAACGCGGCTCACGAGAAGGGCCTGGGCGATTTCGCCACGGCGATCATGACGACGGACCTCGTGCCGAAGGTGCGCACGATCGCGATCGAGGAGAAGTCGGGCCCCGCGTTCCGCGTCACCGGCGTGGCCAAGGGCAGCGGCATGATCCACCCGAACATGGCGACGATGCTGGCCTACCTGCTGACCGACGGTCCGCTGCCGCACGACGCGCACGCGACGCTGAAGCGCCTCGCCGACCAGAGCTTCCACCGCCTGACCGTCGACGGCGACACGAGCCCGAACGACACGGTGCTCCTGTGGAGCTCGCGCGGTCCCGCCACGTCGGCGACGCAGGAGGCGGCATGCGTCAGCGCGCTCGTCGAGGTCTCGCAGGAGCTGTGCCGCCTGATCGCCGCCGACGGCGAGGGCGCGACGCGCCTCGTGACCGTGCAGGTGACCGGCGCGCCCAGCGAACAGGCGGCGTCGAGCGTCGCGCGCACGATCGCGACGAGCCCGCTGATCAAGACCGCGATCCACGGCCGCGACCCGAACTGGGGCCGCATCCTCGCGGCGGCCGGCCGCGCGGGCGTCGAGTTCGACACGGACAAGGCGCGCGTCTGGATCGGCGACGCCGACGTCTACTCGAACGGCAAGCCGCACCCCGAGAACGAGCAGGAGGCGCACCTGCACCTGCTGCAGAAGCACGAGGTCGTGATCGGCGTCGACCTCGCCGCCGGCAGCGCGGCGGCGGAGGCCTGGACGTGCGACTTCTCGGCCGACTACGTGCGCATCAACGCCGACTACCGGTCGTGAAAATCGGGCGGTGATCGACCGCGCGGCGCGCGGAGGGTACACGGTGCGGGCAGGAGCCCTCGGGCCTTCATGCGACTCCGAATCGTCCTGCTCTCGATCCTGATCGCGCTCGCGGTCTTCCTGGGCATCCGGCCGCTCTACCGGTCGGACTGGGCGCTCGAGAACGTCCTGGTCGTCGTCGGCTTCGCCTTCCTGTGGCTCACGCGCAGGTGGTTGCCGCTCAGCGACGCGTCGGTCTGGTTCGTGTTCGTGTTCTTCGTCTTCCACCTGGTCGGCGCGCACTACACGTACTCGGAGGTGCCCTACGACCGGTGGTTCGAGTGGATCACGGGGCGCACGCTGAACTCCGTCCTCGGATTCGAGCGCAACCACTACGACCGGCTGGTGCACTTCCTATTCGGGCTGCTGCTCGCGGTCCCGATGCGCGAGCTGTTCCTGCGCGTCGTGCCGGCGCGCGGGATCACGGGCTACTGGCTGCCTGTCCAGATGACGCTCTCGTGGTCCGCCATCTACGAAGTCGTCGAGTGGTTCACGGCCGAGGTCTTCGGCGGCGGTCTCGGCGCCGCGTTCCTGGGCACGCAGGGCGACGAGTTCGACGCCGAGAAGGACATGGCTCTGGCCGGCCTCGGCGCGGTGATCGCGATGTGCGCCGTCGCGGCGGTGAACCGCTCGCGCGGGTTCGACGGGCAGCTGCGCTGGCTGCGGGAGCGGGTCGCGAACCTGCCGAGCCGGAGCGACGGATGCGGGGAGCCCCGCGCCTGATAGTCTCGCTCGCCGTGCGATCCGTCCTCCACGCCCTCGCCCTCGCCTCCGTCGTCGCGCTGCCGTGCGGCGCCCAGTCTCCCGTGCCCGCGGCGCAGGCCGCGACGCCCGCGCGCTTCGGCCAGTACCTGCGCGAGATCGGCGGCCTCGCCGAGCCGGGCTTCGCCGCGATCGACGTCGAGGGCCGTCTGTGGGTCACCGAGCGCTTCACCGGCGCGGTGCGCGCGTTCGGCGCGGACGGGAAGGAGCTCGCGCGCTTCGCGCTCGAGGTGAAGCCCGGCCTCCCGCGCGAGCCGCGCGGCATCGCGATCTCTCCGGCGGGCGAGATCTACGTCGCGGACGGCGTCGAGCAGCTCGTGGTCGTGCTCGACGGCGCCGGTGCGAAGGTGCGCGCGATCGGCAACAGGGGGTCCGGCCCGGGCGCGATGCGCGAACCGCGCGGCCTGGCGATCGCCGGCGACAAGCTCTACGTGGCCGACGCGGGCAACCACCGCATCGATGTGTTCGGGTTGGACGGCAAGTTCGAGCGCGCCATCGGACGCCGTGGCTTCGGCGACGGCGAGCTCCTGGCGCCGAACGACGTCGCGGTCGACGCGCAGGGCCGCGTCTTCGTCGCGGACCTCGGGAACCAGCGCGTCGTGCGCTTCGAGAAGGACGGCGCTTCGGCCAGGTCCTGGGGCGGGCTGGGTCCGTACTCCGGCCTCTTCCACGCGCCGACCGGCATCGCCGAGCGCGGCGGGCGCGTCTTCGTCGCCGACCGCGACAACCACCGCGTGCAGGTCTTCGACGGCGACGGCAAGCCCGACCACGAGTGGGGCATCCACGCGATCCGGCCGCGCGAGGGCGGCGGGAAGCTGCACTATCCCAGCGCGATCGCGCTCTCGCCGAAGGGCGACGTCGCGGCCGTGGTCGAGGACCTCGAGGGCCGCGTCCAGTTCTTCGGCAACGCGGGCGACACCGGCGCCGATCCGCCGGTCGTCGACCGCAGCTCGGCCGCGCACTACGAGGGCGGCTGCGACGTCGCGCGCAACCTGCTCGCGGTGCTCGAACCGGCCGGCCCGTCCGTGTCGATCTTCGACATGGCGCATCCGACGCCGATCGAGATCACGCGCTTCGGCCGCTCGGGCGCGACCGCGGGCAAGTTCCTCGTGCCGGCGGACGTCGAGTTCGCCGTCGACGGGAAGAGCGTGTGGGTGTCGGACCCGCTCGTGCACCGGATCTCGCAGTACGCGCTGGCCTACGAGCCGGGCGGCGTCCTGCGCTTCGATCCCTACATGGCGAAGTTCGTGCGCGCGCTCGACCTGGAGAGCGCGCCGAAGCTGCCCGCCGCGCCCTGGCCGCCCGAGCCGACCGCGCTCGAGTTCGCGCCGAACGGGACGCTCTACGTGGCCGACCGCGCGAACGGGCGCGTGCTCGCGCTCGAGCCCGAGGGCCAGGTCTTCCGCTCGTTCGGGGAGCCGGGCACCGGTCCGGGACGTCTGCTCGAACCCGTCGCGCTGGCGTTCGGGCCCGCGACCGAGGGTTTCCTGTACGTCGCCGACGCGCGCGGACGGAAGGTCGAGGCCTTCGACCTCCTGGGCCAGTCGCGCGGCTCGTGGCCGATCCCGGACGGACGCGATCGCGACGCGCGGCCGCGCGGACTCGCGGCGGCGGAAGGCGGCGGGTTCTGGGTCAGCGCGGAGGACGCGCACGTGCTCGTGCGCGTCGACGCCGAGGGCGCGCCGGTCGCGACGATCGGCACGCCCTGGGCGCCGGGCCTCGGGAAGCTCGAGTTCTTCCATCCCGAGGGGCTCGCGCGGAACGGCGACGGCCTGGTCGTGATCGACGCCGGCAACCACCGCTTCCAGGTGCTCGACAAGTCGGGCGGATTCCAGACCGCGTGGGGATCGCGCCTCTTCCTGGAACCGATCCTGAAGGCCAAATAGGTGTCGCCCATGTCCCCTCTCGCGTTCGTGCGCGGCGTCGCGGTCGTCCTGGCGATCCCGGCGGTGCTCGTCGTCGCTTCCGCCGCGCGCCCGGTGGCGTCGCCGAGCGCGGCGTCGCGCGAGCGCGCCGAGAGGATCGTGACCTCGAACGGCGGCCGCTACGTCGTTCACGTGACCGAGCCCGAGGGCGGCTTCGTGCGCGGCAAGCCGCTGTCGCTCGTCGTGCGCGTGACGCGCGCCGGCGATCCGTCCGCGACCGTGAAGGGGCTCGGCCTGGTCGTCGACGCCGACATGCCCGAGCACCTGCACGGCACGAACCGCGCGCCGCGCGTCGAGCGCCGCGACGACGGCACGTTCGTCGTCGAGAACCTCTACCTGCACATGCCCGGCTGGTGGGAGGTCTTCCTGGACGTCGTCGAGAGCCCGTGGACGGAGCGCGCGCAGTGGCGCGTCGAACTCGAGTGATCCGGCGCGGCCCTTCGCTGCTCCTCGGCGCGTTCGCGCTCGCCGCCGCGAGCTGCGCGGCCGGCTCGGATCCCGTGCCTGACGCCGCGGCCGCGTCGACTCCGTCCGCGCCCGCGCCGCAGGAGCGCGCGAGCGCATCCGTGCCGGCGGTCGCCGCCGCGCCGCAGGCCGACCGGCCGAGCGCGCAGCTCGTCGCCGCGCTCGACGCGACGACGATCCAGCGCATCCTGCGCCACGGCCCCCTGGGCGAACCCGAACCCGATCCGACGAACCGCGTCGCGACGTCGCGCGAGGCGGCGCACCTCGGACAGCGCCTCTTCTACGATCCGCGACTCTCGCTCGACTCGTTCCACTCGTGCGCGTCGTGCCACATGCCGTCGCGCGCGTTCGCCGACGGTCTTTCCCTGCCGGACCCGCCCGGCTCGAGCGAGCGCCACAGCCCGACCGTGTTGAACGTCGCGCACCAGCGCTGGTTCTTCTGGGACGGGCGCGCGGATTCGCTGTGGAGCCAGGCGCTGGCCGTCATCGAGAACCCGAAGGAACTCGGCGTCGGCCGGCCGGGCCTCGCGCGGCTCGTCGCGCGCGACGACATCTACCGGGCCGAGTACCGCGCCGCGTTCGGCGAGGAACCGTCCGACGCCGCGGAGCACGCGGACCGCACGGCCGTGAACGCCGCCAAGGCCATCGCGGCCTACGAGACGCGGCTGCAGAGCGGCGATTCGGCCTTCGACCGCTTCGCGTCGGCTCTCGCGGCGCGCGACCTCGACGCCGCGGCCGCGTATCCGCCGGACGCGCTGCGCGGGCTCTTGCTCTTCCTCGGCCGCGGGAACTGCCGCTCGTGCCACGCCGGCACGAACTTCTCCGACGGCGAGTTCCATTCGATCGGCATGCCGCCGCTGGGCGGGGGCAAGCTCGCCGACGCGGGCCGGATGCGCGGCATCGAGCGCCTGCGCGCCGATCCGTTCCGCGGGACGGGCCCGTGGAGCGACGCGCCGTCGTCGGAGCGCGCGCTGGAGGTCGACGCGCTCGTCCAGAACTCCGAACAGTGGGGCCAGCTGCGCACTCCGTCCCTGCGGAACGTCGCGCGCACGGCGCCCTACATGAGTCAGGGACAGGTGGCGACCTTGCGCGCGGTCCTCGAGTACTACTCGACCCTGGAGGGCGCGGTCCCGTCCGGCCACCACGGCGAGCAGGTCTTGAAGCCGCTGCACTTCAGCCCGGAAGAAATGACCGACCTCGAGGCCTTCCTCCGGTCGCTCGACGGCCGCGATCCGCCGCCCGAACTCGTCTGGTCGCCGCCGAAACCGCGCTGAGAGGCGCACTCCCTGGCGGTGCGGGGCGCGACGGCTACCATGGAACGGATACAGTTCGAGCAACGCCCGTAGGAGCCTCCGCGCCGATGCGCAACTCGTCCCCGACGCCGACCCGTTCCCTCCTGTTCCTCGCGGCGCTCCTCACGACGACGACGGCCCGGACCGCGGCGGCCCACGACGGCGACGGCAAGACCCGGGACCGGCGGCCGCGCTTCGAGGTCGCGCGCGGCACGCGCGGCAGCGCGTCGCAGAACCTCCCGCTCGCCGCCGAGAACTTCGCGTTCCCGGCCAGCAACGTGCAGCTCCTGTCGTGGATCCCGCTGCGCGACTTCGGCTTCGCGCAGGACAACGCCAACTCCTGCTCGGGCTACGTGTCGCCCGGCGGTCGCGAGTACGCCATCCTCGGCCTGTACACCGGCACCGCGTTCGTCGACATCACCGATCCGGGCGACCCGGTCATCGTGGCCTCGATCCAGGGCCCCTCGAGCCTGTGGCGCGACATGAAGGTGTTCGGCTCCACCTGCTACGCGGTGAGCGAAGGCGGCGGAGGCATCCAGGTCATCGATCTCGCGCAGATCGACGCGGGGGTGGTGACGCTCGTCGGCGCGATCACGACGGGCGGATCGCAGGCGACGCACACCGTCGGGCTCGACGCGGCCTCGGGATTCCTCTACCGCTGCGGCGGTTCGGGCAACGGGCTGCGCATCTACAACCTGGCGAACCCGCTCAACCCGACGTACGTCACGACGTGGAGCGACCGCTACGTCCACGAGTGCCAGGCGGTCACGTACACGTCCGGCCCGTACGCGGGCAAGCAGATCGTGTTCGCGTGCGGCGGGCTGAACGGCGGCTTCGACGACACCGCGCTCGACATCCTCGACGTCACGAACAAGTCGAACATCATCCTGCTGAAGCGCTTCCGCTACTCGAACGGCGCGTACTCGCACCAGGGTTGGCTGTCGGCCGACAAGCAGTGGTTCTACCTGAACGACGAACTCGACGAGCACGGCAGCAACCAGATGCGCACGCGCGTCATCAACGTCGCGTCGCTCACGAACCCGGTCGAGTTCCCCTCGTTCACGACGGGCTCGAACGCCATCGACCACAACCTGTACGTCCACGACGGCAAGATCTTCGAGTCCAACTACCGCAGCGGTCTGCACGTTTTCGATGCGGCGGTGCCGTCGGCGCCGGTGCGCATCGCCTGGTTCGACACGTACCCGCAGGACGAAGCCGCGAACTTCAACTCGCTCTGGAACAACTACCCCTTCCTGCCGAGCGGCACGATCGTCGGCAGCGACATCGAGAAGGGCCTCTTCGTGTGGCGGCTCGGCGCGCCCGAGATCGATTTCGCGTTCCCCGCGAGCACGCCGCTCGTGGTCAGCCCCGAGGGCGAAGCCGTCGCGCTCGAGCTCGTCACGGCGCCCGGCGTCACCGTCGCGGGGGGCGCGTCGCTCCACGTGAACTCGGGCGCGGGCTGGAGCGAGATCCCGCTCGCGGCGCAGCCGACGGGCGGCTACCTGGCTTCGTTCCCGCCGGCCGCGTGCGGCGCGGACCTCGCCTGGTACGTCACGGCGCGCTCGAACACGGGTCGCACGTGGTCGTGGCCCCAGGGCGCGCCGGCGATCGTGGCGCACGTCACCGCCGCGGCGGCCGTGAGCGTGGCGGTGTCCGACCGGCTCGACGTCCCCACCGGCTGGACCGGCAGCTCGATCGGCGACACCGCGACGAGCGGCCGCTGGGAGCACGGCGATCCGAACGGATCGACCGCGCAGCCCGAGGACGACCACTCGTTCGCCGGCACGAACTGCTGGTTCACGGGGCAGGCGCCGCCGCAGTCGCAGGTCGGCCTCGCGGACGTGGACGGCGGGTTCACGACGCTCACGACGCCGGTGTACGACCTCTCGGCCCTGCAGCAGCCGGTGATCTCGTACTGGCGCTGGTACGCGAACGCGATCGGATCCGGGACGCCGTTCGAGGACGTGTTCACGGTCCAGATCTCGAACGACGGCGGCGCGACCTGGTCGACCGTCGAGGTGATCGGCCCGACGGGCGAGGTCGTGTTCGGCGGCTGGTTCCAGCATCAATTCCGCGTCGCCGACGTGATCGCGCCGACGAACCAGGTGCGCCTGCGCTTCGTCGCCTCGGACCTCGGCAACCCGTCGACGGTCGAGGCCGCGATCGACGACCTGGCGATCGCCGACGTGACCTGCCCGACGCCCGGACCGACGACGTACTGCGTCGCCAAGGTGAACAGCCAGGGCTGCGTGCCGGCGATCTCGACCAGCGGCACTCCGAGCGCGTCCTCGGCATCGGCCTTCCCGATCCAGTGCGCGAACGTGCTCAGCAACAAGCCCGGCATCCTGGTCTACGGCGCGCAGCGCGCCGCGACGCCGTTCCAGGGCGCGACCCTGTGCATCGCCGCGCCGGTCCGGCGCACCCCGATCCAGATGTCGGGCGGCAATCCGCCGCCGGCGGACTGCTCGGGCGTCTTCACGTTCGACTTCAACGCGCTCGTGCGCGCCGGGACCGACGCGGGCCTCGTGCCCGGGCGCCGCGTCGTGGCGCAGTACTGGTCGCGCGACGTCTTCGATCCCACCGGCTTCGGCAGCAGCCTGTCCGATGCCTGCGAGTTCACGATCCAGCCCTGAAATGAGCGGCCCAACGGCCGCTTCGAGGACCCCCATGCTGTTCGCCGTACGCCCCCACCTCTTCCGCTACACCGGACCGGTCGCGGCGTGGCCGCGACCGGAAGCGCTGGACTCGGCGCTCCAGGCCTTCCGCGCCGAACACGGCGCGAGCTGGCAGGTCGCCCGCGACACCGAGACCGGCTTCGCCGAGATGCTCTACGGCGGCGGCGCGCAGCTCGGGGCCGCGGTGCGGACGGAGGCCGAAGCGCAGGTGCTCGCCGGGCTCGCGCTCGCCGCGACCGCGTCGGTGCACGGCGTCGCGACGGAAACGCTGCACGTCGAGCGCGTCGTGTTCCTGCCCCTGGGCATGATCGGCACCTCGGACAAGTGGACCGTGCGCTACGGGCAGCGGCTCGGCGGCCTGGACGTCGAGGGCGCCAAGGTCAACGTGCTGCTCGACTCGACCGGTCGCATCCTGTCGGTGCACTCGACCGCGGTCGCGGGCGTCGAGACGATCCCGTCGCTGCCGACCTTCGGCCCCGAGAGCGCGCTGGCCGTCGCCGGCGACGCCTTCCTCGCACGCCACGAGATCCAGGCGGCCGACGCCTCGCGCCCGGTGCTCACGGCGCGCCGCACGCTCGCCGACGGACGGCGCGTCGCGCGCGCGGCGTGGTCGATCGACCTGTCGCACGGACCCGCCAGCGAGACCCCGATCGCCGACCGCTACTGGATCGACGCGCTGAACGGCTCGGTCCTGGCGGTGGAGAACCAGATCCACCACTTCGACGTCACGGGCACGGTGCGCACGAAGGCGACGCCGGGCCTCGCGCCCGACACCGCCAGCAACCCCGAGACGGACCAGATCATGCGCTACGCGCGCGTGACGAGCTCGGCCGGCGAAGTGACCACCGACGCCAGCGGCGTCTTCGTGTACCCGGGCGTGAACACGCCCCTGTCCGTCACGGTCACCTACTACGGGACCTACAACGACGTCCAGAACGCGGCCGGCGCGGAGTACTCGCTCACGACGACGGTCCAGCCCAACACGCCGACCACGATCAACATGAACCCGGCGCCGACGGACCAGCTGACGGCGCAGGCGAACGCGATGATCGGCGTCAACCGGCTGCGCGATTACGTGCGCTCGGTGAACCCGACGGACGCGACGTCCGACTTCCGCTACGTGGTGAACGTGAACCAGGCGAACACCTGCAATGCGTTCTTCAACGGCAACTCGATCAACTTCTTCCTCGCCGGCGGGGGCTGCCCGAACACCTGCTACTCGACCGTGATCAGCCACGAGGCCGGCCACTGGCTGAACGTCCTCTACGGCACGGGCAACGGCGGCGACGGGATGGGCGAAGGCAACGCCGACGTGTTCGCCATGTACAACTACGACGATCCGGTCGTGGCCCAGGACTTCTTCGGCGTCGGCTCGCCGATCCGCACGGGCCTCAACAACCGGACCTTCTGCGGCGATACGACCCCGGCCTGCTACGGCGAGGTCCACTCCGACGGCGAGCCCTGGATGGGCGCCGCCTGGAAGATCCGCAACCGCCTGAACCAGACGAACGGCAACGCGGTCGGCGATGCGATCTCGAACGCGATCTTCATGGGCTGGATGAACGGCTACAACCAGTCGCAGATCCGCTCGATCATCGAGACCCAGTGGCTCACGCTGGACGACGACGACGCGAACCTCACGAACGGCACGCCGCACTTCGGCGACATCGACGGCGGGTTCCGCGACCAGGGCTTCCCGGGCGTCACGCTCGTCGCGCTGGCGATCGCCAACGTCACCGCGCTGCCCGACACCGAGAACGTGGCCGGACCGTACACGGTCGACGCTTCGATCTCGGCCAACTTCAGCCCGCCCCTGACCGGCACGATCCTGCGCTGGCGCGTGAACGGCGGCGCGTTCCAGGACGTGGCGATGGCGAGCCTGGGCGGCGGTTCCTACCGCGGCACGATCCCGGGTCAGCCCTATCCGTCGCTCGTGCAGTACTACGTCGTGGCGACGGACAGCGCGGCCCGCGTGGCCACGTCGCCGCCGAGCGCGCCGGAGCAACTCCACTCGTTCGACGTCGGCACGCGGAACTCGATCGCGAGCTACGGTTTCGAGACGACGGCCTCCGGCTGGACCACGGGCACGGTCGGCGACACGAGCAACCCCGAGGTCGACTGGGCCCGCGGTCTCCCGCTCGGGCGCGGCGGCAACGTGGGCGGCACGCCCTGGCGCGATCCGAGCGCGGCATTCGCCGGGTTCTCGTGCTTCGCGAACGACCTCGGGTCCGGAGCGAACGACGGGGCGTACTCGGCCAACGTGCACAGCTGGCTGCGCTCGCCGGCGCTGAACCTCACCGGGCGCCAGAACGTGAGGCTGCGCTTCCAGAGCTGGCTCTCGTGCGACGGGAACGCCAACGACCAGGTGCGCGTGCTCGTGAACGGCACGACCTTCTACCTGAACCCGGCGGCGCCGCGGTCCGACACGGGCTGGGGCATGCAGGAGTTCGACATCTCCTCGGTCGCCGCGAACAACCCGTCGGTCCAGATCGAGTTCCAGCTGCGCTCGAACGGCACGAACCAGTTCGGCGGCTGGGCGATCGACGAAGTGAGCGTGTTCGACCTCTCGGTGATCGTGCCCCCGTGCCCGGCTCCGCAGAGCTACTGCGTCGGCGCGCCGAACACGGTCGGAGGCGGAGCGCAGATGGGGTACTCGGGCACGGGCAACCTCGTGCTCAACAACCTGCAGCTCTTCGTCTACGCCTGCCCGCCGCACACGTCGGGTCTCTTCTTCTCCGGCACGACCGCCGTGCAGACCCCGTTCGGCAACGGATTCCGTTGCGTGGGCGGATCGACGGTCCGCCTGGGCATCCTGACCACCGACACGTTCGGCGACGCGACGCTCCCGCTCGACCTGAACAACCTGCCGGGCGGGGCCGCGCTCCCGGGTCAGGTGCGGAACTTCCAGTTCTGGTACCGCAATCCGGCCGCGGGCGGCGCGGGCTTCAACCTCAGCAACGGCCTGTCGGTCACGATCTGCAACTGACGGTCGCGGAGCCCGGCTCCGCCACGAGCACCAGGGCCGATCCGGCGCGCGCAGCGTGCCGGGTCGGCCCTGGGCTTCTCGTGCAGGAGTCCGACCACCTCGGCGCGCGCGATCAGGGCGTCAGCTCGCGCCGCGATCCCGCGGCGTAGTGGTCGCGCACCGACGCGTGCTCGGAGACGAGCCGTTGTGCGGCGTGGAACAGCGCCATGTCGTCCCCCCACTCCTCGAAGCCCTCGCTGTTCGCGCCGGCCTGGCGAGAACCGCCGAGGTCGCCCATCCCGCGCTGGCGCAGGTCTTCCTCGGCGATCTCGAAGCCGTCGGTGGTGCGTTCGAGCACCTGGAAGCGCCGGCGCGCGGAGTCGGCGCCGATGAGGAGGCAGTACGAAGGACGCTGTCCGCGCCCGACGCGGCCGCGCAGCTGGTGCAGTTGCGCGAGGCCGAGGCGTTCGGCGCCCTCGACGACGAGGACGGTCGCCTCGGGCACGTCCACGCCGACCTCGATCACCGTGGTCGCGACCAGCGTGCGGACCTCGCCGGCGCGAAAGCGGGCCAGCCGGCGCGCGCGCTCCGCGAGGGGCATGCGCCCGTGCACGAGCTCCACGCCGTGCTCGGCCAGCGGCGAGCGCAGCAGACGGGCGTGCCGTTCCTCGGCGCTCTCCGCGCGACGTCCCGTCCCGGCCTCGGCGTCGACCGCGGCATCCCCCTCGCCGATGCGCGGAACGACCCAGTACAGGCGCTCGCCGAGCGCGACGCGCTCCCGCAGCAGGCTCTCGACCTCGTCGCGCTCGCCGCGCACCCAGCGCGTCGTCACGGATCCCCGACCGGGCGGCTTCTCGTCGAGGTGACTCGTGTCGAGGTCTCCGTACCAGGCCAGCGCCAGGGTTCGCGGGATCGGCGTCGCGCTCATGAGCAGCGCGTGGGCGTCGACGCCCTTGTCGAACAGATCGCCGCGCTGCGCGACGCCGAAGCGCTGCTGTTCGTCGACGACGGCCAACGCCAGCCGGCGGTAGACGACGTCGCGCGAGAAGAGCGCGTGCGTGCCGAACACGACGTCCAGCGATCCGTCGGCGAGCCCGGCCAGGACGCCGCGGCGCGCGCGAGCCGTCAGGGAGCCCGAGAGGAACCCCGTGCGCAGTCCGGCGGAGGCGAGCAGCGGGGCGAGGCCCATGTGGTGCTGCTCGGCCAGCAGCTCCGTCGGCGCGAGGAACGCGACCTGGCCGCCGGCCCCCGCCGCGAGGAGGGCCGCGAAGGCGCCGATCGCCGTCTTGCCCGACCCCACGTCGCCCTGCAGCAGGCGTCGCATCGGCCGCCTGCGCGCGAGGTCGGCCGCGATCTCGCGCGCGACGCGCTCCTGCGCGCCGGTGAACGCGAAGGGGAAGGCCGCGCGCGCGCGGGCCTGGCTCGCAGCGGAGACGTCGCACACGAGCGCCACGCCCTCGGCCGCGCGCGAGCGGCGCAGGAGCAGTCGGGCCTGCAGCTCCAGCATGCGCTCCAGAGCGAAGCGCCGACGCGCGGCCTCGAACTCAGGCGTGCTGGCCGGAACGTGGAGGTCGCGCAGGGCGCGCGACAACGGCGGGACCGAGAGGCGCTCCAGCTCCTCGGGCGGGACGGGCTCGACCTCGTCCTCGGCCGCCGAGACGGCCGCCGCGCGGCACAGCCCGCGCACGAAGTCGGACGACAGACCCGCCAGCGCCGGATGCACCGGCGTCAGGGTCCCCGCGACCGGCAGCGGACGCTCGATCGTCCCCACGCGCGGTCCGGTGAACCCCGGCGGAGAGCCGTCGAGCGTGCCCGCGAGCTCGATCGACTGGCCCACCACGAGCTGCCGCTGCAACCAGGGCTGGTTGTGGAAGCGCGCCTCCACGTGACCGGTCCCGTCCGCGAGCCGCAGGCGGAACACCGAGCGGCGTCCGAAGCGCGCGAGGCTCGTCCGTTCGATCCGGCCGGCGACGCGCACGGGATCCCCCGACCGACCCGACTCGAGCGCAGCGGCGATGCCGGACACCGCGGGCGCCACGTCCAGCCGCAGAGGCAGCACGCGCAGCAGGTCGCGCACGTCGCGCAAGCCCGCCTCGGCGAGCTTGCGCGCGCGTGCGGGGCCGACTCCCGGCAGATCGCGCAGTTCGCGCGAGCGCGATCTCGCGTCGCTCGTACGTTCCATGGTCAACGGCGGGTCAAGGCGTGGTGCTGCGCGAAGAAAACTGCACGCTTGGAGGGTAGAATCGTGGGTTTTCCGGAGACCTTACGAAGAAGCGTGTACCGGCGCCGTTCTTATTCGTCATCTCGTGTGTGAGAGGCCCGACCCCCGTCCCGGGCCTCGGTCACCCCTCCAGTCCCCGCCCCAACCCGCCGACGAGAGCCAGAGCTCCTCGGCCGTCCCCAGTCGGAGTGCCGCCGTGCGCCTACTCGCTGCCACGCTCGCCGCCTCGTTGACAGGCTCGTGCCTGGGCCTGTCTCCCGCTTGGGCGGCTGGGGCCAGTTCCCCGGTTTCGTCGATGGCGATCGCCTCCCGGAGCCCGGGAAAGCCGACCCGTGCGACTCGGGGGGACGAGATCCCGGTGGCCGGGGCGCAGGCGGGTTCGGTCGAAGCCCAGAGGAGCGCCGCGCGCGTCGCGCTCATCGAACGGCTGAACCAGTTGGCGGCCTGGTGCAACGAGAAGGAGCTCTTCATCGAGCGGGATCGCATCTGGCGCAAGGTGCTCGAGATCGCTCCCGACGACGCCACCGCCCGCAAGGGGCTGCGCTACGCGCGCAACGTCGACGGCTCGTGGAAGGAGCCGGCGCCGCGCGAACTCAGGAACATCGGGAAGAAGTTCCTCGACGAGTTGCCGAAGCGCGAGGACGCCGCGTACGCGCCGTACGGCGACACGCTGCTCGCGATGGCCCGCGCTCCCGAGCGCGCGGTCGCGGAGCGGGACGCGCTCGTGGCCGAGATCCGCTCGATCGCGCCCAACCACGCCGGACTCCACGAGTGGCTCGGCGACGTGCAGATGGGCGATCGCTGGGTGATGCCCGAGACCGCGACCGCGAAGGAGCGCCGCGCCGCGATCCGCGCCGAAGCCAAGCGCGTCATGGAAGCCGGCGCGCCGATCCCCAGCGACAAGGCCGGAGCCGACGAAGCGGCACTGGGCGTCACGTGGAGGACGGTCCTCCAGGGCGAGAACGTGCGCGTGCTCTCGACCGGCCCCGAGGAGGAAGCGCAGCGGATCGCGCGCGCGTGCGAGGGTGCGGGGACACTGCTCGCCTTCGTGCTCGGGACAGAGATGCGCTTCCCGGGTGCGTACACGGTCTACGTGCTCACCGAGCCGGGAGAGAAGGAGCAGTTCCTCGCGCGGCTCCCTGGCCTGGCCGACGACGAGCGCGCGCGTCTGTCCGCGCTCGAAGGCACCGGGATCCCGCGCTCGAGCAACGTGGCGCTCTTCGGCAAGGAGCCCGCGCGCAGGGTCGATGCGGCCGTGCGGCACACGATCGGCAACATCCTCGGCATCTCGGTCGGCGTCTCGCACAAGACGGCCTGGGCCTGGGAGGGCATCGGCCAGTACCTGACGCGCGAACTCGTCGGGACGCGCCTCACCTGGTTCGTCTCCGAGGCCGCCGACCCGGCGACGGCCGGACTGCGCGGCAAGTTGATGACTCCGGAGTCCAACTGGATCCAGGAGGCCTACGACCTGCTCGCGACGGGCACGGCCGTGCCGCTCGACGACCTCCTGCGGCGCGACCTCGACCGGCTCGACGTACCGGGAGCGCTCACGGGCTACGCGCTCGTCGCTTATCTGCTCGAGGGGCAGCCGTCGGCCACGCTCGAGTTCGTCACACGGTCGGCCAAGGGCGACGACCCCGCGGCGATCACGGGCGAGGTCCTGAAACGAACCCCGGTGGATCTCCAAGAACGCCTCGTGCAGTGGCTCTCGGAACGGCGCTAGGGAAGAGAGAGAGAGGGAGTCGACGAACATGTTCAGCGCTCACATCGCCCTGGGATTGCTCCTGATGCTGGCCCCGGCCGCGCACGCCGGGGACGTACCCGTGGGTTGGACGGACAAGGAGGCGTCGACCGCGCAGCTGCAGGCCGGACTGCCCAAGCCCGCGTTCGACGCCATCGCGCGCTGGACGGGCTTCTGCTCGGCGCAGAAGTACCGCATGGACCTCGACGCGCAGGGCCGGGTGCTCGTGCTGACCCCGGTGAAGCGCGGGCGGACCAGCGAGACGCTGCGGATCGTCGGACAGGCCGAGACGTGGTTCGACGGACTGCTCCCGCCTGTCGCCCGCGGGAACACCGTCCCCGCCGCGGCTCCCGGCACAGACGGGAAGCCCGCCGAGAAGCGCCCCGCGCCGGCCCCGTTGCCCGAGGACCCCGAAGGCCCGCCTCCCAGCGCCCCGAAGAGCACGGGGACGGGGACGGGTGGAGCGAAGGCTCCGACGCCGCCCACTGCCTGGGGATCCGGCGCCGGCACACCCGACTCGCAGACCGCCGTGCTGCTCATCCTGCACGACGAGAAGGACTACAACGCCCTGCTCGACCACCTGGAGGGCAGCGTCGCCTACCTGAAGGACTGGGTGGCGGGCGCGCGCAAGCAGACCGGCCTGACGCTCGAGGACCCGCTCGTCGGCGCGTTCGTCGAGAACGCATCGGGCCAGGAAGAGTGGAATGGGGACCACGAGGTGTTGAACCGCGTCGTGCAGCTGCTGACGCTGCGACGCTTCGGTCAGCAGCCGAACTGGATCGTCCAGGGCATCGCCTGGGAGGCCGAGATGGCGCTGTTCGAGTCCGTCTATTGCTTCCCCTACCGCGACGGGTTCGTCTTCGCGACCGAGCACACGAGCTGGCCCAGCGATCTGCGCATCGCGTTCAAGGATCGCGCCGCCAAGCCGCTGACGATCGGCGAGCTGGCGGGCTGGCAGCGTGGGACCTGGGATGCCGAGGCCGCGCCGGTCTCCTGGGGATTCGTGCGCCACCTCGCGGAGGCCCAGAAATCCAAGGAGCACGCGCTCTCCACGCTGTTGGAGGACCTGCGCCGCATCCGCGACGAGAAGGACCGCCAGCCCACGGGTGCGAACACGTGGAAGCGCATCGAGGGCTGGACGATGTCCGCGGAAGACCAGGAGAAGGCCCTCGTCGCGGCGTTCGGCAAGGACGTGTTCAAGAAGGCGACCGTGACGATGCGCGGGCTGCGCGACATCGCCGGCAGCACGCCCGGCGAGGCCAAGGCCAAGTCCAAGAGCACGTCGCGGCGCTGAACTCGCCGCGACACGCGGCGACATTCCTGGTGGATCCTGGCGGCGCGCCCGGCACACTCCGTGCGCGCCGCGCCATCGGCCGGAGCTCGCCGCCCGCAGGCACTCACCCCCCGGAGCACGAAACGGCATGCACCTGCGCTTCTTCGGCGCGACCGGCGGCACCACGGGCTCCTGTCACGCGCTGACCCTGGGTGATCGCACGGTGCTGTTCGACTGCGGGTTCTTCCAGGGCCGCCGCGCGGAGTCGTACGCGCGCAACTCGCGCTTCGCGTTCGACCCGCGATCCGTGGAGTGCGTGTTGCAGTCGCACGCGCACATCGACCACTCCGGGAAGCTGCCGATGCTCGCGCGCCAGGGGTTCCGGGGCGCGATCCACGCCACCCCGGCGACGCGCGACCTAGCCCGCGTCCTGCTCGAGGATTGCGCGCGCATCCTCCAGTCCGATGCACAGTTCCTGAATCGACGGCGCGCCGAGGAGCGGGAGGGTCGCGGTCCATCGCGCCGGGACCTCCTGCCGCAGGAGGACGTCGAGCCGCTGTACGTCCAGGCGGACGTGGACGCCGCGCTCGACCTGTTCCGCACGCACGCCTACGGCGAGTGGTTCGACGTGACACCCGGGTTGCGCGCCCGGTTCCACGACGCGGGGCACATCCTGGGCTCGGCCTGGATCGAGGCGGAGGCGAGCGAGGACGGGATCGCGCGCCGCATCGCGTTCACGGGCGACTACGGCCGCAAGGGGCAACCGATCCTGCGCGATCCGGAGCCCCTGCGGCCGTGCGACGTGCTCATCACGGAGACCACGTACGGCAACCGCTCGCATCCTTCGACGCAGGCCGGAGCCGAGGCCATCTACGACGCCGTGCGGCGCCTGGCGCGGCGCGGCCGCGGACGCCTGCTGGTCCCGGCGTTCGCCGTCGGGCGCACGCAGAACCTGCTCTACGTCCTGGCGCGCGGCGTCCACTCCGGCGCGATCGAGCCGGTCCGCGTGGTCGTCGACAGCCCCCTGGCCACGCGTGCGACCCAGGTCGTCGCGGATCACCCGGAGCTGTTCGATCCCGAGGCGCTCGCCGAGGTCCGGCGATTCGAAGAGGAGCCGGCGTTCCGCACGCGGCTCGCCTTCACGAACTCGGTCGAGGAGAGCCAGGCGCTCAACCGCGACCCGCGGCCCTGCATCGTGATCGCCGCCTCGGGCATGTGCGAGTCCGGGCGCATCCTGCACCACCTCGCCTGGCACGTGGGGAGCACGGACACGGAGATCCTGATCGTGGGCTTCCAGGCCGAGCACACACTCGGGCGCCGCTTGCAGGAGGGTCGCGATCCGGTGCGCATCTTCGGCCGCGAGTGCGCCGTCCGCGCGCGGGTCACCTCGATGCTCGGGTTCTCGGCGCACGCCGATCGGGAAGGGCTGCTCGAAGCCCTGACCCCGCTCGCGCCTGGAGACCCGCGCGTGTTCTTGATCCACGGCGAGGAAGAAGCGCGCCGCCCCTTCGAGCAGGACCTGCGACAGCGCGGCTTCACGCGCGTCGAGGCGCCTTCGGACGCGCGGACCTGGCCGATCTGACCGCTCGGCCCGCGCGTTTTCCGCTGCGCTACCCCGTTCGGCGGCGGCGTGCGAAGGGGTAGAACCAGGGCGAAAGCGACCGCGCCTCGCCCCCGCCCCATGGCCGCCCCCCTCGACACCGACGACGACCTCGCGAACCAGCGCGTCAGCGCCACCGATCTGCGCGACGCCTGGCCGGTCCTCGACGTCGAGGGCCGCGTCGAGGGCTTCCGTCACCTGACGTCGGCCGAGGCCGAGGAGTTCTTCCTCGAGCTGTCGGGCATGGACCGCGCCCAGGTCGTCGTCGGCCTGCCGAGCGCGGAACAGCGCTGGTGGTTGCGCGCGCTGCCGCCCGACGACCTGGCCGACGTGCTCCAGGAGACGCCCGAGGAGGAGCGCCCGCGGCTCCTCGACCTGCTCGACGACGCGACGCGGCGCGAGATGAACGTGCTGCTCGCCTACTCCGAGGACGAGGCCGGCGGCCTGATGAACCCGCGCTACGCGCGGCTGCGGCCGGAGATGACCGTCGACGAGGCCATCGGTTACCTGCGGCGTCAGACGCGCGAGCGTGTCGAGAGCATCTACTACGCCTACGTGCTCGACCACGAGTCGCGCCTGCTCGGCGTGGTCTCGTTCCGGCAGCTCATGATGGCGCGCGGCGACGCGCGCGTGCGCGACGTGATGACGAAGGACCTCGTCACGGTCCTCGACGAGATGGACCAGGAGGCGGTCGGCCGCCTGTTCGCGCAGCACGACCTGCTCGCCATCCCGGTCGTCGACGCGCTGGGGCGCATGCAAGGCGTCGTGACCGCCGACGACATCGTCGACGTCGTGCGCGAGGAGGCCACGGAGGACATCCAGAAGATCGGCGGTACCTCGGCCCTCGAGGCGCCGTACCTGCAGGTCGGTTTCGTGGACATGTTCAAGAAGCGCGCGGGCTGGCTGACGCTGCTCTTCGTGGGCGAGATGTTCACCGCCAGCGCGATGGGACACTACGAGCACGCGATCGAGCGCGCCGCGGTCCTGTCCATGTTCATCCCGCTCATCATCTCGAGCGGCGGGAACTGCGGTTCGCAGGCCAGCACGCTCGTGATCCGCGCGATGGCGCTGGGCGAGGTCCGCCTGCGCGACTGGTGGCGCGTGTTCCTGCGCGAGCTGGCCGCGGGCCTCGCGCTCGGGCTGGTCCTGGGCCTCCTCGGGGTCCTGCGGATCGTGATCTGGCAGTCGTCGTTCCACAGCCCGGACGACGCGGCGCAGGGCTATTACGGCCCGCACTACAAGCTGATCGCGGCCACGGTCTTCGCCAGCGTGATCGGCGTCGCGCTGTGGGGCACGCTGGCGGGCGCGCTGCTGCCGTTCCTGCTCAAGCGTTCCGGCCTCGACCCGGCCAGCGCGTCGGCGCCGCTCGTCGCGACGCTCGTCGACGTCACGGGGCTCGTCATCTACTTCAGCGTGGCGATCGCTCTCCTGAGCGGGACCCTGCTCTGACCCAGCTGGGTGCCGCGTCGAAGCACGAGCCGAGCGCGGCGTCCATCTCCGGCCGCAGCACCGGGTCGTGCGCGTTGCAGCCGCGGTCGGCGGGGTCGGTGCCGACGCGCGCGAGCCAGACCGCGCGGAGATCGAGGCCGTCCACGCTCGTCGCCGACTGCAAGGCGCTGGAGAGTGCGTCGATCTGGGTCGCGCCCCAGTCGCCCGCGATCGCCGGTCCGTCGCGGAGCTCTGGGGCGAACGTCACGCGCGTCAGGACCGCCGGGCGTTCGAAACGCCGCGCGACCCGGTCGAGCCCCTCGAGCGCGAGGCGCAGCGAGTGCTCGATCTCCATGCGCGGAAACACCGCGCCGGGCTCGGCGCGCGGATCGAGATCCATCCCGACCGCGTCGAGGTCGCCCCAGAACGCGATCTTCTCGGCCTCGGCGACGTCGCCCGCGCCGTAGGTGAGGCCGCCCGAGAACGCGCCGCGCGCCGCGCCGATCACGCGGCGCCAGCCCTCGTGCTTCCACGCGGCCTCCTCGGGCCGCGAGCGCCGCTCCTCGCTCGACGCGCTGGAGACGGCGCGCAGCGACGAGCCGACGCTCAACCAGTCGACGCTGCACAGGCTGGCCAGGAGCGCCGCGTGCTCGACCGCTCGCGCGTGGTGCGCGAAGTACGCGGCCCAGTCCCCTTCCTCGTTGCGCGTCCACGCGCCGGAGTAGGAGCCGGCGTCGCTGGCGAGCACGCTCGGGTACAGCGCGACCCGCATCCCGAGGTGCCGCGCGGCGAACGCTGTCGCGAACAGCGCGACGTCGCCGCACTCGGGCGCCAGCGCGCGCGGCGCACCCCACGGGTCGCCGATCCCGGCGTCGCGGAAGACGGCGTCGAGCGCGACGGACCGCGCCCCGCGCGTGCGCGCGGAGCGCAGCGCCACGTGCGCGCGGATCGAGCCGTATCCGATGCGCGGGTCCAGCGCGCTCTCGGCGAACGCGACGCCGGCGACCGGCGCCGCTCCCAGCACGGACCTCCGGCGCTGCTCGCCGCGGCGCGCGACCTCCTCGCGGTGCGGCTCGGTGCGCGCGCGCAGCTCGGCCGCGAACGATTCCTCCAGGTCCTCGTCCGCCTCGAACGCGCGCGTGCCGCACCACAGGCTGCGCACGTACGCGTCGCCGCGCGTGGCGCGCACGTGGTCGAACAGCGCCGCGCGCGCCGGCACGAGCACGTGCGCGGAGATCTGCGCGTCCGACCGCGGATCGACGAGCACCGCCGCGCGCGGCAGCGCGCCGGCGATCGCAAGGCGCGCCAGCCACCGATCGAGGTCGCGCCCCCACCACGATCGCGCGGCCGACACGCTCGCCCCGTCCTCGATCCAGGCGACGACAGCGGGCCCGAGCACGGCGCGCAGCCCGGCTCGGGTCGCCGCGGCGCCGCCGTCGGTGACTCCGGCGAGCACCAGCATGTCCGCCGCCGGCCGCGCGCGGTTCCAGCGTCCCAGGCTGTCGCTCTCGCCGCCGAGCCGCAGGTCCTCGACCGCCGCGAGCAGGCGCACGGCCACGCGCGGAGCCGGCGCACCCGTCCAGGCCGCCGCGCGCGCGCGCGCCGCCTCGAGTTCGCGCAGGATGCGGGCCGCGACCACCGCTTCGATGCCGGGCGCGATCTCGAGCTTGAAGCCGTCGCTCTCGGTCGACGCGTCCACGGGACCGCGCAGCGCGAGTCGCGCGAGCCCCACGCGGTCCAGATCGCGCTGCACGAGCCCGCCCGCCGGCCGGAGATTCCCGCGCAGCACGAGGTCCCCGCCGCGCCACGTCGCGAACGAGGGCGTCGCGCGCGGGATCGCATCCTCGATCTGGGGCACGAGCCCCGCCAGATCGTTGCCCAGCCACAGCGTGACCGGCAGTCCGGGTCGATCCGGATCCGCGAAGGTCGCGCGCGCCGCGTCTTCGGGCGCCTCGTGGTCGAGGTCCGCGACGCGGAACCCGCCGCCGCCCTGCATCTCGATCCCCGCGCGCGCGGCGAGCGTCGCCGCCACGCCCGAGCGCGGCGTCCCGATCACGATGCGCGCGGCGTCCGGATCGCCGGGCGTCTGCACGAGGACGCGGACGTCGCGGCCGCTGCGCGCGCGCTCGAGCGCCGCGAGGCGGCGGAGAGGCTCCGCGGCCGCTTCCTCGTCGACGTGGATCTCGACCGTGCGCGCCAGGGCGAGGTTGCGCGCCAGCGCCGCGGCGCCGCCCTGGGCCACGGGCTGGCGCGCGTCGCACGCGGCGAGACACGCCGCCCCGAGCGCGACGAGGATCGGGACGACGGCGCGGATCCGTGCTCGCACGCGTGCGACCTTAGCGGCGCGCGGAGCTCACGGGAAGTTCGCGCGGCGCACGACGAACGCGCGCTGTGCGCCGATGCCGAACCGCGCGACGAGGAAATCCCCAGGGAGAGGCTGCGAGGCGCGGCCGGCGAAGTCGTTGGGCGTGAGGATCCAGAGCACCTCGCGTCCGCCGGACCGGAGCTCCTCGACCGTGGGCTCTGGCTCGGCGGTCCAGGCGACCGACTTCTCGCCCGACGCGCACGCGACGGCCCGCGCGACGTACCCGAACGACGGCTCGACGAGCGCCTGCTGCAGCGGCCACGGCGCGACGAACGCCGCGTCGCGGCGCGCGGCGGCGAAGTGCGCGACCTCGCGATCGAGCATCAGGCCGTCGCGGTAGCGCATGGAGCGCTCGAGCAGCCAGCCGTCGTTCGCGGCCAAGGGTTCGGCGGCGCCCGGCGCGGCGAACGCCGCCGGTCGGTCGGGCTGGAACCGGCCGTGCGCGCCCAGCAGGCCGAACAGCGCGATCGCCGCGATGCCCGGCGCTGCCGCGGCGCGCGGCGCGAAGCGCGCGGCCGACGCCACGAGCAGCGCGATCGTCGCCGGGTACGCCGCGACGAAGTAGCGCGGCAGCGCGTTCTCCCACTGCACGAGCAGGCCCAGGTACGCGACCAGGAACACGGCCGGCGCCCAGACCGCGAGAGGGATCGGCGCGCCGCGCGTCCGGCGCGCGAACGCGACGGCTCCGGCGCCGGCGATCAGCGCGAGCGCGATTCCGAACTCCGGCACGGTCCACAGCCGCTTCGTCGCCAGCGGGAGCAATCCGGCGAAGAGTCCCGAGCCCGGCGGCGCGCGCTCGAACGCGTGGAGCAGCGCGATCTGCGCCGCGAAGACGGCGCACAACCCCGCGTGCGCGAACGTCCAGGCGCGTTCGTTCGACGCGCGATCCCGCGCCCCGGCGATGCGCGGAGCCGACGCGCGCGCGAGCAACACGGCCAGCGCCGCCGCGGCCGCGACGACCCCGGTCGGTTTCACGAGGAGCGCCGCGGCGGCCCACAGGAACGACGCGCGCCAGCGCCGCTCCGCGGTCGCCGCGATCGCGCACGCCACGGTCGCCGTGAGCGGCATCTCGAGGCCGATCTGGCACGCGATCGCCTGCACGCCCGGCTGTGCCAGGAACGCGCCGGCCGCGAGCCAGGCGAGCCCGCGCCCGAACGGTCGCGCCATCGCGAACACGGCCGCGCACGCCGCGCCGGCGCAGGCGAACGAGGCGAGGTGCAGGAGCACGAAGCGCGTCTCGCGGTCCGGCAGCGCGCGCTCGAGGAGCGCGAGCAGCGGCGGGATCGCGCTGAACGGATAGACGCACGCACCGCCGTCGACGTACCCCGGTTGCTCGCGCAGGAGCCGGAACGGGTCGAGTCCGTTCACGGCCTGCCAGTGCGCCTGCGGGAAGAGGCCGATCAGCGCGTCCCAGTACGGCGGGTCGAAGAGGACCGTGCCGCGCAGGACCACGAGCGCGACGAACGCGGCGAGCGCGACCCCGGCGCTCTCCCAGCGCGGACTCGGAGCCGAGGACGAGTCCCGCGGGTGATCGGTGGCGGAGTTCAAGCAGCCTCGACCGCCGAGGATAGTGGCGCGCGACGCGGCGAGCACCCGACTCCGCGGGTTCCGGCGCGGACGGCGGCCACGCGGCCGGAGGCCCACGCCCGCCGTCGCGCCCGGCCCGGGCGGGTCCACGCGCGCGACCGCGGGGTCACGGGCCGGCCGGCGGGGCCGCCAGACATCGAGGAGCCCGCCGCGAGCAGCCGGCCGCGAACCGGTCCGGCCCGAGTATCGTGGCACGCGGCGTGATGAGCTTCGCCCGATCCATGTGCCCCCACGATCCGCAGGGCTGCGCGCCGGTACGCTCGCCGTGCCCGCGCTCGGGGCTCCCGACGCGGCCGCGCGCTCTCGCTCCGCGTGTGTGCGGATCCCCGCGGGCCGGCCGGCGATACCGGGCGGGTTCGCGGCCGACCCGCCGCGCTGGAGCTCGATCTTGAGGGCGCTCGCCGGCCTGTTCCTGCTCGCGGCGCTCCACCCCGCGGCGGCGGCGATGCCCCGCCACGGCGCGGTCTTCCCGCCGCCTCCGACCGGACCTTCGGCGGGCGACGCGCCGCCGCCCGCCCCGCCGCCCGCGCCGAGCGCCCCCAACGGACCCGGCGCGGCCAACCCGGGTCCCGGTCCGGGGATCCCCGGCGCCACGGGCGGTACGCCCGGATCCGTCCCGACCGGAACGCGTCCGTCGGCGACACCGGTTCCGACGGGCGGCGCGCCCGGCCTCGAGCCGCTGAGCTGGGAGCTGTGGTGGCGCTACAACCGCGACGACTTCCTCGACCTGAAGTCCAAGGTCGAAGCGATCGGCCCCGTGACGCACGGCGACGCGGGCGCCGAGGCCGACCAGCGCGTGGCCAGCGGGATCGACGCCGCGGTCGCGGCGTTGTCGCGCGAGAGGCAGCGCGACCTCGTCTCGGGCCTGCTCGTCGCCATCGCGCGCTCGTGCGACGACGCCGCGCTCGCGCGCGGCCCGGAGATCACGCGCCTCATCGGCCCGTACGTCGGCGATCCCGACCAGGAGATCGGCGAGACCGCGGCGGCGGCGCTCGGGATCCTGCGGCACCACGCGGCGATCCCGGAGCTCGCGGCGCTCCTGCACGACGACGAGACCGGCCGCAAGTTCGCGAACGGCCGCGTGTCGGCCCGCACGCGCGCGTTCGCCGCGTACGGCCTGGGGATCTCGGCCGCGCGATCGGAGCGCGAGGACCTGCGCGCGTTCGTCGCGCACCACCTGCAGCGCGTGCTGGAGGATTCGCGCGGCGACGCCAGCGCCGACCTGGCCGCGGCGTGCGTGATCGCGCTGGGCCTCGTCCCGATGCCGGCCGAGACGGACGCCGGCGAGAACAGCGGTTCGATCCATCCCCGCGCGGGCTCGAAGCCGGACGAGCTCCCGCCGCGTTCGCGCGCCTCGCAAGCGGCGGCGCTCGTGCGCTACCTCGGCGACGACACGCGGCCGGTGCTCGCGCGGGCGCACGTGCCCGACGCGCTGGCACGGCTCGCGGAGGGCGCCGGGACGGAGCTGCGCGCCGACATCGCGCGCGAGCTCGCGTCCGTGCTGGAGCGCCAGTCGCGCGAGGACGCGGGCGTGGTGCGCGGCGCCGTGCTCGCGCTCGGACGGATGGGCGACGCCGACGGCGACGCGGCCGACGCGCGCGTGCGCGCGACGCTGAAGCGCGCGCTCGACGCGGGCGACGCGCAGGCCCGGCTCTTCGCGCTCGTGTCGCTGGCGCAGGTCGCGACCCGCCGCGGCAGCGCCGAGGACCCCGGCGCGGTGCAGTCCGAAGTGCAGTCGCTCCTCCTCGAGAGGCTCACGCGCGGCAAGGCCCGCGAGCGGTCGTGGTCCGCGCTGGCGCTCGGGATCCTCGAGCGCGGCCGCGCGGCGATGCACCGCGAGCCGTCGCCGTCCGTGCGCGCCGCGCTGCGCCGCGCGCTGATCGACGCGTCGGCGCCCGACCAGGTCGGCGCGCTCTCGATCGGCCTCGGTCTGTGCGCCGACCGCGCGTCCGTGCCGGAGCTCCTGAAGAAGCTCGACGACATCCGCGATCCGGTCGGCCGCGGCTACGTCGCGACCGCGCTCGGGCTCACGGGAGCGCAGGAAGCGCTCGCGCCGCTGCGCGCGATCCTCGGGAAGTCGCGCTTCCAGCCCGACCTCCTGCGCGAGATCGCGATCGGGCTGGCTCTGCTCGGAGACGTGGACCTCGAATCGGCCCTGCTCCAGGAACTGCGCGGCGCGAAGAGCCTCGCCTCGCAAGCCAGCGTCGCGCGCGCGCTCGGCTTCGCGGGCACGCTGGCCACGGTCGATCCGCTGGTGAAGATGCTGGGCGATTCGTCGCTGACGGCCGGCGCCCGCGCGTTCTCGGCCGTCGCGCTGGGGATGGTCTGCGACCGCGAGAGCACGCCCTGGAACGCGTTCCTCTCGATCGGCGTGAACTACCCGTCGGCCCCGCCGACCTTGTCCGACGGGTCGGCGGGCATCCTCGACATCCTGTAGCGGCCGACCGTTCAGCGCGTCGCCGCGGGGCAGTAGGCTCTGCCCCATGAAGATCGGCCTCGTCCACGCGCACCCCGGCAGGAATCAGGGCACAGACGAACACGCCCGGCGCGTCGTCGCGCACCTCGCGGCCCGCGGGGACCAGGTCACGGTCGTGACGAACGCACGCACCGAGCCGCTGGCGACCGGGACGCATGTCGAGGTCCTGAAGCCGTTCGCCCTGTCCGCCGCGAGTCGCGCGAAGGGCTTCGACGCGGCCGTCGAGGCCTGGTGCGCGAAGGCGAAGCTCGACGCCGTCTACTCGCTCGGATGCACGTCGAAGTCCGACGTCCTGCGCCTGTCGGAGGGCGTGCGCCAGACGCGGATCGACCTCGCGGCCGATTCGGAGTACGCACGGTCCGCCGAGGAGAAGGCGTGGCTCGAGATCGAAGCGCGCGGCATGCAGCGCGATCGCGCGAAGCTCGTCGCCGTGCCCTCGGAGCTCGTGGGCAAGGACGCGATGAAGCGCCACCACGTCCTCCCCGAGCTGATCCGCCTCGTGCGGCCGGGCATCGACCTCGACATGTACTCGCCCGAGCTCCACGAGCAGATGGGCGCCCTGTCGCGCAAGTCGTTCCAGATCGACCCGCACGAGTTCGTCGTCGTCTTCGCGGCCGACGACTGGCACCTGCACGGCTTCGATCGGCTGCTCAAGGTGTGGGATGCGGTGTCGGCGAGCCGCGCCGGAGCGCACCTGCTCGTCGCGGGCGCCGAACCGGACCGCGCGAAGTACGAGAAGCAGGTGGAGGCCTCGCGCTGCAAGGACGCGGTCCGCTTCGCGCCCCCGGGCACGGACCTCGCGCGCGTGATCCACGCGGCCCACCTCTTCGTGCTGCCCACGCGCTACGACGCGTTCTCGCGCGCCGGGCTGGCCGCGCTCGCGTCCGGGGTGCCGGTCGTCACGACGGCGGCGAACGGGCTGGCGGAGCTGATCGACGAGGACGTGAACGGCATCGCGCTGTTCGGCGACGATTTGCGACAGACGCTGTACCAGCAGCTCCTGTCGTGGACGAAGCCCGAGCGCGCGCGCGCCGCCCGCGATTCGGCGCGGAGCGCGGCCGAGCGCTGTCCGCTCGAGTCGGAAGCCCGCGACGCGGCAGCGGCGATCGACGAAGCGGCCGCGACGCGGACCTAGACGGCGGAGAACGCTGGCCGCGGCGCGGAGCGATCGCCGAGACCGAGCACCGCCGCGGCCGGGAGGCCCGGAACCCGCGTGGAACGGCGCGCGGAAGTGCATACTGCGCGGAGTTCGGCGCCGGCCGGTGCTAGGAGGCCCCGCCTCCCCGTCGAACCGATCCCTCGCGATGGACTCCAGCTCATGATCGGCACCCTGATCCTCCTCGGCGCCCTGTGCGCCCTCGCGACCCTCGCCTGGGGGCCGGGCATGCACCTCGAGTACGCCGAGCGCGTGCACCGCCGCCGCCGCGAGCTCCTGCCCGCCGACGTCGCGAAGCTCATCGACGCGGAGCGCGCGGCCTTCGACTACGGCAACCTCGCGGCCGACATCATCAACTTCAAGGCGTTCGGCGGCGCGTACAGCCACTGCCACCGCTGGGCCATCGTCGAGGAGATGCGCGAGCTGTCGACCTCGCCGCGACAGGAGGCGTTCGTGATGGGCTACCTGTCGCACCTCGCGGCGGACACGATCGCGCACAACCACTTCGTCCCCTACCACCTGGCCCGCTACGCGCGGACGAAGGGGCTCGGGCACCTGTACTGGGAGCTCAACGCGGACCGCTTCGTGCCCGAGGCGCGCTGGTCGCGCGTCGCCGGCTTGAAGAACCAGGACGCGCTCGAGGAGCTCGACGACCTCGTGAACCGCACCGTGCCGAAGAAGGCGCTGTCGATGGGCACGAACAAGGTCATCTTCAACCACGTGCTGCTCGTGTCCGAGCGCGAGCGCTGGCGCGGCGCGATGGCGCGCATCCACCCGATCTCGATGGTCACGCTCGAGAAGGGCTTCCTGCGGATGTTCCAGGCCGCCGCGGTCGACCGCATCCGGCTCGCGCTGCACCCGCGCGGCTTCCGCGCGATCCAGCGCGTCGACGCCAACGGCGCCGAGGCGCAGAAGAAGGCGATGAAGGTGCGCACGGGCATCCTCCAGCGCCTCGTCCCGCGCCAGGTGCGCACGGAACGGGCGGAGGAGAGCGCGCTGGCGTTCCTCGAGGGGATGCAGTCGCCGCCGCCGTAGGCGCGGGGGCTAGAAGCGGAACCAGCGCAGCACGAGGTCCGTGCGGTCGCCGTCGCCGTTGAAGTCCGTGCCCGCTCCGCCCTGCTGCGCCTCGGACGCGATCAGCGCGACGCAGTCCTTCGAACCGAAGCGCGCGAAGTCGACGACGTCGCGCGGGAGGTCGGAGGCCACGCTCAGGCCGAACGTCGCGCCGGTCGTGACGTTCGTGCGCTCCAGGATGAAGTCCATCTCGTCGCCGTCGGCGTTGATGTCGCGCGAGTCCTCGACCTCGGACATGCGGTAGAACGCCCAGCCGCCGGCCTGCGTCATCCCGGCCGAGTCCTTGTCCAGCGCCAGGAGCGCGCCGGGGAACACGAGCCGGTTCGACGAGAAGAACGCGAAGGTGGGGATCGCGTCGTTCACGTCCGTGTCGCCCGGGACCTGGGCCGTGCCCTGGTTCAGCGACACGTTGCCGATGCGCTCCGTGAACGCGACGCCCAGGCGGTTCTCGGACTCGCGCGGCGAGATCCACGAGGCCTCGACGACCTCGGTACCGCTCGAACCGTGGAAGAAGTCCCAGTTCGCCGAGCTCGGCGACGGCGAGAGCCAGCCGACCAGGTTCGCGTCGAGCGCGTTGTTCGCGTCGATGTCTCCGCCCGTGGCTTCGCTGGAGACGATCACGAAGCGGTTCGAGAGCTCGTACAGCCCGTGCCCGCCGCCCGGCACGTCGAACAGCGCGCGGATCTGCGCGGCCGTGTTGATCGGCAGGATCGGCTCCGTCAGGGGGTCGTCCGAGATCGCGAGCCAGCGCACGACGCGGTCGTCCGAGGCCCCGTCGTTGTTCAGGTCGCAGGTGTCGTCGCCCTCGGCCACGATCGTCGCGACGTAGTTCCCGGCGAACGCGATGCGCTCGCGGCCGGCCAGACCGTGGTTGACCGGCGGGTTCATCGCCGGGTCCGCGTTCCAGGCGCCGAACGTCAGGACGCAGAGGACCTGGTCGGTCGAGTCCGTGTCGTTCGCGGCGCAGTACGCCGGACGGAAGCTGGCACCGACCGCGGCCGAGTTGAGGCTGCCGACGCCCTGACCGGCCTCGCTGACGAGGAAGCCGACGTGCCAGTCGCCGGCCGCGATCGTCTTCGCGCGCCGCGGGCTGGCCGGATCGACGGCGCGCGCGGTGCAGCGCGCCACGCTGGTGCTGCTCGTGCCGTCGAGCAGGCCGAGCACGTTCGCGTCGAGGGAGTCGACGTCGCCGTTCAGGCTGCGACCGGCCAGCGTCTCGTCGAACGCCAGGAACACGAGGCCCTCGTCCTCGCCCAAGAGGCGCGGCGAGAGCTCGCTCACGGTGTCCGCCGTCGCGACCGGGATCGGGACGAGAGGCGCGCTCGACTCCACGAAGCGCAGGTTGCTGCCGCCGACCCCCGCCGTCGCCGTCTTGGCGGCGTAGACGATCCGGCTGCCGAGACCGAGCACGGCCAGCACGGCGTCCGTGGAGAGATCGTCGACGTACACGAGCGTGGGCGCCGCCTCGGACCAGTGCAGCAGCACGTCGTCCGCCTGCATCATGTCGCCGTTCCAGTCGCGCCCGTCGCGGCCTTCGTCGACGGCGATGTAGAGCTCGTTGCCGGCCCAGGCCACGTCGTCGGCGGCGACGCCCAGCCGGAACTGCGTGTTCGCGGCCGTGTTCACGACGTGCGCGACCTGGTCGGCGACGTCCCCGTCGCCGTTCAGGATCGTGCCCGGGTTGCCGCTGGAGCTCGTGGCGTCCTCGGCGGCCAGGAACGCGATGTAGGCGCCCGAGATCCGTACCGGCGTCGACCCCGCGGTCGCGACGTTCGTCGAGCGGACCAGGAAGCTGACGTTGGCGGAGTCGCTCGATCCGCCCGAGCAGGCGGCCGCGGCCAGGGTGGTGGTGAGGATCGCGAGGTGGGTCTGCGTGCGGTTCTTCATGAAAGTCTCGATCGGTGACCAACGCGCAGGATAGCTGGCGGGATCGCGCGGCTGCCACCGCGTTCGCGCTGGAATCGCGCGCCCGTGCACGTTCTGATCCGTGTGTGCGCGTCCTCATCGCCTCCGCGCCGCATCGCGACACGTTCGGCTACTCGATGCCGCCGCCGGGCCTCCTGCGCCTGGGCGGCTGGCTCGAGCGCGAGGGCGTCGACGTCGCGCTCGTGGACCTGGCGCACGAGCTGGCCGCGGGGCGACTGCCCGAGGGCGACGGCCTGTGCGATGCCGCGGCGGACCTCCTCCTGCGAGGCGGACCGTTCGACGCGATCGGCCTGTCGGTGATGGGCGCGACGCTGCCCGCGGGGCTCGCGATCCTGGAGCGGATCCGCGCGCGCGATCGCGCGATTCCGCTCTGGATCGGCGGCCCGGGCACGACCGGCGTCGACACCGCGCTCGTCGAGCGCGCGCACTGCGTCGACGTCGTCGTGCGCGGCGAGGGCGAGATCACGACGACGGAGCTCGCGCGCGCGCGCGGCCTGTCGCCGCACGGCATCGCGGGGCTCACGTGGCGCGACGCCGGCGGACGGGCCGTGCGCGAGCCGGACCGCGCGCCGATCGCCGACCTCGACGCGCTCGCGCCGTATGCGTGGCATCTCCTGCCGCCGATCGCGGCGTACAAGCGCATCACCGGCGCGGCCGACGGGCTCGTGCCGGTCGACTCGGGCCGCGGCTGCGTCTACGACTGCTCGTTCTGCACGATCGGGAGGTTCTGGTCGCGGCGCTCGCGCGTGCTGCCGGCGCGCAGGCTCGCGGACGAGGTCGAGGCGCTGCGCGCGATCGACGGCGCGCACGCGGCGTACCTGTGCCACGACCTCTTCGCGGCGAACCGCGCGCACGCCGTGCAGTTCTGCGCCGAGATGGTCGCGCGCGGGAATCCCGTGCCGTGGGAAGTGCGCGCGCGCGCCGACCACCTGGACCGCGAGCTGCTCCAGCTCATGGGGCGCGCCGGCTGCTACCGCGTCCTGCTCGGCATCGAGTCGGCGGCCGAGAGCGTGCGCGAAGCGTGCGACAAGTCTCTGCGCCCCGGCACGGACCTCCTGACGGTCGTGCGCGACTGCGTCGAGGCGGGCGTGACGCCGATCCTGTCGGTGATCCTGGGGCTGCCGGGCGAGGGGCCGGCCGAGCTCGAAGCGAGCCTCGACTTCTGCGCGCGCGCGGCGCTGCTCGGCGGCGTGAACGTGTCGCTGCACCTCGTGAACCCGCAGCCGGGTTGCACGCTGGGCGAGGAGCACGGCGCGAGCGCGCGCGCGGTGCCGGGGATCCCGCCCGACATGGCGCGCGGCGCGGGCGAGACGGCGGCGGAGCGCGCCTGGATCGACGCGCACCCCGATCTCTTCACGACGTTCGCGCTGCTCGCCGGCGACCCGGTGGGCCAAGGCGCGCTGTCCGAGATCGCGAGCGAGCTGCCCGAGGTCCTCCACCGGTATCCGCGCACGTTCGCACTGCTCGGCCGCGCGCTCGAAACGAGCGCGCACGGCGGGTTCGCGGCCTGGAAGCGCCACGGCCGGAGCTTCGAGGCCTTCGCGCGCGTCCAGCGCGATCCGCTCGTCGACGACGTGCTGGCCGTCGAGCAGGCCGGCGTGCGCGCCGCCGCACTGGCCGTGCGCGCGCCGAGCGTCGGCCCGCGCGCGCGCGGCGTGCTCGTCGAGACACGCTGCGACGTGGCCGCCGTGTTCGAGGCCCTGCGCGGCGGCCGCGAGCTGCCCCGCGCCGAACCGCGCGCGTCCTGGATCTGCGCCGTGCCCGCGGACCCGTCGCGCGCGCTGGCCGGAATCCGCACACTGCGCGTGTCGGCCGACGTCGCGCGCCTCCTGCAGGCGCTGGACGGCGCGCGCCCGATCGACGAGCTCGAGGCCGCGCGCCCGGGCTTCGCGGGCGCGATCGCGAGCCTCGAACGCGCCGGCCTCGTGGAATCGGGAACAGGAACGGCCGCCGCGGAGCGGATGGAGACGACGACACCATGATCCAACGTCAGGACTTCCCCGTGAGCCTCGTGTTCCCGCCGCAGGGGCACTTCACGCAGCCCTACCTGGCTCTGCCCTGCATCAAGGGCTGGCTGCGCGCCCACGGGTTCGACGACGTCGAGCTGCTCGACGCGAACATCGAGGCCTACGACGCGTTCCTGTCGGGCGACTACGTCGCGCGCTGCGCCGAGCGCGTCGCGACGCGCCTTCCGCTCGAGCGCTTCGCCGCGCGCGAGTCGCTGGGCTTCCGCGACCTGGCCGCGTTCCGCGCCGCGTCCGAGTGCGCGGCCAGCGGCGCCGCCGTCGCGGCGCGCATCGACGAAGCCAAGTCGGTGATGCGCGGCGGCGCGTTCTTCGACGCCGAGCGCTACGTGCCTGCCGTGCGCACGATCTACCACGCGCTGCGCATCGTCTCGGCCGCGCACTTCCCGAGCGAATTGACGCCGCACAACTTCACGATGCGGTACGGCAACGACCGCTCGGCCGAGGTGCTCCTGGCGACGCTCGACGAGGACGAGAACCCGTTCCTCGCCTTCTACCGCGAGCGCGTGCTTCCGCGGCTCGTCGCGCGCCGTCCGCGCGTGCTGGGCCTCTCGATCATCTACGGCTCGCAGCTCGTGCCGGCGCTGACGCTGGCGCGGCTCGTGAAGGCCGCGCTGCCCGACTGCCACGTCACGGCCGGCGGCGGGTTCCTGGCCTACATCGGCCGGAAGCTGATGAACGCGCCGGGCATGGACGCGTGCCTCGACAGCCTGATCTTCCACGAGGGCGAGGCGCCGATGCTCGCCCTGTGCGAGGCGCTGCGCGACGGACGCGCGCTCGGGACGATCGGTTCGCTCTCGTGGTTCGACCGCACGGGTGGCGCCGCGCGCCTCGTCGAGAACGAGCGCGGGCACCCGATCCGGCTCGACGACGCGCCCGCCCCGGACTTCGACGGCCTGCCGTTCGGGCTGTACCTCAGCCCCGAGATCGTCGTCCCCTACGACGTGAACCGCGGGTGCTACTACGGCGAGTGCACGTTCTGCACGCTGCCGACCGTCATCGGCCCGGGCTACCGCACGCGCAGCGCGAAGACCATCGTCGACCACGTGCTGCAACTGCGCGATCGACTCGGGACGAGCCACGTGAACTTCATCACGGACTGCATGCCGCCCGGGCTGCTGCGCGACCTGCCCGAGGAGCTCATCGCGCGCCGCGCCGGCATCCACTGGTGGGCCGACGCGCGCGTCGAGCCCAAGGCCTACACGAAGGAAGGCTGCGAGCGGCTGGTCGAGTCCGGCTGCCGCAAGCTGCTCTTCGGCTTCGAGACGGCCACGCCACGCCTCCTGAAGCTGATGAAGAAAGGGCAGAGCCTGAAGTCCGTCGTGGACGTCGCGCGCAACTGCTCGGACGCCGGGATCAGCGTCACGTTCTTCGCGATGGTCGGGTTCCCGAGCGAGACGCAGGCCGAAGCGCAGGCGACCGTCGACTTCCTGGTCGAACACGCCGACATCGTGCGCGAGGTCTCGCTGCAGACGTTCCACATCGACGAGGAGAACCACGTCTACCGCAACCCGTCGGAGTTCGCGGTGCGCATCCGCTCCGACCCGACGGCCGACCTGCAGCTCTACCACGACTACGAGGCCGAGGTCGGGATGACGCAGGGCGAGGCGGCCGAGATGTTCGAGCGGATGATGGCCGCGCTGCGCGCGCGCTATCCGCTCTTCTCCGGCGACAACATCTTCTGGTTCATGCAGAAGAGCCACTACTTCCTGCACCTGGCGCGCGGGACGAGCCCGGACGAGTTCGTCGCACGCTGTCGCCGCCGCGCGGAACGGCGCGCCGACGAGTCGCCGGATCCGACGCTGGCGGTCGGCGCGGACTGCGCGAGCGTCGCGATCCCCTTCTCGTGGGCCGAGGCGGTCGCGGGCCTCGGCACTCCCGCCGCGCGGGCAGCGCGGCCGGAGTTCCTGACCGGCCGCTACGTGGCCGACGCCGAGGAGCAGGCCGCCGCGGGCCTCGCGCCGCTCTGGCCGGCGGCGCGCGCGCTCGTCTACTGCGGCGAGACGGCCGAATTCGCCGAGGTGCGGACGGACGGCGCGCGCGCGCTGGCCGCGCTGCGTACGGCGGGCAACCTCGGCGCGCTCAGCTCGGCGCTCTCCGCGCCCGCGCGCTCGAACCTGGAACGCTTCGCGGGCGAGCTCGCGAAGCGCGGTATCCTCGTGCGCCGCGAGGAACCCTCCCGCACCACCGTCCGAGGTCCGCGATGAAGACGCCCGAGAAGAAGAACGACGCCGACCCCGCGCAGAACCCGGCCCGCATCCCCGGCCCGAAGAAGCGCGAAGAGCGCGGCGCCGAACCGGCCGTGCCGGAGATCGACTTCGCCAAGCTCGACCTGCGGGTGGAGGTCGTGGACGAGCGCATCAGTCCGGGCGAGACGAACGTGTTCGACAAGTGAGCCGCAGCCTTGGGCTGCGAACCACGCGTGACGCGCGCGTGAGTCCGGGCTGACGACTCACCGCGCGTCGCTCCTCGGCCCCGGCGCGCGCCGCCTGCTCACCCCGTCGTCGGCGCCCGCCGGAACGAGCCCAGCCCGGGCCCCCGCCGCCCGGCTCGCCGTCGCCCGCTCCAAGCCTCCCGGCCCGCCCCTGCCGACTTCCGTAAGGGACCAGTAAGCTGGAACCAGTCCCACCGCGTCGCGGCGACCCGGACCTGGATCGCCTCGGCGCCCCACTGGCTCCTTCTCCCTCGGCATCGACCCGGTGCCGGCTCTCTCCCATGAAGCACGCCTGGATTCCGCTCTCGCTCCTCGCCCTCGCCTCCAGCGCTTTCGCCGAAGGCACGAAGTACGCGCACAAACCCGCGCCCGCAGGAGTCCCCGCCGCGACGCCGCAGCCGGTGACTTCCTTCATCAACGGTTCGGATTCGTGCACGACCCCGGACGTCATCGCGGGCCTCGGACCCCACGGGTTCGACAACTCGGCCGCGACGACGGGAGCGGAGGGCCAGACCGACCCGCTGTGCCTGGCGTTCGGCTCCACCGCGATCGACCAGGACGTGTGGTTCTCGTGGACGGCGCCCTCGAGCGGGACGGCGTTCCTCGACATCTGCTCGAGCGGCAGCACGGTCGACACGAAGGTCGCCGTGTACTCCGGCTCCGGATGTCCGAGCGGACCCGCGATCGGCTGCAACGACGACGCGTGCCCGGGGCTGCAGAGCAACGTGACCTTCCCCTGCGTGGCGGGCAACCCCTACACGATCCAGGTCGGCACGTACCCGGGCGCGGGCGGCGGCGTCGGTTCCTTCACGTTCACGATCAGCGCGGGCCCGGGCAACGATTCGTGCACGACCCCCCAACCGATCGCCGGCCCCGGCCCGCACGCGTACGACACGACGTTCGCGACGACGGGCACGCAGGGACAGGCCAACTCGCGCTGCTTCATCTTCAACACGTCCGCGATCCAGTCCGACGTCTGGTACACGTGGACCGCCGCCGCGAGCGGATGGGTCGCCGTGGACACCTGCACGGGCGGACAGCACGACCTGCGCGTGGCCGTGTACGCCGGCGCGGGCTGCCCGGTCGGTGAACCGATCATCTGCGACGACGACGCCTGCGGCACGATCGGCGCCTCGTCGCGCGCTCCGTTCCTGGCCACCGCCGGCCAGTCGTACACGATCCAGGTCGGCAGCTACCCGGGTCAGGCCGGCGCGCCGGGGTTCTTCACCCTGTCGCCGTTCACCCCCGCCGCGGGCGATTCGTGCAGCGCGCCGATCGACATCGCGGGCGCGGGGCCCTTCAACTGGGACAACTTCGACGGCGTGACCGGACAGGAAGGCCAGAACGAGGCTCTGTGCTCCAACGAGATGATCACGCACGACCTGTGGTATCGCTGGACGTCGTACTGCACGTCGAACGTGACCGTCACGCTGTGCGCGCTCTCGAGCCTCGACACGAAGGTCGCGGTGTACTCCGGCAGCGGCTGCCCGGCGAGTTCGGCCCTGGCTTGCAACGACGACGCCTGCGCGGCCGGCGGACCTTCCTCGGTCACCTTCGCGGCCGTCGACGGCCAGACCTACATGATCCAGCTCGGCTGCTGGCCGGGCGAGACGCCCGGTGCGGGCGCGTTCACGATCACGACGAGCTGCCCGCCGCCGACCGGGACCGTCTACTGCATCGGCGACGGCCAGTCGCCGCACACCGCGTGTCCGTGCGGCAACAACAGCCCGACGGCGGCCGGCGTGGGCTGCCTCAACTCGCTGGGCAGCGGCGGACGGCTGCGCGCATTCGGGAACCCGAGCCTCACCGACGACAACGACGGCTCGGCCTCGGTCACGCTGATCGGCAACAGCATGCCCAACAGCTCGTGCCTCTACTTCCAGGGCACGGCGATGCAGAACGCGGGCAACGGATCGGTGTTCGGCGACGGCCTGCGCTGCGCCGCCGGCTCGATCCTGCGCCTCGACACGGAGTCGAACGTCGCGGGCACGTCGCAGTACCCGAACCCGTCGCAGCCGCTGCCGCTCTCGGTCCGCGGGAACGTGCTGTCCCCGGGAACGCGCACGTACCAGGCCTGGTACCGCAACGCAGCGGCGTTCTGCACGGCCTCGACGTTCAACCTGTCGAACGGCGTCGAGATCGTCTGGGCGCTCTAGGACGCGCGCGTCCGGCGCGTCACGAGCGCGCCGGCCTCATGCCGCGGGCCGCGGAGCTCTCGGGCTCCGCGGCCCGCGCTGCATCGCGCGCAGCGCCGGTCGCGGGGTTCCATTCCGCGGCGCGAGCGCGATACTCGATCGCGCTCGACATGGACACCTCCGACTGGAAGCACGCGCGCGGCCGCTACGAGGACCGCCCGATCGTGGCGCGCTACCGCGAGTTCGCGCCCGACTTCCCGCGCGCGGGCTACCCCGAGCGCCTGAACGTCTTCTGGCGCATGGGCGAGCCCACGGAGTCCGGCCTCGGTTCAGAAGCGGAATCCGCGCGCATCGCGACGTTCGAGTCGCGGCTCGCCTCCGCCGTGGAGACCGATCGACACACCGTGTTCTCGCTGATCCTGACCTGGAACGGACGCGCGGAGTTCGTGCTGCACACCGCCGACGTCGACGGGTTCCTGGCGCGGCTCGGCGCGATGCCGCACGAGGAGGAGAACTACCCGATCGAGATCCAGGTCGAGCCGGACCCGGAGTGGGCGTACGACCGCTCGGTGCGGCCGCCGGGTCCGTCATCGCCGCACTGAGGCTGCGGCGGGGTGCTAGCGGGCGCAGCGCCGATCCGTTCCGCCGCGTCGGCTACGATCGCGCGCAGAGCCGGCCCACATGACGAGCGAACCCGAGACGACCGACACCATCTACGCATCGATCTCGTACGACGACGCGCACGCGGCCATCGAGTGGCTCGAGCGCGCGTTCGGTTTCAGGCGTCGTCTCGTCGTGCCGGGCCCGGACGGCACGGTCGCGCACTCCGAGCTGAGCTACGGCTCGGGCGTCGTCATGGTCTCGTCCTCGAAGCCGGACAAGGGCCGCGTGAGCCCACGGCGGCTCGGCGCGGTGGCGCACGCCCTGTGCGTCCGCGTCGACGACCCCGACGCGCTCTACCGCCGCGCGAAGGCGGCCGGCGCCGAGGTCACCGAGGAGTTGCGCGACGAGGACTACGGCTCGCGCGGCTTCATGGTGCGCGACCTCGAAGGCCATCCCTGGTACTTCGGGACGTACCGGCCGGGCGCGCATTGGTGATCGTTCACGGCGCCCGCTCGCGCCGGATCTGCCGCGGCCCTTCCCGGAGCGGAGGCGCGCACCCTGGGCGAGCGGTTCCGCGCGATCCGGACGGCCGCGGCTGCATCGCCGGTGCCCGGAGCCTGGAGCACTGGAATTGCACTGTAGATTGGAGTGAGCCACCTGCGGCTCTTCCCGAAGTCGATTCCACCATGCGCATCTCCACACTCCTGACCGCCCTGTCCGTCTGCTTCCTGGCCGGCCCGTCGATCGCCGGCCGGCTGATCGCGGTCGACAGCTCGCGCGCGCTGTACGACGTCGACATCGCGACCGGCGCCAAAACGCAGATCGGGACGGTGTCGGCCGGCGCGGGCTCGCCCAGCGGCCTGGCGCGCAATCCCATCACGGGCACGATCTACCTGTGCTCCTCCACCGTCGATTCGTTGTTCACCCTCGACATCACCACCGGTTCCGCCGTGGTGGTCGGTCCCCTGGGCTCCACGACGATCGTCATGCAGGGGCTCGAGTGGGACAGCACGCAGGGCGCGTTGTGGGGCGCGTCCAACGGGAACCTCTTCCAGATCGGCCCGATGAGCGGCGCGGCGACGCAGATCGGAACGTCGGGACTCACGTCGTTCACGAACCTGGGCTACGTGCCCTCGACGGACTCGCTGTACGCCACGAACGTCGGCACCGACCGTCTGTACAACGTCAACCGCGGCACGGGCGCGATGACCATGATCGGTCCGCTCGGGTCGACGGCAGCGAACGCGAGCGGGCTCGCCTACGACACCGACAACGACGTCATGTACCTGATCGACGGGACGTCGGACACGCTCTACACGGTCAACCTCACGACCGGCGCTGCGACGATCGTCGGCTCGACGGGCACGGGCAACCTGCAGGGGCTCGTCTACATCCCGGGGAACGCGCCGGTCACGCCGTTCTGCTTCGGCGACGGCACCGGCGTCGCCTGCCCGTGCGGCAACAACGGCGCCCCCGGGAATGGCTGCCGCAATTCCGTGGCGGTCGGCGGCGCGAACCTGTTCGCCTCCGGCAACGCGAGCATCGCCAACGACACGTTCCTGCTGCAGGGCCAGGACATGCCCAACAGCTCCGCCCTGTACTTCCAGGGCACGGCGCAGCAGGCGGGCGGCGGTCAGGCGTTCGGCGACGGGCTGCGCTGCGCGGCGGGCACGATCGTCCGCCTGGGCATCGAGCAGAACAACCTGGGCACGAGCCAGTACCCGACGTTCCCCGAGCTCTCCATCTCGGTGCGCGGACTGTGCACCGTCGGCGCGACGCGGACGTACCAGGTGTGGTACCGCAACGCGGCAGCGTTCTGCACGTCGAGCACGTTCAACCTCTCGAACGGCCTGCAGGTGACCTGGCTGCCCTGACGCGCGCACGCGGAACGCAGGCGGGCCGCGCGGCAGGTGCCGGGCGGCCCGCGTCGTCGCGTACCGAAATCCCGACGACTCCGCGGCGGATCAGAACTGGTAGCGCACGCCGAAGAAGAGCGTGTCGGAGAAGTCGCTGATGGTCTCGTAGTTGACGCCGCCGCTCAGGCGATCGTCGAAGTAGTAGCGCGCGCCGAGGCCGAGCCCGACCTCCGTGTCCTCGAAGTCGACGAACTCGAGCAGGCCGTTCAGCTCGATCTGCTCGTTCGCCATGTAGCGCACGCCGCCCTCGAGCGCCCAACCGGTGTCGTCCGCACTGCCGACGTCGGCACGCGCGATCGAGAACAGTCCGTAGGCGTCGAGCCCCTTCTGGAGCGGGACGGCCCATCCCGCGCCGATCTTGAACAGGGACAGGTCGGCATCGCCGCCCGAGTCCTGGTACGACGCCTTCACGAAGAGGTCGCGCCACGCGCGGTAGGAGCCGACGAGCTGGAACCCGAGTTCGGAGTCGGCGCCGGGCACGTCGACATCGACCAGCCCGACGTCGAACTCGCCGTAGGTGTAGTTGAAGTTGGCCTGACCGGGCTCGGCACCCGTGGCGGAATCGGCGTGGCCCTGCCACCCGAGCGACGGGGCGAGGGAGAGCGTGAGGAGCGGCAACAGCATGTCTCGAATCCTTGGTTTCAATCCGTCAGGACGCCGACGGCTCGGGGGGGGCCGGCGCAGGATAGGGCAGTCCGGCAGCCGCGTCGCCTGGCCCGCGCCAGGTCCGAGTCAGATCCGGTGCATGAACCGGAACACGCGCTCGTGCATCACGCGCACGACGTAGTCGTCCTGGCCGCCGAGGCACTCCATGCAGCGCTTCAGCTCGCCGAACTTCGAGCCCGGCGGCAGCTCGACGGTCAGCACCATGTGGAAGTAGCCCTCGATCATCTTCTGCGAGATGTCGTGCACGCTGCCGCCGGCCTGCGCGAGCGCGCCGGTGATCTCGGCCAGCACGCCCGGACGGTTCCGCCCCACCGCGGTGATCACGACGCTCGTCGCCGGATCGTCGTCGCTGGGCTCGGGCAGGTTCGGCAGCGAGCGCCGCGCGCGTTCGGCGTCGGGGCCGCGGTCGGGCGCGGGCTCGGCGTACGTTCCGCCAGTGCCGGTCACGATCCGCACGCCGAGCTCCTCCGCGACGGAGAGCGCGTGCGGCGTCGCCAGCGTCTCGCCGTCCACGACGATCTGCCCGCCGGCCGGAGCCAGGCGGCGCACGTCGTCGGCGGTCAGGTAGCGGCGGGCCACGGCGGTGTCGCGATCAGAGGTGGCGCACGAGCTCGGGGTGCGGGCGCGGGATCACGACCTCGCGTGCGAGCAGGCCGCGCTCCTGGGCCGCGCGCGCACCGGCCGCGACCGAGCTGCGCACGTCGCTGACCTCGCCGGTCAGCGTGAAGAAGCTCTTCCCGCCCAGGCCGTTCGCGATGCGCACGTCGATCAGGTCGACCGTCGCCGTCTTCAGCGCGACGTCCGCGCTGGAGATCGTGGCCGCCACCGTCGTCGTCTCGATCACGCCGATCGCGTCGAGCGTGCCGTTGATGCGTCCACCCTTGCGCTTCAGCATCGGCACGACCTGCTCGTGGATCTGCGGGATCACGAGCTGGTCGACCAGGTCGGATCCGGCGAGGGCCGCGCCGCGCGCCGCGCTGGCGCGCACGTCGGCGACGGCGCCCGTGAAGAGCATCACGTACTTGCCCGGCTGCACCGGCGTCGAGAAGAGCAGCTCGACGCGCGCTTCCTTGAGCACGGCGTCGGCCACCTCGACGCCCTTGGCGACGCTGGCCAGCTCCAGCACTCCGATCGCCACGTCGAGCTCGGCGTCGTCGCGGACTTCGGGATTGTGGTCGTTGCGGTTCATGACGTTCCCCTGCTGCCCTTCCCGGGCCGGTCGTGCTCGCGCGTCGGACCGACGATGCGGCCTTCCTCGAGCTCCATCGTGTCGATGATCGCGGCGATCGCCGTCTGGAATCCGATGTCGTGGCTGCGGCCGATCGCGTGGCGCGCGGCGCGGCCGAAGACGACGAGCACGCGCTCGCCGATCCCGGCGCCCAGCGGATCCACGGCCACGAGCGTCTCCGCGGATTCGCGGCCGTCCGTCGTGAACGGGCGCACGACGAGGAAGCGCAGGCCGACGAGGCTCGGGTCCTTCTTCGTGGCCCACACGTTGCCGACGACGGTGCCGACGAGCATCTAGAGGCCTCCCCCGAGCGGCTTGCGCTCGGCGGCGAGCCGCGCCGGATCCCTCATGCGCCAGGATGCGGGCGCGTCGGGCACGTCGAAGTCGTCGACGATGCCGACGATCGCGGCCTCGAAGGCGAAGTCGCCGTCCAGGCCGAGCTGCGCGACGCGCGCGGCCTTGCCGAACGCGACGACGACGTGCTCGCCGATCGCGGCGCCCAACGGATCGGCGGCCACGACCGGCGTGACCTTGGGCGCGCCCGGCTCGCGGCGCTCGTCGAGCGCTTCGACCACGAGCAGCCGCAGCCCGGCCAGGTCCTGGACCTTCTTCGTCGCCCACACCTCGCCCACGACGCGCCCGAGGAACATCAGATGCTCCCCGCGTTCGCGCGGCCGCGCAGGCCCTCGAGCGCGCGCCGCACGGCCTTGACCGCCTCGTCGATCTCCGCGTCCGTCCCGGCGAGGCGCAGCCGTCCGACCGCGCCCTCGGCGCCGAGTCCGACGATGCGGATCGGCGAGGCCTTCTCGGCCTCGTTCGCCGCGAGCGTCACGTACACCGCCGGGTTCACCTCGAGCGTGTAGAGCGTGTCGTCGCCCAGGACGAGCATCCCCGCGCGCGTCCGGTTGATCATCATCGCGTGGTGGTCGCTGATCTTGCGGATGATCTCGCTCGTCAGGAGGTTCGGCTTGAGCGCGTCCTCGAACGTGACGCCCGCCGCCTTCAGGATCAGCTCGCCGGCCTGGCGCACCATGCCCTGGTCGGGGCCGTGCACCTCGAGCGTGCCGTAGCTGCGCTCGGTCACGAGCGCCCCGGGCTTCACGTCGCAGCTCTTCAGCGCGACGTCCATCAGGCGGTTGATCACGATGCCCGGCTGGACCTCGAGCCAGAACGCGGCTTCGCCCGTGACGGGGAAGAACCCGTCCGAGTTCGTGGCCACGGTCGCGGCGAACTGCGGTTGCATCTGGTCGATGAACACCGCGCCGCGCAGCTCGATTCCGGAGTGCGTCATGCCTCACGTGTCCCGCGGCGGCGCCGCGGGATCCGCGTGTCACTTCGTTTCCGGGAGCGGCGGCAGGAAGAGGTCGAGGTCGCCCGCGGGGCGCGGGATCACGTGCTGGCCGACCAGCTCGCCGACGCGCTTCGCGGCCGCGGCGCCGGCTTCGACGGCGGCCTTCACGGCGCCGACCTCGCCGCGCACGAGCACGGTCATCAGCGCTCCGCCGCTGCGTTCCTTGCCGATCAACGTGACCTTCGCGGCCTTGCACATGGCGTCCGCGGCTTCGACGGCGCCGACGAGACCCTTCGTCTCGATCATGCCCAGGGCGATCATGCTGTCCATCGTCTTCGAACCTCTGCGTGGGGTGTCGGGGGATGCGGGGATCGGTCGTGCGCGAGGCGGTCAGGCCTTGCACGAACCGGTGGTGATCTCGTGGTGCGCGCAGCCCTTGCAGGGGCCGAGCGGACAGCCCGTGCCGGCATTCGCGAGCAGGGACTGGATGTCGCTGGTGGAGAGTCCGGAGCCCTGCTGCACGTTCGACTTCGGCGCAGCCGGCGCGACCGGTCGCGGCGCGGGCGCGAGCGTCGCCGTCGCAGTCGACTGAGGCTGCACGAAGCTCGGCGGCGCGCTCTTCGTGCCCGCGCCGACCTTGGAGGTCCAGGCCGTCGCGGTCGCGGCCGGAGCGGCGCTCGCGGGCAGCGCCGGCGCCGCGGACACCGCGGGGTTGCCGCGCCAGTTGCTGGACGCGTCGGGCGTGAACGCGGACGACGACGCGCGCGGCGCGGCGCCGGACAGGGCCGGATCGCCGGGGAGCCCGGATCCGCGCGGCATGCCTTCCTTGGTCAGCGCGGCGACGCGCTCGTGGTCGCGGCGATCGATGTCGGCCCAGTCGCGGCGCGGGAAGGCGACGCGCTTCACGTTGAGCAGGTGCCGCGCCGAGATGTTGTCGCTCGTGATGTTCCCGGCCTGCGGGCCGCAGCCCAGCGAGAACGAGGCCACGAGGTTCGTCGCGTAGCCGACCGCGCCCTGCGAGCACGGCCCGTTCACGACGATGCGGTTCGCGGGCTTCTCCAGGAAGAACGCGTCGAGCACGCGCTCGTCCTTGGCGTGGATCCCGAGCGTGTGGCCGAGCCCGTCGGACTCGAGCATCGCGATCGAGGTCTTGCAGCCCTCTTCCCAGCCGTTCACGAGGTGCAGCGACAGGACCGGCGCCAGGATCTCGATCGAGAGCGGCCACTCCTTGCCGACGCCGCCCTGCCAGGCGAGCAGGATCGTCGTGTGCTTCGGCACGGCGAATCCGGCCATCTCCGCGATGCGCCAGGGATCGAGGCCGACGACGTCGGCGTTCATGTGCCCGCGGACGTTGCAGAGCTTCGCCAGCTTCTTCGTCTCGTCGTCGTCGCACACGTGCGCGCCGCGCTTGACGAGCTCCGCCACGAGTTGCTTCGCGATCGGCGCGTCGAGCACGAGACCCTGCTCGGAGCAGCACAGCGTGGCGTTGTCGAAGCTCTGGCTGGACGTGATCGCGGCGGCCGCGTAGGCCACGTCGGCGGAGCGGTCGATGTAGCAGGGCACGTTGCCCGGCCCGACGCCGTACGCCGGACGGCCCGAGCTGTAGGCCGCCGTCACGAGCCCCGTCCCGCCCGTCGCGAGGATCAGCGCGACGTCCTTGTGCTTCATCAAGGCACCCGTCGACTCGATCGTCGGGTTCGGCAGCACGCACACGAGGTCGGGCGGCCCGCCGGCGCGCTCGATCGCACGGCGCAGGACCTCGACCGTCTCGCCGATGCAGCGTCGCGCGCGCGGGTGCGGGCTGATCACGATCGCGTTGCGGCCCTTCACGGCGATGATCGCCTTGAAGAGCGTGGTCGACGTCGGGTTCGTCGTCGGCACGATGCCGGCGACGACGCCCGAGGCCGTCCCCACCTCGACGATGCCCGTCTTTTCGTCGCGCGAGAGGATGCCGACCGTCTTCTCGTTCTGGATCGAGGCCCACGTCCCCTCGGAGCCGAAGAGGTTCTTCAGCACCTTGTAGTGGACCTTGCCGATCCCGGTCTCCTCGACGGCGAGGCGCGCCAGGTCGTGGGCGGCCGCGGCGCCGGCCTTGGCCATGGCGGCGCACAGAGCGTCCGTCCGCTTCTGGTCGAAGGCGTGGATCGCCTCGCACGCGCGCTTCGCGCGCGCGACGGCGTCGCGCACGTCCTGCAACGCGCGGAGATCGGGGTCGATGGTCTGCACGGTCGTGGCGGCTCGGCGCCTCGATCAGTCCGGGTTCGACTTGCCGCCCGCGGGCTTCGCGCCGGAGGGCTTCGGCACGGCCGTCATCTTCGGCAGGATCTTCCACAGCTGGTCGTGCGGGCGCGGGATCACGTGCACCGCGACCAGCTCGCCCACGCGGCGCGCGGCGGCGGCTCCGGCGTCCGTGGCGGCCTTGACCGCGCCGACCTCGCCGACGACGAACATCGTCCAGTAGCCGGCGGTGATGTTCTCGCGGCCGTGGAGCTCGACCATGGCCGCCTTGACCATCGCGTCCGCGGCTTCGATGTGACCCACGAGACCCTTGGTCTCGACCATTCCCAGCGCTGTCGGCTTCATGGATGCGTTCTTCTCGAGAGACCGGAGGTCCGGCCGTCACCGCGCACGGCGCGGCTCACGGCGAGGCGCGGAGTCTAGCGCCGGCCGCGCGCGAAGCTACGGCGTGCCGGTCGGTGGGACGATCGTGGGAAGCTGCGCGGAACCGGCCCGGTCGATCCGCACCCCGGCGCGCCGGCGAGGCACCGCCGTCGTTGTGGAAGGACCCCGGCCGTCCCTAAGCTCGAATCCGTGACGCGCCGCTTCCTGACCCGAGTCCTGCGCCTGCGCCTGTGGGTGTCGGAGCGGTTCCGGCCGGGCGAGACGGAGGTCACCCTCTTCTGGTCGGCCTGCATCGGCGTGCTCAGCGGGCTCGCCTCGCCCGCGTTCCGCGCGGCGATCCACGGCGTCAAGGTGCTCTTCACCGGCCAGTCGGGCAGCCTGGCCGAGACGGCCGCCTCGCTGGGTCCCTGGCAGCGCGTCCTGGTCCCGGCCACCGGCGGGCTCGTGGCCGGGCTCGTCCTGCACTTCGGCGTGCACTTCGCGCGCGGGAAGAAGAGCGCGGACTACATGGAAGCCGTCACCCTGGGCGACGGCGTGATCCGCACGCGGCCGACGCTCGTGCGCATCGTCTCCTCGGTCTTCTCGATCGGCTCGGGCGGCTCGATCGGCCGCGAGGGTCCGCAGGTCCAGCTCGCCGCCCTCTTCGCCAGCACGGTGGGCCGCTGGACGCGCATGCCGCGGCCGCGCCTGCGCCTCCTGGTCGCGTGCGGAGCGGCCGCGGGCATCGCGTCGGCCTACAACGCGCCCATCGGCGGCGCCCTCTTCGTGGCCGAGGTCGTGCTGGGCTCGATCGCGATGGAGACGTTCGGGCCGCTGATCCTGTCGTCGGTCATGGCGACCGTCGTCGCGCGCATCTTCCTGGGCGGCGAGCCGCTGTTCGTCGTCCCGCACTTCCACCTGGTGACGTACTGGGAGCTCGCGCCCTACCTCTGCCTGGGGTTGTTCGCCGGGGCCTTCGCGCCGTGGTTCCTGCGCCTGCTCGACTCGTCGAGCGCGTTCTTCGCCTCGTGGCCCGTCCCCATCTTCGCGCGCATGGCCGTGGGCGGTTTCATCGTGGGCCTCCTGTCGCTGAAGGTGCCCGACGTGTGGGGCAACGGCGACAGCGCGGTCAGCGCGATCCTCTCGACGAACCTCGTGTGGACCGCGCTGCTGACGCTCCTGGCGTTCAAGCTGCTCGCGACCGCGGCGACGGTCGGTTCGGGCGCGGTCGGCGGCGTGTTCACCCCGACCCTGCTCGTGGGCGGGATCATGGGCGGCCTGTTCGGGATCCCCGTGCACGAGGCGCTGCCGTCGATCACCGCGCAGCCGAACGCCTACGCGCTGGTGGGCATGGGCGCGCTCCTCTCGGCGACGACGCTCGCGCCGCTGACCGCGATCCTGATCCTGTTCGAGATGACGCTCGACTACGACATCGTGCTGCCGCTGATGCTGGCCTGCGTGACGGCCTACACGTCGGCGCGCGCGTTCGGCGGCCGCTCGATCTACGCGCGCGCCCTGCCCAGCGCACCGCCGGTCCCGGCCGCGCCGCTCGACACGCTCCTCGTGCGCGACCTGATGCGCGTCGACCCGCCGCGGATCGACGAGAACGCGCGCTTCCAGGCGATCGTCGAGACGTTCGTCACGCACCGCCACCACAACCTCTACGTGGTCGGCAAGGACGGGCGTTTCCGCGGCGTCATCCCGCTGCACGAGATCAAGCCGTTCCTGAACGACCCCGAGCTCGGGAAGCTGGCGATCGCGCAGGACGTCCTGCGCGAGGAGTTCCCGAGCGTCGGACCGGAGTCGACGCTGCGCGAGACCTTGCAGCGGTTCGAAGGGCACTCGGGCGAGCGGTTGCCTGTCGTCGACGTCGACCGCGTGCTGGTGGGCAGCATCTCGAAGAGCGATCTCCTCATCACGCTGGCGGGCAGCAAGACCTGACGCCATGGGCATCGTCGACTGGTTCCGGCGCACGTTCGTCCCCCTCCGGCGCGACGATCCGCGCTTCGGCCGCATGCTGTTCCAGCGCATGGACGGGAAGCACGGACCGAGCTACTGGGAGTGCAGCGGCACGTTCGCCGGCCAGGAGGTCGAGTACTTCGTCGACGCGGAGGAGGACGGGCCGAGCGACATCCAGCGCGAGCACGTGCGCCTGCTCGAGGCACGCTGGAAGGAGCTCGAGCCGCGTCTCGACCGGTTCCTCGCCGCTCGACAGGGATCGAGGGAGCTCGGGGAGTCCTCCGCGCGGCTCGCGGACTGGTCGCTCGGGTCGCTGGCGCTGCGCGCGGAACCGCGCGTCGGTCGCGGCGTCGAGATCGGGTACGTCGAGGTGGACGGCGGCGAGCTCATGACCTTCGAGATCGAAGGGCTCGAACCGCGCGCGCTGCGCGTCGGGGATTGAGGACGGGGCGAACGCTGATCGCGCCCCTCGCCCGCGAGGATGGCCGTGGCGCGCCACGACAACCGCCCCACGCTCGCTATCCTGTTCCCCGCGTCCGTCCGGCGGACGCCCCCCCATCGTGCTCGTGCTCCGATCCCCCATCCGCTCCACCGCGCCCCGCTCGGGCCGGCGCGCGTTCGTCTGAACCATGGCCGAACTGGGGCTCGAGAACGTCACCGTCACCTTCGGCGGCGCGCCTCTCTTGGAGCGCGTCGGCCTCCAGATCGAGCGCGGCGAGCGCATCGGTCTGCTCGGGCGCAACGGCAGCGGGAAGTCGACGCTCCTGCGCGTCCTGGCCGGCGAGCTCGCGCCCGACGCGGGGCTCGTCGTGCGGCGCCAGGGCGTGCGCATCGCCGGGCTCTCGCAACAGGTCCCGAGCTCGATGCCGGGCACGGTGAACGAGTCCATCCATCTGGCGTTGAAGAGCGCGGGCGTCGAGGAAGGGTGGCAGTCCGAATCGCGCTGCGACCAGGTCGTCGTGCAGCTCGGACTCGACCCCGACGCGCGCGTCGACACGCTGTCGGCCGGGGCCAAGCGGCGCGTGCTGCTCGCACAGGCGCTCGCGATCGATCCCGACGTGCTGCTGCTCGACGAACCGACGAACCACCTCGACATCGACACGGTGCAGAACCTCGAGGAGCACCTGGTGCGCCGCGGCGGCGCGCTGGTGCTCGTGACGCACGACCGCGCGTTCCTGCAGGCGGTCGCGACGCGCATCCTCGACCTCGACCGGGCGCGGCTGCGCGCGTTCGACTGCCGCTACGACCAGTACCTCGAGCGCAAGGAGGCCGTGCTGGCCGCCGAGCGGCACGAGGCGGCCGAGTTCGACAAGAAGCTGGCGCAGGAGGAGGTCTGGATCCGCCGCGGCATCGAGGCGCGGCGCACGCGCAACATGGGCCGCGTCCGCGCGCTCAAGGCGATGCGCGAGGAACGGCGCGCGCGTCGCGAGGAAGTGGGGCGCGCGAAGGCCGTCGTGCAGGAGGCGTCGCGCTCGGGCCAGATCGTGCTGCGCGCGACCGACCTGAGGCAGTCGTACGGCGGACGCGAGCTGCTCGGCGGCTTCTCGCTGGAGGTCCAGCGCGGCGATCGCATCGGCATCGTCGGGCCGAACGGCTGCGGCAAGACCACGCTCGTGAAGATCCTGCTGGGCGAGATGCAGCCGGAGAGCGGCGCGGTCCGCCAGGGCACGAACCTCGAGGTCGCGCGCTTCGACCAGCTGCACGCGACCCTCGACCCCTCGAAGACGATCCAGGAGAACCTGTCGGGCGACGGCGACACCGTCATGGTCGGCGGCGTGGCGCGCAACATCGTCGGGTACATGAAGGACTTCCTGTTCCGGCCCGAGCAGGTGCGCGAGCCGGTCTCGCGGCTCTCGGGCGGCGAGCGGAACCGCGTGCAGCTGGCGAAGATCCTCGCGCGGCCGTGCAACCTGCTCGTGCTCGACGAGCCCACGAACGACCTCGACCTCGAGACGCTGGAGCTGCTCGAGGACCTGCTGGTCGAGTACCAGGGCACGCTGCTGCTCGTCAGCCACGACCGCGCGTTCCTCGACGAGGTCGTCACGTCGGTCGTCGTGTTCGACGAGGGCCGGCCGACGGAGTGCGTGGGCGGATGGTCGGATTGGGTCGCGCGCAAACGCGAGCTCGAGCAGGCCAAGACACCGGCGAAGCCGCGCGCGAAGGCGCCGGTCGAGGTCGCGCCGAAGCAGCGCAAGCTGACGTACGGCGAGAAGCTCGAGCTCGAGAAGCTGCCGGCGCGCATCGAGGTCCTCGAGAACGAGAAGAACGCGCTGGAGGCGGCGCTGTCCGATCCGGCGTTCTACCGCGGCGCCGCGGCGGAGATCGCCGCGAAGACGGCGCGCCTCTCGGAGCTCGGGCGCGAGATCGACGCGGCCTACGCGCGCTGGGAATCGCTCTCGGCGCTGCCCGCGTGAGCGGTCAGAAGCTCGTGCGCAGGCTGATGTAGATCGCGCGCTCGACCTCGGGCGGCCCGGCTTCCGGGTGCTCGGGGTCGGTCAGGTTCGTGCCGCCGATCGAGAGCTGGGTCCCCTCGAAGGGCGTCCAGCCCAGCCGCGCGTCGACGCGCACGTACGAGCCGACGTCGAAGTACGCCAGGTGGTCGACGTAGTAGATCGCGCCGTCGAGCTCCCACTTCTCGCCCAGGTCGTAGTAGCTGCGCAGGCTGGCGTGGTTCTCGGGGATCAGGTCGTCGCGCGCGTCGATCGAGTCGACCTCGAGGCTCGTCTCCGAGGCCTCGAAGTCCATCAGGAAGTACGTGTACGAGCTGCGGATGCGCCAGCGCTCGGTCAGGTCGAAGTCGATCGCCGCCTCGACCCCGCGCGCGTTCGCGCGACCCTCGTTCCCGTAGGTGAGGATCTCGCCCGGCGGCTCCTCGAAGGTCTGCAGGTTGTCGTAGTCGTTGTAGAACGCCGTGAGGTCGACGGTGACGTGCTCGGTGACCGACGTGCGCACGCCGAGCTCGTACGCGAGCAGCGTCTCGTCCTGGAAGTTCGGGTTGCCCACGAAGAACGGCACGTCGCCCGGATCGAAGCGCTGGACGATGTCGCGCTCCTCGATCGACGGCGTGCGCACCGCGCGCGCGACGGACGCCCACACCGACGTCTCCTCGGCGGCGTGCCACAGCCAGCGCACGTTCGGCTGGAGCTGGAGGTCGTCGATGTCGCTCTCCTCGACCTGCAGGCCGGCGACGAGCTTCGAGTCGAGGCTCTCGAACGCGAACTCGCCCTGGCCGAACGCGCGCACGCTCCAGATGCGCTGGAACTCCGGATCGAAGTCGATGTAGCCGTTCTCGCTGCCGAGGTCGGCCTGCACGACGCGTCCGCCGAGGCCGAGCGAGAGGCTGTCGCCGTCCCCGATCGACTGCCGTCGCGTCCACTCCAGGTCGAGCGTCTGCACGTCCTGCTTGAAGTCGGTCGTGAAGTTGTCCGGCAGGGTCTGGTGGTCGAGCCAGAACGAGGCCTGCAGGCGCTCGAGGTCGTCCGCATCGCCCGTCTCGTACAGCGCGGACAGGAACCCGCCCAGCTTGGGCTGGTCGTCCTCCTCCTCGTACGTGGGTCCGAACTCGCCCACGTAGAAGGTGCCGAGGATGCGCGCGCGACTCCGTTCGTCGACGTCCCAGTCGGATCGCCAGCCGACGCTGTTCATCGTCCAGTCGCCGTCGCGGTCGCCGCGCATGCCGGCCTGGTAGGTGGACGACATCCAGGCGCGGAACCACGAGCTCTCGCCCAGCTTGCCGCCGTAGTGCAGGTCGCCCGACCCCATGTCCGTGCGGACCGTGGCGTCGAGCAGCGTGCCCTGCGTGTCGCGCGCGTGCTTCGTGATCACGTTCACGACGCCGTTCATGGCGTTCGTGCCCCACAGCGTGCCGGCCGGACCGCGGATGATCTCGATGCGCTCGATGTCGGCGATGGGGATGTCGAGGAGCGGCCACCAGATCCCGGCCATGACCGGGCTGTAGAGGCTCACACCGTCCACCATCAGCAGGAGCTGATTCATGAACGACTGGTTCAGCTCCGAGAGCCCGCCCGTGAAGCCGCGCGACGCGACGTCCCAGCCCTGCGTGCGCCAGCGCGCGACGTGGAATCCGGGCACCATGCGCAGTGCTTCCTGCACGCTCGTCACGCCCTGGCGGCGCAGCTCGTCGCCCGTCAGCACGTAGACGGCCGCGGGCACGTCGAGGAGCTTCTCCCCGTGGCGCGAGGCGACGGTGACCTCGATGTCCATGAGGTCCTCGAGCGAGAGGTCGCGCAGGTCGGGCTCCTGCGCGATGCCGGGACCGGCCGGTTCCTGGCCATGAGCGCTGGCGGCGCCGAGGACCGCGACGAGCGCCGCGAGCGGGGGGATGGGACGAACGGGGAACATCGGACCTGCGGGTAGATCGAACCGCCGCGCGAGGACCTTGACCCCGCTGGACATTCCTTCCGGATCTCCTCCCACGCCGGGCACCGTGTGGTCCGCCGGACGTCTCGGGCGCGGACTTGGATCAGATTTCGGGCCCCCGCGTCCGATCTCTGAACTCCGACGGTCCGCCGCGACCTCTCCCTCCCCCCGCACATGCATCCCACACGTCGATGCGATCCGCGCGCACCCCACGCGCGGATCGTCGTCCCGGAGATCGCGCCCAGCGCGCGCGCCGGTTCGTCGTGTCGTGCGCGCGGCTCCTCGCCCGAAGCGCGGAGGCGGTCGTGAACCTGCTGCGCTCGCTGGTCGGTCCGCCGGCGCCGCGAATCGCCGCCACCGTCGTCGCGCTGGCCCTCTCGATCACGCTGGCGTCGCGGCCGGACGCGCACGCCGCCTACGAGGCGCGGCCGACGACGTCGTCCACCGACGCGCGCGACGCGGACACGCTCAAGGCCGTCTTCGTCTACAACTTCGCCGCGCGCCACGTGAAGTGGCCCGATGCGGCGTTCGCGGACAAGTCGGCGCCGCTCGTCGTCGGGGTGCTCGGCTCGGATCCGATCCTCGCCGCGCTGACCGACACCTGTCGCGACCGCAAGAGCGGCGACCGGCCGATCGAGGTGCGGCGCCTCGACGACGTGTCGGGCGCGCCGAACTGCCACATCCTCTTCGTCCCCGCGAACCGCGAGGCCGACCTCCCCGCGGTCGCGGAGAAGTGCAAGGGTCGCCCGGTGCTGATCGTGGCGTCCTCCGAGGGCTCCGTGCGCCAGGGCGCGCACATCGGGTTCTTCCTCGAGAAGGCCAAGGTCCGTTTCGCGGCCGATCCGGGCGCGGCGCGGCGCGCCGGGCTCGAGGTGAGCTCGGAGCTGCTCAAGCTGGCCCGCGTCGTGGAGAAGAGCGCCGGAGGTCCGCCGTGACGGGACAGCGGGACTCGCGGCGCAGCACGTCGATCCGCACGCGCTTGACGTGGATCATCGTGTCGACGACCGGCGTCGTGCTGTGCGCGGCGGCGGTCCTGTTCGGCTTCTACGACCGCGAGCAGGCGCGCGCCGCCCTGGCCTCGGACCTGCAGGTCACGGGCAAGATCCTCGGCACGAACGTGCGCTCGGCGATCGAGTTCGACGACGAGGCGTTCGTGGCGGAGCAACTCGCCCAGCTCGAGCGCGACGCGCACATGCACGGCGCCGCCGTCACCGACGAACGCGGACGCCTGTTCGCCTCGTGGGAGCGCGACAGGGGCACGGGCATCGCTTACGTCGATGCCGAGGCGCCGGAGGGGGTCTCGTTCGGGGAGGACGAGGCCGTGGTGCGGCACGCCATCGTCGTGGACGGCAAGTGGCTGGGCACGATCCACCTCCTGTGCGACCTCGAGGCCGTGACCCAGCGCCAGGCGCGGATGCTGTGGACCGTCTCGGGCGGCTGGCTGGCGTGCGTCGCCGTCGCGTGGCTCATGGCCCGGACGCTCCAGGGCCGCGTGTCGCGTCCGATCGCGGCGCTCTCCGAGACCGCGCGACGGGTGCGCGAACAGCAGGACTACTCCGCGCGAGCCGCGGCGTCGTCGCTGACCGAGGTCGACGAGCTCGTGGCGTCCTTCAACCGGATGCTCGACGAGATCCAGGCGCGCGACAAGCTCCTGGCCGAGCACCGCGAGCACCTCGAGAACGAGGTGCGCCGGCGCACCGCCGATCTCGTCGAGGTGAACGCGCAGCTGCGGACGTCCATGGAGGAAGCACGCGCGGCGACGGTGGCGAAGTCGCAGTTCCTGGCCAACATGAGCCACGAGATCCGCACGCCGATGAACGGCGTGATCGGGATGACCACGCTGCTCCTGGACACGGAACTCGACTACCAGCAGCGCGAGACGGCCAGCACGGTCCTGCACTCGGCCGAGAGCCTGCTCGTCCTGCTGAACGACATCCTCGACTTCTCCAAGATCGAGGCCGGCAAGCTCGAGCTCGAGATGATCGACTTCGACCTGCGCAGCGTTGCCGAGGAGACCGTGAAGACGCTCGCCGCGAAGGCCCACGAGAAGCAGCTCGAGCTCCTGTGCCTCATCCATCCCGACGTCCCGGCGGGGATGCGCGGCGATCCGACGCGGCTGCGGCAGATCCTGCTGAACCTGGCCTCGAACGCGGTGAAGTTCACGAGCCAGGGCGAGGTCGTCGTCGAGATCGCGCGCGTCGAACTGGAGGACGGACGCCCCGGGATCCGCTTCGGCGTGCGCGACACCGGCACCGGGATCAGCGAGGAGCGTCAGCGGAACCTGTTCCAGCTGTTCTCGCAGCTCGACGCCTCCACGACGCGCAAGTACGGCGGGACCGGGCTCGGGCTCGCGATCTCCAAGCAGCTCGTGCAGCTGATGGACGGCTCGATCGGCGTCGACAGCCGGCCCGGGTGCGGGTCGACGTTCTGGTTCGTGGTCCCCTGGTACGAGTGCGCGGCGCCCCTGGAACCGCGCAGCGCGTTGCCGCGGCGGCCACCCCCGGCGCGCATGCTCGTGCTCGACGACAACGCCACGAACCGCACGATCGTCACGCAGTTCGCCCGCGGCTGGGGTTCGGCGTGCGACGAGGCGCCCGACGCCACGACGGCCCTGGCGCTGATGCGGCGCGCGCGCGCGGCGGGCGCGCCCTACGCGCTCGTCTTCGTCGACCACGACATGCCCGACATGGACGGCGAGCAGTTCGCGCAGCACGTGCGCGCCGACTCCGCGATCGGCTCGACGCCGCTCGTCATGCTGACCTCGGTCGGCGGCGCCGGCGAGGCGCGCCACATGGAGTCGCTCGGGTTCGCGGCCTACCTCGTGAAGCCGATCCGCCAGGGCAGCCTCGAAGAGTGCGCGGCGACGATCCTCTCGGGGGAGAACGCCAACGGGAAGCTCAAGCGCACGGGGATCATCACGAACGGCCACCTGCGCGGCGCGGCGCCCCTGCACGACGCGCGCATCCTCGTCGCCGAGGACAACGCGGTGAACCAGCGCGTGGCCGTGGGCCTGCTCAAGAAGCTCGGTTACGCGGGCGTGGTCGCCGACGACGGCAACGTCGCCGTGGCCAAGGCCGCGGAGCAGGAGTTCGACCTGATCCTGATGGACTGCCAGATGCCCGACTGCGACGGGTACGAGGCGGCGCGGATCCTGCGCGCGCGCGGCTCGCGCGTGCCCATCGTGGCGATGACGGCGAACGCGATGACCGGCGACCGCGAGCGCTGCCTCGACGCAGGGATGGACGACTTCCTGACGAAGCCGGTCTCGCCCACCGCGCTGGGCGAGATGCTGCGACGCTGGCTGGGCCGCTCGTCCGACCGCGCGACGGGCGGACAGCCCGCCGAGGCGGCCGACCCGGATCGCGCGGCGCGCTGAGGCGACCTCAGCGCGCGCGGAACGCGCTGGCCGGAAAACGCGCGCCCGTCGCGGGGTGCTTCACCGTGCGCTTCAGCACGAGGTCGAAGAGCAGCGGGTTCACGGCCCAGATCTCGTCGAGCCAGCGCGCCTCGTCGGCCGTGAGATACCCGTCGTCGCGCAGGCTGCCCGTCTGGAACATCGCGTCGATCGCGGGGAGCGGGTAGTCGCTGCCGTTCACGAGGCGCTCGTGCAGGTCCGTCCGAGCGAGCATCGTGGCCAGCGGCCGGCCGCAGCGCCCGACCTGCGTCAGCGCCGAGATCTCGCCGAACACGCGACCGACGTAGCGCGGATCGTCCATGAGGCGCAGGAAGAGGTCGAAGGCGTCCACGCTCGGCCCGGACGGATCGTCGAGGTCGATACCCCGGCCGAGCGACGCGCAGTGCGCCACGTACACGCGCACGCCGGCGTCCAGCGCGCGCCGCAGGCGCAGCGGGTTCCCGAACTCCTGCGAGCCCTCGGACTCGACCGCCTGTTCCTCGCCGGCGTGCGTGAGCAGCGCCATCCCGAGGCGCGCCATCGCGGCGTAGAACGGATCGCAGCGCGGGTCCGCGGGATCCATCCCCATCGCGTTCGGCAGCCACTTCACGATCTTCGTCCCGGCGGCCGCGCAGCGCTCGAGCTCGGCCACCGCGTCCGGCCGGTAGGGATGCACCGACGCGACGGCGAAGGCGACGTCGGCGTTCGCGCGCGCCAATCGCTCGACGTACTCGTTCGGCACGTAGAACTCGGTCTCCTCCTCGTCGACCCGCCCGTCCGGCGCGTAGTGCGCGTCGAAGGCCAGCAGCGCGTGGCGCGAGACGCCCGCGGCGCGGGCGAGGCGCAGGAAGCGCGCGGCGGACTGCGACTCGGCGCGCTCGACGTCGGCGATGCCGAACGCGCGCTGGTAGGCCAGGAACTGCACGTGCTGACGCGGGTGCAGCCACGAGAGGAACTTGCCGCTCACGCGCGCGCCGCTCGCGCCCTCGCCGGTCCCGACCACGTGGACGTGGTGGTCGACCGCCGGGTCGGCGCGGAACTCCGCGACGGCGGCCTCGACCAGCGCGCGCGCGCCGGGCGAGAGCGGCGAGAGGTCCTCGGGGGTGTCGGACGGACGGCCGACCGCCGTCCGGAATGCCAGGACGGCGCCCAGCGCGAGCGCGAGGACGGTCGCGGCGACGACGGCGAGGACGGTCCGGGTGCGTCGGCTCATCCGCCGGAGTCTAGGTTCCGCGCCGGCTCGCCCGCGTCCCGGTCGCCGGCCCGAGATCGGTCCCTCGGACCGGCTCCGCCTTGCGCACGCGCCCCGGCCCCCGGATCCTGACGCCCAGGTCGGGAAGTGGACGCGGCGAAGTCCGCGCGCTCGGCCCCCCCACCGGTTCGGAGATCCCCATGAAGTCCCTCGGCTCGACCGCGCTCGTGTGCGCCGTACTGCTCGCCGGTTGCTCCTCGACGAAGAACAGCGCACCGGCGATGACGCCGGAGCAGCAGATGGCCGCGTGGACGGCCTACATGACCCCCGGCGCGAACCACAAGCTGCTCGAACCGATGGTGGGCGTCTTCCACACCACCGTGAAGAGCCGCATGGCGGCGGACGCTCCCTGGGAGGAGAGCACCGGCACCTGCGAGAACCGCTGGATCTTCGACGGGCGCTACCTCGAGTCGAAGTTCCACGGCCAGTTCGGGGGCGCGCCCTACGAGGGGCGCGGCCTGACCGGCTACGACAACTCCAACAAGGAGTTCGTCGCTTCCTGGACCGACAACATGGGCACGGGGCTCGTCCCGATCAGCCACGGCCAGGCGGACGCGAGCGGCAAGGTGCTCACGCTGACGCGCGAGATGAAGGACCCGCTGACCGGACAGTGGACGAAGATGCGCGACGTCACCACGATCCAGGGCCCGAACGCGCACTCGATGGAGAGCTACTGCCAGCAGGGCGACCAGCCCGAGTACCTGATGATGACCCTGCAGTTCACGCGCTGAGCTCCGGACCGGGCCGGGTCGACCGGCACCCATCTCTCGCGCGCCGCTCCGCCGCCCGCCGGCGGAGCGCGCGCTCCCCCCCCACGCGGCCGACCCGGACGACTTGGAACCCAGGAAACTCTCGAGCTTCGACGCGACGCTGCTCGTGGTCGGCGGCATCGTCGGCGTCGGCATCTTCTACAACCCCGCGCGCATCGCCGCGGCGGTGCCGGACCCGGGCTGGTACCTGGCGCTGTGGGGCTTCGGCGCGGTCGTCGCGCTCCACGCGGCGCTCGTCTTCGCCGAGCTCGGCGCGGCGTTCCCGAAGGCCGGCGGCTGGTACGTCTTCCTGCGCGAGGCGTTCGGGCCGTTCCCGGCCTTCCTGTTCGCCTTCGTCGTGCTGGGCGTCGTCGCGACCGGCGCGAGCGCGGTGATGATGCACATCTGCGTGCAGAACCTGGCCGGGCTGGTGCCCGGGGTCGGGCCGCCGGACACGACGTCGGGCCGCGTCGCGGGCGCGGCGATCCTCGTGGGCGTGACGGGGCTGGCCCTGCTGGGCGTGAAGGCCGGCGCGCTGCTGCAGAACGCCTGCACCGTCGTGAAGCTGGCCGCGATCGCGGCGCTCGCGGCCGGAGCCTGGCTCGTGTTCCGGCCGGGCGAGGTCGAGCTGCCGCCGCCGCCGCCGATCCCGGAGGGCGGCCTGTCGGCCGGCGCGATCCGCGCGCTGCTGCCCATCTTCTTCGCCTACGGCGGCTGGCAGATGGTCTGCTACATCGCCCCCGAGGTGAGGGACCCGGCGCGCACGCTGCCGCGCGCGATCCTGCTCGGGGTCGCGATCGTCGCGGCGGCGTACCTGGCGATCAACGTGGGCTACCTGCGCGTCGTCGGGCTGGGCGGCCTCGCGTCCGACCCGACCTTCGCGGCCGAGGTCGCGCGCCGGACCCTCGGGTCGACGGGAGGGGAGATCCTGCGCGGCGCCATGGGCATCTCGGCCCTCGGGGTGTGCGTGGTCACGATCCTGACCAGCCCGTGGCTCTTCGTCGCGATGGCGAAGGAGGGGCTCTTCTTCGAGCGCTTCGGGCGTCTGCACCCGCGGACCGGCGCGCCGGTCGCGGCGCTCCTGGTCCAGCTGGTCCTGGCGCTCGGGTACTGGATCTGGGGCGGGGCCGGGTTCCTGGTCGACTCGGTGGTGTTCGTCGAGTGGATCTTCCACGGGCTGGTGGCGATCGCCCTGCTGCGGCTGCGCTCGCGGCCGGGCGTGGCCTGGCCGTTCCGGTCGCCGTTCGGCGCGTGGGCCGCGTGCGTCTACCTCGCGACCGCGATCGCGGTCGTCGCGGGCAACCTGGCCCAGGCCAACCTCACCGCGGTCGCGATCGGCGGCACGGTCCTGATCGTGGGAGCCGCGGCCTACCGACCGTGGCGCGCGCTCGTGGCGGCCGACCGCTAGACCGCGCGCGCCGTCCGTTCCCTCCGAGCGCGGCGCGTCGCCGCCACGCGCGCGCCGTGATCCCCGTGGAGATCCCGTG
>JBGAOR010000115.1:0-14821 GCA_044221705.1 Planctomycetota bacterium
GGCGTCCACGGAGCGCACCAGGACCCCGCGCGGCGCCGCGAGCCCCAGGTCGCGCGCCGCCGGAGCGGGCACGAGCACCTCTTCGGCCGCGATGCCGATCCACGCGCGCCGCACGCGGCCGTGCGCGCGGCACTCGGCGGCGACGAACGCGGCCGTGTTCGACGGCACGGCGAAGCACAGGCCCTGCGCCCCGGCCGCGACCGCCGTGTTGATGCCGACGACGGAGCCCGATGCGTCGAGCAGCGGACCGCCGGAGTTGCCCGGGTTCAGCGGCGCGTCGGTCTGGATCACGCCCTCGATCGCCCGGCCCTCGGCGCCGGCCAGCGTGCGGCCGAGCGCGCTGACGATCCCCATCGTCACGGTGCGCGCCAGCCCGAGCGGCGAACCCACGGCCAGCACGACGTCGCCGACGCGCAGCCGGTTCGAATCGCCCAAGGTCGCGCCGGGCAGCCCCGCGTCCGCCACGCGCAGCAGCGCGAGGTCGGTCGCCGGGTCGTCGCCGATCACGTCGGCGATCGCGGTGCGGCCGTCGGCGATCTCGGCCTCCACGGCGGTGGCGCCGCGCACGACGTGGCTGTTCGTGAGGAGGTGGCCGTCGCGGTCGACGAGGACGCCGGAGCCGGTGGCGGTCCCGTGCCGTCCCGGGCGCAGGGCGCGGACGTGCACGACGGCGGGGGAGACGGACTCGACGAGCCTGGCGATCTCGTCGGAAAGCGTGTGGAGCGTGGACATGGCGCGCGTCGTGGGCGCGCGCCGCGCGGAGTTCAAGCTCACCCGGCGGTCACTGCACCCACGTCAGCGTCACGAGCCGCACCGTGACGTTGGCCTTCTTCGGCCGCAGCGCGATGGTCTCGAGCGGTTCCTTCAGGGGATCGAGGGCCGACTCGAGCGCGCGCACCTCGGCCTCGATCTGCGCGTCGAACTCCGCCAGCGCGCGTTCGTGCGTCGCGAGCGTCTCGTTGGCGCGGTCCACGTCGCTCGACTCCTTGAGCGCGCGGCCCGTGCTGCGCGCCGCGGTCGACGCGCGTCCGACGTTGCCCACGGAGAGCGCCTTCTTGCCGAAGATCGCGCCGAAGATGGCCGAGCCGATCGAGATCGCGCCGCCGACCTTGGCGTCGCGCGACTGTTCCGTCTGCACCTCGACCTGCTGGCGCGCGCGGCGGACGCGCTCCTCGAGCGTCGCGCGCTTCGAGGCGTACTTCGCGCGCAGCTTCTCCTTGCCGCGGTCGCGTTCCTCGCGCGCGCGCTGCGCGATGCGCAGCCGGAACTGCGCCTCCTCCTCGCCCGGCTGCGAGACGAGCTTCAGGGACGGGCTCTGGTACAGCGTCAGCTCCTCGGTGCGGACCAGGCGGTCGGCCAGCGCCTTCTTCCACACCTCGTACGACTTCGGCTTCGTGGCCTCGGAGGGCAGCGCGGTGAAGCTGGCGCCCTCGGGAGCGGCCGGCGTCAGCGCGCTCTCGTCGAAGTCGACCTCGTCCGCCTCTTCCCAGTCGAGCGGCACCGGGCCCTCGCCGAAGAAGACCAGCAGGTTGCGCGACACCTCGGTGGCGACGCCCAGCTTCGCGTCGCTGAAGTACACGCGCGCGCTGGCGAAGAGCGCCGGTCGGAACGGGTTCTGGCGCGAGGCCGCGTCGGGCGCGGGCAGGAAGTGCTGGGAGATCCCGGGCGGGAGCACGGGCAGGACCTGTCCGGACGCGGCGTTCGACGAGGGCCGCGAGGACTGGGCGGAATCGGATATGGCCGCGCGCGACGCGGCCGCGCCGGCCGGAGCCGCGGCGGCTTCCGGTCGCGCGGCGATCTCGCCGCGCCGCGTGGCCATGAGACGCTGGATCTCCGGCCGCGTCATGGGACCGCGCAGGTAGGACAGCACGAAGCGCGTCTCGAACGTGCGTGCGGCCTTGGCGTGCACGTTGTGCAGCAGGAAGACGCGCTTGCCCAGCGCCGCGAGCGTCTGTTCCATCGCCGCGCGATCGAAGGCTCCGGGCGTCGCGCCTTCGAGGCCGTCGAGCAGCCGCGCCTTGTCGCGCTCGGTCTGCAGGCGCCCGATGAACCACGTGCCGCAGTTCGCGAGCCCCTTGTAGTCGAGGTCGACCGGGTTCTGCGTGGCCAGCACGCAGCCGACGCCGAACGCGCGCGCCTGCTTGAGCAGCGTGAGCAGCGGCGCCTTGCTGGGCGGGTTCGCGACCGGCGGGAAGTAGCCCGCGATCTCGTCCATGTAGAGGATCGCGCGCAGACTCGACGTGCCGCTCTGCGTCCGCATCCACGCGAGCGTCTGGTTCAGGAGCAGCGACACGAAGAACATGCGCTCCGGATCGGAGAGGTGCGCGATCGAGTAGATCGCGATGCGCGGCTTGCCCGCCTTCGTGTGGAGCGCCGCGGCGACGTCCAGCGGTTCGCCCTCGAGCCACTGCGCGAAGCTCGGGCTGGCCAGCAGGTTGTTGAGGCGCATCGCCAGCTGGAAGCGGTCCTTGGCGGGGAAGAACGCCTCGAGCTCGAACACGCCGATGCGCTGCACGGGCGGCGCCTGGATCGCGCCGATGAGCCCGGCGAGGTCGAGGTCGCGCCCCTCGCGCCACGAGCGGTCGAGGATGTTCGCGAGCAGGATGTGCTCGCGGCTCTGCAGCGGGTCGGCGTCGACGCCGACGAGTCCGAGCAGCGACGTGGCCGTGCTCGACACGCGCTCGGCGAAGATCTCCGAGTCCTCGATCACAGCCCGCGGCGGCGCCGCGAACGACTTCACGATCGAGACCGGCAGGCCCGCGTTGCTGCCCGGCGTGTAGACGACGAAGTCGGCCGCGTCGCGGAGCCGCGCGATGCGCGCGCCGTCCTGGTCCCACTCGGCGAGGCCCTGCTTCCAGCGTTCGGCGGCGGCCTGCGCGGCCGCGGGCACGGTGGTCGAGTTGCGGCGCGCCTCCTCGGGGTCGACCCAGGGCTCGAAGTCGCTCGCACGCAGCTCGGGGAACTGCAGCAGGAGGTTCGGCAGGTCGCCCTTGGGGTCGATCACGATCGCCGGGATGCCGTCGATCGCGGCCTCCTCGAGCAGCGCCATGCACAGGCCGGTCTTGCCGCTGCCCGTCATGCCGACGCACACCGCGTGCGTGGTCAGGTCCTGGCTGTCGTACAGCACGAGGTCGGGCTTCCGCGCGCGCCCCGACAGGTCGTACTCGCGGCCGAGGAAGAAGACGCCGAGCTTCTCGTAGTCCTGCATCGACATGGGGCGGCACGTTAGCCGCGCCGCGATCAGCGCGCGAGCGCGAAGCGGCCCGACGCGTCGCGCGCGAAGCGCAGGCGGCCGGATTGGACCGGCGGATCGAGCGCGACCTCCTGCCAGCCGCTCCCGGGCACGCGCAGGCGGACGCGGTGCACGCGGTCGCCTTCGCGCAGGCCGAAGCGCGGATCGCGGCCGCTCTGTCCGAGGTACGAGGGCGCGGGGATCGCCTCGCGGACGCCGTGGCGGATGTCGTCGCGTGGGCCGACGAGCTCGACGCGGGTGCCGAAGGGCAGGCCCGTGACGACGAGCCCGTGCTGCGTCGCCCGGTTCAGGAAGACGCGCGGAGCGCCTCCGCACTGCGTGAGCACGAGGTCGGTCCGCGCGTCCCCGTCGAGGTCGCCCGCGACGAGAGCGCGGCCGACCAGCGGCTCGCGCGTCACGACGAGATCCGCGTCCGAGACGTTCTGGAACGAGCCGCGACCGTCGCCCTGGAACACGAGCGCGCGCTGCGCGTGCGTCTTGCCGTCGTGGTAGAGCGCGATGTTGTCGATGATGTGGCCGTTGGCGATGGCGAGGTCGAGCGCGCCGTCGAGGTCGAGGTCCTCGAGCAGGCAGCCGAAGCCGACGGGCAGCCGCGTGGCGAGCTCGAGCCCGGCCTGCACCGTGCGGTCCTCGAACACGCCGCCGCCCTGGTTCACGTACAGCGTGTCCGACTCGTCGTCGAACCCCGTGACGAGGAGATCGAGATCGCCGTCGCCGTCGACGTCGCCGCTCGCGACGCCCATGCTCGCCTCGGTGCGGCCGTAGCGGTCGAGTCCGGTGCCCGAGAGCAGCGTCGCGTCCTCGAACTTCCCGCCGCCGACGTTCCGGTACAGCCGGTTCTCGGTGCTGTCGTTCGCGACGTACAGGTCGACGCGCCCGTCGCCGTCGAGATCGCTCGCCAGCACGCACAGGCCCTTGCCGTTCGGATCGGAGAAGCCCGCAGCTTTCGTCGCGTCCTCGAACGTGCCGTCGCCGCGGTTCCTCCAGAAGCGGTCCTCGTCGCCGGGGAACCGGTCGGGGTGGCAGTAGCTGCGCCAACCTTCCCGGCGCTCGCCGCACCAGGGCTCGTCGGCGAGGTCGATCGCCAGGTAGCTCGTGACGAAGAGGTCGAGGTCGCCGTCGTCGTCGGCGTCGAGGAACGCCGCGCCGGTCGTCCAGCGCGGCTCGACGATGCCGCTCACGGCGGTGACGTCGCGGAAGCGCGCGCGGCCGTCGCCGGCGAGCAGGACGTCGTCGCCGAGCACGGTCAGGTAGAGGTCGTCGTGCCCGTCGCCGTTCGCGTCGCCGACGGCGACGCCCATCCCGTAGCGCGCGACGGCGGCGTCGCCCGACTGAGCCGTCACGTCGGCGAACTTCCCGCGGCCGTCGTTCGCGTAGAGCTTGTTCGTCGGACGCTTCGCGCCGGGCGGATAGGCGAAGCGATCGGGCTTCCCTCCGGGCTGCGGCAGCGGGCCCGACTGCACGCAGTAGACGTCGAGGTCGCCGTCCTCGTCCGCGTCGAAGAGCGCCACGCCGCCGCCCATCGTCTCCGGCAGGTGCTTCTCGGGCGTCTTCCCGGCGTCGTGGACGAAGTCGATGCCGCAGGTTCCGCTGACGTCCTCGAAGCGCACGGCCTCGCGAGGGACCGACAGCGAGCAGGCGAACTCCGTCCCCTCCGCGGGGGCCGGCTCCTCCCGCGAACAGGCGGCGAGCGCGAGCAGTGCGCCGAGCGCGAGCTGTGCGACGAGCGCGCGGCGCGTGCTCACCGCGCACCCCCGGAGCGCGCCGCTTCGATGCGCTTCGCGATCTCCGCGTCCTGCGGCCGCAAGGCGCGCGCGCGCTCGTACGCCGCGATCGCCTCGGGCGTCCGACGGGCCGCGAGGAGGACATCGCCGGCGCGGACGTGGAGCCGCGCGTCGGGTTCGCGCCGCGCGGTGTCCTGGAGGAGATCCACCGCCGCCTGCGCGTCGCCACGGTCCTCCGACAGGAGCCGCGCCCAGCGCAGCGCGTTGGCGACGAGCTCGGCGCCCTGCGCGAGCTCGCTCGCGCGGCGGTAGGCCGACTCGGCGCGCTCGCCGCGTCCCAGCGCGCGCTCGGCGTCGCCCAGCGCCGTCCAGTTCGGCGCGTGCGCCGGCGCCAGGTCGACGCCGCGCCGCGCGAAGTCGACCGCGTCGAGCAGCGGGGAGAGCCGTCGATGTCGCTCGAGCACGCGCAGACCTTCCTCGCGCTGGCCGGCCTGCACCAGCGCGCGCCCGAGACCGAACAGCGCCTCGCCGTCGAACGGATCCGCCGCGAGCGCCGCGCGGAACGCCTGCGCCGCGGCGGCGAGGTCGCCGTTGCGCGCCGCGCTGCGACCCACGGCGCCGAGGAGTCGCGGATCCTGCGCCGACACGGCGGAGCCCGCTCGCGCGCGCGCCAGCACGGCGTCCGACTCCGCGAAGCGCGACAGCGCCTCGAGCGCGTCGATCTTCCACAGGACCGCCAGCGGATCGCGCTCGTCGAGGATCTCGACGGCGCGCGCGTACTCGCCCAGGTGGTAGAGCGCTTCCGCCCGCTGGCGATCGCACGGCGCGCCGCAGCGCGCGGCGTCGGCGAGCGCCGCCTCGTAGCGGTGCACGGCCAGCTGCCACGCGACCAGGCGACCGAGGGCCTCGGCCGCGGGGGCCTCCCCGAGCTCGGCGCGCGCGGCGGCGATCGCCTCCAGACGCAGGCCGCGGGACCACAGCTCGGTCGCGGACGGGGCCGGTTCCTGAGCCGCGAGTCGGAGGGCGAAAGCGAGGAAGATGAGCACGGGGCGCGTCGACTCGGGACAGGCACTATCCTAGAAGTGGAAGCGGGGATGGAGCGGGCGCCCCCGAAAACGCGGCGCTTCGGTCCGGAACCTGCTCCGATCGGGACGGGTACGACTCGCAGCCGGCTCGCTCCTCGATCGACGCGGTCGGGGACCACGCCGGTTCCCTGGGAACTCGACGAACGGTGGCTGGTTCCACTCGTTCGCGGAGGAAGCTCGATGGCAACGATCCAACGCGCGGCATCCATCTGGTGCGCGACCGCACTGCTCGCCGCCCTCGGCGCGGCGCAGACTCCGGTCGATCCGACGGGGCATCCCCAGGACAGCCCGCACGATCCGACTCCGACGCGTCCGGCCGGCGGCACCTGGGGCGGGCCGGGCGACACCGTTCCGGGCGGGACGACGGGCACGGGGACGCCCGGCACCGGCCAGGGCGGCCCGGCCACGCCGACCCCCGGAACCCCGGTCGCCCCGGGCGGGGCGAACCCCGGTCCGACCGGCGCGACCGGCGGTCAGCCCGGCCCGGCGCAGGGCGCGGCGACCGCGATCCTCGAGTTCGGTCCCGACACCGCCACGTGGGAGGTGTGGTGGAACCTGAACCGCGACCGCTTCCTCGGGATCAAGGCGTCCCTGTACGCGGCCGACGCGGGCGCGGCGCCGGGCGGGACGGGGCTCGCGCGCCGCCGTCCGGATCCGCGCGTCGTCGCCGACCGGGTCCTGCCCGTGCTGACGAGCGTCGTCGAGGCCGACCAGGATCCGGCGCTCGTCGGCGAGGCGCTGCTGGCCCTGGCGCGCGCCGATCTCGGCCGCGACTACGACGACGCGGTCTCGCGGCGCGTCATCGAACGCCTGACGGCGGCGCTGTCGCACCGTCAGCTCTCCGTCGCCGAGTCGGCGCTGATGGCGCTGGGAGCGCGCGGCTCGTCGCGCTCGATCCCCGTCCTCGCGGCGATCCTCGAGGATTCCGCGGCGGGTCGGGCCGCCGTCGGTCGCGAGCTGGTGCCGACGCGCCTGCGCTCCATCGCGGCGCTCTCGCTCGGTCTCGCGGCGGCGCGCGGGCGCGTCGACGTGCAGCGCTACGCGGCGCACGCGCTCGCGCGTCCTCTCCAGGAACGCGACGTGGTTCCCCAGGATCTCGCGGCCGCGTGCGCCGCGGCGCTCGGGCTCGTGAACCTGGGCGGCGGACCGGACAGCGACCAGGAGCTGCCGGCGGCGTCCTCGTCCGCGGCGCTCGTGCGGTTCCTCCAGGGACAGGCCGACGACCCGGGCCGCGACCAGATCGTGCGCGCGCAGTGTGCCGCGTCCGCGGGACGCGTCGCGGCGAGTGCCGACGAGCGCACCCGCGCGGCCGCGATCGTGTGGGCGATCGGCGCGGCGAGCGACCCCGCGCGCACGACGATCGTGCGGCAGGGCGCGACCATCGCGCTCGGCAAGCTCGCTCGACCGACCGATTCCGCGCCCGATCGCGCGGCGCGGACGGCGCTCGCGGCGCTGGCGCGCGACACCGACCGCCTCGTGCGCGGGCTGGCGTGGCTCGCGCGCGGCGAGATCGGCGCGCGCGCGCGGCTCGACGAGGAGAAGCCCGCCGCGCTGGAGATCCAGGCCGGACTCCTGGCCGACTTCGCCGAGGCGAAGAGCGGGGCCTTCGGGTTCGTCGGCCTCGCGCTGGGCGTCTTCGCGCACGACTCCGCGCTCGTCGCGGCGGCGGACGGCAACCGCGCGTTGAAGGAAGCCTGGCAGCGCGCGCGCAGCCCGAGCGACGCGTCCGCGGTCGGGCTGGCGCTCGGCCTGCGGCTCGACGTGACGGCCGCCCCGCTGCTCGCCGAACGCTTCCCGCGCGAGGGCGATGCCTCGGCGCGCGCGGCGCTGGCGCTGGGGCTGGGCCTGTGCGGCTCGACCTCGGCGTTGACCGCCCTCAGCGCGGCGAGCGGCTCGGACAACCACCCGCTCGTCATCCGCGATTCGGCGATCGCGCGCGCGCTGCTCGGCGACCCCACGTCGGCGACCGAGATGCTCGGGCTCCTCGCGAGCACGCGGAGCCTGCTCACCGCGGACTACGCGGCGGATGCGCTGTCGTCGATGGGGGACGGGACGGCGTTGGAAGCGCTCGTCGCTGGGCGACCTGGCGACGGTGACGTGGCGCAGGACGCGGATCGTGCGGACGCTGGCGGCCGCGGATGCGTCGCCTGTTCCCGGGAACGAGCTGCTGCGCGGACGGGCACCGGGGCGGCGTTCTCGGTCGAGCGTTGGTCGCGAGGTGAGGGGGGCGAAGCGGGGCGGAAACAGAAGCTGACCCGGTTCGCTGTGCCTTCGCGGAATCGACACCGCCGCTTGGGGGTCCCGGCGTCTCGAGCGACCATTCCTGGTGTAGGCGCAGCGAACCGGGTCAGCTTCGAGGAGGGGGGGCTGACGGTCGCACTTCTGGTGGCGAGCGCGCGCGACGCGCTCGCTAGACGATCCTGACCGTCACCCGCCGACCGCGGATCTTCGTGCCGCGCAGCGCGTCCACGATCCGCTCCGCGTGCTCCGCGGCCACGTCCACGAGCGAGAACTGGTCGGCGATCTCGATCGCGCCGACGACTCCGGCGGGCAGGCCGGTCTCGCCGGCGATCGCGCCGACGAGGTCGCCCGGGCGCAGCGACTGGAAGCGGCCGGCGCTGATGTGGATCCGTGCCGTGTCGGGCCCGGTGCGCGGGCCGTCCATCCTCGGGCCGTCCATCCTCGGGCCGCCGCGCGGCGCGCGCTCGCGCGGTCCGCGTTCGGGGCCGCGCGACTTCGGTCCGCGTCCCGCGGGGCCGGGACCGGTCCAACCGGGGCGGCCGTGCGCTTCGCGGCGCTCCTCGCGCGGCGGCGCGAACGCCACGTCCTGCTCGTCCGCCTGTCCGCCGGAGGCGGCGTGCAGCGACTCGTGCGCGATCTTCACCGCCGCCGCGGCGACGTCCATCAGGTCGAGCTCGGACGCGAGACCCTCGACGACGCTGCGGAACGCGTCGAGGTCGCCGCCCAGCACCGCTTCGCGCAACGACGCGCGCGTGAGCTCGAGCCGGCGGTTGCGCAGGTCCGCGACGGTCGGGATCGTCTCGACCGGGATCTTCTGGCGCGTCGCGTCCTGGATGTTGCGCAGGAGCCGCTGCTCGCGCGGCTCGACGAACGTGATCGCGACGCCTTCGCGTCCGGCGCGGCCCGTGCGGCCGATGCGGTGCACGTAGGACTCGGGCTCCGTCGGCACGTCGAAGTTCACGACGTGGCTCACGTGGTCGATGTCGAGACCGCGCGCGGCGACGTCCGTCGCGACCAGGAGGTCCGAGCGGTTGTCGCGGAAGCGCGCCATGACGCGGTCGCGCTGCTCCTGCGGGAAGCCGCCGTGCAGCGCCTCGGCGCGGTAGCCGCGCGCGTTCATCGACTCCGTGACCTCGTCGACCTCGAGGCGCGTGCGGCAGAACACGATCGCCGAGGTCGGCGTCTCCATGTCGAGCACGCGGCCGAGCGCCGTCAGCTTGTGCGCGCGCTGCACCACGTACGCCACCTGCTTCACGCGCGGCAGCGCGCCCGCGGCCGTGCGCTCGCTCTCGATCGAGATCTGCACCGGGTCCTTCAGGTGCCGGTTCGCCAGCGTCTTGATGCGCGGCGCCATCGTGGCCGAGAAGAGCGCCGTCTGACGCGTCGCGGGCGCGCGCGAGAGGATCTTCTCGAGGTCCTCGGCGAAGCCCATGTCGAGCATCTCGTCGGCCTCGTCGAGCACGAGCAGGCGCACGTCGTCGAGGACGAGCGTGCCGCGCTCGAGGTGGTCGACCGCGCGACCCGGCGTCGCGACGACGGCCTCGACGCCGCGGTCGAGCACGCGGATCTGCTGCCAGATCGACTGCCCGCCGTAGATCGGCAGAACGGTCGCATGGCGCACGCGGCCGTACTTGTGGATCGCCTGCGCGACCTGCATCGCGAGCTCGCGCGTCGGCACGAGCACGAGCGCGCGCGGCTTGCCCGGCGCGAGCGGCCCGGCCGGCGTCACGTGCAGGAGCGGCAGCGCGAACGCCGCCGTCTTGCCGGTGCCCGTCGCCGCCTGTCCCAAGAGGTCCTTGCCGGCGATGAGCGCCGGGATCGCCGCGCGCTGGATCGGCGTCGGCTCCTCGTATCCGAGGGTCGCGAGCCCGGCGAGGAGCTCGGGCGCGATCCCCAGGGTCGCGAACCCGTTCGGGGCTTCGGTCGGGACTTCGGGGGTCGGCATCGTGGGAGTTTCGGCGTGCATATCGGACCCCGCAGTATCGCATGCCGCCGCTCCGACCGCTCGCCTCGGCGCGGAATCGCCTCGCGAGGCCCGTTCCGAGCGTTCAGCGCAGGCCGGCTTCGCGCTCGGCGCGCTCGAGCTCGGCGTCGATCTGGTCCGGCGGGACCTCGACGACGCGGCCGTCGCGGCAGATGACGATCGACTCGCCGAGCTTCTTGTGGCGCTCGAGCGCATCGCGCGCACCGGCCCGCAGGGCGGCCGCGACACCGGCCGTATCGCGCATCCGTGCCGGCCGATCGGGTTCACGCTTCTCGATCATCACGCCGAGCCAGGATCCTGGCCCACGTCTTCGAGTCTAGCACGTCCGTCGGCCCGCCTGCGGTCCCGCGTGCGATCGGAGTCGGGCTCGGACCGGCGCCGTCGAACAGCGCCCAACCGGTCGCGATCGGAAGGTAGAGGTCGAACAGATTCCGCAGTCCCCGCCGATAGCGACGTCGCACAGTCTCGGCGGGGATGTCGTGTCCGCCGGACCGGACGCGCGCTGCGACGCGGGCGATCGCCGCCTCGGGGCTTGGCAGCCAGAGGTACACGAGATGGAACTCGAAGCCCGAGTTCACGAGGTCGCGCAGCCACGGCGCGAAGGACCGGGAAGCGAGCGTCGTCTCGAAAGCGAAGTTCGCGCGCTCCGCCGCCAGCGCGTGGACGCGGTCGAGGAGGATCCGACCCGCGGACATCGCCGAGCGTTCCGGGTCGAAGGCCGACAGCCCGCGCGCGATCACGTCCGCGTTGACGAATTCCGCGACGGCGACGTGATCGCGCAGCAGTCGTTCGGCGCCGGTCGTCTTCCCGGCGCCGTTCGGCCCCGCGAGCACGACGACGATCGGCGGCTTCGTGCTCACGTGCGAGCCTGCGGCCGGAAACAGCGCGCCAGCGTCAGGTCCTGGTTCCGGTAGCTCGCCGCGCGGCCCTCGCCGTACAGGCGGTCCGGTCGGCCGCTCGTGCGGAAGAAGCGCAGGCGGCAGAACGGTTGTCCGTCCTCCACGAGGAACGGCACGTCGTGCGCGCGCACCTCGAGCACCGCCGGCGTCCCGCGCGATGCAGCCGCGCCACCCCAGCCGAAGCCGTTGTCGAAGAAGCCCGCGTAGTTGTTGCGCAGCTCGCCCACGCCGACGTCGATGGGCAGCATCTCGGCCGCGTGGTCGGGCGGGATCGCGAGCCGCTCGTGGCTGGCGAAGATGTAGAAGCTCCCCGGCTCGAGGATGCAGCGCCCTCCGCGAGCGTGCACCGGCTCCCAGAAGTCCGCCGGATCGTGCGCGCCCTCGACCGCGAACTCGACCACGTCCGTGTGCGCCGCGGAACGCCAGCCGGCGGGATCGCGACCGCCGAGTCCGACGCGCAGCGCGAGCGCGCCCTCGTCGTCGACCAGCGCTTCGGCCGGACCGCGCTCGTCGTACACGAGCGGCGTGCGCGCGTGCAGCGCGCGCAGCTCGCCCGCGCCGAGCGCGGCGTTCCCGCGCGCGAGCCGCATCTGCGCCAGCCGATCGCCGCGCGCGACGCGCACCGGGAACGACAGCGGCGCGATCTCGATCCACAGGCGGCCGGAGTAGCCCGCCGGCGCCTCGTCGAAGCGCGGGTGGCCCGAGCACAGGACGCGCGTGAACACGTCGCACCGGCCGGTCGAGCTGCGCGGGTTGAATCGCGCGCGCAGGTCGGGGTCGAGCGCGAGCTCCTCCTCGATCTCGGCCAGGTAGGGGATGCCGCGCTCGAGCACGACGCCTCTCGTCAGGTCGAGCTCGGACAGGGCCAATTCGTCGATGCGCGCCTCGACGCTCGACTGCCCCGGCAGGAAACCCGACCGCATCCGCCACGCGCGCGCCCCGAGGCGCAGGTCGAGGCTGGCGGGCGAGATCTGTGCCCGCGCGATCGGCGCGGCGCCAACCCGGACGCGGAACGCGGATCCGGTCAGGGCCTCGAGCTCCCGGTCGACGAGGAGGGCTCCGGGCTGAGTCGGCGGCGAGGTGGACGGCATGGACGGGAGATGGGACCAGCCCGCCGCGCGCTCCGCAACCTGGGTGTGCGCACTGCGCGCAGTTCCATCCCACATGTCGCGCCGCTAGGCTCTCCGCCTCAAATCCCCGCGCGCTGGACCTCGAATCCGCGCACGGCACGGCCCGCGAGACACCCGCGATGAAGATCCACGAGTACCAGGCCAAGTCCCTGCTGGCGCGCTTCGGCGTCCCCGTCTCCGAGGGGCGCCTCGCGACCACCGTCGAGGAGGCCGTCGAAGCCTTCCGCGCCCTGAAGGTGCCGCTGGCGGTCGTCAAGGCGCAGATCCACGCCGGCGGCCGCGGCAAGGGCGGCGGCGTGAAGCTCGTGAGGAGCGAGGACGAGTGCCGCGCCGCCGCCACGGCGATCCTCGGCAAGAAGCTCGTCACGCACCAGACGGGACCCGAGGGCCAGCTCGTCCGCCGCGTGTGGGTCGAGAAGGGCAGCGACATCCTCAAGGAGTACTACCTCGGCATCGCGCTCGACCGCGAGGCGAAGAAGCCCGTGATGATGATGTCGTCGGAAGGCGGCGTGGACATCGAGGAGGTCGCCGCGAAGCACCCGGAGAAGATCGTCAAGGTCGCCTTCTCGCCCTCGAAGGGCCTCTCGGCGACGGACGTCCAGAAGCTCGTGCGCGGCGTGAAGATGGCGCCGGGCCTCGAGCCCCAGGCCGCGCGCATGCTGCCCGCGCTGGCGAAGATGTACGTCGACCTCGACTGCTCGATCGCCGAGATCAACCCGCTGATCGTCACGAAGCAGAACCAGCTCCTGGCGCTCGACGCGAAGGTCGTCTTCGACGGCAACGCGCTCTTCCGCCACAAGGACCTGCTCGAGATGCGCGACCTCGACGAGGAGGACGCGAAGGAGATCGAGGCCAGCAAGTACGACCTCTCCTACATCGCGCTCGACGGCAACATCGGCTGCATGGTGAACGGCGCCGGCCTCGCGATGGCGACGATGGACGTGATCCAGCTCTACGGCGGATCACCGGCCAACTTCCTCGACGTCGGCGGCGGCGCGACCGCGGAGAAGGTCACGGCGGCGTTCCGCATCCTCCTCGGCGACGCGCAGGTGAAGGGCGTCCTGGTGAACATCTTCGGCGGGATCATGAAGTGCGACGTGATCGCGACCGGCGTGATCGCCGCGGCGCGCGAGGTCAAGCTCCAGGTCCCGCTGGTCGTGCGCCTCGAGGGCACGAACGTCGAGCTGGGCCGCAAGATGCTGGCCGAGTCGGGTCTGCCGATCGTGTCGGGGACGGACCTCGACGACGCCGCCAAGAAGATCTGTGCCGCGGTCGCCGCCGGAAAGAAGTGAGAAGAACGACATGAGCATCTTCGTCGACGCGAACACGCGCTTGATCTGTCAGGGCATGACGGGCGACTTCGGCTCGTTCCACACCGAGAAGAGCCTCGAGTACGGCACCAGGATGGTGGGCGGCGTGAACCCCAAGAAGGCCGGGACCACGCACCTCGGCCTGCCCGTCTTCAAGAGCTGCCACGAGGCGCGCGAGAAGGCCGGCGCGAACGCCAGCGTCGTCTTCGTCCCGCCGGCGTTCGCCGGCGACGCGATCCTCGAGGCCATCGACGCCGGGATCGAACTCGTCGTCGCGATCACCGAGGGCATCCCGGTGCTCGACATGATCAAGGTGACGGAGCGCCTCGCGCAACCGGGGACGAAGACCAGGCTGGTCGGCCCGAACTGCCCGGGCGTCATCACGCCCAAGGCGAAGTGCCGCATCGGCATCATGCCCGGCTACATCCACAAGGCCGGCCGCGTGGGCGTCGTGTCGCGCTCGGGCACGCTGACGTACGAGGCCGTGTGGCAGCTCACGAGCCGCGGCATCGGCCAGTCGACGTGCGTCGGCATCGGCGGCGACCCCGTGAACGGCACGAACTTCGTGGACGTCCTGACGGCTTTCAACGCCGACGCGGAGACGGACGCGATCGTCATGATCGGCGAGATCGGCGGCAACGCCGAGGAGCGCGCGGCCGAGTACATCGCGAAGAACGTGAAGAAGCCGATGGTCGGCTTCATCGCCGGCCAGACCGCGCCGCCGGGACGCCGCATGGGCCACGCCGGCGCGATCATCTCCGGCGGACAGGGCTCCGCCGCGGACAAGGTCGCCGCGCTCGAGAAGGCCGGCGTGCGCATGTGCAAGAGCCCGGCGCGGCTCGGCGAGGAGATGGAGAAGGCGCTCGCCGCGGCCGGACTGCTCGAGGGCGCGCGCGCGCCGGTCGCAGTCGGCTGACCCAGCACGCGCTCTGAAGCGCGTCCTAACGCCCGCGCGAGGATTCCTCGCGCGGGCGTTTCCGTTTCCGAGGGTCCGGCTAGGTTCGAGCGGTCGGAGGGCTGGACGTGCCTGTCGCGCGTCGTGTGCGCCGGCCCGAACACCTCACGGCGAGAGCACGGTTCCATGCACGACGACGACTTCTTCAGCCCCGTACTCGGACGACGACAGATCCTGCGCTCGGCCAGCATGCTGGGCCTCCTGGGCTTGACGCGACTCGGCGGTCCGCGCGAGGCGCTG
>JBGAOR010000116.1:0-14565 GCA_044221705.1 Planctomycetota bacterium
GTCGGACGAGGTCCCGGGGGTCCGCGGCAAGGCCGGGTCGCGCGCCGCAGCGGGCGCGCCCGCGCAGCCGGCACCGACGCCCGAACCCGCGCCAGATCCCGCCGCCGTGCCCGCGGACCGCCAGCAGTGACAGGCGGCGCGACGCGCCCAGCCGTCTTCCTCGACCGAGACGGCGTGCTGACGCGCGAGGACGAGTGGGTCCTGCGCCCCGATCAGGTCGAGTTGCTCCCCGGCGCCGCCGCCGGCGTGCGCGCGCTGAACCTGGCCGGCGTTCCGGCGATCGTGGTCACGAACCAGAGCGCCGTCGCGCGCGGCTGGATCGACGAGGAGGGTCTCGCGGCGATCCACGCGCGGCTCGGCGAGCTCCTCGCCGAGCAGGGCGCGCGCGTCGACGCGATCTACGCCTGTCCGCACCATCCGACCGAGGGTGTCGGAGCGTTGCGGCGAGCCTGCGGCTGTCGCAAGCCGGAGCCCGGACTCCTCCTGCGCGCCGCACAGGAGCGCGGCCTCGACCTCGCGGCGAGTTGGATGGTCGGCGACGCCGCGCGCGACGTGGAGGCCGGACGCGCGGCCGGCGCGCACGCGGCGCTCGTGCTCTCCGGCAAGGGCCACGCGGAGCGCGAGCGCATCGCGCCCGAACCCGAGATCGTCACCGATCGTCTCGACGAAGCGGTCTCCGCGATCCTCGAGCGGATGCGTCAGGGCAGGTAGCGCATCAAGCGGTCCGAGAGCGCGCGGGTCGCCCAGTCGGGCAGCTTCGCCCAAGTCTCGCGCAGCTTCTCCGTCTTCGGGTTGCTCGGGTTGAAGTTGGGCAGCTCGCGGCTCTTCACCAGCTTGTAGCGGTAGGCCAGCGTGCGCGGCTCGAAGCCCTGGTTCTTCTTGAACTGGTACGGCCCGGATCCGACGCGGCTGCGGCCCAGGTCGAAGCGCTTGAGCCCGCGGCGCACGCACATCTCCTGCAGGCGCGTTACGAGGAAGTTCGTCACGTTGTAGGTGCGGTTCGCGTCGTCGGTGACGCCGATGTAGTAGAAGTCGAGCTTGTCGCCGTGCACGAAGGACATCGTCGCCGCGAGCGGCTGCGACGACGCGCGCGCGACGTGGACCAGCACGCCCGCGCCGAGCTCGCGGATCAGCGCCTGGTACCAGGCGCGCGGCAGCGCCGGCGATCCGAGGTGCTTCTTGCTGCGGTGGAACAGCGCGTACAGGTCGTCCGCGTACCACGGCCCCTCGCTGATCGAGAGCCCGTTGCGTTCGATCGTCTTGCGCACTTCGGCGCGCGCGCGCTTCGGCATGCGCGTCCAGATCTCCTCGGGATCGGACGGCAGGTCCTGCACGAACGCGGCGTAGAGATCGGAGCCCACGAGCCCGGGCACGCCCGGATCGTTCTCGCAGCGCAGCTCGAGGCGGCCCACGCGCTCTTCCTCCGCCAGCCGGCACGCGGCCTCGACGAGCGCGACGTCCGCGGCGGACGTCCTCGACGCGGGCCCGCCGTAGACGCCGTACGGCATCGACACGAGGTGCCGCCCGAAGGTCGGCGTCCGGCAGAGCATGAGCGGCAGCACGCCGACGAGGTCGCCGCCCTGGAATGCTCCCAGGGAGCGCGGTTCGTGGTGGAAGACGCTCTCGACCGCGCGTTCCCAGCCGGCGAGGTGGAAGAACGAGCCCGCCGCGCTGGCGCGCACCACGGCGTCGCGCGCGGCATCGTCCGCGCGCGTCAGCGCGCGGACCACCAGATCTTCCGGCGTCGCCGGAGCGCCAGCCTCCGCGCCCGCGGCATCGGCTGGATCGAGCGGGCCTTGGACCGACGTCGGCATGAGCCCCGCGTCAGCGGCCGGGCGTCGAGCCCCCATCGCCGTCGCCTGGCTCATCGGAGCCCTCCCACACCTTTTCGACGCGGTACTCGCGCACGTTCTTGGCGCGCGTGTAGATGATGATCTCGCCCACGAGACCGAAGCCGATCACCTGCACGCCGAGGACCGCGAGCAGCACGCCGACCAGGAACAGGGACCGCGAGACGACCGGCCCGTTGCCCATCACCCAGCCCTGCACCGCGATCGTCGTGCACAGGATCGTGCCGGCGAGCAGGAAGAGTCCGCCGACGCTGCCGAAGAAGCGCAGCGGCTTCAGCGTGAACTTCGAGAGGAAGACTACGCCCAGCACGTCGAGCGCCCGGCGCACGTACACGCCCGGCCCGAAGAATCCCTTGCCGCCCCATTCCTTCAGGTGTCGGACCTGGAGCTCCACGACCTTGAAGCCCTGTCGGGAAGCGATTGCCGGGAGGAAGCGATACATGTCGCCGTGGATCGGGACGTCGCGCAGCACCTCGCGTCGCATCGCGCGGAACGTGCAGTTCAGGTCGTGGAACTGCGCGTGCAGGATCCAGCGCATGACCTGGTTGAACGCCGCGGACTGGATGCGGTTGAGGACCGGGTCGATGCGCGGATGCCGCCAGGGCGAGACGAGGTCGGCACCGCCGTCGATCGCGGCCAGCATGTTCGACAGCTCGTACGGATCGACCTGCACGTACTGTGGCGAGGTCACCACGATCCGCCCGCGCGCGCGCTGGAGTCCGGCCGACAGGCACATCGACTCGCCGAACTTCTCCTGCAACGCGATCGACACGACCACCCCGGGCCTCTCGTGCGAGAGCGCCTCGGCCTCCGACCACGCGGGACCGCGGACGCCGTCGAAGACGAGCACGAATTCGTGGGCGCGCCCCAGGCGCTCGAGCTCGGCCGAGAGGGCGGTGACGACCTCGCGCACGCGGCCGTCTCCCGTGGAGATCGGCACGATCACCGTGACCTCCGGCGGGCCGCCCTTCGGCGCGGCGGGCGCAGGCGCAGCCTCGGCCGGCGCGCGCTTGGGCGCCTTCTTCTTCGGAGCGCGCGGCTCGGAGGCCCCGTTCTCGCGGCGCGCGCTGGCCGCGTCGGCGCCCGGACCGACGGATTCGGGAACCGGCGCGGCCGCGGCCGGAGATCCCTCCGCGGCGGGCGCGACTTCGGGCTCGCGCGCGGCCGGCGCGAGCGGCGTCTCCTCGGGGGTGAACGTCATCGCTTCGGCCCCGACACGATGAGCCGGCGGCCGTCGTCGCCGTGCAGCCCGCTGGCGCGGACGGCGAGCTCGGCCAGGAACCCGAGCATCAGGAAGTAGGCGCACACCATGAAGAGCAGCATGAACGTGATCAGCGCCACCCGCCCCCAGGCGTTGTCGAAGTCGATCGTGTCGGCGTGCACGGCGCAGTAACCCAGGAACACGGCGAGCATCGCCGCGAACACCGCCGCGATCAACCCGAAGAACTGCATCGGCCGGTGCGAGAACTTCGCCGTGAGCTGGATCGACATCAGGTCGAGCAGCACGCGCGTCGCGCGTCCGATGCCGTACTTGCTGCGGCCGAAGCGCCTCGGACGGTGGTTCACGACGAGCTCGGTGACGCGCGCGCCGCTGCCCGCGGCCATCGCCGGCAGGAAGCGGTGCTGCTCGGCGTAGATGAGCATGCTGCGCACGACCTCGCGCCGGAACGCCTTCAGCGTGCAACCCGTGTCGTGGATCGCGACGCCCGTGACCCAGGCGATCAGACGGTTCGCGACCATCGAGGGCAGCCGGCGCAGGACGAACCCGTCGTGCCGTTCCTTGCGCCAACCGGCGACGACGTCGAAGCCGCTGCGCAGTTCCAGCACGAGCCGCGGGATGTCCGCCGGGTCGTTCTGCATGTCGGCGTCGAGCGTGATCACGATCTCTCCGCGCGCGTGGTCGAAGCCGGCCGCCATCGCCGCGGTCTGGCCCGCGTTGCGCGTGAACTGGACGATGCGCACGCGCGGATCGGCGCGGCGGATCTCGAGCAGGACGGCCAGGCTCGCGTCGCGGGAGCCGTCGTCGACGTACACGATCTCGGCCGGCTCGCCCAGGGCGTCCAGGGCGCGGGCGATCTCGGCCTGGAGGGGCCGCAGGTTCTCTTCCTCCTCGAAGACCGGGACGACGACCGAGATCGAAGGCGTGGACGTCATCGGGACCTGCGGGCGAGGATACCTCGCCCGATCCGCGGGCCGAGGTTGAGCGTTTCCCGCGCGCCGCCCGGCCCAACCCCCGACCCGGAATTGCGCGTTCCTGCGCGAGCCCGGACTTGCCGAGCCCTTCGCCGTCGATAGGATCGGACCGATGCTTCCCTCGCCCGCCCGGGATCCGCGCGCCGCGCCCGGCGTCCTGCTCGTGGGCCCGGGTCCGCGCGCCGAGGAGCTGGCGGCCGTCCTGGCCGTCCTCGCCGCTCCGCGCGGCGTCGAGGCACGCGCGTTCGGCGACCTGGCCGAGCTCGGACTCCAGGACGCGCGCGCCGGCCTCCTGCTCCTCGACGTGGACGCCACGCCGCTGGAGGACGTCGGCTACGTGCGGCGGTTCCAGGCCGCGCGCGCGAACTTCGAACTCGTGTTGATCGGAACGGATCCGCGCTCGCGCACGGCGCGCGTCCTCGGCGCGCAGCGGTTCGCGTCGTGGCCGCCCGACGTCGAGGAGCTCGCGGCCTTCGTCGCCATCGCGCAGGGCGCGGGCGGGAGCGGCGCGCGGAACCCACGGGCTCCCGCCGCGGCGCCGCCGGCGCCGGCGCCGAGCCAAGGATCCGGGTCGCCGTCGCGCGCGGTCCCGCCGCGCGACCTGGTTCGAGCGGATACCGAGGAGCTCGAGCAGGTGCGCGCGATCCTGGACCAGGACGCGGGAGACGAACTCGCGCGGCCGGACCCCGACGACGCGCTCGAGATCGAGTCCTCCCCCGCCGACGCTCCCTTCTCGACGCCCGCGGAGTTCGAGCAGGCCGAAACGCCGCAGGAGGCGAGCGCCGGAGCACGCGCGGCGGACGCCACCGTGCCCGAGCTCGGGATCGCCGCGCACGAACGCGGCGCGGCGATCGATGCGCCGCCCTGGTGGCGCATGCAGGTCGCGGACCTCGCCGACGCGGCGCAGCGCATCGATCTCTCGCTGAAGATGCTGGCCGACGCCGCGCCCGAGATCGACGAGGGCGACCTCGACGACGCTCGCTCGCGGCTGCGCGAGCTCGAGGGTGAGGTCGCGCGCCTCTTGCAGTTCACGCGCACGCTGGGCTACGTCGCTGCGCCGCCGCCCATCGGGTCGCAGACGTTCGACCTGGGCGAGATCGTGCACGTGTTCGCGTCGAACCTCGCGCAGAGCGGACCGGACGCGCCGCGCTGCCAGTTCAAGACGGTGCCGGGCGCCTCCGTGCGCTCGGACCGCCAGCTGCTCTCGCAAGCGCTCGACGCCGTCTTCTTCCTCGTCCGCTGCACGTCGCGCAAGGGCGACCTCGTGCGCGCGCAGGTCCAGAAGGTCGAGGCGGACGACGGCGCCTGGATCGAGTTGGCGCTGGATTTCCCGAGCGGTCCGCTCGAGGGCGTGCCCGAGGGCGACATCGTTCCGCCCTACAGCCTGACGGATCTCTTCCCCGAGCTCGGCCCGAACGCCTTGGCCGCGGCGGCCGGCATCGTCGCCGGACAGGGTGGACACCTGTCGCTCGCGAACCGCGCACGCGGCCGCATGACCTGGCGCCTGCGCCTCCCGCCCGCCGGCGCCTGAGGACCGCGCCGGAGGACGGCGCCTGAGGACCGCGCTGGTGCCGCGCCGCGGGTGACGCGAGGATCGCGGCACGATGCGCATCCTCGTCCTCGGCAGCACGGGATTCCTCGGGCGCCTCCTCGCGCGAGAGCTGGTCGGCGCCGGTCACACCGTCGAGTGCTGGGCGCGCACGGCGGACGACGATGCGGCGCACCGCTCGCGCCGCGTCGACCTCGCCGCGGACGGCGTGCTGCCGATCCCCGACGCGCCGTGGGACGCGGCCGTCCTGCTCGCCGGTCCGAGCGTCCCGGCGCGCTTCCACGCGGACGCCGAAGGCCGCGCGACGCTGCGCATCGCCGAGAGGGCTCTGGACCACCTCGCGCGGCACGCGCCGGGCGCGCGCGTGATCGTCGCGTCGAGCGCGCACGTGCTGGCGCCGTCGATCGCCCCGCTCGACGAGAGCGCCGTCGTCGCGCCGGCCGGCGACTACGGCCTCGCGAAGGCCGCGGTCGAGCGACTCGCGCTCTCGCGCGCGGACGAGCTCGACGTCGTCGTCGCGCGGCTCTTCGGCAGCCTCGGTCCCCACCTGCCGCGCGGGCTCTTCGTTCCCGACCTGCTCGCGCGGCTCGCGGCCGGCGCAGAGCGCGTGCGCCTCGCCGGCCCCGACGGCGTGCGCGATCTCACCGACGGGCGCGACGTCGCGCGGGCCTTGCGCGGGCTGCTCGAGATGCCGAGCCCGCGCGAGCGCACTTTTCACGTCGGCTCGGGACGCGCGCTGCGGCTGTCGGACGTCGCCCAGAGGCTGGCTCGCGCGCTCGGGTCCAAGAGCGCGATCGAGTTCGCGCCCGGGACCGGCGCGGCCTGGATCGCCGACGCGTCGCGTCTGTGCGAGAGGACGGGCTGGCGGCCGCTCGAGGACCTCGACGCGACGATCGCCTGGACCGCGCGCGAGACGGCGCTTGCGTCCCGCGACGCACCGTGAGACACAGACACCTCGGAAGAACGCGCGCGGCGGCTCGTCCGTCCGGCCCGCGCTTCCGCGCGATTCACATGGGACGCAGGGCGCTCATCACCGGGATCACCGGACAGGACGGCAGCTATCTGGCCGAATTCCTGCTCGCGCGCGGCTACCGGGTGCACGGCCTCGTGCGCCGCCGTTCGTCCGCGACGCTGGCGCGCATCGCGCACCTCGTCGAGGGACCGGAGCGCAACGCAGACCTCGTCCTCCACGACGGCGACCTGGGCGACGCCCTCGGCCTGCGCGCGATCGTCGAACGCGCGGACCCCGACGAGGTCTACCACCTGGCGGCGCAGAGCCACGTGGGGCTGAGCTTCGCGGCTCCCGAGTCGACGATCGCCGCGACCGGACTCGGCGCGGTGCGCATGCTGGAGGCCGTACGCGCGCACCGCGACCGCTCCGGACGCGCGGTGCGCTACTACCAGGCCGGATCCAGCGAGATGTTCGGCGGCGCGCCGGCGCCGCAGAGCGAGACCACGCCGTTCCGCCCGCGCTCGCCGTACGGCTCCGCCAAAGTCCTGGCGCACCAGGCGACGGTCATCGCGCGCGAGGCCTACGGGCTGTTCGCTTGCAACGGGATCCTGTTCAACCACGAGAGCCCGCGGCGCGGCGAGGAGTTCGTGACGCGCAAGGTCGCGCGCGCGGCCGCGCGCATCCGGCTCGAGATGGGCGGACGGCTCGCGCTGGGCAACCTGCAGGCGCGACGCGACTGGGGCTACGCGCCCGACTACGTCGACGCGATGTGGCGCATGCTGCAGCAGGACGAACCCGGCGACTGGGTCGTCGCGACCGGCGTGACCGCACAGCGTGCGCGAGCTCCTGGAGGTCGCGTTCGCGCACGTGCACCTCGACTGGCGCGACCACGTCGACGTGGACGCCGCGCTCCTGCGGCTGCTCGACGTCGACGACCTGGTGCGGCGACGCCGGGCGCGGGCGCAGCTCGGATGGCGGCCGACGAAGGCCTTCGCCGACATGGTCGTCGAGATGACCGAGTGCGAGTTGGAGCGCGCCGCGCGCGAGGCGGCGATCCACGCGGCTCAAGCCGCCGGACGCCGCGAGGCCTGAGCTTCGGTCCTCAGCGCGCGAGCAGCGCGCGCACGCAGGGATCGGCCAGCAATCCGTCCGCGACCCGCCGCGCCTGCAGGACGCAGCCCGCGTCGGTGAAGTGCACGGAGTCGGCGAAGTGCTCGGCGTCGGCCGGGATCGAGTCCTCGCCCTCGACGAGCGCCGTGCCCTGCTCGCGCGCGACATCGCGGATCGCGCGGTTGTACGCCGCGAAACCCTGCACGACCGCGGCGTGGCTGATGTAGGGCATGTAGTAGGCGTGGGTGATGCAGGCCGCGGCCTGCTGCGCCTCGTCCTGGCCGGCGCGCGCGGCCTGGGAGAACGTCACGAGCGCGACGCACGGCGCGATCTCGCGCGCGCGCTTCACGAGCTTCTCGAGGCGCTCGCGGAACGGCGGCAAGACGCGCGCCTCGTCCCACACGAGCCGGCCCGCGGCCGCGGCGGCCTCCTTCTGCCGCGCGCGCACGAGCAGGTTCTTCTCGATCAGGTGCCAGGCGAGCGAGGTCTCCGCCAACCATCCCTCGCCGTCCGAGTGTCCGGTGTAGACGCCCTGCGCGCGCGCCAGGTCGCGCGTCCACTTCGTGAGGTCGTTCGTCGCCTCGTAGAAGACGATGACGTCGGGCTGGAGCGGCGCCACGCGCAGCTCCAGGTTCTTCTGGATGTCGTCGAGCACGTACCCCGCGACGCCGGCGTTCACGAAGTCGATGTCCGCACCGGGATGCGCGGCGCGCAGCGCGTCGCACACGAGGCTCGGCCAGGTGGCCGCGTTGCTCGAGGCCTCCGCGCAGAACGTGGTCGACGCGCCCAGGAACGCCACGCGGATCCGGCCGGCCGGTTTCGGGACCTGGATCTCGTCGCCGCGGAAACCGCGGCTGTCGATGCGGATCGCGCCCGTGTCGCGCGACGGCGGCGGGATGCGCAGGCCCGTGGCCGGATCCACCGCGAACGTGTGCACGCGGAAGAACGTTCCGTACTGCGAGTAGAAGCGCACGCGCGCCGCGGCCTCGAGCGCCAGGAGCCCGAACACGAGGACGCCGAGGGACAGCAGGATCTTCCGCTTCGGTGACCAGCTCGTCATGAGGCGCGCGAGCATCGTCCTCCGCGCGGCGCGCGGCAAGAGCGGCGGATGCGCCGCCTCGCGAACGCTCCGATTCCAGAACGGCGAGGCCGCGGACCGAACAGTTGCGCGTGGGAGCCGCTGGCAGGCGCCTCCCCGAGAAGAGGCTCCCATGATGTTCGGCAGTCGAGCGCGCCCGCAGGGCGGCGTGCTCATCCACGGCGGTCCGCGTCACCACGCGTTCCGGATCCTCGCATCGGCCTTCGCCGGCGCGTTCCTCCTCGGCGGTTGCGGGGCCGACTTCGGCCTCGACGGCGGCGGGACCGGAACGAGCGGCGGCCCGAGCGGCGGACAAGGCGTCGTCGACGACGGCCCGCCGCCCTCGCTCGGCGATCTGGCCGTGGCCGGGGACGTCGTGGGCTCCTTCGAGGTCGTGGTCCCCTCGATCACGCCGTACGTCGTCCACGGCACGATGCCCGTGCCGGCCGGAGCGTTCGTGGCGCCGACCTCGAGCGTGCCGTTCCAATTGCGGGGACCCGACGGGATCGCGCTCGTGGCGCAGGTCGAGACCGTCTCGCGCTGGCCGCGCGCCGAGGACGGCGCGGACGTCGTCGAGATCCTCGCGCGCGCCGATCGCCCGGCCGGCATCGCCCCCGGCGCGCGCGTCCGCTACGAGGTCGTCTATCAGCCGCACGGCGCGGGTCAGTGCCATCCGTCCGTGCACGTCGAGAACCTGCTCGAGGAACCGGGCGCGATCGTCCTGCGCGCGCACGACGTGTTCGGTCAGGAGTACACCGCGGACCTGTTCGCCGACGCGCGCTCGGGCGGCGGCACGGCGCGATCGCAGAAGCGCGGGCGCGTCATGTCCGAGGTCGCGACGCACGAGGTGCTGATGCCCGTCGCGCCGACGACGGGACCGACCGCGACGCTGCCGCACCTCATGGGCGCGCACGCCTACGTGTCGCGCTACACCGGCGAGGACTTCGTGTCGCTCGACCTGCGCGTCCACAACGCCTTCAGCGGGCGCGACGCGACGACGCACGAGGACGACCCGCTGGGCAAGGTCTACTTCGACGCGCTCGAGCTCTCCGTGCCGGCGGGCTGGGTCGTCCTGGAGGCGACCGACAACCCCTGGGCCGGACCGTGCGTCGCGAACGGCGAACGCGCGATCAAGCAGCTCGTGCGACCGATCGAGGGCGGCGCGCTGCACGTCATGCCGGCGTTCGCGCAGTTCGAACGACGTCTCGTCATCGCGCGCGCCGGCACGGAAGCGCGCGCGGCGGCCTTCCTGCGCGAGGAGGGCCTGGCCTTCTGTCGCGAGGGCACGAGCGCCACGGGCCTCGAGTACTTCTCGTGGTGGCACGGCGAGCTCGGTCGATGGTTCTCGCAGCGCCACCCGATCCCCAGCCTGGGCGTCGAGATGGAAGCGCCGCTGCGCGCGCAACTCGCCGGCGAATGGACCGCGCTCTCGAACCAGGTCACGACCGGCGCGACCGGCACCTACCCGATCGAGTCGGGCAACCTGGGCTGGGCGCACCCGTTCGGCATCCAGCACGGCGGCATGGTCAGCGGCGCCGAGATCTACCTCTACGACGGCGTCGACGTGGCCCAGGCCGCGTCGGTCGAGGGCGTGCGCGCCGCGCAGCTGCGCCTGCGCATGTACACGGACCGCCAGCCGAACGTCATGTTCAACGCCGACGGCCGGCCCGCGCGCTGGAGCGAGTGGGTCGTGCACGCGCCGGGCGGCGACTACCTGCCCGTGTGGTGGTTCAACGGTCCGATGCTGTGGGCCTCGGACCCGTTCGGATACGGCTCCGCTCCCGCGCACCAGGTCGCGGCCGTCGCCGCGTCCGGGAGAGCGCCGTGGTACGAGGGCGAGCTGCTCGGGTACGCGCCGATCGACTGGCAGCACCTCGTGCGCTACACGCGCTCGGCCAAGGTCTGCATGTGGCTCGACAACGACACGCTCGCGAAGGAGGACCTGCGCGCACAGGCGGAGGGCTTCCTGTTCGGCTACTCGACGCTGCCGCAGGATCTGTACGGGAACATCATCTCGACGGGCATGCTGGCGATGAAGAACTACGTCCAGAACTACCCCGGCCTCGGACTGTGCTACGGCCGCGGCGAATCCTGGGGTCTCGACGCCGTCCTGTGCGCGTACTCGTCGGCCGACGACTCGTGGCGTTCCGCGCTGCAACCGTGGGTGCGCGATCTCGTCGCGATGATCGAGCGCGGCCAGTCCACGTGCAGCGGCGTCATCCAGTCGACGCCGCAGTACAACGTCTTCAACAGCCAGTACCGCTGCCGCCAGTCCATCGAAGCGGCGATCATGGAGAACGCGCTGACCGGCCTGCGCGAGACCGTGATCGAAGGCACGGACGACGCGCTCGAGAGCCGACTGAACGAGGTGCTGCGTCGTGCCTACTACGCGATGGTCTCGCCCTACGTGTGGAGCGACGTGTACCACGGCCCGTGGGCGATGATGGCCACCGGGCCGTTCGACATGGCCCAGGCCCCGTACTGCACGACCATCCCCGCCGACGGGAACTACGGGTTCGCGGATCACTACCAGGCCTGGTCGAGCCTCGCGTACGCCTACGAGCTCACGCACGACGGACTGTTCCTGGAGAAGGCGGCCGACATGCTCGGATCCGATCTCGTCTCCACGCTGACGGGGAACCCGATGGTCAATTGGCAGAACCGCGCCGCACTGACTCAGCTGGTGCAGACGATGGCGACCGAATCCGCGCCGCGGAACTGACGCGCCGCAAGCCCGAGACGCGGCTTCGGGCCTCGTGGGAGGCGGCTGAGCCGCGGCGCGGCGGGTCGCCGAGAGGCTGCCCGAGCCCGGGTGCTGGCCCGGGCCCCACCCGCGGCGGCGTCCGGGTCCTGGACGCGAAATTCGGCCGGCCCACCGGCAGAAATCCCGCGCGAATCCCGCCCGGGCGGGCTGCGCTTTTCGCCTCCTGGCCTTACTGTCGCCGTCCTCTCCAGGTCGTGACGCGTCGTCACGGGCAGACCCCGCGGGAGACCCCCCGCCGCCTCCCAGCGGTCGATGCATCTCGCGCAGAGGAAGACCGCCGTGCGTCCTCGGTGTGTCCGTGCCCATTCCCATTCGAAGCTCCGAGTCGCGCTGACTGGCGCGCTGCTCCTCCTGGCGGCCTGCGGTCCGGCAGTCCAGTCCACGTTGGCGGCGCATGGCACTCTCGGTGGTGTCGCCGAAGTCGCCCGCCTCGTGCTCGAAGCGCCCTCGTCGCGCGAGTTCGTGTTGCGCGGCACGATCCCCGTCCCGCGCGGCACCTTCCCCCGGGAGGACGGCGCGATGCCGTTCGCCATCCGGGACTCCGATGGCGAGTTGGTGCCGACACAGGTCGAGATCGTCTCGCGGTATCCCGACGAGGCATCGGGAGCCGACGTGATCGAGGTGCTCGGGCGCGTACGGCGTCCTGAATCGGCGCCCAGGGGCGCGCGCATCGAGTACGCGGTGTTCGAGGCGCCCCACGCGCGCGGCTCGTTCGAGACGCATCCCGCGGTCGAAGCGGTCCTGCGGCCGGCCGCGCACCTGCGGCTCTCCGCCCACGACGTGTTCGGCAACGAGTACACGGCCGAGCTGCGCGCGCCCGAACTCTCGGCGAAACCGCTGCGCGATGGTACGGCTTGCCGCGAATGGCGCGTCGTGACCGCGCTGACACCCGTGGCCCCGGCGTACGGTCCCACGGGGACGCTCCCTCACATGATGGGCGTGCACGCGTTCTTCCGCACCTGGTCGGGAGAACCGGTCGTCTCGCTCGATCTCGCACTCCACAACGGGCACAGCGGGCACGACCCGTCGACCAACGCCGACGACCCGGTCGGCACGATCTACTTCGACGTGCTCGATCTGTGGCTGCCGCCCGGGTGGACCGCGCAGCAGGACGACGCCGACGTCGCGACGGGCGATCCGCAGGAAACCGCCGAATGGACGCGCATCCCGCTCATCCAGCGCATGGGCGGCGGCAAACTGCACGTCTTCCCCATCCAGGCGCAGACGGTGCGGCGCCTCGTGCTCTCGCGGACCGCGGACGCGGACCGAGCCGTGGACTACGCGCGCGACCGGAACCTGGGCTTCGCACGGCGAGGCACGACGGCGGACGGCCGCGCCCTGTACTCGTGGTGGAACCCCGAGACGGCGCGGTACTTCCCGCAGAAGCACGTGCTCCCGAAGCTCGACCACATCTCCGGCGCGGTCCTCGCGAACGACATCCAGAGCGACTACGACTTCGCCGCCGATGCGCTGCGCACGGGGTCCGCACCCGGATACCCGATCCTCTCGCCGGCGCTCGGGTGGGCACACCCTTGGGGCATCGAGCACGGCGGCATGGCCGGCGGCGACGAGATCGACCTCTACGCCGGGCTGCGCGCGGTCGAGATCGCGTCGAACACGGGCTACCGGCTGCTCGCCGTCCGCCACCGCATGCTGACCGACCGGCAACCCGTCGCGCTGTACGACGAGGGCGGCCAGCCGGCCGAGTACTCGCGCTGGACGGAACAGGGCGTCCACGGCGAGTGGCTGCCCATCTGGTGCTTCCTCACGCCGCTCCTGTGGGCCGCGGATCCCTTCGGGTTCACGAGCGCACCGCAATTCCAGGTGGACGCCGTGCAGGCGCAGGGCCGGGCTCCGGCCTACGAGGCGGCTCTGCGCGCGCACCAGCCGATCGACCTGGAACACCTCGTCCGCTACACGGGTCCGGCGAAGGCGCTGGCGTGGCTCGGCAACGACACGCTCGCGAAGGAGGCGCTGGCGCTGCACGCCGCGCTCTTCCGCCTGTCCTACAACGAGTTGCCGAACAGCGACTACGGCCACTACATCTCGACCGGGCTCGGCACGGACGAGCACTACGTCGCGGCGAATCCGGGCCAGGGGTTCACATTCGGCCGCCTCGAAGCCTGGGGTATGGACGCCGCGACGGCCTGGTACGCGCTCGCCGAACCCGAGTGGCGCGGACGCACCCGACCGTGGTTCGCGCGCGTGGCGGACGTCGTCGACGCCGGGCAATCCGACTGCAGCGGCTTCATCCAGGCGACGATCTACGAGCAGCTCTTCGGCGGACACTACCGCGCGCGCCAGTCGATCGAGCAGGCGATCACCGAGCACGCGCTCGTGGGCCTAGTCGAGACGGTGTTCGACCGCGTCGAACCCGCCCGCGCGAACATGCTCCGCCACGTGCTGCGCCAGTCGTTCCGCGCGATGGCGACGGCACCCGGCTGGAGCGACGCCGACCACGCGCCCTGGAGCAAGCTCGCCGTCGGCGACGCCGACTTCACGCACACCCCCTTCTGCGGCCCCCCGCCGCCCGACGGCACCGCCGACGGCGGCGACGGCTGGCAATGCTGGAGTTCGCTGGCGTACGCGTACGAACTCACGGGCAACCCGCTGTACCTGCAGCGCGCGGAGGAGATGCTCGGCGGTAGCGAACTCCTGCCGGGGTTGGTGGGTCAGGGGCTGTGGAACTTGGAGAACCGGGCGGCATTGATGGCGCTGGCGCAGAGGCTGCAAACCAACGGAACCGGAAACTGACCCAGTTGCGTGGTTGGAGAACCGGGCCGGGCGGGCCTGGGCCCGCCGCCAGCACCACGTTCACGAAGCCGCCGGCAATCGATCGACCCACTCGAAGAACTCGCGCGGCCGGATCCTCCGGGTCGTCACGCTCGTCGCCGACGCCGCCGACACCTGCCGACTCCCGCACGTGATCTCGCGCGCGTAGTTCCGCCACAGGATCCACGCCCATAAGTGCCAGCCCAGGTTGCGCTCGAGCTTCGAGTGCCCCCAGTTCCTGCGCACCAACCGCCCCATCCCGTCGCGCATCTGCGCCAGCGTGTTGTTCACCGTGAA
>JBGAOR010000117.1:0-13882 GCA_044221705.1 Planctomycetota bacterium
TCGTCGAACCAGACGTCGACCGTGGTGCCGGTCGGATCCAGGCGCCAGTTCACGAAGGACTGGAGCGCTGCCGGAGGCGTCGAGTCGCCCGACACCGACCCCGCCAGGGTGACCGGTGCCGCGATCGCGTTCCCCGAGTAGTCCGTGGCGCTGTTCACGGTGATCGAGACGTTGCCCGCCGCATCGAGGTCCGAGCTGCTGCCCAGGACGATACGGACCGTGTTGCTCGTGCCGAGCATCGTGATCCGCGAACCGGTCAGGGCGAGCGGCGAGCCGTTGCTCGACACCGACCAGTTCGAGCCGGCGAGGACCGCGGTCGTGACCGGCTCGTCGAAGACGACGTCGACGTAGTCGCGGCCGTAGCCCGGCACGATCGTCCCCGTGACCGAGGTCACGAGCGGCGCGGTCGCGTCGGCCGCGGTCACGACGCGGCTGATCGTGCCCGTCGCGTTCGTGGCCAGGTCGGAGATCGTGAAGTCGAGGGTGTCGCCCGCCGTCGGAGCGACGGGGAACGTCACGCGGACGACGCGCGCGCCGATCCGCGTGGCGGAGGTCGCGAGCGTGCCGCTGTTCAGGTCGTAGTTGGCCGCGACCGCGGATTCCGTCGCGTCGACGGTCTCGTCGCTCGTCACGAGCAGCGAGTTGGCGTCGCTCGGATCCAGCCGCACGCCCGACGCGGCCACGACGGGCGCCGTGGAGTCGCCCACCGCGACGATCGGCGTCTCGGTGTCCGCGCTCGTGCGCTCGGTCGCCTGCGCGGAGAACACGTCGTTCACGGAGACGGTGTAGTTCGCGCCGGTCGTGAGGTTGTTGCCGGTGCTCGCGCGCAGGCGGATCCACACCGTGGACAGCCCGTCGAACTCGAACGTGGCGAAGTCCAGGTTGAGGAGGCCGCCCGGCCCCGTGACCTCGAAGCGGCCCGGATCCGTCAGGTTCCACGGGCTCATCGGGCGGTCGAACACGACCTCGATGACGTCGTTGTTCTCGCCCGACACGGAGGTCAGGGTCGAGAAGCCGGTCGACAGCGAGGGTTGGGCGGTGTCCTCGGCGACCGTGGCCACGTCGAAGGCCGGCAGCAGCGGGTTGCCGCACAGGTCCGTGCAACCGAACACGTCGAGCGTGTCCGTCGCGCCGACCGTGAAGCCGAACGAGAGCCGCACGACGAGCCCGTCCTCGGCCACGGTCGCCGTCGTCGGACGCCCGCGCAGGGCGCCCAGCGAGTCGCGCAGGTCGTAGTGCGTGCCGTCGGCGTTCGTCGTCGCGTCGTACAGGTCGTCGAGGTTCGCGCACGGCTCCGTGAAGACCACGACGAGCTCGTTGGCGACGGAGCTCTCGCGGTAGATCGTGTGGACCGAGGGGACGACCGTCTCGGCGACGACGTCGCCGGTGTAGGCGGTCGCGGTGACCGTGTTGCCGCCGATGTCGCGCGCGTTCGAGAACGCGAGCTGGTAGTCGTCGCCGCGCTGGAGGTTCACGCCGTTGTCGAGCGTGAGGATCGCGAGGCGCGTGGTCTCCGAGTAGGCGATGCTCGTGCCGGCGACCGAGAGGCCCGTGCCGATCGGGGACTCGAGGGACCAGTTGGACGGATCGGTGACCTCCGACTCGACCATGTCGTCGTCGAAGATGACCGCGATCGAGTCGTTCGACGCGCCGGCGAGGATGCGGACGTCGGCGGCGGTCACGCTCGGGCTGGTCGTGTCGGTCGAGATGACCGACGCGGCAGGCACCGTCGTGATCGTGTTGCCGGCCAGGTCCTGCACGTTCGCGATCGCGATGGTCACGTCGCCCGGCACCACCACGTCGTCGTAGACGAGGCGCACCGTGTCGAGGCTCTCGAGCAGCGTCGCCGTGACCAGGCTCATCGCGCCGGTGTCGACGTAGTTCCCGAACGTCTCCGCGCCGGCTTCGCGCACGTCCTCCGAGAAGCGGACGTCGAGCGTCTTGCCCGTGGGGTCGACGTTGCGGTTCTGCGTGACCGACGTGAGCGTCGGCGCCGTGGAGTCGCCGGACACGCTGCCGCCCGAGCTGGCGGAGAACGTCTCGCCGTCGACGTCCAGCACCGAGACGCCGGCGACCGTGAACGCGTCGCCGTTCGACATGTCGAAGTCGAGGTCGATCGTCAGCGTCTTCTCGAGCAGGTCGTAGGTGAGCGTCTGCGCCGAGAGGTCGATCGTGTTGCCGTCGACGTCGAGGGTCCAGGCCGTCGGATCCTCGGCCGTCTCCGGATCGAGCGCCTGCGTCGTGACGATCGTGACGGTGTCGCCGCCGGCGTCGGCGACGGTGGTCGCCGCGGGCGTCGAGGCGAAGGCGTTCGCGACCGGCGACGGCTGCGTGACCGCGACCGTGGCGTCGACGAAGTCGTTGCCGTGGGCGTCGACGAGCCCGGAGAGGTCGACCGTGTCCTGGCCGGGCACGATCGGCGTGCTGAAGGAGACGCGCAGCACGTTCTCGCTCGGCTGCTCGATGGACGTGGCCGTGGCCGGCGCCGCGACCGAGAAGTGCGCCAGCTGCGCGGCGAAGACCGGGTCCATCGCCTCGCTGAACGTGAAGTCGACCACGCGGCCGAACTCGTCCTCGGTCAGGTTCTGCTCGACGGACGCGAGCGTCGGCGCGACCGCGTCGCCCGTGGCCGTGCCGGCGACGGCCGTCGAGGCGACGGTGGCGTCGTTGACGCCGTGCACGCCGCTGGCCGAGAGCTCGAAGTCGGCGTGCAGGTTCGCCAGCGTCCCGAGCGTGATCGTGAGGACCTGCGTCCCCTCGTCGAAGACGAACGTGGACCCCGTGAGGTCCATCACCGTGTCGTCGATCGTGAGCGTCCAGTTGTCGGCGTCCTCGGCGTCGGCTTCGACGACGTACGGACCCGTGAACGTGACCTCGATCTCGTCGTCGCCGAGGCCGGCGTTCTGCGTGCCGACGGGGCTCGCGAAGGTCGGCGCGGACGAGTCGCTGGCCGTGACGGCCGCGTAGCTCTCCGACACGCCCTCGAGGCCGGTCGCGCGCACGCGGTTCGACGACGTGACGCGACCGTCCCAGACGATCGTCACCGTCGATCCGGACACGAGGACCGAGGTGGCCGTCTGGCCGTCCTCGGAGGCGAAGTTCGCCGTCGTGGCCGCGTCGAGGCCCGTGGACGACGCGAACGTGACCGTGGTGGTCTCGCCCGTCGGGTCGACGTCGAGGTCCTGCACCGCCGTCGCGATCGAGTTGATCGGAACTTCGCTGGAACCGCTCGAACAGGCCGCGAACAGGGCCGTGAAGGCCAGTGTGGCGGCGACGGCGTACTTCCCAAGACGCATCGGGGACCTCGGTGAGTGCTCTGCGTGGAGATGAATCGGGTCGACCGCGATGAGGACGCGGACGGATCCCGCCCGGGGGACCGGGGCAGGAACGGGAGAGGTATCGGCGCGCCCCTCCGGGTCGCTTGAGCGGGACGTGGAAGGGGCTTCGCGGTGAGGCCGTCTGGCTGCGACGTGACCTGACCCTCACGCCTGCACGCGGCCCCGTCACACGGATCGGGGACTTCAAGGGCTTGTCCAGCTCCGCGCCGGGGCGCGGACGGTTCCGCGGTCCGGACCGAAGCGGAAGTGAACGCACGCCTTGCGCCGTGCCGAGGCGGACACGCTGGTGCCGCGCCTCGGCCCCCTTCCCGCCGGGAATCGGTAGCGTCCGCCGCGTTCCGCCGACGCCGATGACCTCGGTGACGCGTGGCCCGCAGAGGCGGCCACGCCGACCCGTGGACGAGCATCACCCCGATGCGCACTCGGCAGTCGGCGCGCACGCGGAGGAGAGTGCCGAATGAAGCGCGCGAAGCAGCCCGTCCGAGCGCTGATGGGTGACGAGATTCGACAGCGCGCCGCGCGCGGGAGAGCGCGAGCGGACGTCAGATTCCCCGTGCCGCCGCCGCGTGGCGTGCTGCCTGCCGACTACGCCGAGACCCTCGCTGCGATCCGATCGCGGATCCGCGAGGGTCGGACACGGGTCGCGAGCGTGGCCAACGCCTCGCTGATCCAGCTCTACTGGGACCTCGGCCGGATGATCCTGCAGCGCCAGGAATCGCAGGGCTGGGGGGCCCGAGTGATCGAGCGCCTCGCGGAGGACCTTCGCGCTGGCGAGCCCGGCATGAAGGGGTTGTCGGTACGCAACCTGCTGTTCATGCGCAGCTTCGCGGCAGCCTGTCCCGACGCGAAGGAAGTGAAACAGCTTGTTTCACGATTGCCGTGGGGTCACGTCATCCGCCTCTTGCAGCGGGTCAAGGAACCCGGACTCCGCGAGTGGTACATGCGCGAGTGCATACGCCACGGTTGGAGCAGGAGCACCCTCGAACTCCAGATCGACGGCCGCGCGCACCACCGCCGGGGCAAGGCGCTCACGAACTTCAGGGAAACGCTCCCGACCGCTGATTCCGACATGGCGTCCGAGGTGTTCAAGGACCCTTACCTCTTCGACTTCCTGGGCATGGCGGACATGCGGAGAGAGCGCGAGGTCGAGCAAGCCTTGGTCGATCACATCCAGCGCTTCCTCTTGGAGCTGGGCAGTGGCTTCGCGTTCGTCGGTCGACAGGTCCACCTCGAGTTCGCGAGCCGCGACTTCCACCTCGACCTGCTCTTCTACCACCTGAAGCTCCGCCGCTACGTCGTCGTCGAGTTGAAGGCAGTCCCCTTCGAACCCGCCTTCATCGGTCAGATCAACGTCTATCTCTCCGCGGTGGACGACCTCCTGCGTCATCCCGATGACAAGCCGACGATCGGACTCTTGCTATGCCGGTCCAAGGAGAAGATCGTCGTCGAGTACGCGCTGCGAGACCTGAAGAAGCCGATCGGCGTCGCGGAGTGGGAGACGACGATCCTCGAGCGACTGCCGGTGAACCTCGCAGGCAGCCTGCCGAGCGTCACGGAGATCGAGGCTGAACTCCGTCGCCGCCGCCGCGGAGCAGCGCGAGCGTGCGCTTCCGGCGGAGGTTCGAGGCTCCCGTCGACGAGCCTGGTCGTCACGAATCCGGCGGGTGGCGTTCGAGCCCGCTCGCGAGGAGTGCTCGAAACTCGAGCTCCGTCCGCTGCGGCTTCCGCCGCGCCGGCCGATTCGGTCGTGTGCCCTAGAGGATCCGCAGCCGCAGCAGCGTCGTGCCGAAGCGCGTCCCGCCCGGCGATCGGAACGCGGCCTGGAAGCTGTGCACGCTCCCGATCTGCGCGGGATCGAGCGGGATCGGCGCGCTCCAGTCCGCGCGGCCTTGCGCGTCCGCGGTGACGCGCGCGACGCCCAGCCCGACGCGGCGCAGGCGCAGCTGGCCCGCGATGCCGGGAACGGAGAACGGCGCCGCGACGGGATCGCCGAAGAGGAACAGCACCGCGCTCGCGCCGGTCGCGCGGGCGGCGAGGTGCAGCGTGCCGCCGACGAGCGGCGGTTCGAGCACCTGCAGGTCGCGCTCGCCCGTGTCGAGCAGGCGCACCTCGCCCGTCGCCGCGAGCACGTTGGCGTGCGTCGACTTCGCGGCGACGAGCGCGCGCGTCCCGCTCGCGTCGAGCGCCAGCGCGAAGGCGCTGCCGGGCAGGTCGGCCTCGAGCACGTACACGTCCGTCGCGCGGTCCCAGATCGCGGCTTCGGGCGCGCCCGCTCCGGAACCCTGGCCGGTGCCCCAGCACGCGAACGCGGCGCGCGCTCCGTCGGCCGTGAGCGCGACCCCGGTCGGCAGGTCCTGCAATCCGCCGACGGGTCCGGCGAACGCGCGCTGCTCGAGGCGCGCGTCGAGCAGGGTGTCGCGCACCTCGAAGCGCCAGGCCGTGCCGATGTTCGCGCTCCACCAGCCGATCGCGAGCGTCGTGCCGTCGCCGTCGAGCGCGGCGCGCACGGCCAGCTCGCCGGCGTTCGCGCTCGTCGTGCGCTCCAGCGCGTAGCCGCCCGGCCCGTCGCGCAGGACGCGCAGCGCACCCGGCGCGCCGTGCGCGATCGTGAGGCCGTCGCCGGCGATCGCGAGCGCCGTCGTGGTCGCCGCGAGCGTCGCGTGATGGAGGGTGGATCCCTGCGCGTCGAGCACGAACAGGTCGAGCCCGGCGGCGAGAACGGCACGCGTGCCGTCGCTCGCGACGGCGATCTCCTGCAGGCCGAGCGCGTCGAGCTCGCGCGCGAACAGCGGCGTCCCCGTCGCGCCGTCGAGCCGTTCGACGCGCACGCGCTGCACGGAGTCGTCGAACGCCGCGACCCACGCCTCCGCGCCGCGCGCGTCGGTCGCGAGGCGCGCGCTGCCGTTGGCCGTGAAGGGCAGCTCGCGCGTCCAGCGCGGCGCGAGCCCGGCGGGCGGCGCCGATCCGGCCGCGTCGTCGACCCACGACGCGCGCACGACCGTGCGGCGGTGCCACGCGTCGGGCGCGGGGACCTGGTCGAGCGCGAAGAGCCACGGACCGGTCCCCGCGGCGACGCCGATCGAACCCGAGGCTCCCGGGCCGGCGGGTTCGCGCGCCAGCGGGGTGTTCGCGCCCTGCGCGTGCGCCGTCGCCGCGCTGAACGCCGGATTCGAGCCCGACCAGGCCGCCCAGGCCGCGTTCTCGTCCGCTCCGAAGGCCACGGCGCGCGGGATCGCGGGCGCGGCGAGGTCGGGCCCTTGCGTCCAGCGGACGCCCGGCAGGAAGGGGTCCTGTCCGGCGGCGCGGCCAGCGCAGGGCACGGACGACGCGAGGAGCCCCAGGGCCACGGCCCGGGCTCGAAGCGAACTGGGGGACGCCACGGAGAAGCGTACCCCTCCGATCCGGTCGCGGAGGGCGCAGCGCCGCGCGGCGTCCGGCGCTCCGGGTGGTCCTCGTCGCCCGGACCGGGGCCCGTGACCGGATGGGGCGGGCCCGAGCCTCGACGGCCCGGGGCCCGCGCTTGGCGAGCCGGAGACCGGGCACTAGAGTGGCCCCCGACAACTCGTCGTCGACCTCGGGGAGAGTCCTGGCGAAGCCGCCGGGCGCCGAAGGGGCAAGCGTGGCGGAGGCGCCGCGCGAAACTCTCAGGCAAGAAGGACTCGGGGGATCGAGCGACCCTGGAACTCGTCCGCGGAGCCCGTTCGGGCCGCGCGGGCCGCACAGGGGCGCGACCGCCGCAGCGGGCCCGCGCCCCTGCTTCGTTCCCAGATCCCCCCGCACGAGTCCCCCGCGATGAAGAACACCCCGCTGCTCTCCCGCCACGTCCGCCACGGGGCGCGCCTCGTCGAGTTCGGCGGCTGGCAGATGCCCGTCCAGTACGGGCCGATCCTCCAGGAGGTCACGCGCGTGCGCACGCACGCCGGGCTCTTCGACCTCTCGCACATGGGCCGCGTGCGCGTCACGGGCAAGGACCGCGTCGCGTACCTCGACCGCCTGCTCACGAACCACGTGGCCAAGATCGCGGCCGGCTCGATCCGCTACGCGCTCTTCTGCCGCGCGGACGGGATGCCGATCGACGACCTGCTCGTCTACCCGGGCGCGGACGAGGTGTTTCTCGTGGTCAACGCCTCGAACACGGGCGTCGACCTCGAGTGGATGCGCGAGCACCAGAAGGGTTTCGACGTCGCGATCCAGGACCAGACGGACGAGCTGGCGATGATCGCCGTGCAGGGCCCGAAGTCGCGCGAGGTCGCCGAGCACGTCGTGAAGGGCATCGACCTCGCCAAGCTCGGCTACTACAAGTTCGCGTTCGGCACCGTGTGCGGGATCCCGAACGTGCGCGTCAGCCGCACGGGCTACACGGGCGAGCTCGGGTACGAGCTGTACGTGCCCGCGAAGGACGCCACGCGCGTGTGGGACGAGGTCCTCACCGCGGGGGCGATGCACGAGATCGGGCCGATCGGCCTGGGCGCGCGCGACACGCTGCGCCTCGAGGCCGGCATGCCGCTCTACGGGCACGAGATCGACGCCACGCACGATCCGATCCAGGCCGGCCTCGAGTTCGGCATCTCGTTCGCACCCGAGAAGGGCGACTGGATCGGCCGCGGCGCGCTCGAGGCGATCCGCGCGAAGCCCGTCCGCCGCCTGGTCGGATTGAAGACCGACGGCCCGCGCGCGCCGCGCCAGGGCTACGAGGTGGTCGTGGGCGGGAAGAGCGTCGGACACGTGGTGTCCGGATCGCCGTCCCCCACGTTGAACACGAACATCGGCACCGCCTACGTCCCGGTCGCGCTCGGCGAACCGGGCACGGCCGCCGAGATCGACGTCAAGGGCAAGCGCCAGCAGGCGACGTTCTGCGCGCTGCCGTTCTTCTCACGCACCCGCAAGTGACCCCCCGAACGAGGACCTGAACATGGCCGCACCCTCCACGCGTTCCACGCGCCCCGACGACCGCAAGTACACCGAGAGCCACGAGTGGGTGAAGGTGGACGGCGAGAACGTGCTCGTCGGGATCACCGACTTCGCCATCAACGAGCTGTGCAACGGCAACGAGGGCGACCTCGTGTACTGCGACCTGCCCGAAGTCGGCCGCACGCTGGATCAGGGCGAGACCTTCGGCGAGATCGAGTCGGTCAAGGCCGTCTCGGACCTCTACTCGCCGATCGCCGGCGAGGTCGTCGAGATCAACGGCGCGATCGAGGACCACCTCGAGATCCTCTCGAAGGATCCCTGGAACCAGGGCTGGCTGGTGAAGATCCGCCCCAACTCGAAGGACATGCCCAAGATGATGGATGCGCCGGGCTACGAGCGCTTCCTCGCAGAGAAGAAGCACTGAGATGCCTTGGGCTGGGAGTGCGCCGTTGCCGGCGCGTCCATCGTCTTCGGGGCGCGCTGGCGCGCCCCCAACAGGAAACGAGAGGGCCCGGTGACGAACCGACACGCTCGGGACTCGTCTCCGCCAGCGCCCCACAACCCAAGTCCCGGACCGACACCTGACGCGCACTCCGGCGAGGTCGTTCCCCGCCCGACTGGATCCCTGACATGACTCCGCTGACGCAAACGGACACCACCAAGCCCCCCATGTCGATCCGCCCCACGCCGCATCTCGCGCAAGACCGCTTCGCCGACCGCCACATCGGTCCGCGCCAGCGCGAGATCGAATCCATGCTGGCCGCCGTCGGGCACACCTCGCTCGCCGCGCTCGCCGACGCCGCCGTGCCGGCCGCGATCCGCATGAAGGGCGAGCTCGCGCTCCCCGCCGCCCTCTCCGAGCGCGACGCCCTGGCCGAGATCCGGAAGATCGCGGGGCAGAACCAGGTGTTCCGCAGCTTCATCGGCCAGGGCTACCACGACACCGTCACGCCGCCCGTCGTCCTGCGGAACGTGCTCGAGAACCCGGGCTGGTACACGCAGTACACGCCCTACCAGGCCGAGATCTCGCAGGGCCGACTCGAGGCGCTCCTCAACTTCCAGACGATGATCGCGGACCTGACCGGGTTCGAGATCGCGAACGCATCGATGCTCGACGAGGGCACCGCCGCGGCCGAGGCGATGGCGCTCGTCCACGACGTCGCCAAGTCCAAGTCGGCGAACGCGTTCTTCGTGGACGCCGCGTGCCACCCGCAGACGATCGAGGTCGTGCGGCAGCGCGCGCTGCCGCTGGGATTCGAGATCGAGATCGGCGATCCGCTGACGCACGTCTTCGCGGGCGACCGTTTCTTCGGCGCGCTCGTGCAGCACCCGGCGACCGACGGTTCGGTACGGGACCTCTCGGGTTTCGCGTCGCGTGCGCACGCCGCGGGCTGTCACGTGATCGCGGCCTGTGATCCGCTGTCCCTCGTGCTCCTGCAGCCGCCCTCGGCCTGGGGCGCGGACGTCGCGGTCGGGAACTCGCAGCGCTTCGGCGTCCCGCTCGGATTCGGCGGCCCGCACGCGGCGTTCCTCGCCACGCGCGAGGCCTGGAAGCGCAGCCTGCCCGGCCGGCTCGTCGGCGTCTCGATCGACCGTCACGGCCGGCGCGCGCTGCGCCTCGCCATGCAGACGCGCGAGCAGCACATCCGCCGCGAGAAGGCCACCAGCAACATCTGCACGGCACAGGTCCTCCTGGCCGTCATGGCCGGCTGCTTCGCCGTCTACCACGGGCCCGAGGGCTTGCAGCGCATCGCGCGCCGCGTGCGTCACCTGACCGCCACGCTGGCCGAGGCCGTGCGCACGACGAGCGGCAAGGTGCGGCCCGGGATCGTGTTCGACACCCTGCGCGTCGACTTCACGCACTCCGAGCTGCGCCGCGTCCTGCGCGCGGCCGAGGCGAAGCGCATCAACCTGCGCGCGTACGAGGACGGCGTCGGCATCGCGCTCGACGAGACCACCACGCTGGCCGACGTCGCCGACCTCTACTCCGTCTTCGCCGGCCGCGACGTGCCGCTGGACGAGGTCGAGCGGCTCGCGGCCCGCACGCAGGCTCCCGACCTGGGCGCGCACGCGCGCCAGGGCGAGATCCTCGTGCACCCGATCTTCCGCACGCACCGCTCCGAGACGGAGATGATGCGCTACCTGCACAAGCTGCAGTCGAAGGACCTGTCGCTCGTGCACTCGATGATCCCGCTCGGGTCGTGCACGATGAAGCTGAACGCGGCGGCCGAGATGCTGCCGATCACCGAACCGGGCTTCGGCCGGATCCACCCGTTCGCGCCCGCGTCGCAGACGAAGGGCTATCAGCGGCTGTTCTCGGACCTCGAGGGTTGGCTGGCCGAGATCACCGGCTTCGCCGCCACCTCGCTGCAGCCGAACGCCGGCAGCCAGGGCGAGTACGCCGGCCTGCAGGTCATCCGCGCCTACCACCACGATCGTGGCGCGCCGCAGCGCGACGTGTGCCTGATCCCCCACTCCGCGCACGGCACGAACCCGGCCAGCGCGGTGATGGCCGGCATGAAGGTCGTCGTCGTCGAGTGCGACGAGCAGGGCAACGTCGACGTGGCCGACCTGAAGAAGAAGGCCGAGGCCAACTCGGCGCGACTCGCCGCGCTGATGATCACGTACCCGTCCACGCACGGCGTGTTCGAGTCGAGCGTCGCCGAGATCTGCGGCATCGTGCACCGCCACGGGGGCCAGGTGTACATGGACGGCGCGAACATGAACGCGCAGGTCGGACTGTGCCGGCCGGGCGACATCGGCGCCGACGTCTGCCACCTGAACCTGCACAAGACCTTCTGCATCCCGCACGGCGGCGGCGGTCCGGGCATGGGCCCGATCTGCGTCGCGAAGCACCTGGCGCCGTTCCTGCCCGGACATCCCAGCGCCACGACGGGCGGCAACCACGGGATCGGGCCGATCTCCGCCGCGCCGTGGGGCAGCGCGAGCATCCTGCCGATCTCGTGGATGTACATCGCGATGATGGGCCCGGAGGGGCTGAAGCAGGCGACGCAGGTCGCGATCCTGAACGCCAACTACGTCGCCAAGAAGCTCGAGGCGATCTACCCGATCCTCTACCGCGCCAAGGACGGGCTCGTGGCGCACGAGTGCATCCTCGACTGCCGTCCGCTGAAGTCGGCCGGCGTCGAGGTCGAGGACGTCGCGAAGCGCCTCATGGACTACGGCTTCCACGCGCCGACGATGAGCTGGCCCGTGGGCGGCACCCTGATGGTCGAGCCGACGGAGAGCGAGAGCCAGGCCGAGCTCGACCGCTTCGTCGACGCGATGGTCCGCATCCGCGCCGAAGCGGACGCGATCGAGCGCGGCGAGTTCGACCGGACCGACAACCCGCTCAAGAACGCGCCGCACACGCAGGACCACGTGGTCTCCGACGCGTGGACGCACCGCTACGGGCGCGAGCTGGCGGCGTTCCCGGCGCCGTGGACGAGGGAGGCCAAGTTCTGGCCCTCGGTCGGGCGCGTCGACAATGCCTACGGGGACAAGCACCTCGTGTGCTCCTGTCCGCCGCTCGAGTCCTACTCCCAGGGCTCGTGAACGCCGCTCGCGGCCCCCGCCGGCGGGCATGACCCGGCCCCGCCGGAAGGTTCCGCGAGCTGCCCGTCAACTTCGGCGGGGCGGTTGCCGATAGGCCCTCGCGTCGTCCCCGTCCGGCCCGCCGGTGGGGTGCGGCCGCGCCTCCCCGCATGCTGGCCTTCTTGAAGCGGCTCTTCGGTTTCGGCACCTCCACGGCCGCGGCGGCTCCGTCGCGCCGTCCGAAGTCGGCGCCGTCCTCGCGCACGGCCCAGCCGATGGACCCGGATTCGATCCCGGGCGCCCTGCCGGCCCCGCGGGCCGTACCGGCCCTCGACTCGCCGACGTGCAACAGCGACCTGCTGTCCATGCTCGACGGACGCGACCACTTCAACGCGACGCTCACCGGCCGCGAGGACGCCGTGCTGGCCGCGGTTTCCCGGCGCGTCGAGAGCGGCGACCTGGCCCTGCCCGTCCTCGCGGCGACGAGCATGTCGGCGATGGAGATGACCTCGAAGACGTCGGCCAGCGTGGCCGACATCGTCGAGCTGATCGCGCACGACGCCGTGCTCTCGTCGGAGATGCTGCGGGTCGCGAACTCGGCCCTCTACGCCGGCGCGCATCCGTGCACCACGCTGCGCGACGCCGTCGTGCGCCTCGGCATGCGCGCCACGCGCTCGATGATCATGTCCGTGTCGATGCGGACGATGCTCCTGCGCGACAAGGCGCTGGCGAACATCGCGCTCGAGGTCTGGAGACAGTCGCAGTCGGCCGCGCAGATCGCGCGCGCCATCGCCCCCAAGCTGAACATCGATCCCGAACGCGCGTTCCTGATCGGCCTGCTGCACGACATCGGCAAGGTGGCGCTGCTCGAGACGGTCCGGCGCGAGGTGCGCGACAAGGTCGAGATCCGGCCGTGCCTCCTGGGACGCGTCTTCTTCCTGCAGCACGAGCGCGCCGGACAGCGCATCGCGGCGGCCTGGAAGCTGCCCGAGGAGCTCGTGTCCGTGGCCGGGTGCCACCACCACTACGAGCGCAACACCGAGCACGGGCGCAGCGCGGCTCTGGCGCGCCTGTCGCACACGCTCGATCTCGTGCTGTCCATCGGCGGCGTCGGCGAGGCGCAGCGCCTCGAGAAGCTGCCCGAGTTCGACTTCCTCGAGGTCCCGGTCGACGACCGGGCGGAGATCCTCGAGATCGTGTGCGAGACCTTCCTCGCCGCGCGCGAATCCACGCCGACGTGATCCCGGTCCGGCGCACGCCGGCTGGTAGGATGCGCGCGTGGAGTCCTGGCGTCTCGTCGTGACGTGGGGCGCGGATCCGAGCTTCAACATGGGGCTCGACGAGGCGCTGCTGGAGGCCGCCGAGGCGCCGCCGACGTTGCGCCTGTACTCGTGGTCCCCGGACACGCTGTCCCTGGGCTACTTCCAGTCGCTCGCCGACGTGCCGGGACACGAGCGCGCGAAGTCGCTCGTCCGTCGCATCACCGGCGGCGGCGCGATCCACCACGTGCGCGAGCTGACGTTCTCGATCGCCGCGTCGCTCGACCATCCGATCTACCGCGGACCGATCGGGGATTCGTACGCGCGCGTCCACGCCGCGGTCGCCGACGCGCTGCGCGGGCTCGGCGTCGAGGCGACGCCGCGCGGCACGACGCCGCTCGCGTCGGACCGCGAGGGCACGGGCATGTGCTTCCACGCTTCGACGCCGCTCGACCTCGCCTGGGACGGCCGCAAGGGCGTCGGCTCGGCGCAGCGCCGCAAGCACGGCCGGGTCGTGCACCACGGCTCCATCAAGATGGGCGACTCGGTGCTCGAGACCGGCGTGGCGACGCTGCCCGGGCGCGGAGCGAACCCGGGACCCGCGGAGCTCGGCGCGCTGCTCGTCGAGTCCCTGGCGAAGCGCTTCGATCTGGCGTTCGAGCGCGCCGTGCCCGACGCGGTCGAGCGCGGCCGCGCGCGCCACCTGGGCGTGCGCTACATCGACCCGGCGTTCGTGCGTTCGCGATGAGTCGTTCGACGAATTCCTTGCGCGCGTGCGCGGCGGCGTTCCTCGCGCTCGCGTGCGCCGCCTGCAGCCCGCGGCCGGCGCGACCGAACGTC
>JBGAOR010000118.1:0-13806 GCA_044221705.1 Planctomycetota bacterium
GGGCGCTCCGACATGTGGCGGATGCTGGCCGACATCCAGGACTCGACCGGCGACGTGGCCGGCGCGCGAGCGAGCCGCGCGCGCGCCGAGTCGATCGAGCGCGCTGCGCCCCCGCGCTGAACTCGCGCTCGCGCGCGGGCGGTTCGGGTCAGTCCGAGTGCGCGCGGATCAGCGCCAATCCCACGTGCGCCGCACCTGCCACGTGCCGTCCATCTCGATCTCGGTCGAGTTCTTCGCGTCCGCTCCCACGCCGAGACGGCGCTCGCCGCCTTGGACCTCGAACGAGAACGGCCGGCCGGATCGCGGATCCGCATACAGGCTCCCGCGCAGGTCCGCGTCGCGCACGAAGCCGCCCTCGGGCTCCTCGTGGACGACGATGCGCGCGTCGAAGCGCGCGCGGAGGCGGCCCTCGGCCGTCTTCTCGACGCCCAGGTACGTGAACGTCGCCGCGCAGTTCGCCGTCTCGTCCCCGCCCAGGAGGCCGCGCGCGACGAAGCCGTCGAACTCGAACGGCACGCCGACTTCACGGGCCGCGCCACCCAGCGCGCGCGCGACCGCGTCGCCGGGCAACGGCACCGCGCCGCCCTCGACGCACTCGGCCTCGAGCACGAGGCGCGCGATGCTGGGCGCGGCGGGCGAGCCGCCCGCCATCAACACCTGGGCGCTCTCGCCGGTCTGCACGATCTCGAAGCTGCGCGCGGCCAGCGGGCTGCGCTCGGTCGTGTACGTCGGGGCGCCGAGCTGGATCTCCTCGCCCGTCGGAGCGGGGTCCTGGTCGAGGCGCTTGTCGTAGACCTCGCCGTAGCGCACGCGCAGCTTCTGCGGCACGCCGGCCCGGCACAGGACCACCTCGAGCGCGCGGTCGACGTGGCGTTCGTCGTGCGTGGCGTAGGGCGGCAGCTCGACGCCGTTCGCCGTGGTGCGCACGTTCGCGCGACGGTCGGAGAGCCACGTCGTGCGGACGACGGTGGACTCCGCGCAGGGCGCCGGTTCGATCTCGATGCGCGCGCTCGGCGAGGCGGGCGCGACATCCCCGGGGGCGCAGAGGACCAGGAGGATCAGGCTCGTCAGCATCCGTCCCGGATCGGCGGCGCGCGCGGCGCGCCTTGAGCGCTGGACGGATCACGAACGATCCGGGCCGGCGACGGTCAGCGCGCAGAATTTTCCGGCCGGCCCGGCGCGAGCCGCCGTGGCCGTCAGCGGTCGTCGGGCGGGAAGTCCAGCACCTCGAACGGCACGTAGTCGAGGACTTCCCAGCGCACGATCGGGGTCAGCACGATCTCGTCGTCGACGGTGTGGCGCCACACCACGCTGCGGACGACGCGCACGAGCGAATCGCCGGACTGCTCTTCCTTCTTGCGCAGTTCGGCCGGCGTGAGCGCGGAGTCCATGTCGCCGGTCGCCGACGTCGACTTGCGCGCGACGACGTAGATCGAGAACACGTTGCTCGTCGTGGTCAGGATCTGGTTGACCTTGTTCTGCTCCTCCGTGGCGAGGTCCTTGAACCCCTCGACCTCGCCGAGCTCGCCGATCGAATCGAAGATCCGGCGCTCGTACTTCTCCTGGCCGTACTCGTCGAGCTCGGGCTCTTTCTCCTTCTCGTCCGCGGCCTCCTTGTCCTCGTCCTTCTTCTCCTCCTCGAGGTTCCTGTACTCGAGGACCTTGTCGAAGAAGCGCGGCGACACCTCGCGGTCGTCGAAGAGCCCCTTGAGCACCGCGGCCGGCGCCGTGTTCACGTTCACGGCGTAACCGCCGGAGCTCGTGGTGCCCGACGAACCGCCCGCAGCTCCGCCGGCCGCGCCGCCGGCCTGTCCCGCCGCGCCCGTTCCGCCGGCCGCGCCGCCGGTCCCGCCCGTGCCGCCGGCGCCGCCGGTTCCGCCCGCGCCGCCCTGCGTGGTCGAACCGGCCTTGCCCTTGCTCGTCGAACCCGTCCCCGTGCCGCCCGTCGAACCGCCCGTGCCGCCCGTGCCGCCCGCGGCGCCGGATCCGGCCCCGGATGCGCCGCTCGCGCCCGACTTCGCGGTCTGCGGCAGGTCGGCGGCGAGTCCGAGTGACGTCCAGACGGTCAGGAAGCTGCCGATCGAGTGCACGACCTGGCCATCGCGGTCGCGGAAGTCGCGGAAGTGGTGGTCCTCGAACGGGCGCAGCGCGGCGAACTCCTCGAGCGTCAGCGGCAGGCCCTCGTCGGCGTCCTCGACGTCCGAGAGCAGTTGCGGGCGCGGGATCTTCGACTCCTTGCGCCGGCGCATGTGCTCCAGCATCGCCTTCGCCATGTCGTCCGCCATGCGCGGGTCGATGTCGAACTCGCGGCTGCCCTCGCGGCAGCCGTCGAGGATCCGCACGACGCGGTCGTAGGCCGCCTGCGCCTCCTTCTCGTCGGGCGCGAGCATGTTCAGCACGTTGTACTTGCTGTCCTCGTCCTGCACGAAGATGCGCAGCTGGATGTCGTTGACCGTGGTGCGCTGCGGCTCGTGCCACTCGTCGCGCTGCGAGTCCGAAGCCTCCGACTCGCCGCCCGCCGGCGCGGCGCCGGGAGAGGCACCGGGCGCGGGCGTCGTCCCGGTTCCGGGGGCGGCGGCGGCGCCCGGAGCCCCGGCCGCGCTGTCCGTGGCCGATTCGCCGTCGGTCTTCAGCGTCTCGCCCACCTGGAGCAGCGCGGACTCGATCGACAGGTCCATGACCGAGATCGTCAGGTCGTTGCGCGCGATGCGGGCGTCCGTGCCGGTCGTGACGCTGATCTGGATCGTGATCGCGATCAGGACGACGAGCAGGAGGAGCGCCAAGAGGAGCGCGACCCCGCGCCGTCCCGCGGGCGCGTTCCGGACTCGTGCGTGCAGGGTGCGCATGGTGTGTCGATCCTAGCAGTCCCGCCGGGGGCCGGATGGTGTGCCGACTGGACGCCGCGCGCCGCCCGGGATTCCCGCGAATTGGGACGCGCGGTCCCGGATCCCCTGGGGGAGCCGATTCAGTCGCTGAAGTCGCGGTTCAGATCGCTGCCCTGCAGGATCCGCGGGCGGATGAAGAACAGCACGTTCGTCTGCTCCTTGCGCTTGTACGTCGACTTGAACAGGTAGCCGAGGATCGGGATGTCGCCCAGGAACGGCACCTTGTTCTCCGAGTCGACGAGCCGCTCGCTGATCAGGCCGCCGAGGATCACCGCCTGCCCCGGCTCGAGGTACACGACCGTCTTCGCCGCGCGCCGGCTGATGATCGGGTTGCTGATGGCCTGGCCGTTCTGCAGCGTGAACGAGATCGACGTGCCGCTCTGCGCCGACGCCTCGATGTCGATGTTGAGCGCCACGGTCTGCGTGCCCACGACGCGCGGCACGACGTAGAGCTTGATGCCGACCTCTTCGTAGGAGAGCGCCGCCTGCGCCTGGCCGGCCGCGTTGATCTGGTTGACGTTGTAGTTCGGCAGCTTGAGCGTGTTGACGATCTCGGCGCGCCCGCCCTCGCGCACGGCGATCTTCGGGCGCGAGATGATCGACACGTTCTCGAACGTCGCGATGGCCTGCAGCGCCGCGTTGAACGCCAGGCCGTCCTGCACGCCGCCCAGCGTGAGCAGCGAGTTCGACGCCGTCGCCGAGGCCTGGTTGGGCAGCGAGTAGGTCAGGCTCTTCACGAACGTGTAGTCCGGGAACCCGAAGATCGGCGTCGTCGCGTCGATCGGCTTGACGCCCAGGTCGAGCGTGTCGTTCGTCGTGACCTCGACGATCTTGGCCTCGATCTCGATCTGCGGGACGCCGGCCGCGAAGATGTTCACGAAGTCCTGGACCTCGCGCAGCTTCTCGAAGCCGGCGGTCACGACCAGCCAGTCGGCGACGTTCAGCACGTTGCCGTCCGTGACGGCCGGAGAGCGCAGGTCGGAGAAGAGCTCCTGGTCCCACTTCGGCAGGAGCTTGATGCGCACCGTGTCGGGCGTCTGCGGCCCGGTCTTCGGGTCGTAGAGCGGGAAGTTCCCGTACTCGAGCAGGAGCTTCTCGAGCTGCTCGCCGAGCCCGACGCGCAGCGGGAACGGCTTCGAGATCAGGCCCTGCTTCTCGTAGACGACGATGCGCTTGCCGAAGACGAGGTAGGGGTTCTCGGGCGGGAACGCGGGCTCCGCCGCGGGCGGGGCCGTCTCCGGCGCCTGCTTCAAGGCCTCCTCGAGCGCGCGCGCCGCCTGGTCGAACGGCACCTGGTCGGGCGTCGGGTCGGCGAAGTCGCCGGCGTCCTCGGGCATCGCCTCGACGGGCTTCAGCGCGCCCTTCTGGATCAGGTCGCGGAAGTCGTCGATCGTGAGCTGGTCGGAGCGCTTCCCCGGCTCGCCCGCCTGCGCCGCGTCCGACGGGTCCTCGACCTCGGGGGTCGAGCGGCAGCCGACCTGGAGCGCGCCCAGCAGGAGGGCGGCGCACAGCGCACGGAGCGGGGAACGATTCACGCGAACCACCTCGCCGGTCCGCGACCGGCGCGCAAGGCACAGCCGGGCTCAGCGGTGCTGCACCCGAGCGCAGCGCGGAACCTCACAGCAGGGCTTTGACCTGGTCGGTGATGTCCGGCACGGCGCGCCCGTCCTGGTGCCGGATGGTCTTCCACACGCTGCAGTACCCGTTCTGCGAGCGGATGGACTCGGTCTTCTCGCGGATGCGGTCGACCGCGCGCTGGCGCAGCTGGATCCCCTCGGACGAGTTCGGGTCGATCTTCTCGTCGCGGATCTTCTTGTACTCGGCCGTGGCCTTGTAGAGCGCGTCGTAGTCGACCTTCGCCGGCTTGCTGAGCATCTTCGGGTCGTCGAGGCCGCAGATGCTGTCGGCGCGGTCGCAGACCCACCCGCTCGTCGCCTGGACGGAGGAGGCAGCCCCCGCGTCCCGGGCCGTCGCGACCGGCATGACGAACCCGCTCGACACCATGGCCGCGACCAGGACCGTCTTCAGGATGCGGATGTTCATGTGAGGGGGCGCGGCGCGGCGACGGGAGTGGGCGTTGGACGAGTGCGGGAGCGGAGCGGGACCCGGATGTCGCCCCAGGCAGGCATCGGGACGGGCTCAGTTTCCGATTCGGGTATACCAAACGGGCGAACGGCGCAAAGCCCTCTTCTCCCGTAAGTTCCCGAACCAGGTCTCGGGCGGCCGGGGATGGGTGCGATGCGCCACCACGTGCATCGGCCGCCGGAGCGCCGGACTGGAGCCGTCGCGGGTGTTCCGGGTCGAGCCTCGCCGCGGCGGGGACGGCGCCGACCGCGGCCCCGGAACGCCGAGCTCCCCCCGCTCGCGGCCGGAGCCGGGAGCGGGGGGAGCTCGCGCGCGGTCCCTCCCGGCCTCGCGGTCGGGAGACAGACGGGTCGCGGAGCGGCTACTGCGCCGCCATCGCGGCCTTCGCCGACAGCTTGATCTTGCCGCGGTCGTCGACGTGGATGATCACGACCTCGATCTGGTCGCCCATGTTCACGATGTCCGTGACGCGCTCGACGTAGCCGTCGGCCAGCTCGGACACGTGGCACAGGCCCTCGACGCCGGGGAGGATCTCGATGAACGCGCCGAAGTCGCGGACGCTCTTCACCGTGCCGGTGTAGCGCGTGCCGATCTTGGGCGTCTCGCACATGGCCAGGATCGCCGCGGCGCAGGCCTTGACGAGCTTCGAATCCGTCCCGAACACCTGGACGTGGCCCTGGTCGTCGACGATCGAGATCTTGACCTTGTAGTCGGCCTGCATCGCCTTGATGTTCTTGCCCGCGGGCCCGATCAGGAACCCGATCTTGTCGGCCGGGATCTGCAGCGCTTCCATGCGTGGCGCGAACTCGGAGATCTCGCTCTTCGGACGCGGCACGGCCTCGAGCATCTTCCGCAGGATGAACTTGCGGCCGGCCAGCGCCTGGGCGAGCGCCGCCTGCAGGAGCTCGCGCGAGACGGACTTGATCTTGATGTCCATCTGGAGCGCGGTGATCCCGAGCCCCGAACCGGCGACCTTGAAGTCCATGTCGCCGTGGTGGTCCTCGGAACCCAGGATGTCCGAGAGGATCACGTTGCGCGTGCCGTCGCTGACGAGGCCCATCGCGATGCCCGCGACCGGCTGCGTGAGCGGCACGCCGGCGAGCATCATCGAGAGGCAGCCGCCGCACACGCTGGCCATCGAGCTCGAGCCGTTCGACTCGGTGATGTCCGACACGATGCGCACCGTGTACGGGAAGCGGAGCTTGGCCGGCATCACCGCCGCGAGCGCGCGCTCGGCCAGCATCCCGTGGCCGATCTCGCGGCGACCCGGGCCCATGATGCGGCGCGTCTCGCCCACCGAGTACGGCGGGAAGTTGTAGTGCAGGTAGAAGTTCTTGCGGTACTCGTCGTCGATCCCGTCGATGATCTGCTCGTCGTCGGGCGTGCCGAGCGTCACCGACACGATCGCCTGCGTCTCGCCGCGCGTGAACAGCGTCGAGCCGTGCTGGCGCGGGATGAAGTTCGGGACGATGTCGATCTCGCGGATCTGGTCGAGCGCGCGTCCGTCCAGGCGGCGGCCCGAGAGGATCATCTCGCGCTCGCGCTGGTAGACGAGGTCGCTCCACTCGGCCTTGGCGGCCTTCGTCTTCGCGGCCTTCTGCTTGTCGTCCGTGATGCCGGCGACGGCGCGCTCGACGCACTCGGCGCGCAGCTTGTCGATGGCCTCGGCGCGATCGTGCTTGCCGGGCGTGAAGATCACCGCGTCGAGCTGGGCGGCGTAGCCCTGCACGAGCGCGACGAGGTTCGCGTCCTTCGCCGGCGGCGTCCAGGACATCGCCGGCTTGCCGGCCTTGGCGACGAGTTCGTCGATGGCGCGGCAGATCTCGCCGATGACCTTCTGGGCGAGCTCGAGCGCGTCGACCATCTCGTCCTCGGTCAGCTCCTTCGCGCCGGCCTCGACCATGCAGATGCCCTGGTTGTGGCCCGCGACGACGAGGTCGAGCCGCGATTCCTCGCGGCGGCGGTCGTCCGGCGGGAAGGCCACGAGCTGGCCGTCGAGGTGTCCGATGCGCACGGCGCCGAGCGTCGCGTCGAACGGCGCGCCCGAGATCCGCACGGCGGCGAAGCTCGCGATCATGGCGCCGACGTCGGCGTTCATCACGCCGTCGTAGGACAGCGCGTGGCTCATGACCTGGACTTCGTTCTTGTAGCCCTCGGGGAACATCGGCCGGATCGACCGGTCGATGAGCCGCATGGTCAGGATCTCCTTGGTCGTCGGACGTCCTTCGCGCTTGAAGAAGCCGCCCGGGATCTTGCCCGCGGCTTCGGTCTTCTCGCGGTAGTCGACGGTCAGCGGGAAGAAGTCCTGCTCGTCCTTCGCGGGTCCGACCGCGATGGCGGCGAACGTCATCGTGCCGCCGAGCGTGCAGATCACGGCGCCGTGGGCTTGTCGCGCGACCTGGCCGGTCTCGAGGACCAGGCGGTGTCCGCCGACCATCGCTTCGACGCGTACGGGAGTGGGTTTCATGGTGTCGTTCGTCCTTCTGTCTCTGGTTTCAGGAATGGTGTGCGGTGGGCCGCGCGCGCTCGCTCGCGTCGAGGGACGCGCGAGCGCGGGCACGGAAAACGAATCGACGTACGGAGCCCGGCTCGACTCCCCGCGGGTGTCGAGCCCGACTCCGTACCTCGCGCGGAATCGCCGGGCGGAGGCACCGAGATGCAGGAGCTGCCGATGGACCGCACGCGGAGCGCGCGGTCAGCGGCGCAGGCCGAGGCGCTCGATGAGCTTCTGGTAGCGCGCTGCGTCCTTCGAACGCAGGTACTTCAACAGCTTGGCGCGCGCGCCGACCATCACCAGGAGACCGCGCCGCGACGTGTAGTCCTTGCGGTGCGTCTTCAGGTGCTCGGTGAGGTTCAGGATGTTCTCGCTGAGCAGCGCGACCTGGACCTCGGGCGAACCGGTGTCGCCGGGCTTGGTCGCGTACTCGCGGGTGACTTGCAGCTTGCGTTCGGACGTGATGGCCACGGTGTTCTCCTCGTGCGTGGCGTGGATGGCTCGACAGGCCCGTGCCCGAGGGGAGGTACCCCAAGGCAGGGTGTGCGACCCCGGCCGCCGTCGATCGGCGCGTCCGGAACCGGCGCGGCGGGCCGTTTCGGCCGTTCACGCGGGCGGAGAGTCTAGCGGCGCGCCTCGTGCGCGCCAACACCCGGGGTCCGGGCCCGTCGGCGGCCGCGCTGTGCCCGGTCCCGTGGAGTCCGCTCCTGCGCGGCGCGCGGCCGGCTCGGTCCTCGGTGCTGCGCTCGGTTCTTCGCTCTCAGTCCTTCGCGCGGCCCGGGCGCGGCGTGCGCGCCGGCAGCCGCGCCAGGAGGTCCGCCGCGATCGCGTCGCAGGCGTTCTTCACCCGCGCGCCCTCGGTCGAGAGGTGCTCGTTCTGCTGCAGGAAGTCGTAGCGCTGGTCGGTCGTGGCGCTCCACAGGACCTCGCCCGTGCCCTTGGCGTCGAGCAGGCTGGCGGTCATGCGCGTCGTGATCGCGCCGTGCGTCGACCACAGGGACGTGTCCCACTTCTCGACCGTGATCAGGAGCGTGGCGTTCTCCTGCGCGGCGCCGGGCGTGTAGGCCGCGTCGACGACCTTGCGGTCCACGAAGTCGAGCGCGAGCGGGCTGTAGCGCCGATCCACGAGCTCCGTCTGGAACGACGAGCGCAGCTCGCTCGCGGGCAGGTTCGCGCCGGAGGCGTTGACGACGGGCGCCACCGCGACCTCGATCGGCGACTGCGCCTGCACGCGCTCCTTGTCCGTGGTGCGCACGGCCGAGCCGCGCGTCTTCGGGATGTCGTTGCAGGCGGCGAGGACGAGGGCGGACAGGACGAAGGCGAAGATCGGGCGGCTCACGATGGTCTCCAGGATGCGCATGCGCGGCGTCGGCGGCGACGAAGGCGTCCGTGGCCACGGACCGTCGCGCTGCTCGGCGGCAGGGCGGGCGGATGCTAGCAAGCGCGGAATCCCGAAGGAACGCCGTGATCTCGGCGCGCGCGTCGCGGACCCGACGACGGGCGCCGGCTCGGAGGCGGTGGAGAATCCACGGCCGACGCGAGGCGGAAGCGGCGCCAGCAGCAGCTCCGAGCCTGTCGGCTCGATTCCTTCACGGGGTTTCAGCCCGGTGGATTCGCGAAGGGGGGTGCGGTCCCCGTCCCAAACCGTGCTGGATGCGAGGTCCGCGATGCGTCCGCTGGGGGCTCGAGCGATCCTCCCCGCGCTCTCGGTGCGCGCTGGAATCGAGCGAGTCGAGTGCGGGATCGCCGCGGCCACGCAAGCTAGAGGGACGCCGGGTCCCACTCGGCCCCGCCGCGCGGCGATTCGCGGGTCGCGATGAGGCCGCCTTGCGTCCACCCGAACGAGAGCAACCACGAGTTCGGCCGCGGCAGCGCTCGATCCGCGCGCGGCGCGCGGTCGGCCCAGCCCTCGAACCACGGCCCGGACGAGTAGGCGTCGATCCCGAGGATCCGAGCTCCGTGCTTGCGCGCGTTCTGGACCGCGTAGACGAGCGCGTTGCGCACCGCGCGTGGCGTCTTCAGCACGAGTGCGTGGTAGCGGTCGCCGATCACGCGACCGCGGCGCTCCCATGCTCGGTTGAGGGCCTTCGCGATCCGCACGAGCAGTCCCTTCATCCCGCGTCCGAGCGCGCGCTCGTCCTGCGCCTCGACGACGAGGTGCAAGTGCGTCGATTGGATCGAGTACTCGACGAGGCGAAACCCGAACCGGTCGGAGCCGGCGCCGAGCGCGTCGCGGAGCAGCACGAGCGTGCGCTCTCGACGCAGGTTCGGAAGACCCTCGACGAGCTTCGTCGTCACGAGGACCGGCGTGTGACGCGTCACGCGCGCGCGGCGTGCGTGCGCGACCAGCGCGCGCTCGCCGGCGGGCTTGCGACCTGCTCCATCCCGTTCGCCTCCGCGCCGGAAGAGCGCGAGTTGTTCCGCCGTGTTCCTTCGACTGCGCTGCATCGGAAACCTCCCTTCCATGGACGAACGGCGCGCGCCGCAGGCGCTGTATTTCTCGAAGAAATGTGGCTCAACGCGCGATCGACTCGGACGCCGGACTTTGAATCGGCGGACATTCCGGGCCGCCTCGGAACGCCGAGGCCGAACGGGGTCGCGCCTCGCCGCGAGCACGGCGAGGACGGCACGAGGAGTGGGCGCGCAGACGGTGCCCGCGCGAGCGGCTCGCGCCGGCCCATCTCGGACTCGAGCGCAGCGCCGGCCATGTGCATCGGGGAGTGGGCGTCGTCACGGACGCACGACCGCGATCGGTTCCGCGATTCGGCCCGGCGTGCGCGACGCAGGCCGCGCCGAGGGTTCACCCCGCACGCACTCCGGCCGCGCATGTCGAGAGCACCGACATCGAGGACAGCGTCGCAGCCCCATGCGCCCAGGCTGCGCGATTCCACCGGGCTCAGGGAACCGTGAGGGTCGTCACCGCCGAGTGCGACGCGCGCTCGAACTCGCGCTCGACGTCGACCCACAGGAACTGCGCGCTGTCGAACCCCGTCCACGACCACGAGGAGGCCTGCGCGGTCAGGTCCCCCGGCTCGAGCGGGAGCGTCTCGCCGAGGCTCGCGAGCGGCAGGTGCACGACCACGTCGGGCCCGGCCGCGTCCGCCTCGTCGGTCCGCCAGACGATCCAGCGCCGGCCGATCTTGTCGGTGAGGATCAGCCGGTGGAGGCCCGTCTGGGCGTCGGCGTCGAGCAGAACGTCCGGGAAGGCGACGTCGTAGGCCAGCCCGGTCAGGTTCAGCGCGATCGGCGCGCCCCCGAACACGATCGGATCGGGCGGCGCGAGCGTGGCGTCCAGGGCCGAGAGGCGCGGCCGGTCGATCCCGCGCGCGCCGCCGGTGGCGACCACCTCGGCGCGCACGTACAGCTCGGGCTCGAGCGTCCCGTTCTGCACGAGCCGGCCGACCTGGTCGGTCCCGCCGTCCACGAAGGGGTCGGCGATGCCCGGGTAGGCCGCGCGCACGGCGAACGTCGCCGGCGGGAGCCCGGCCGCGTACGCCAGGCCCTGCCCGACGGCCAGCGGACCGCGCAGCCCGGGGACCAGGCCCTCGACGCGGATGCGCGGGGTCCCGGACTGGCTCGGCCAGGCGGCGGTGGTCAGGATCTGCGCCGGGACGTCGATGGCCAGGAGCTCCTCGTCGATGCCGGCCGTGTCGAGGCGGTCCATGGAGACCTCGGTCGCCTGCACCGCGCCCGGGGCCTGGTCGGCGAGCGGCAGCCGCAGGCCGAAGTTGCGCAGGAAGAGCGGCGCGGACCAGATCAGCGCGCTCGACGGCGGCAGAACGGCCATCGCGGTCATCGCGCCCAGCTCGCGCGCGTGGATCGGCGCCGGGCCGAAGCTGCACTCGAAGCGGTCCTGGTTGCCGTCGAAGGCGCACGAGCCCACGGGAGCGAGCGTCTCGCCCGGCCGCGGGAAGCGCGTGTCGCCCACGGTCCGCGTGTACGTGACCACGGTCGGATCGAGCGTCGCGATCAGCCCCCCCACCGTGGCGCCGGCCTGGACGGTGGGCGAGAGCGGGATCGACACGAGGTCGCTCGGCACCCCGTCGAAGGTGAACAGGTCGTAGCCCGCGCGCCGCACGCTGACGAGCGTGCGCCCGATGAGCGCCGGGTCGAGCACCGCGCGGCCGTCGGCGTCCGTCACGTCCGCGTCGACCTCGAACACCGAGCCGTCGATGTCCTCGTGCGTGTAGACGTCGGCGCCCGCGATCGGCGCCAGCGTCGCTGCGTCGAAGACCTCGACCGCGACGCTCGCGAACGGGCGCGGCAGGCCGCTCGAGGCCGCGCCGCGCTGCGTGTAGGTGCCCATCGCGGTGCCGGCCGAGTTCAGGGCGCGGTCGTACACGGTCAACGAGTACGTGAGCGGCTGCTCGGACGGCTGCAGGATGCCGATGCGGACCGGCGCGGCGACGAAGAGCCCCGTCGCCGGGTCCGAACCGACCACGGGCGGCAGCTCGCCGGGCACGATCTCGTTGTCGCCGAGCATCGTCGTCACGTAGGCGCTGCGCAGTTCCTCGCTCGCGCGCCCGACCAGGACGACGTCGCGCGCGTCCGAGACGAGCGCGGTCGAGCTGCCGCTGCTGCCGATCCCGGTCAGCGTGGGCGCGACCGTGTCCAGCACGGGCCCCTGCGCGCCGGCCGAGAGCGGATCGACGTCGAGCAGCGTCACCGGCGACTCGAGCCCCCCGCGCTTCACGCGGAACGCCATGCCGATCGTCCCGTCGCGCACGCGCGCGGAGAGCGGCGAGGTCGTGCGCACGAGGTCCAGTTCGGCCGCCGTGAACGTGAACGACGCCGGCGGATCCACGATGGTCGCAGCGCGGAAGAGCGCGATCGTGAGCGGCGCCTCGACGTCCTCGGGCTGCACGCCGAAGACGAAGACGCCGATCTCGTCGCCGGCCACCGCGTCGTCGAAGTCGACCTGCACCGCCAGGTCCGCCGCGCCCGTGACGTCGGCGATGCCGATCGCGTCCGTCGGGAACGACGTGATCGCGGCCGACACCGGCGCCGAGAACGGCAGCGTGTGGAACGACCGCATGGACGTCGCCAGCTGGTTGCCCTCGGTGTCCTCGATCCGCGCGGTCGCGGGCGACAGCTCGAGCGTCACGTCGCGGTCGGTCCCCAGGGAGGCGCGCTGACCCGCGCCGTCGAACATGCGCCAGCGGAAGACGCGCGTGTCCGTCGCGACCCCCGAGATGTTCAACGCCTGCGCGTCCGTCGGGAAGGGCGGCGCGCCGCCGTCGACCTCGACGACGAACGAGCTGCTCGTGACGGTCGAGACGTCCATCGGCCGCGAGAAGACCGCCGTGATCTCGGTCGTGGCCGGCAGGCCCGTCTCGGAGTCCCCGGGGTACACCAGGACGACGCTCGGGAGCTCGGGCGCGACCTCGGCGACCGTGAACGTGCCCACGATCTTGTCCGTGGGCTGCACGATCGCCTGGCCGGTGCGGTCGCCGACCGTGGCGTTCGTGCGGTACTTCACGCGGTACTGGCCGCCCAGCGTGAGGTCGGTGATCGGGAACATGACGAGCACGCGCCCGTCGCCGATCAGCGCGGTGGCCTGCAGCGGCAGGGACCCGAAGCCGACCTGCTCGAGCTCGTAGGCGAAGTTCAGCGTCGCGTTCGACATCGCCTCGCTGAACACGATCACGATCGGCGACTTGGGGTCGACGTCGGTGCCGTTGGGCAGCATGCGCAGCACGGTCGGCACGGCGGCGCGCACGACCTGGCCGTCCTCGGGCACCGAGGCGGAGAGCGTGCCCAGCGCCCCGCCCTGTCCGGACGAGCTGCAGTCCCCGCCGAAGACGCAGGCCGGGTTGTCGCAACCGCCCAGGAACGTCGTCAGGAACCCGGCGAGCACCGCCGCGGCGACGAGGAGACCCGGGCGCGCGCGCGCGGGCGCGGACGTCGAAGGATGGAGAAGGCGCATGCGGTGGGCCGAAGTGACTGCCGAGGCCGGGCCGGAGAGGACCAGGAGACGCCGGCCGGCGGCCCATCTTCCCGACCGCGCCGTGCGTTGGAAGCGCGCCGCGCGGAATCGTGACCCATCGGCGGCGCGGCACTAGCCAGGGCGCCTTGAACCCTGCGGCGGCCAGCGGACGACGGACGGCGATCGCGGACGCGGCGGAGGAGTCGGGACCGCGCGACGCTAGAATCCGCCCGCTGTCCAGCGCGCGCGGGATCGGGGGGACGCACCGCGGCGCTTCCCGCGGTCGGACGCGCCTCCGCGCGCTCCCCGCGACTCGCCCCGCAGTCCATTCCCCCACCGGCCCGATGTCCGTCCACCGCGCGCTCCAGAGAGACCTGGCGCTCCTGCTCGCCCTGGGCGGGATGAGCCTGGGAGCC
>JBGAOR010000119.1:0-13994 GCA_044221705.1 Planctomycetota bacterium
CGCTGAACCAGCGCGACCCGCCTTCGAGGGACATCGCGGACGCGAGGCGCGCCAGAGGTCCGCTCGCGGGCCCCCACTTGGACCCGCGCGGGTCGGGTGGTTCGCCGTCCGCGCGCGCGAAGAGGGCCACGTTGCGCGAGAAAGGCACGCGCACCGCGAGGACACGCTGACCGAACCCGGCCGCCATCGTGCGCGCCAGTGCGTCCAGGACGGGATCGTCGAGCCCGAACGCGCCGACGTTCACGACCATCGTTCCGCCACTGGCGAGCACGGCCGCCGACTCCGCGAAGAACTCGACGCTCGAGAGCTGCGGCGGGATCTCCATCTGGTTCTGGTAGGCGTCGAGGACGATCTGGTCGAAACGCCGGGGCACGAGGTGCAACGCGGCGCGCGCGTCGACGTCGGCGATCACCACGCGATCGGAGCGGCCCGGAGGAGCCAGGTCGAGCCACGCGCGGCCCAGCTCGACCACCCCCGGGTCGATCTCGACGCCGGTGGTCTCGAGCCCCGTCCCCTCGGGCAGCGCGCCCTCCAGCACGCGCCAGGTCGTTCCTGCGCCCAGGCCCAGCACCAGGACGCGCCACGTTCCCGTGCGCGACTCCCACCAGGCCGGCAACGCGAAGGCGTTGTAGTAGTAGCCCTCGGGCAGCAGGCCGACGCTCGGCTGCCACACGGACTGGAACGAGCCGAAGCTCTCGTTGACCTGGAGCTGGCGCATGCGCGCTTCCCCTTCGCCCACCTCGACGGCGCGTGCCGACTGGTACTTCGTCTCGCGGCTCTCGAGCAATCGTTCGCCCGCGGCCATCGCCGGAGGTTCGAGTCGCGCGAACCCCAGCGCACCCGCGAGCAGGATTGCGCTCACCGCGGAAGCCGGGCGCGAGCGCGTCGCGACGAGGTAGGGCAGCCCGCACGCGACGAGCACCGCACCGGCCCCGAGGTAGGTCGCGGTCAATCCGGCGCGCGGGACGAAGTAGTAGGTCGTCGCGAACGTGCCAGCGAGGCTGCCGATCGTCGACGCGCACAGGACGCGACCGGTGGCGGAGCCGGCCGTCACGTGGCGCGCGCGCTGCACGCACTCGGCGACGAGCGGGGCGATCGTGCCGAGCAGGAAGGACGGCGGCGCGAACAGCAGCAGGGCGGAGGCCAGGCTCCCCCAGCGCAGCGCCGGGCCGGCCTCCTCGAGCGTGAGACCCTCCGGCAGGAAGAAGCGCGCGCAGGGGCGCGCCAGCGCGGGCAGCCAGGCGGTCACGATCCCCGCCAGGGTGAGCGCGAACCCCAGTGCGCGGCGGGGGTCGGGCCGCGTGCTCACGCGCGCGCCGAACAGGTAGCCGAACGAGAGCGCCGCCAGCACGACGCCGATCACGTTGGTCCACACCGCGCTGCTCGTGCCGTACCAGGGGGCCAGCAGTCGCACCGCGGCCAGCTCCACCGTCATGGTGGCTGCACCCGCCGCGAAGGCCACGAGGGTCAGCGGCGCCGCCGAGCGCGCGTCACCAGCCACGGCCACTGGCTCCCGCCGACCGGACGCATCGGCCCATCGCGGACACGCCTACTGCTGCTTCGGCTTGGGCTTCGGCGGCAGGTCGAACTCCATGCTCGCCACGTAGAACTTGCCCGGATCCGAGCGCGAATTGCGCACGAGGTCCATCGTGCGCTGCAGGCTGCGCGGCACCGTGCGTTCGTTGGCCGTGCCATTCGCCACGACCTTCACGGGCTTGTCGAGGTCGACGAGCACGTCGTTGAAGTAGACGGTGAACTTCGGCACCCCCTCGCCATCCACGGTGATCGTGTTGGTCGCGCGGTCGATCTTGGCCTTGAGGTTCGGCGTCCCCTGACCGTCGCTCGGGCGAACTTCGAGCCAGTACGCGCGGTTCGGCGCCGGCGATCCCACGAAGAGCACGACCTCGGTGGGGTTCGAGGCGCGCGGGTGCGCCTGCATCCAGGACCACACGTCCGTCTCCTTGCCCTCGGCCTGGATCGTGGCGTTGTCGTACCCGAGGGCCTTGAGCTTGTCGGCCAGCTCCGTCGCCTTGACGCCCGCACCGGCGAAGTAGGTCGGGAGGTTGCGCAGGTTCTCCGCGACGACTGCGCCCGCGTCGCCCGCGCGTCCGATCACGCCCGCGAACCGGTCGGGGAAGACCGCGCCGTAGGACAGCGCCAGCTCGACGCCGCGACCGTGACCGGCGAGGTACACCCGGTCGAAATCGATCGCGTAGTTCCGGATCGCGCGGCTGTAGACGAACCCGACGTTGCCCATGCCGGTCTCCTTCGATTGCGTGATGCCTTCGAGGAGGTCCTTGGCCTCGGCCGGCGTGGGCACCGCGATCAGGATCGCGTTCTCGCGGATCTGCGGATCGATCCAGCGCTCGGTCAGGTGGTCCGAGGGCTTCTCGCCGACGTCGGGGATGCACAGGATCAGCGGGTAGCTCTTCTTCGTGTCGTACTTCCCGGGCACCCAGACGGCGAAGTTGAACTTGGTCTTCGGGTCCCAGTAGGCCTCCTCCGTCGCCGCGCCGACCTTGCCCTTCGCGGCGCTCGGCTTCTTGTCGTAATCGAAGGACGACCACAGGACCTTGCCCATCTCGCCCGGCAGCGACAGCGGGTCGCGCTTGATGCGCTTCGAGACCTTCTCGAGCTCCTTGTTCACCTCCTCGAGCGCCTTGTCGATGCCCGTCGACTTGGCGTTCGCCTCGATGTAGCCCGAGATCTTCTTGCCCACCGCCTCGTACTCGGCGGGCTTGAACAGCTCCTCCGCGGTGAAGGCCAGGGCGGGCGCGGCCAGGAGAGCCGTGCCGAGGAGGATGCGCGTGCGTGCGATCATGAGGATCCGTAGCGGAGGTGCGGGGCCAGGTTTCAGCGTACCGGAGCGGCCGGACGGGGTGGAGCTCCCTGCGCGTCGGGCCCGGGCGTATCCGCCAGGCAGGCCAGCGCCCACAGGGCGGCCGGGACGTCGCGCGCCCGGCCGTCGTCGATCCACGCGCGCGCGAGCACGCGAGCGCGCCGCGGCTCGCCGCGTGCGACGAGGAGGCGCGCGGTGAGGCTCGCGGCCTCGGGAGACGACAGCGCCAGCGCCGCGCCCAGGTGCTCGCGCGCGGAGAGTTCGTCCCCGCTCGCGAGCGCGAGCCGCGCCAGCGCGACGCGCGCGGAGGCCGGATCGGGGCCCTCGACGGACGCCGTGACGCGGGCGCGCCACGCGGTGCCTGGGTCGTCCGATCGGCCGGCCTGCGCCAACGACCAGGCGCGCAGCGCGAGCCGCGCGGAGTTCGGCTCCAGTTCGTCGATGCGCTCGGCGAGCGACGCGGCGCCGCCGGCGTCGGCGACGGCCAACTCCTCGCGGACCTGCTGATCGGCGAGGGCGATGCGCGCGGGGCGATCGATCGCTCCCGTCTCGTCGAGCGCCAAGAGCATCGCAGCGGATCGCGTCGCACCGGCGGGGAGCGCCCGTGCGGCGAGCCAGGGTTCGCCGGCGAGCCACGCCATCGGCGCGCGCGGCGGGTCCACCGGTCGTGCGCGCCGTCCCTCGATGCGATCGAGGTGCCACTGCAGGAGCCGCGTGCGGAAGAGGTCCTGCTCGTCGGCGCGCGACAGGCCGACGATGCGACGTTCGACCGCGAGGTCCGTGAGGTCGTTCATCTGCCGGCGCCAGCTGTCGCCGCGGCGGGTCGAGCGGTCGGCCTTCTCGAGGCTCGCCCACGTCCGCTCCCAGAACGCGCGCGTCTCCGGATCGAGGGCGCGCGCAGCGTCGTCGGCCGACTGGGTCACGGCGCGCGCGGGTGTCGCGGACGGGATCACGGCCGCGGCCGGCGCGCAGCCGGCGGCGATCGCCAGGGCGATCAGCGCGTCCAGCGGACGACCCCTTCGGATCCCGTTGCCGCCGCCGTGCGGCCGATCACGAGCGCGGTCTCGCCGCGCGCGGCCAACTCGGACTGCACGGCGGCGAGGTCGCGCTCCTCCACGAACGCGACCATGCCGATCCCCATGTTGAACACCTGGTAGGCCTCGTCGCGGCCGACGTCGCCCTCGCACAGGAAGCGGAAGAGCGCCCGCACATCCCACGCGCCGCGGTCGATCCACGCGTCGCAGCGCCCGAGCACGCGCGGCACGTTGTCGACGAGCCCGCCGCCGGTGATGTGGGCCAGCGCCTGGATGCGGTCGGCCTCGAGCAACGGCCACAGGAACGGCAGGTAGTTCCGGTGCACGGCGAGCAGCGCCTCGCCGAGCGGCACGCCACCGAGCTCGCGCGGCCGATCGTGGATGCCCAGTCCGAGCTGTTCGAACAGCACGCGCCGCGCGAGCGAGAAGCCGTTCGTGTGCAGACCCGACGAGCGCAGGCCGACGAGCACTTGCCCCGGCTGCACGCGGCTGCCGTCGAGCAGCTTGTCGCGCTTCACCGCGCCGACGATCGTGCCGGCGAGGTCGAAGTCGCCCGGCGCGTACAGCCCGGGCATCTCGGCGGTCTCGCCGCCGAGCAACGCGAGCCCGCCGTCGCGGCAGGCCTCGGCGCAGCCGCGGATCAGGTCCGAGACCATCGCCGGTTCCATCTTCCCGACCGCGATGTAGTCCAGGAAGAACAGCGGCCAGGCACCCTGCACGAGGATGTCGCCGATGCAGTGGTTCACGATGTCGCGGCCGACCGTGTGGTAGACCCCGGCGCGCTTGGCCACGTCGAGCTTGGTGCCCACGCCGTCCGTGCTGGCGACGAGCAGCGCGTCGGCGAAGCCCATGCGCGCGGGATCGAAGAGGCCGCCGAAGAGGCCCACGTCGCCGACGACTCCGGGCGTGAACGTGCTGCGGATGACCGCGGTCGCGCGCTCGACCGCGTCGTACTTCTTGTGGATGTCGACGCCCGCCTGGGCGTAGCGCGAGACCACCGTCGGGACTGCGCTCGTGCTGGTGCTCGCGGTGCTCTTCATCGGTCCGCGTGAGGTTACCGGCGCGGCCGCAGCCGCTCCAGGAGCAGCGGCCCGTTCTCGAACGCCAGGTCACCGGGCAGCGCGTCGAGCGGGAACCAGGCCGCGTCGAGGACGTCGTGGCCGGTGCACAGGCTTCCCCCGGTGGGCCGACACAGGTAGAGGGCCAGGTTCACCGACCGGCGTCCGCCCGGAACGAAGACGAGGTCGAAGAGCTCCCCCACCTCGACCACGAGTCCCGATTCCTCGCGGACCTCGCGCGCCGCCGCCTCGCGCGGCGTCTCGTCGTGCTCCTGGAATCCTGCCGGCAGGGCCCACGCGCCGCGGTGGGGCTCGAACGCGCGGCGCACGAGCAGGACCGCGCCAGCGCCGTCCAAGACGATGCCGCCCGCGACCGGCGCCGGATTGTCGTACCAGACGAACGGGCAGGCCGCGCAGCGCGCGCGCTCGCGCCCCTCGACCTCGGCGCGCACGAGTCGCGCACCGCAGACGGGGCAGTGCTGGAGTGTCCAGGCAGCCACGGATGCGGCGCTGTTTCCGCGGGCCGCAAGCCCTAGACTAGAGCGCGACGGCGCAGAGCGGCAACGACCTGGAGCCCCGTCCACCGCGAATCCGCCCCGCATGCGTTCCCTGCTCCTCCTCGGCAGCACCGGCTCGATCGGCACCCAGACCCTCGAGCTCCTGCGCGACAGCCGAGGCTCCTACCGGGTCGAGGGCCTCGCCGCGCTGCGCTCGTGGCGCGAGGTCGCCGCGCAGGCGCAGGAGTTCCGGCCGCGCTTCGTCGCGCTGGCCGATCCCTCCGGCGCCGACGAACTGCGCCGCGCGCTGCCGGCGGACACGCACCTCTTCGTCGGCCCCGACGCGGTCCTCGAGCTGTGCCGCGCGGCGGAGTACGACGTCGCCGTGCACGGCATCGTCGGCGCCGCCGGCGTGCGCGCGTCCGAGGTCGTCATCCGCCGCGGCAAGGTGCTGGCGCTGGCCAACAAGGAGTCGCTCGTCGTCGCCGGCACGATCCTGATGCAGCTCGCGCGCGAGCACGGTGCCACGATCGTGCCCGTCGACAGCGAACACTCGGCCGTCTTCCAGTGCCTGCGCGGAGAGGACATCGGCCGCGTGCGCCGCGTGATCCTGACGGGCAGCGGCGGACCGTTCCGGACGACGACGCGCGCGGAGCTCGAGCACGTCAAGCCGGAGCAGGCGCTGCGCCATCCGAACTGGACGATGGGCCCGCGCATCACGATCGGCTCGGCGACGCTGATGAACAAGGCGCTCGAGATCATCGAGCTCCACCATCTCTTCGGGCTCGGTGCGGACCGCATCGACGTCGCGATCCATCCGCAGTCGATCGTCCACTCGCTGGTCGAGTTCGTCGACGGGTCCGTGATCGCGCAGATGGGTCCGCCCGACATGCGCGGGCCGATCCACCACGCACTGCACCATCCCGACCGCGCGCCGGCGCGCCTCACGGGGTTCGATTTCGCGGCGTTCCGCACGCTGACCTTCGAGGAACCCGATTTCGAGCGCTTCCCCGCGCTGAGGCTGGGCTACGACTGCGTCGCGACCGGTTCCGACAGCGGCGCCGTGGTCAACGCCGCGGACGAGGTCGCGGTCGAGGCCTTCCTGCGCGAGGAAATCCCCTTCCAGGAGATCGTGCGCCTGAACCAGCGCGTGCTCGCGCGCCGTCCGGCCCTCGATCGCACCGTCGAGGAACTCCTGCGCGCGGACACGGTCGCGCGCGCGATGGCGCGCGACGAGATCGCGCTCCTGCGCTCCTCCACATCCACCTCCGGCCCGGCGTCGAACGCGGCGCGCACGGCCCCCACGCTCGCCCGCGAACCGGGCGCGAGCTAGATCCTCCCGAGTCACGCACCGCCGATGGACGACCTCCTCCTGAACATCTACCGCTGGGCGCTCGTCGCGTTCGGCATCGGCCTCGTGATCTTCGTGCACGAGCTGGGCCACTTCCTCGCGGCGCGCTGGTGCAAGGTGCGCGTCGAGACCTTCTCGCTGGGCTTCGGCCCGAAGATCCTGGGCTGGAAGCGCGGCCCGACGACCTACCAGATCGCGGCCGTGCCGCTGGGCGGCTACGTGAAGATGGCTGGCGAGGAAGGCACCGCCGACGGCCGCGCGCCGCAGGCGGACGAGCTGCCGGGCAAGAGCGTGGGCCAGCGCTTCCTCATCTACTCGGGCGGCGTGCTGATGAACGTCGCCTTCGCGCTGGTCGTGTTCCCGATCATCCTCACCGTGGGCGTTCCGTTCTCGGAGCCGGTGGTCGGCGCGACGACGCCCGGCTCGCCGGCCTGGCACGCCGGCCTCCAGCCGGGCACGCGCGTCGAGTCGGTGAACGGCAACGTGGTGTACTCGTTCATGAACGTGCCGAACGAGGTCGCGCTGGGCTCGCCCGAGGAGACCGTCCTCGTCGTGCGCGATCCGGGTGCGACGTCTCCGCGCACGCTGCGCCTCGTGCCGCAGTGGAGCGAGGCCCTGGGCGCGTACTCGATCGGCGTGAACCCGGCCGCGGATCCTGGTGGCGCGATCGCGGTCGTCAAGGACTCGCCGGCCGCGGCCGCCGGACTCCAGGACGGCGACCGGCTCGTCGACGTCGCCGGCACGAACCCCGCGCTCACGCTCGACGAGCGTCTGGCGAAGGCCGCGCGCAACGGCGGCCCGGTGCGCGCGACGTTCGAGCGCGACGGGAAGTCGTTCACGGCCGAGATCGCGCCGAGCACGGACGCGAAGACCGAGACGCGGCTCCTGGGCGTCGGTCCGCTCGTGCGCCGCGTCGTCGCGGTGCGCGACACGCCGGTGGCGCGCAAGAGCGGGCTGGCGAAGGACGACCGCATCCTCGAGGTCGACGGCGTGCTGCTCGCGCGGCCCTACGACTTCCTCGAACGCCTCGAGGCCGCTTCCGGCCCCGTGAAGCTGCGCGTCGAGCGCGGCGGCACGGCGCTGGCCCTGGAGATCCCGCCTCTCGCGCCGGGCGAGGCGGTCCAACTCGCGCAGGACGTCGCGCTCGGCCAGGACGCGGACTCGACCTACGTCGCGATCACGCCCGGATCGGCCGCGGCCGACGCCGGCCTGCGCGACGGCGACCGCATCGCGCGCATCGACGGCCGCGACGTCCTGGTGTTCGCCGACGTCCAGACCGCGGCGAAGGAGGCCGCGAAGGAATCCGGACAGGAGCGCGCGCTGGCGCTCGACGTCCAACGCGGGACGGAGTCGATCGCCGTGAGCGTCGCGCCGCGCGCGTGGCGGCCGCCGAGCTACGGCTTCGGCGTGCGCGACGCGCAGTACGTGTTCCGCTCGGACGGACCGATCGACGCCGTGCGCGCCGGCTTCGGGCTGTCGTGGAAGTTCCTGCAGGAATCGTGGCTCACGCTGAAGCGCATCCTCTTCCGGCAGGTGAGCGGCCAGAACATCGGCGGCATCATCACGATCGGCGTCGTCAGCCACTCGTTCGTGTCGGACGGCATCGCGAAGCTCTTCTACTTCCTGTGCATGCTCAGCATGAACCTCGCGTTCCTGAACGTGCTGCCGATCCCCGTCCTCGACGGCGGACACCTCCTGTTCCTCGCGATCGAGAAGCTGAAGGGCTCGCCGGTGTCGGAGCGGATTCACGGCTACAGCCAGCTCGTCGGGGTCGTGCTGATCGTGTCGCTGATGGTCTACGTGACGTTCAACGACGTCGTGCGCTGGATCGTGAAGTGAGCGCGAGCGCGCCCCTCTCGTGAAGTCCTGGCTGCGACTCCTGCGCGTCTCGCTCGCGCCGAGCGCGGCCGCCGATCCCCTCGCGGGGCTCGTGTTCGCGTGCGGCGGATTCCCGGCCGAGGCGCGCGCCTGGTGGCTCGTGCCGGCGTCGCTCTGCGTGTACCACGGCGCGCTCGCGCTGAACGACTGGAACGATCGCGAGCACGACGGCCGCACGCGCCCGTCGCGCCCGATCCCGAGCGGCGCGATCTCGCCGGCGTTCGCGCTCGCGACCGGCGTCGCCCTGATCGCTGCGGGGATCGCCTGCGCGTACCTCGCCGCGCCTTCGAGCGCGCTGTGGATGGGCGCGGTCGCCGCCTGCGCCGTGCTGTACGACGTCGCCGGCCGCGGCGCGTGGGTCGGCCCGGCGCTGCTCGGGCTCTGTCGCGCGGGGAACCTCGGGTCGGGGATCGCCTGGGCGCTCGGCTCGGGAGGCGCCGCGGTGGTCGATCCGGCGCGCGCGCTCGCGCCGGCCCTCACGTACGGGCTCTACGTCTTCGTCGTGTCGCGGCTCGGCCGTCTCGAGGACGGCGAGGACGCGCGCGCGATCGGCGCTCGCCCGCGCGCGCTCCTGTCGGTGGCGGCCGCGGTGCTCGCGCTCGCGCCGTTCGCGGCGCCGCCGGGTACTTCGATGGCCGGCGTCGCGGCGGCGTGCCTCGTGGCCTGGAGCGGTGCGTTCGGCCTCGCGCGCGCCGCGCTGCGCCCGGGCGAGTGGTCGCGCGGCGACGTCGAGCGTGCGATGGGCCTCGCGCTGCGCCGCCTGCTCGTCGCGTCGGCCGCGGTGGCGCTGCTCGCGCTGCGCCCCGGCGCGCGCTCCGGATGGGACGCCGCGTTCGCGGCCGGCGCGTCCTGCTCGGCTACCCCGATCGCGCTCGGCTTGCGACGGGCGTTCCCGCCGTCCTGACGACCGCCAGGCCTGACGCGCGCTAGGCCTGCCGCGCGAGCCAGGCCAGCGCCTCGTCGCGCGTCCGCACGCGCAGATCGAGCTGCTCCGTCTCGAGCGCGCGCAGGAGTTCGCCGAACCGCGGACCCGGCGCGATGCCGCGGCGCGCGAGGTCGGCGGCCTCGAGCAGCCGCGCCGGCTCGAGCTCGTGCGCCGCGAGCGCGGCCCGCTCGGCGGCGATGCCGCTCCAGCGCGCGCCGTCGATCCGGTCGGCGCGCGACCAGGCCGCGAGCCAGGCCACGGCGACGTCGAACCCGGGCCGCCGCATCCACCGAAGCCGCGTCGACCGCGCCGGCGCCGCGTCCGAGCGCATCTCGAGCGCGAGCCGCCAGGCGTCCTCGACGCACGTGCCCGTCGTGCGCGAAACGCGCAACGCGGCGAGGATCGCACGCGATCCCGCGGCGTCGGCGAGGTCCTCGGGAGCAGGACCGAGCAGGACGGCGAGCCCCTTCTCGGTCCCGGCCGGTTCGGCGAGCCCCGCGATCGCCGCGGAACGCCGCGCGCCGCCGCCGAGCGCCGCGTGACCGGGGAGCGCCGGCTCGAGCAGGCCGCAGCGCTCCATCCAGCCGACGCAGACAGCGGCGCCCGGCCGCCGGAACATGCCCGAGAGCTCGCGCAGCACGCGCTCGCGGCTGACGCGCCGCAGCCCGTCGGCCTCGGCCCGCGCCGCGTCGGCCGTCTCCGGCGTCGGCTCCATCCCGAGCCCGCCCGCGAAGCGCGCCATGCGCAGCGGACGGAGCGCGTCCTCGCGGAAACGCTCGCGCGCGTCGCCCACGCAAGCCAGGCGCTTCCCCTCGAGATCGTCGAGCCCGTGCTCGGGGTCGCGCACCTCGTCGTTCCGCGGGTCGAGGTAGATCGCGTTGCAGGTGAAGTCGCGCCGCCGCGCGTCCTCCTCGACGCTGGCCCCGAAGCGGACCTCGTCCGGCCGGCGCGCGTCGGCGTAGCCCGACTCGGTGCGGAAGGTCGTGTGCTCCACGTCCGCGCCGCCGAGGTGCACGATCACGGTCCCGAACGCGCGGCCGAGCGGCGTCGTGTGCGGGAAGAGCGCCTGGATCGCGTCGGGTTCGAGGCTCGACGCCATGTCGATCTCGTGCGGCGCGAGGCCGAGCGCCAGGTCGCGCGGCGCGCCGCCGACGATCCAGGCGCGCGATCCGGCGGACGCGACGCGATCCGCGATCGCGCGTGCGGCGCGCGCGAGATCGGGCGAAAGCTCTTGCATCGCGGGTCGGCGGAACATGGAGTGCAGCGTAGCGCCGCGACGGGTGTCCGGCGCGTCGGACATCCGGGGGGAACATGTCCACGCAGTTCGATTCGAGCGCCATCGCCAGTGCGAGCCCGACTTCCGTCCGCGCGACACGGACTTCCGCCGCGAGCGCCGTCGCGGCCGAGATGACCGCGATCTCCGCGCCGCCGGCCGCGCCGACCGTCGCATCCCGCGCCGCGTCCGCGCGCTCGATCCCGTGGGTCGACCGGCTCACGCTGGGCGCCATCGGGGTCGTCGTCGTCGTCGTCACGCTGCCGGTGTTGCGCGGCTTCGGCGTGCGCGAGAACGAGCGCGACGCGCTGCGCATGTTGCGCGTGCTGGCCGCCGAGCCCGCGGCCGGACCGGCGGCGCTGGGTGCCCTGGCGACCGACGGCCAGCCGACGCTGGCGGATCTCGCGGCCGCGGACCGCGTCCTCCACCGCCGCCTCGAGGACCTCGAGATGCTGCCCGACGGCCGCCTGCGCCGGCACGGCTACCTTTTCGACGTCTCCGCGCTGGGGACGGGCGAGCCGATGCTGCGCGCCTGGCCCTGGGAACACTCCCAGACCGGCCGGGGAGCCTTCGTGTGGACGCCGCGGCGCGGGATCCTCGGATACGGCAACGCGGACGGCCGGTTCAGCGGGCCCGAGTCGCCGCCCGAGGCCGACGACGTCGTCGGCGGGGACTGGGTCGCGATGCCGCGGCGCTGAGCTCGATCGCGCCCGGATTCAGTGGCCGCCTCGGGTCCGCGCCTGCTCGCGGTACCAGGCGGCCCAGTCGGCGCGACCGAGCCGTTCGAAGACCTCGGCCACGTTCCCGAGCGCGCGCTCCGGCACCCGCGCCCAGCGACCGCCCCCGACGAGAGCCTCCGTGCCGCGACGCTCGGGCGCGAGTCGCGCGACGGCGAGCGCGTCGGCGAGCAGTGCGTCCTCGCGCACGGGTCCGCAGCGCACGAGCGCGAGCGATCCACCGCGGTCGATCGCCAGGACGAGCGGCAGCGGGATCTTCTCGAAGGGGCCCAGGATCTCCACCAGCAGGACCTCGAGCGCCTGCGCGGCGCGCGCGTCGAGGAGACCGCCGCGCGCGCCGAGCGCGGACCGGGCGAGCGCGTCTCGCGCCGCGGCCTCCTGGCCCGGCTCCGCCAGCACTTGCGCCCAGGTCGCGACGCCGGCCGCTTCGAGCCCTTCGTGCAGGTTGCCGAGCTGGCCGAGGAGCGCCTCCGTCTCGGGATCCGCGCCCCGACCGATCGCGACGAGCAGCGCGCTCCCGCGGAACGAATCGACGCGGCGCGATCGCCCCGGTCCGTCCGCCAGTTCGAAGACTCCCAGCGGCAAGCGGTCGTCGAGCACGACGCGGCCCAGCCCCGCTCCGGGCGTCGGACGCCACGGGCTCGGGACGGTCGCCGGCCGTCCGCGCGGGACGACCACGGGCTGCGCGCGGCCGCTGCCCTCGACGAGGCGCCAATGCGCGCCCGCTTCGACGCCGGCGAATTCCTCGAGCGCCCCTCCGGGCCAGCGGACGCGCACGGAATCGATGCGCTCGGCCGAGCCGAGGCCGAGCACGACGCGCTTCGACGAGCTCGACAGGTAGCCGTCGCCCACGCGCACGGATCCGCGCATCTTGCGGCCGCCGGCTTCGACCAGCACCGCCGCGCCGACGCCCTGGCGGTTCGAGCGCGTGCCGACCAGCGTGAACGCGACCGTGCGCCGCTCGCGCGCGTCGGCGGCGAGAAGAAGGCGCAGGCGCGGACCGCTGCGCGCGCCGACCCACAGGTCCTCGCGCAGGTCGCCGTCCCAGTCGCCGGCGCAGCGGCCGTCCTCGGCGAAGTCCACGCCCAGCGCGCGCGACGCGTCGACGAACCGCCCGCCACCCACGTTCAGGTACGCGTCGTCGGGCTCGTGGCCGTTCCACGACCAGCCCTCGACGAGCGTCATCTGCCGCAGGAACTGCCAGGCGCGGAGGTAGGCCTCGTCGGGCGGCGGCGCGGCCGGCGTGGACGCGATCAGCACGCGCCAGAAGAAGCTCTCGACGTCGTCGGCACGCGATCCCGTCACGAAGCCGTTGGGCACGAACACGTCGGGCAGGCCGTCGCCGTTCCAGTCGCTGAGCGCGGAACCCCAGGCCCAGCCGCCGCGCCGGGCGCCGCTCGACTCGAGCTGGTCCGTGAAGCGCAGCCCGCCTTCGGCGCGCAGCAGCGTGTTGCCGCGCGCGTGACGCACGTAGGCCGGCCGCTCGTCCGGCCGTCGCGCCAGGAAGCGCTCCGCCCGCGCGATCCGCGAACCCGACGCGCTCTCCATGTTCGTGACGTACACGTCGAGGTGGCCGTCCCCGTCGACGTCCCCCACGGCGGCACCCATGCTCGCGGCGACGTCCTCCGCGCCGCCCGCGGCGGCGACGTCCGTGAAGTGGCCGCCGGCGTTCTCGTACAGGTTGTTCCGCCCGAAGTCGTTCGTCACGTAGAGGTCGAGGTCGCCGTCGTCGTCGAGGTCCTCGAACACCGCGGCCAGCGAGAAGCGGTCGTTGCCCGCGTCCAGGCCGACCTCCGCCGTGCACTCGCGGAAGCGCCGGTCGCCCTCGTTGCGCCAGAAGAGGTTCTTCGCGCCGTTGTGCGCGTCGTGATACGGGACCGGCGCGCCGCCGATCACGCCGCCTTCGACGTAGCGGCAGGCGTACAGGTCGAGGTCGCCGTCGAGGTCCACGTCGCCCGCGGCGACCGAGAAGATCTCGGGCGCGTCGGGCGCGCGCAGGATGTTGCCCTCGGGGAATGCGCCGCGTCCGTCGTTCCAGGCGAGCAGCAGCGCGTTGCCCGTCGCCACGCCCAGGTCCTCGTCGCCGTCTCCGTCGAGGTCGGCGAAGAACGCCGCGGAGGAGCCGTCGAGGAACGCGACGCCCGATGCGTGCGCCACGTCGCGCGCCGTGCCGTCGGCGGCGTGGCGCAACAGGCGGTTCGGCAGGCCCGACGACTGGCAGACGTAGAGGTCCTCGAGCCCGTCGCCGTCCGCGTCCCCCACGGCGATCCCGTTCATGCCGAGGAACGGGTCGAGCCCCAGGCGGTCGCGGCGTCCGACGCGTGTTTCGGTCCCGAGGAGGAAGTCGGACGCGAACCACGGCTCGCGCGCGAGGACGCCCGCGGTCGCGTCGACGACGAGCG
>JBGAOR010000120.1:0-13240 GCA_044221705.1 Planctomycetota bacterium
GTGGCTGTGCCTGGGTCGATCCGGCGGCGAACGCGGCGAGCAGAGCCTCGCGCGCGAGCTGACCGGCGACTGGGCCCCGGGTCGCGCCGCCGCCGCGCTGGCGTTCGCGCGCGCCGGACGGCTCGAGCCGGTGCGCGCGGCGTTCGAGCGCGAGTCGGATCCACTGGCCCGTGCGACGATGGAGGCGGCCCTGCGCGGACGCATCCACCAGGGCGCGTGGTCGCAACTGCACGGTCTGGAGTGACGAAAACGATGCGCTTCTTCGATCCGCACATCCACATGACGAGCCGGACGACGGACGACCTCGAGGCGATGGCCAAGGCCGGCGTCCGCGCGATCATCGAGCCGGCGTTCTGGGTCGGCCAGCCGCGGACGCAGGTGGGCGCGTTCGTCGACTACTTCGCGAGCCTCGTCGGTTGGGAACGCTTCCGCGCCAGCCAGTTCGGCATCGCGCACTACACGGCGATCGGCCTGAACAGCAAGGAAGCCAACAACGAGAAGCTGGCGGCCGAGGTGCTCGAGATCCTGCCGCGCTTCGCCTTCAAGGAGGGCGTCGTCGCGATCGGCGAGATCGGCTACGACGAGATCACGGCCGCCGAGGAGAAGGCCTACCGCTGGCAGCTCGATTTCGCGCGGCAGAACGACATGGTCGTGATGGTCCACTCGCCGCACCGCGACAAGAAACGCGGGATCCGGCGCTCGATCGACGTCGCGCGCGAGTGCGGGGTGCCGATGACGAAGCTCGTCATCGACCACAACAACGAGGAGACCGTTCAGGACGTGCTCGACGCCGGCGCGTGGGCCGCGTTCACGATCTACCCGCACACGAAGATGGGCAGCGAGCGCATGGTCGAGATCGTGAAGCGCTACGGTCCCGAGCGCATCATCGTCGACAGCTCGGCCGACTGGGGCGTGTCGGATCCGCTGAGCGTGCCGAGGACGGCCAAGCTGATGCTCGAGCGCGGCATCTCCGCCGCCGCCGTCGAGAAGACGACGTGGCAGAACGCGCTCGACGCGTACGGACAGTCCGGCCAGATCGACGTCGCAGCGCTGCTCGCGGCGCCGGTGATCGACCAGAGCCGCTTGTACAACGACAACAGCGTCCTGCGCGGGCAAGCGCCGCGCGTGGACGCGTCCGTGCCGAACTGAGCGGTCCGCGCATGCGTCACGCGCTCCATCTCGCCTGCACCGTGGCCGCGCTCGGCGCGTGTGCGTCGCCCGCCGGCGAGGAGTCGCCGTCGACGAAGGCCGCGGCCGAGCGGATGTTGTCGCACGTGCGCGTGCTCGCGTCAGACGAGTACGAGGGGCGCGCTCCCGGCAGCCGCGGGGAGGAGCTGACGGTCGCGTACCTCGAGCACGAGCTGCGCGCGCTCGGCCTCGAGCCCGGCAACCCCGACGGCACCTACCAGCAGACCGTCCCGATGATCGGCTTCACGACGCGCGCGAAGGCGACGTTCGAGGCCGGCGGGAGGCACTTGGAGCCCAGGAACCCGGACGAGGTCGTCCTCGTGTCGCGGCGCCAGGCGCCGCAAGCGCGCGTGGAGGACTCGGCCGTCGTGTTCTGCGGCTACGGAGTCGTCGCGCCCGAGTACGGCTGGGACGACTTCGCCGGCGTCGACGTGCGCGGCAAGACCATCGTCGTGCTCGTGAACGATCCGCCGGTCGCCGACGCGCACGACCCGTCGCGGCTCGACGACGCCGTGTTCCGCGGCCGCGCGATGACGTACTACGGCCGCTGGACCTACAAGTACGAGGTCGCGACGCAGAAGGGCGCGGCCGCCGTCCTGATCGTGCACGAGGAAGGGCCGGCTGGATACCCGTGGGAGGTCGTCAGCGGCAGCTGGAGCCGCGAGAACTTCGACCTCGTCGCGGCCGACGGCAACGCGCGGCGCCCGGTGATCGAAGGCTGGATCACGCACGCGAAGGCGCAGGAGCTGCTCGCCGCGAGCGGACAGGACCTCGATGCGCTGGAGAAGAAGGCCGCGCAGCGCGGGTTCAGGCCCGTCGAGCTGTCGGCGCGCGCGTCGTTCAGCGCGAAGAACGAGTTGCGTCGCGTCGACTCGCGCAACGTGATCGGGCGGCTGCCCGGTGCCGACGCCGCGGTCGCGGGCGAGCACGTGCTGTACACCGCGCACTGGGACCACCTCGGCCGCGATGCGTCGCGCGCGGGCGACCAGATCTTCAATGGCGCGGTCGACAACGCGTCGGGCTGCGCCGGCCTGCTCGAAATCGCGCGCGACCTCGCGACGGGCGCGCGGCCGCGCCGATCGGCGCTGTTCCTGTTCGTGACGGCCGAGGAGAAGGGGCTGCTCGGTTCGCGCTGGTACGCCGAGCATCCGCTGTGGCCGCTCGAGACGACGCTCGCCGCCATCAACATGGACAGCCTCAACGTGTGGGGCCCGACGTCGGACGTCGTGAGCATCGGGCACGGCAGCTCGACGCTCGACGACGTGCTCGTCGCGGTCGCACGCGAGCGCGGACGCACGGTCGTCGGGGACAAGGAGCCCGAAAAGGGCGCCTTCTACCGCTCCGACCACTTCGAGCTGATGAAGCGCGGCGTGCCCGCGCTCTACGCCGACGGCGGCGTCGAGCTGATCGGGCAGGAATCGGGCGAGGGCCTGCGCCGCGCACGCGAGTACACCGCGCACGACTACCACAAGCCCAGCGACGAGCCGAAGCCGGGCTGGGACCTGTCCGGCGCCGTGCTCGACATGCAGCTGCTCGCCGAGGTCGGGCGGCGCGTCGCGAACGGCGACGTCGCGCCCGAGTGGAACGCGGACAGCGAGTTCCGTGCGGCGCGCGCGGCGGCGCGGCGGGAGTGATCGAATGGCCGGCCGGACGACGACGCGACGCGGCGCGGTGACGGCGGCGCTCCTGCTCGCGGCTGCGGCGGTCGCGTGCGCGCCTTCCCCGAAGCGCCCGAACGTCCTGCTGATCACGATCGACACGCTGCGCGCCGATCACCTCGGCACGTACGGCTACGCGCGGCCGACGAGCCCCGAGATCGACGCCTTCGCGGCGCGCTCGGTCGTCTTCGAGAACGCGCACTCGAGCGCGTCGTGGACGCTGCCCAGCCTCGCCTCGATCCACACGTCGCTGCTCTCGACCACGCACGGGTGCTGGAAGATCTCGAGCCGGCTCGAGCCCGAGTTCACGACGGCGGCCGAGATGCTGCGCGACGCCGGCTTCGACACGGCGATGGTCGCGTGCCACATCTTCCTCGGCGCGCAGTACGGCCTGCAGCAGGGATTCACGCACGTCGACGACGAGCTCGTGCGTCCGCCCTCCGACGCGGCCGAGGCGATCAGCTCGCCCGGCGTGACCGAGCGCGGCGTGCGCTTCCTCGAGCGCAAGGCCGCGGCCGCCGAGGACGTGCCCTGGTTCCTGTGGCTGCACTACTTCGACCCGCACGACACCTATCTGCCGCACGCGGGCTACTCGGAGAAGTTCGGGACGAAGGAGGAGATCGACCTCTACGACGGCGAGATCGCGTTCACGGATCACTACGTGGGTCTCGTGCTGAAGAAGCTCGCGGATCTCGGCCTCGAGGACGACACGATCGTCGTGATCACGGCCGATCACGGCGAGGAGTTCGGCGAGCACGGCTTCAAGCGGCACGGTTATTCGCTGTACCAGGAGGCCGTGCGCATCCCGCTCGTCGTCAAGGTGCCGGGTGCGCCGGCGCGGCGCATCGCGGAGGTCGTGGGCAACGTCGACGTCCTGCCGACCGTGCTCGACGCGTGCCGTGTCGAGGTGGCGCAGGTGCAGGGCGCGACGTGCGCGCACGAGCTCGAAGGGCGGAGCCTCTTGGGCGCGATCCGCGGCACAGCGGCGCTGTCCGCGGGACAGGTGGTGTCCGAGGTGCGCTGGCACGACGGCCAGGACCTGCGCATGGTGCGCGAGGGTCCGTGGAAGCTGATCGAGGACCAGAGCACGAAGCAGGAGCGCAATCAGGGCGCGCTGTACGACCTCGCCGCCGATCCGCGCGAAGCGACGGACCTGCGCGCGCGCGACGGCGAGCGCGCGCAGCGCATGGCCGAGGCCGTGCTGCACCGTTTGGGCCGCGCGATCCGCTGGGCGGGTTGCTATCCGCTCGTCGAGCCGTACACGCCGACGGCGGGGGACATGCAGCGGTTGCAGGACCTGGGCTACGCGGGGGACGCGGGCGCGCCCAAGGCCGGGGACCCGAAGTGAGGCGCGCGGCCGCGATCACGCTGCTCGCGCTGGTACCGGGCCTCGCCGCGTGCGGGGACGACGTGCGCCGCACGCACTACGCCGACGGATCGACGTGGTCCGAGTTGCACTACGCGCACGGCCGGCCGAACGGAAAGCTCGCGACGTGGCACGCGAACGGCAAGCCGGCGCGCGAGGGGACGTACGTCGACGGCTCCGAGCACGGAGTGTGGCGCACGTGGGCCGAGGACGGTCAGCTCCTGCTCGAGGCGACCTACGAACGCGGCCGCGCGAACGGTCCGTGGAACGAGTGGTGGCCGAACGGCAAGCCGAAGTTCCGCGGCACCTACCGCGAGGGCCGGCCCGACGGCGCCTGGGCCGAGTTCTGGAGCGACGGCGCGCGCGCGATCGAGGCCAATTACGCGGGCGGCAAGCCGCACGGCGAGACGCGCATGTACGGCAAGGACGGCCAGCTCGTGGTGATCGACATGTACGCCGAGGGCGTGTTCGTGAGCCGGCGCAAGCCCTGAGCTTCGCGGATCGGCGTACAGCGTCGGCGGCGGGCGCTGCACCGTGCGATCCCAGGTGGTCCGCCGTCCGGCCCGCGGGTCTCGGGGAACGAGAGTTCGAGACTGTGGGCTCAGTGCGACGATCGGGGCGAGCGCGAGGTCGCGATGCTCACGAGGACTCGAGCGACGCGGGATCCCAGTCCGTGCCTCCGCGCGGTGATTCGCGCGTCGAGATCAGGCCGCTCTGCGTCCAGCCGGACGAAAGCAACCACGAGATCGCGCGCGGCAGGCGACGGTCCGAGCGCGGCGCACGGTCGGCCCAGCCGCCGAACCACGGTCCGGAGGAGAAGGCGTCGATCCCGAGGATGCGCGCGCCGTGCTTCTTCGCGTTGTGCAGGGCGTAGACGAGCACCTGGCGCACCTCGCGCGGCGACTTCAGCACGCGGGACTGGTAGCGGTCGCGCAGCACTCGCCCGCTGCGCTCCCAGGCGCGGTTGAGGGCTCGCGCGAGTCGCACGAGCAGCCCCTTCATCCCGCGCCCGAGCGCGCGCGTGTCCTGCGCCTCGACGACGAGGTGCAGGTGGTTCGACTGGATGGAGTACTCGACGAGTCGGAACCCGAACCGGTCCGCGCCGGCGGCCAGCGTGTCGCGGAGCAGCGCGAGCGTGCGTTCGCGACGCAGGTTCGGCAGTCCTTCGACGAGCTTCGTCGTCACGAAGACCGGCGTGTGGCGCGTCACGCGTGTACGCGAGGAGTGCGCGACGAGCGCGCGCCCGCCAGCGGGCTTGCGACCTGCTCCATCCCGCCTGCCTCCGCGGCGGAAGAGCGCGAGTTGTTCCACGTTGTCGCGACGAGTGCGGTGCATCGACGACCTCCGTTCCGTGGACGAACGGCACGCGTCGCGGTTGCAGAGAAAGTCGAAGAAACGTGCACGTCCTCGCGATCGAGCCGGACAGCGGAGTTTGATTCGGCGCACATCGAGCGCTGCCCCATGAAGGTCGCCGGGCAGCAGCCCGTCCGTGACGCGGATGGCACGGGACATGAACGTGTGACTGGCGCCCGCGAGCGAATCGTGCCTGCCAGCTCTCGGACTCGAGCACATCGAGGACGAGCGCGTTCCGCGCCCTCGCCGTGACGAACACCGCCTCGATCGCCTGCGCGACGTCGACGCGAGGGCCGAGCATCGGACTTCGAATCGGCGCACATCGAAACGGTCTCGGAGCCGTCGCGTGCGCGCCGCGGAGGGCACCAGAGATGGGGAGTGGGATCGGTGCGCGCGCGAACAGCTCGCGAATGTCTGGTCCCCGCCGCGAGCTCGTCGAGGGTGAGCGTGTCGAGGCGCTCTCGTCATGAGAAACGCCCGCCCCGATCGTCGGCGCGACGCAGCCGGAGGAGATGCATGTCGGCCGCACCAAAGGCTCACACCACGCGTCCACCATGAACACGTTGCGACTGCGAATGTGCGGGGCACAGCGCTCCGTAGGGCCGCGTCTACCGGCATCGCGGATTATCCGGGCCGAGGAACGGGAACAGCGCCGCGGGCGGCGACGTCAGGACAGTCCGAGCAGCCGCCGCGCGTTGCCGCGGAACACGAGCTCGAGCGTGCGGTCGTCCGCGCCCGATTCGAGGAGCGCGCGGCGCTGCTCGGCGTGGCGATCCTGGCGCCAGCCGGCGGGGAACGTGTTCGAGTCGGTGCCGAACAGCACGCGTTCCGGCCCGAAGACCTCGAGCGTGCGCTGGAACACCTCGGACAAGGCCGGCTTCGGGCACAGCACGGACCGCCACGAGTTCGACGAGGACGTGTCGACGTGCACGTTGTCGCACTGCGCGCCCAGGAGCAGCGTCTCGCGCAGGAACCCCGCGCCGAAGTGCGGCACGACGAAGCGGACGCGCCGGTGCGCGTTGGCCGCGGGGACGAGCGCGAGCGGGTTCGCGTAGTTCAGGTCCGCGACGCGCGGCAGGCCGAGCAGATCGCGCACCTTCACCACGAGCAGTCCGCAGTGCGCGTAGAGGATGCCGCCGTGCTGGTCGAGCACCGCGAGCAGCGCCCTGGCCTCGGGCCCGTCCCAGCGCCAGTGGTGCAGCGCGGGGAACACGAGCGCGCCGCGCACGCGGCCGTCGGCGAGCAGCGCGCCGAGTCGCTGCGCCGCGCCCTCGACGCGCGGGTTCACGAGCGCGAACGCGGACATGCGGCCCTTGGCGAGCGCCGCGGCCTCGCACACGATCGGGACCTCTTCGGGCACGCTGGCGAACGTGCACAGGTGCTCGATGCCGTGCCGGTCCATCTGGGCCAGCCAGCGCGCGGTGTGCTCGGCCGTCGAGGCGGAAGGCAGCTCGAACCCGGCCTGGGCCGAGACGCGCGCGAGCTTCGCGTCGACCTCGTCCGCCGCCGGAGCGTTCGCGCCGAAGGACTGCGCGGCCAGCGTGCGGAAGTACGCGGCCGAGAAGAAGTGCGTGTGGAAGTCGACGATGGCCATGGGTGCGTTCTCAGCGGGCTTCGCGCAGCGAGCGCCACCGCGCCCGGGCGTAGTCGAGCGCGCCGCCGACGTGGAACGGCAGTCCGCGCGTCCCGTACAGGTCGAGGCCGCCCTTCACCGGATCGCGGGCGCGCGCCTGGCGCACGATGCGCGCCGCGCTCATCGGGTAGGGCGCGGCGGTCGCCTTGCCGATCGTGAAGCCGCGCTCGTGCAGGAAGCCGATCAGCTGCTCGGGCGTCGCGCCGCGCAGGGCGTACGGCCAGAACTCGAGCAGCAGCGCCATCTGCGGGCTCGCGTCGAGCAGCGCGCGCGCGCCCTGCAGCGCGTGCCACTCGGAGCCCTGCGTGTCGATCTTCAAGACGCGCACCGGCCCGCGCACGTGGTCGTCGACGCGCTCGACCGCGATCTCGATCTCGCGGCCGGCGCCCATGTCGGCGGGCCGCGCGGACGCCGCGTCGAGCAGTCGGTTGTCGCCGAAGTTCTGGTTCGCCAGCGCGATGCGCGCCGTGCCGCGTTCGGATCCGGCCGCGGCGCGGTGCACGATCGCGCGGCCCGGGCCGATGCGTTCCGCGGCGCGGGCGTTGCGCTCGAGCACGTCCGCGATCCAGGGCACGGGCTCGAACGCGTGCACCTCGCAGCCGGCGAGCACTGCGTGCACCGTGAACCAGCCGACGTTCGCGCCCAGGTCGACGACGCGCGAGCCGGGCACGAGGTGCGCCAGGAAGAGCCGCGTCTCGTGCTCTTCCCAGACGCCGCGCTCGATCGCCGGCCCGATGATCGCGTCGCCCGCGAGCACTTCGAACTCGAGACCGCTGCCGCGGAGCTTCACCGTGCGCGTCGCGTTCTCCATCGGGGGCGGCATGCTAACGGGGGATCCCGGAAAGCAGAACGCCCCGCGCGAGTCCGGCGGGGCGTTCGCATGCTCGGCGACGTGCCTGGCGAGCGCGGGGCACTACTCCTGCACCGTGCCGCCGCCCGTGACGTAGGCGAGCTCGGCGTTCCAGTCGCGATCCGCGCACTGGAAGTAGCCGCGGTTCTTCGCGGCGAACGCCGCGGTCTCGAACGACTTCACGCCGAGGACGTAGAACTTCCCCGCGCCTTTGCAGCCCGCCGTGCCCTTGTCGTAGAGGTAGTAGGAGTAGAAGCAGGTCGCGTCGTTCAACGGATCGCGCGCCGAGTCCGGCAGGTAGCCGTACTGCACGAGCTCGGGGATGAAGTCGCCGTCGTTCGAGACGTCCCAGCCGCCGTAGCTGGAGTTCGCCTTCGAGTCGGGATAGCGCTGCTTGTCGGCGTGGAACTGCTCGATCGCCGCCTGGATGCCCTGGATGTCGGACAGCCGTCGCGCGTCGCGCGCCTGCGCCATGTGGTTCGTGACCCGCGGGATCAGCGCCCCGGCGAGGATCGCGAGGACGGAGACCACGACGATCAGCTCGATCAGCGTGAAGCCCTTCGTGGAGCTTCGGTTCAGGGCGGGATCCATGCGTGAGTCCTTCGGAGCGAGGGTTCTGGCCGGCGGGTCCGGAACGGGGACATCCAGCTCCACGCGCCAGGGGTGGAAAGCCTGGGGGCTATCGGACGGTTCGGCCCGCGACCTTTGCCGCGCGGCGGGCACGGCCGGCGAGGGCCCGCGCCGGCTCCGCGCCGCGGCGGTCGGGGGGGACTCAAGGGACCGCGCGTTCCGGTCGATCCTCCAACGCGGGTCCATCCGTTCCGGACCTCGAGGATCCTCCGATGGACACGCTGCGTTCCGTTCCGACCGCCCGACGCGGCTTCACGCTGCTCGAAATCCTGATCGTGGTGGCCGTGATGGCGATGCTGGCCGGCGCCGCGATCCCCGTGGCGTCGCGCGCGCTCACGTCGGCCGCGCGCAAGGCGACGCGCGGGGAGCTCGTGCAGCTCGGCGTTGCGGCGCAGGAGTACTTCCGCGACACGAACGTCGCGCCGCGCGACATCCAGGACCTCCAGCGCGACAGCGGTGCCGATGGCTGGGCCGGACCGTACGTCTCCGCCTCGGCGGAGGACCCGTCCGCCGCCGGGGGCGACCGTGCGCGGGACGCCTGGTCGCGCGAGTACCGCGTGCGCCTCTCCGGCGACGTGCTCACGATCACGAGCGGCGGCTCCGACGCAGCGCTCGACACCGACGACGACGTGCGCATCCAGGTCGACTTCACGCCGATCCGGCGCGAGGAGACCCTGGAGGAGCTGCAGACGATCAACCGGGCGGTGACGCTCTACAACGGGCTCCGCGGAGCGGACGATCCGCTGCCCGGCGCGTGGAGCGCGGCGCTCGCGAAGCTCGTCCAGGCCGGCTTCCTGGTCGAGGCCGGAGCGTACGCGAACGACGCCTGGGGCAATCCCTACACGAGCGCGTCCGACGAGCGGTCGCCGCTCGTGCGCGTCGTCTCCCCGTCCGTCGGCGGCGCGGAGTCCGCGAACCCGGGCTCCGCCGCGAAGCCGGGCCCGTCCTCGAAGAAGAAGGGCTGAGTCGCGCCGTCGGTGCGGACTATCCTGTCCGCCCATGGAACGCTGGTCGATCGATCTCTCGAAGGAGAACTTCAAGTTCTCCGCCGCGCACTTCCTCATCTTCCCCGACGGCAGCGCGGAGCGACTGCACGGCCACAACTACCGCGTGTTCGTCGAGATCGAGGCGCGCTTGTCGGAGCACGGGCTCGTGCTCGACTTCAAGGCCGTGAAGCCCGTCGTGCGCGAGCTGTGCGACGAGCTCGACGAGCACTGGCTCGTCCCCGGCGAGCATCCCGTGCTGCGGCACGGCGAGCGCGCCGACGGCGTCGTCGAGGTGCGTTACCTCGACCGCTACTACGCCGCGCCGCGCGAGGACGTGATCGTGCTGCCCATCAACAACACGAGCTCCGAGAACCTCGCGACGTGGTTCGGGCGCGCGCTGCGCAGCCGGCTGGCCGGCCGATTCCGCGACGTCGAGATCCTCGCGCTGCGACTCGCCGTGGAGGAGACGAGCGGCCAGCGCGGCGTGTACCACTTCGCCCGCGCGTCGGATGCCGACGCCGGCGAGTCGCCCTGAGTTCTCGCGCCGTCCTGGAAAGGAGCGACCCCGGTCCGCCTTTCGGCCGGATCGGGGTCTTGTGTCGCGGCAACTCGACCGCGCTCGGCGAACCCTCCCGCGAAGCCGGCGGACCCTCGACCGCCGGCTGCCCTCCCTAGCGACCACCCCCCGTGGTCTCGCCTTCCGTCAGCCGGACCCCGGCGCGGTACGTTCCCGACCGCTCGGTGTCCGGTGTTCCGTTCGGGAGCCAGAACTCCCAGGTGCCCTCGAGCCGCCCGTCGCTCACCTGCCCCTCGGCCTGCTTCGTGCCGTCGGGATACCAGCGCACGGAGTGCCCGGTCGGCACGCCATCGTGCACTTCGACCTGCGATTGCAGCTTGCCGTTCGCCCAGTACGTGGTCTGCGAGTCGGGGGCCGGCGCGCGCAACCCCTGCGTGGCTCCGACGACGCCGAGACCCAGCAGGCCGGAGAGCAACAGGACCGTGTTCCACTTCATGGCACGGGATCCGACGCCCCGGCGGCTGTCGGCTTCCCGGCCCGTGCGCGATTTCGTGCGTCGCGGCGCGAGGCCGCCTCGACCTCGAGCCTGGGTCGCAGCGCGGTCACGTCCAGGAGCTGCACGACCGCACCGCCGTCACCCGGGATCGAGATCCGGCCGCGCACGCCGGCCAGGTCGGCCCAGGCGTCGCTCTCGGATCCGAGGCCGAGCAGGTCGGCGATCGGCTTCACCAGCACGCCGGGCTGGAGCCTCAGGACCTCGCGCAGCTCGGCCGTGCCGAGCGCCGCGAGGATCGCCTCGCGGAAGCTCGCGTCCGTGGCCTCGACCTCGGCGGCGGCGAGCAACCGGGGGGACGGCACGGCCTCCAGGCCCTCGCGCTCGGCGTCGCGGCAGAGCTCGTGGAGCCGAGCCAGCCCGCCGCGTGCCGCGATGCGCTCGGCGAGCAGGAACCCGAGACCGTAGAACGCGCGCCGCGCGCCGGCGGTGGTGCGCGACGTGGAGAGGCCGGCGCGCACGACGAAGACGTCGCCGGGGTCCACGCGCTCGGACTCGTCCGCCACGATCCTCAGGCGCACGTCCAGCCCGCGCAGGGAGAGGACGCCCGCGGCGGGGTCCTCGATCCACAGCTCGAGATCGAGCGGCAGCCCGCCGATCGCCGCCGCCGCGGTGGCCAGGCGGCCCGCGCGCAGGCGCGCCGCGGCCTCGGGGACGAGGCGCGCCGCCACCAGATCGCACAATCCCTCCTCGAGGGTGCCCGGCAGTCGGTCCCACTCGGGATCGAGGCTGGCGTGGACCAGCTCGTGCGCCAGCGTGCGCTCGACCTGGTCCGCGGACTCGCGCAGGTGGATCCGCCGCACACCCTCGGCCCAGAATCCGTCGGTGTCGCTGTAGGTCGACGCGCGCAGGCTGTAGAGCGTCGGCGTCTCCTGCACCCAGACCTCGAGGGGTTCGAGGTGCGCTCCCGGCACGCAGGCGGCGACGCGCGGGGCGAGCTCGTCGAACGCGCGCGCGACGTCCTCGGCCCGCGCGCGCGTCGCGGCGCGCACGGTGCCGAGGCGCGCGGCCGCGGACTCGGCCGGCGGTCGCGCGAGGCACGCGTCGAGGCCGAGACACGCGGCCGCCGGGGCGCGCGCCGCACGCCCCGCGGAAGCGGGGCTGTGCATGGCGGGGAGACCTCATCGAAAACTACCCCGCGATCAGGGCCGAGGTCGGGCAGGGCCGAGGTCGGGACGCGCAGATCAGTCCGCGGCCGGGATCCAGGTCCGGCCGACCACGCCGTGCCGGGGATCGATCGCGAAGACCTCGATCACGCGCGGCGCGCCGGCGAGCTCCGCGCGGCGGCGGTAGCCCTCGAGGACGGCGCTCGGAGCGCGCGCCGGCGCGGTGGCCGGGCCCTCGGCTCCCACGGCCGGCGCTTCGGCGACCGCGCCGTAGAACGAGCTCGCGCTCACGCTCAAGCGGTAGCTCGCATCGCCGCCGGCCGAGACCACGACGATGTGGAACGACTGGCCGTAGACCGTGAACGTGCCGTGCTCCGAACCCTGCGGCGAGTCGAACGCGCCGACGAACTGGTCGAGCAGCGGGTCGTAGATCCACACGTCGAGGTCGGCGCAGGCGCAGCCGGCGTCGAGCGCGAACTCGACCGCGATCGGCTCCGACGCCTGGAAGGCGAAGCCGTCCTGCGGATCGTACGCGTCGTCGCGCACCTGGCCTTCGATGCACAGGCCGTCACCGGGGTCGAGGAAGCCGAAGTAGTCCGCCGTGAACGCGTCGTCGTTGGGCTCGGATTCGACGTACACCGGATCCGGGGGCGTGCCGACGACGATCTCCGCCGAACCGTGGCAGGCGGCGAGCGCACCCAGCGCGAGCGCGGCGATCGGGATGCTGGGGAGGACGGGTCGGGGACGTGCGTTCATGGCGAGGGCTCCGGGTTGGACGTCGCGTCCGCGCAAGGGCCGTTCCCAGGCGGCGCGCGGCCCCGGACGCCGCCCGCGTCCCACGCCGAGGTCAGGGCGCGCGTCCGCGTGTCCCACGCGGGGTCCGGGGCCGGCCAGAGGGCTTCGGCTTGGCTTTCGGCCTGGTCTTCGCGGGCGAGCGCGGGCGCGGGGAGCCCTCCGAGAGGATGCGCTCCAGCTCCTCGGGCGACTCGGGCTCGAGCAGTTCGGCGCGGCGCTGCGCCGCCGTGGGCTTCGTCGCCTTCGCGATCCCGGACGCGTTCCGGCGCGTCGTGCGCAGCGCGTCGAACGGCGACGGCTTCGCGGCCGGCGGCGGCGGCGCGAAGTAGAAGCCGCGCTCGAGCGTCTGCTCCTCGTCGCGCAGCACCTCGAGCCGCAGCGGATCGAGCGCCGCCAGCCGTTCGTCGTCCGCCTCGTACAGCGCGCGGCTGCGCCAGCTGCCGACGAAGCGGGCGCGGCGCCGTCGCGCCCACGCGCGCGGCTCCTCGCCGGCGCGCGGTCGCGCGCCCTCCGCGCGCAGGCGCTCGACCTGCACCGCGGCGCGTTCGGGGTCGGGGGCGAGTCCTCCGTCGCTCAGCACGATCCGGTGCCAGGGGCGGGGATCG
>JBGAOR010000121.1:0-13209 GCA_044221705.1 Planctomycetota bacterium
CGCGCCACGACGATCGCCCGCGCTTCGACGAACGTCCGCGCGACGATCGCGGCGAGCGTCCGCAGGGTCGGCCGGAAGGTCGGCCCGAGGGCCGGCCGGAGCGCGCCCCGCGTCCGGTGGACGAGGGGCGCCCGGCCGCGCGCCGCGACGAGATCCCGCGCCCGCAGCACGAGGTCTCGCGCCACCCGGAGCACGAAGGCGGCGTCGGGTTCGGCGGCGGGCTCGAGGACTCGGGCCGCGCGCGTTCCGCGCCGCAGCGCCCGGCCCCGCCTCCGCCGCGCCCCGCGCCGCGGGTCGAGGAGCGCAAGCCCGAACGCCCGGCGCCCGCCGACGAGGGCGGCTTCGGAGCAGGGATCCTGTGATCGAGCGCGGGGGCGGGCTTCGGCTCGCCCCCGCGGAGTTCGACGGGCGCCGCGCGCGGCGTCCGACCGGCACGAGCACCTCGGACGATGGCGGACTCCGCGCACAGCCGTGATCTCGCCGCGAGGCCGCCGGACCTGGCCGCGATCCCGTCCGGCTACCGCCTGACGTCGACCGCGCGCGGGCGGATCGCGGTCGCCGACTGGGCCGCGGACGAGCTCGCGCGAGCCGGCTTCGGTCTCGACTCCGACGGCGACCTGCGCCCGAGCGAGGTCGCCGGTCGCAAGGCGCTCGCACAGACGCCCGACGGACGCATCCTCGTCCGGCACTTCACGCACGGCGGGCTGCTGCGCTTCCTCACCGGCCGCCGTTTCCGCGATCCGCGCCGGCCGTTCGCGGAGCTCGCGCTGTCCTGCTGGCTCGCGTCGAACGGCGTGGACACGCCGCCCGTCGCGGCCGCGCGCGCGCGCCGCGCGAGCGCTTTCGGTCACGAGCTCGCGCTCGCGACGCGCCGCGTCGACGGGGCGCGCGATCTCGAGTCCTGGCTGGTCGACGTCCGCGCGGGCCGAACGCCGCGCGCGAGCCCGCGCGCAGCGCTGCGGGCCTTCGGAGCTCTGGTTGCGCGGCTGCACGCGCTCGGGTTCCTGCACGCCGACCTGACGCCGAAGAACGTTCTCGTCGAGTCCCGCGCCAGCGCGGCGCCGCGTCTGTGGCTCATCGACCTCGATCGTTCGCGCGTGCTCGCGGATCTCCCGGAGAACGCGCGGCGCGCGAACCTGCGCCGCCTGTGGCGCTTCGTCGACCGGCGCGAACGCCGCGACGGGCGCGCGCTCGCGCGGTCCGACGTGGCGCGCTTCCTGGCCGCGTACGAACCGGATCGCCCGGCGCGCCGCGCGATCTGGCGCGCGATCGCGGACGAGCACCGGCGCGAGGCGGTCTGGCACCGGCTGGGCTGGGCGCTCGAGCGCTTCGGGCGCAGCACGAGCTCCTGAGCACGCGCGACGGGCGGATCCGCGCCCTCAGGGCGTCGGCGGATCGATCCGCGCGCGCGGGTACAGCGGTCCGTCGGGCGACAGCACCGCGTCGAGCATCCGTTCTCCGGCGCGGCTCTGGCGCAGGCGCAGGAGCGGCGAGCGCACGCGCGCGTTCTCGCGGCCGAGCCGGTCGTAGAGACCGCGCTCGATCGCGCGCGCCTCGTCGACGAGCCCGGCGGTCTCCAGGACGAGCGCGCGCGTCCCGAGGATCACGATGCGGTCGGCGAGCTCCGCGCCGAAGCGGCGCACGAGGTCCTCGGCCGACGCGCTCCACTCCAGCGCCGCGGCGTGGTCGTGCGCCTGCAGCAGCGCGATGCGCGCGCGCACGCCGGACACGAGCGCCGTGATCCGGTTCAAGCCCATCTCGTCCGACAGCGACGCCGCGCGCTCGAGCATCGCCGCCGCCGCGGGGTCGTCGTTCTCCCACAGGAGGATCCCGAGGAACGTGCGCGCCAGCGCCTGACCGCGGCGGTCCTCGATCTCCTCGGCCACGCGCAGCGCCTCGCGCAGCTGCGCCTCGGCCTCGACGACGCGGTCGACGTCGAGGTGCAGCTGGCCGAGCCGCGCCAGGGCTTCGGCCTCGAGGCGCCGCTCGCCGGCCTCGCGCGCGAGTCGCACGGCGCGCGCCGCGGAGGCCAGCGCGCGACCCGGCTCGCCCGAGCTGCGGTAGATGCGCGCGCGCAGCAGGTACGCGGTGCCGAAGATGCCCGGCCGCGCGTGCTCGCGGTCGGCGCGCAGGATGTCGATGGCTCGACTGGCGTGCTCCATCGCCGGCTCGACGCGGTCCTCGAGCACGTCGACGACCCCCTGCGCCAGGTGCGCCAGCGCTTCCTGCGGCGGCGTCGCGGCGTGATCGCGCGCGCGCTGCGCGAGCTCGCGCGCCTCGTCGAGCTCGCCCACGTGCGCCTGCACGAGCGCCAGGCGCCGCAGCGACTCGCTCAGCTCGCGCTCGGCCTGGGCGCGCTCGAACAGCTCGACCGCGTTGCGCAGGAGCCCGCGCGCGAGGCCGTACTGTCCCGTGCTCGTCGCGAAGCGCGCGTGCAGGAGGTACACGCGGCCGGACGAGAGCGGATCCGTCTCCGAGTCGAACGCCGAGTCGGACAGGCGGTCGAGCGCGGCGCGCTGGTCCTCGCGCATGCCCAGCCGGTCGGCGGCGTCGGCGGCGGCCTCGAGCAGCTCGATGCGCAGGCGTTCGCGTTCTTCGCTCGGCGGCCGGCGGTCGAGCGCCTCGAGTCCCCAGCGCGTGAGCGGGTGGACGCGCTGCGTCTGTCCGTTCTTCAGCAGCCGGCCGAGCAGCGCGGGCAGCACGGCCAGGAGCTTCTCGTCGTCCTCGGCCGCGTGCAGGTGGAACGTGCGCTGGAATTCCTCCTCCAGCGTGGCCGGCTCGCCCTCGGCGGTCGTCAGCGCCTCGGCGGCGGCGGCGTGCAGGCGCAGGCGCTGCTCGCGCGAGAGCGCGCGGTACACGGACTCGCGCAGCGCGGGGCGCGCGAAGCGGTAGCGCGATCCGGCGGGCGCGAGCCAGCCGGCGCGCACGAGCCGCGCGAGCAGCGCATCGAGCTCGACGCGCCGCGCGTCCGGGAACGCGCGCAAGAGGAAGTCGACCTCGATGCGGCCGCCGACGACGGCCAGCCGGCGCAGCCACGAGCGCTCGTTCGTCGAGAGGCGCTTGTACGACTCGACGATCGCGGCGCGCACCGACGACGGCAGCGGCAGCCGGTCGGGTTCGATCGACAGCACGAGCCCGGTGCCGTCCTGGTGCTCGACGGCCGTGCCCTTCTCGAGCAGACCGCGCAGGATCTCGGCCAGGAGTCCGGGGTTCCCGCGGCTGCGCTGCAGGAGCACCTGGGCGAGCTTCAGGCGCGGCGTCGTGTGGTGGAACGTGCGCTCGACGAGGTCGAGCACCTCCTGTTCGCCCAGCGCGCCCAGCTGCAGATCGAGCGGCTTCGCGTCGAGCGACGCGAGGCGCGAACGCAGCGATTCGAGCGCCGCCGGCGATCGCGCCGGGTTGTCGTCGCGCTGGCCGATCAGGAAGAGCGCGCGACCGCCGCGCAAGCCCTCCGCCGCGCGCGCGATGGACTCGATCGTGCCCTCGCCCGACCACTGCACGTCGTCGACGTGCACGACGAGCGGGCCGCGGCGCGCCAGGGCCGCGATCCACTCGCCCAGCGCCAGCGGCAGCGAGACCACGGACTCGCCGCCGTTCTCGGCGTCCAGGGCGCGCAGGAGCGTGTCCACGTGTCCCGGCGGCACGAGGCCGGCCAGCTCCGCGCGGTCGCGTGCCCCGGGCTTCGCGCCCGGCGCGAGGCGCAGGTAGCGCTCGAGCATGCGCAGGATCGGCTGGCACGGACGGTCCTGCTCGAGCGCGCGCGAACGGCCGGAGAGCACGAGCGGCGGATCGCCGCTGGTCCGCACGCGCGCGGTGAACTCGTGCACGAGTCGCGTCTTGCCCGCGCCGGCCGGTCCACGCACCCACACCGACTGCGTCGCGGTCGCCGATCGTTCCCAGGCCGAGAGGAGCTCGTCGAGCTCGCGCGCGCGGCCGACGAGCGGCGTCACGCTGCTCGCGTCCGTCTCGCCGGCGGAGGAACGGCGCGCGCCAGCGGCGAAGTCGACCTCGCCGCGCCACCACGTGCCCGATTCCGCCTCGCGCCAGCGCGCGGCGAACTCCGCGGCGCTCGGGCGGCGCGCCGGATCGCGGCGCAGCGCGTCCTCCAGGCTGCGGTCGAGGAACGGCGAGATCTGCGGCACGAAGCGCGACGGCGGGACGAAGCGCGCGGTCGCGATCGCCGCGAGCAGGCGGTCCGCGTCCGGCGCGCTCAGCGCGGTGCGCGCGATCTGGCCGCTCGATCCCGAACGCTCCGCCGATCCGTGCAGCCGCGATCGCGCGCCGCGCGTGGCCTCGCTGGCGAAGGGGTGCACGCCCGTCGACAGCTCGTACAGCACGACGCCCAGGGCGAACACGTCGCTCTCCGGCCCGCCGGCGCCGCCCTGCGCGACCTCGGGCGCGACGTAGGGCAGGCTGCCCGCCCGCGGCGCGATCGACGCGTCCGGGGCGGCCGCGATCTCGCGCGCGAAGCCCAGGTCGAGCAGGACCGCGTTGCCCTCGGCGTCGAGGCGCACGTTCTCGGGCTTCACGTCGCCGTGCACGAAGCCGGCGGCGTGCAGCGCGGCCAGTCCGCCCGCGAGCGACGTCCCGACGCGCCGCACGAGCGGTTCGGGCGCCGCGCCGTCGCGCGCCAGGGCGGCGCGCAGCGTCTCGCCCGCGACGTAGGACAGGACGAGGAAGCGTCCGCGCGCGTCCGTGCCGGTACCGAGGACGTGGACGACGCCCGGGTGCCGCACCGCGGATCCGGCGCGCGCCTCGGCCTCGAAACGCGCGCGCGCGCGCGGATCGGACTCGAGGTGGCCGTGCAGGTACTTGACGGCGACGGGCATGCCCGCCGGCCAGGCCTCGAAGCCCTCGACGAGCGTGCCGCGGTGCACGCGGCCGGTCGCGCCGGCGCCGATCTCGGCCTCGAGACGGAACCGCGGCGCGGATCCTCGGTCGTTCGTCGCACGCAGCTCCACGGGCACGGTTCTGCGCAAAGTAGCACACGCGACCCCGCCGACGGATGCCGCGGGAGCGCGCGCCGGGGAGCGGACGCTGGACGACCTCCGCCGCGGCGGCGATCATCCGCGACTTCCGAATCCGCTCCGCCGAGGTCCCGCTTGCCCTTCCAAGTCCACAACACGCTCACCAAGTCGAAGGAGCCGTTCCACACGCTCCAGCCCGGCGTCGTGCGCATGTACAACTGCGGGCCGACCGTCTACGGCCGCGCGCACATCGGGAACTTCCGCGCCTACCTGTTCGCGGACACGCTGCGGCGCTGGCTCGAGTGCTCGGGGTACGAGGTGCGCCAGGTGATGAACATCACCGACGTCGGCCACCTGCTCGACGACGCCGAGGAGGGCGAGGACAAGATCGAGGCGCAGGCGCGCCGCGAGAAGCTCGACCCGTGGGCGATCAGCCGCCGGCACACGGAGCAGTTCTTCGCCGACCTGAAGGACCTCGGCTGCGAGCCGGCCATGGTCTATCCCAAGGCCAGCGAGCACATCCCGGAGATGCTCGAGATGATCGACGGCCTGGTCGCCAAGGGCTACGCGTACCAGGTCGGCCAGGACGTCTACTACGAGGTGGCGAAGTTCCCGCGCTACGGGAAGCTCTCGGGCAACACGGTCGAGGAGCTCGACGCCGGTTCGCGCATCGACGTGCGCGAGGAGAAGCGCCACCCGGCCGACTTCGCGCTGTGGAAGAGCGACGCGCACCACGTGATGAAGTGGTCGAGCCGCTACGGTCCCGACGGATTCCCGGGCTGGCACATCGAGTGCTCGGCGATGTCGCGCAAGCACCTGGGGGACCGCATCGACATCCACACCGGCGGCGAGGACAACATCTTCCCGCACCACGAGTGCGAGATCGCGCAGACGGAGGCCTTCACCGGCCAACCGTTCGCGACCTACTGGATGCACACGAAGTTCCTGCAGGTCGACGGCGGCAAGATGAGCAAGCGCCTCGGCAACTGCTACTCGCTCGACGACGTGCGCGCGAAGGGCTTCACGATCCGCGCGCTGCGCTTCTGCCTCCTGCGCGGGCACTACCGGACCCCGCTGAACTTCACGTGGGACATCCTGCGCGAGGCGCAGAGCGTGCTCGAGAACCTCGACGACCTCGTCGCGCGCCTGCGGCGCATCCAGGCCGGCCAGGCCGGCGCGCCCAGCGCCGACGCGGGGCTGGAGGAGGTCGGCGAGGCGATGGCCGAGTTCCGGGCCGGCATGGACGACGACCTGAACGTCCCGCGCGCGCTCGCGGCGCTCATGAAGCTGCGCGCGCTCGCGGTGGAGGAACAGCTCGGCTCGATGGCCGCCGCGCAGGCGCTGCAGTTCGTCGTCCACACGGCCAACAAGGCGCTGGGCTGCATCCAGGTCGAGGAGTCGTCGCTGGGTGCCGAGGTCGAGGGCAAGATCCGCGAGCGTCTCGCGGCGCGGAAGGCCAGGGATTTCCAGCGCGGCGACGTGCTGCGCGACGAGCTCGTCGCGATGGGCATCACGCTCGAGGACACGCCCAAGGGCGTGATCTGGAAGCACAAGGCATCGGGCGCCGGCGGGGGACCGATCGCGTGACGAGCGCGTCTCACGGCCGCTCGACGTCCGCGCCGGTGCGGCAGCCCGCGATCGATCCCGAGTCCAACCGCAGCGCACGCGTCGGCGCCGCCGCGTTCGAGACGCGCTCCGCGCCGTTCGGCGCCAGCCTCGGCGTCGATCGTGCGACGAGCGACGCCGTCGGCGCGCGGGCGTCCGCCGGCGGACCGGTCGAACGAGGGCTCGAGAGCCTGCGCCCCGAGGAGGGCCCCGTCCGGCGCCGGGAGCTGGCCCTCCGGGCCTGACGGGGATCGCGTGACCACGCACGCGCACGCGGCGCCCGACCCGCGCCGCTGGATCGGCCTGTTCGCGGCCCTCACGGCGCCGTTCCTGGGCGTGGTCGACTTCTTCGTGCTCAACCTGGCGCTGCCGGAGCTCGAGCGCGACCTGCACGCGACCTATGCGCAGTTGGAGCTCGCGATCGCGCTCTACGGACTCGGCAACGCCGTGTTCGTCGTCACCGGTGGACGGCTCGGCGACGCGTACGGGCGCCGGCGCGTGTTCCTCACCGGCATGATCGCGTTCGTCGTCGCGTCGGTGCTGGTCGCGCTGTCGCCGACCGCCTGGTTCCTACTGGGCGCGCGGATGCTGCAGGGCGTCGCCGCGGCGGTGCTCTTCCCGCAGGTGCTGGCGCTCGTGACCGTGCTCTTCCCCGACCACGAGCGGCCGCGCGCTTTCGCGTACTTCGGGCTCACGGTCGCGACCGCGTCGATCACGGGGCAACTGCTCGGCGGATTGCTCCTCGACGCGAACCTGTTCGGACTCGGCTGGCGCGCCCTGTTCCTGATCAACGTGCCGATCGGGGTGATCGGCTTCTCGATCGCGCGATCGACGCTGCGCGAAGTGCGCGCGGAGGATCCGCCCGGACTCGACGTCGGCGGCGTGCTCGTGGCGACGGCGGTCCTGGCGCTGGTGCTCGTGCCGCTGACCCTGGGGCACGAGGAGGGCTGGCCGGCGTGGGCGATCTGGATGCTCGTCGCCGCCGTGCCCGCCCTCTTCGCGTTCGTGAAGCTCGAGCGGCGCACCGCCGCCGAGGGTCGCGATCCGCTGGTCGACCTGGCGCTCTTCCGCCTGATGGGCTACCGCCGCGGCCTCTACATCATCGGCTCGTACTTCCTCGGGGCGGGCTCGCTGTTCCTCGTCCTGTCGCTCTTCGAGCAGAGCGGGCTCGGTCGCGATCCCGTGCGCGCCGCGCTGTCGTTCCTGCCTTCGGGCGTGGCGACGTTCGCGGCATCGTGGATCGCGACGCGCCACGCGGGCAGCAACCCGCGGCTCTTCCTGCTGGGCGGGTTCGCGTGCGTGCTCACCGGGCTCGTCGCGATCGTGGGATCGCTCGCGCTGCTCGGCGGACCCGCGGCCGGCGCGGATCCGCACGCGGTCTCGATGCGCGACGTCGGCATGGCCGTCGGTCTGGCCCTCTACGGCTTCGGGAACGGCGCGATCTCGCCGGTGCTCTACTCGACGATCCTGCGCGGAGTGCCGGCGCGCAGCGCGGGATCGGCCGCGGGCGTGCTCGCGACGGTGCAGCAGGTCGCGGCGGCACTCGGCGTGGCGATCATCGGCCTCCTGTTCGCGACGGTGCTCGCGGGCCGCACGGGGCCGGAGTCCTACGCGAACGCGGCGGCCTGGGCGCTCGGCATCAACGTGGCGTCGATGGTCGGCGCGACGCTTCTCGCGCTGCGCCTGCCGGCGCGCGGCGCGCCGACCGAGCCGATCGCGCCGGCGGAGCCGGTGTAGTCCCGGAGCGAGCGCTCGGAGCGGGGCGGCGCGGGCAAGTGCGTGCTGGGGTCACGGGCGTCGGAGCTGGATGCTCTTGGCGCTCGGAATGACGAGGTGAGCTGGCGGATGGTGGGATCGGAGGCGCGCTCGAGCTCGGCGCGGCACGCAGTGGCGGCCGGACCGCCGACGACATGGGCCGACGGAGGGGAGTCGATCGATGGAGGGTTCCGGGGGCGGGTGCTCGAGGCGGGGAGGGCGTGCTTCCGCGGGGGATTCGGGTCTCCGAGTCGCGATCGAGCCGTCGTGGCCGACCGGTGGCGGTCTGTGCCGAGTCCATCGGACGTGAATTCGAGCTGGGACCGGCGCGCTCCACTTGTCGATCCACGGAGGGCGCGAGGTGATCGACGACCTGCGACGGCCGAGCCGCGACCTGTGCCCAGTCCATCCGTCGCGTCCTCGAGTGGAGACCCGCGCTCCACCCGGCCGGTCCCTGTGCGGCGACGTGACCGACGGTCTGTGAATGGCCAGTTGCGACCAGCCCTCTGCCGACAGTGCCGATTCCATCGGCGGTGCCTTTGATCTGTGACGGCCGCACTCCAGTTGTCGGCCCGCCGATGCTGCGAAGTGACCGACGAGCTGCGACCTGGCTGCGATCGATCAGGTGCGGTCGATCAGGTGCGATCTGTGCCCAATCGATCGGCCGTGTCTTCGGGCTGTGAGCAGACCGATACGCCTGTCGCTCAGCCGATGCTGCGACATGACCGACGAACGGCGACCTGCCGGCTGCGATCGACCCGTTGCGATCGACCCGTTGCGATCTGTGCCCAATCGATCGGCCGAATCTTCGAGCTGTGACCGCGGGGCTCCAGGGGTCGCTCCGCCGATGCTGCGATGCGACCGACCTGTTGCGATCGACCACTTGCGACCCGACGAGCTGCGATCAGTGCCGATTCAATCAGCCGTGTCGTCAATCCATGACCGCAGCGCTCCAGTGGTCGCTTCGCCGATGCTGCGACGCGACCGACCAGTTGCGATGGACCGACTGCGATCGACCGGCGGCGATCGACGAGCGGCGATCGACGAGCGGCGATCGACGAGCGGCAATCGACGAGCGGCAATCTGTGCCGATTCGATCGGCCGTGTCCTCGAGTGGTGGCCCGCGCGATCAGCCTGGTTGTCCGCCGATGCCGCGAGGGGGGCGGTGATCTGCGGCCGACCCGCGGCCTCCATGCTCACACTCCCGAACGTGGACTCGGGCCACGAAATGAGCGGGAATTTCCGAGATTCTGTGCAACTGCGCTCAGCGCCGAGCGTCCTAGGAGCGGAGGAACTCGATGTCGCGAACGAAGGCGAACTCCGTCCGTCAGCTCACGATCTTCGCGCGCGGCGGCGAGCGCGATGGCGCGGGACGCAAGCCCAAGGGCGAGCGAGCGCTCGTCACGCACGCGCGCAGGCCGAAGCTCACGCCGCGGGATCCGGTCCTGGTCACCACGCACCTCCTGCCCGACCTGCCCAACCTGCGGCGCGAGAGGACGCTCGCGATCCTGCGCGACGCGCTCGCCGCGGGCTCGGACCGATTCGGCTTCCGCCTGGTCGAGTACAGCATCCAGGGGAACCACCTGCACTTCATCGCCGAGGCCGAGGACGCGCGCTCGATCGCGCGCGGCATGCAGGGTCTGCTCGTGCGCATCGCGAAGGCGCTGAACCGCGCGTGGGAGCGGCGCGGGAAGGTGCTCTCGGACCGCGACCACGCGCGGATCCTGCGTTCGCCGCGCGAGGTGCGCTACGCGCTCGTCTACGTGTTGCAGAACGCGCGCAAGCACGGCGCGCAGATCACCGGCATCGACGCGTTCTCGTCGGGGCCGTGGTTCGGGGGCTGGCTCGATCGGGTTGCGCGGGGCGTGCGGCCGATCGCGGCGGCGCGCTCGTGGCTGCTCACGGACGGCTGGCGACGCGACGGTCTCCTCGCCACCCGTGAGGTGCCTGCGGCGTCGCCGCCGAGTTGACGCGGACGCGGACGCGGCCCAGCCCGGAGCCTCCAGGGCGGACCTGCGACACCCGCAGGCGAGCACGAGGCTCCATCGCGCACTCCGGACCGAGTCCGGCCGTGGCGACGCGGATCCCGAGGTGTCGCTGGGGAGGGAGAGCTTCCCGCGCGCGACGCGCTCGACCGCCCGCCTGCGCTCGCCCGCATCCCGACGGATCGATCCGCCGCGCGGCGTTCGGCGGCCGACCGCGCGGCGGGCGTCCGTTCCGTGCGCGTGCGGTCGCGCGGCGATCCGGCCACGCCGAAGCGCCTGCTACACTCCCGCGCTTCCGGCGCGAGGCCCCGCACGTGCGCACCACCCCGACGATCCGCATCGAGCTCAACGGCGCTCCCCGCGACTGCGCGGGAGGGTGGACCGTCGCCCAACTCGTCCAGGATCTCGGGTTTCGCCCCGAGGTCGTCGCGATCGAGGTCAACTTGGCTCTCGTTCCGCGCGCGGAGCGCGAGCGGCGCGTCCTCGCCGACGGGGATCGCGTCGAGGTCGTCACGCTCGTCGGAGGAGGTTGATGTGATCGAGGAACTCGAGACGGGCGTTCCGGCCTGGCTGGCCGACGAACCGCTGCGCATCGGCGAGCACGCGTTCACCTCGCGGCTCTTCGTCGGCACGGGCAAGTACAAGGACGTCGAGGAGACGCGCGCGGCGCTCGCGATCAGCGGCACGCAGTGCGTGACCGTCGCGGTGCGCCGCGTGAACCTGGACGCGTCGAAGGGGCCCTCCCTGCTCGACGCGCTCGACCGGAAGAAGCACGTGATCCTGCCCAACACGGCCGGTTGCTACGATGCCGAGAGCGCGATCCGCACGGCGGTCCTGGCGCGCGACGTGCTCGGGACGAAGCTCGTGAAGCTCGAGGTGCTGGGCGACCCCAAGACGCTGCTGCCCGACCCGGTGGGGACGCTCGAGGCGACGCGCGAGCTCGTCAAGCAGGGCTTCGACGTGCTCGTCTACACGTCCGACGACCCGCGGCTCGGCGTGCGGCTCGCGGAGCTGGGCGCAGTCGCCGTCATGCCGGCCGGGTCGCCGATCGGATCGGGGCAGGGAGTCCTGAACCCGTTCGCGATCCGCATCCTGCTCGAGCTCGTCACGGTGCCCGTCATCGTCGACGCCGGCGTCGGCACCGCGTCGGACGTCGCGATCGCGATGGAGCTCGGCGCGGCCGGAGTGCTGCTCAACACCGGCATCGCGTCGGCGCGCGAACCGCTGCGCATGGCGGCCGCGATGCGCGACGCGTGCAACGCGGGACGGCAGGCGTTCCTGGCCGGGCGCATCCCGCGCAAGCTGTACGCCAACGCCTCGTCGCCGCTCGAAGGGCTGATCCACGCCGCCGGAAGGCCGGACGCGAAGTGACGCAGCTCCCCGCGGATCTGGCCGAGGCGATCGCGCACACGACGCCGGCGATGCGCGCGCAGGTCGGGGCCGTCGCGATCGTGGCGACGCTGGCGCTCCTGCCGATCGCGTGGCTCGGCGTCGTTCGGCTGGTGCCGGGCCGCAACATCGTGTTCGCGCGCTGGGGCTTCAGCCACGTCGTGCTGGCGCTGATCCTGATGGTGGCCGCCAGCTACGCGCTGTCGCTGCTCCCGCTCGGCGAGCGCAGCCTGGGCGTCGACCTCGCCTTGAGCGGCGGAGCGTTCGGCGTCGTGGTCGTCGCCATCTGCGCCTGGGCCGTGCGCCTCGATCCCGATGGCGTGCGTGTGCTCGGCTTGCGCGCGCACGGTGCTGGCCGCGCGTTGTTGGCCGCGGTCCTGACCTACGTCGCGGCCTTCCCGGGCATCGCTGGCGTCATGCACGTGTGGACGTGGCTGCTCGGCGTGTGCGGCCACGTCGCCGAGCCGCAGGAGGTCGCCGCGCGCTTCGCCGCTCTGCCGGCCGACGAGCGCGCGCTGCCCCTCGTCCTGGGCATCGTGGTGCAGCCGCTCTTCGAGGAGGTCGTGTTCCGCAGCTTCCTGCAGCCGCTGCTCGTGCAGAACTTCCGCGAGGTCATGGGGGTCGGCCTCACGTCGCTCCTGTTCGGCGCGCTGCACGGCGTCGACGCGTTCCTGCCCATCTTCGCGTTGAGCTGCGTCCTGGGCGCGGTCATGTTGCGCACGCGCAGCCTGTACGCCGTGTGGTTCCTCCACGCACTGAACAACGGGCTGCAGTTCGCGGTCCTGTACGCGTACCCCGAGATCGCCAAGACGGGAGCCGGCCCGTGACCCGCTACCCGTCGAAGGGCCTCTTCCGCGCGCTCGAGGGCGGCGCGTACGCGGCGACGAACGCCGTCCTGACCGGCGAGCTCGTGCTGGGCGCCGACGTGGGCATCTGGTTCGGCTGCGTCCTGCGCGGCGACGACGCGCCGCTCACGATCGGCGCGCGCACGAACGTGCAGGACCTGACGATGATCCACGCCGACACGGGCGTGCCCAACGTGATCGGCAGCGAGGTGACGATCGGCCACCGCTGCGTGCTGCACGGAGCGCGCGTCGAGGACCGCTGCCTCATCGGCATGGGCGCGATCCTGCTGGGCGGGTCGGTGATCGGCGCGGAGTCGCTCGTCGCGGCCGGCGCCGTCGTGCGCGAGGGCTTCGTGGTGCCGCCGCGCTCGCTGGTGGCGGGCGTGCCGGCCAAGATCGTGCGCACGCTCGACGACGAAGCCGTCGCGCGCATCCGCGAGAGCGCCGAGGGCTACGTGCGGAAGATCCGGCTCTACCTGTGAACGCGAGCGACGCATACGCGGCGCGGCTCGCGACGCTGGACGGAGTGTTGCGCGAGCTCGACAGCGTCGCCGTCGCGTTCTCGGGCGGCGTCGACTCGAGCGTGCTGCTGCACGCCGCGCACGCGCGGCTCGGGGAGCGCGCGGCGGGCGTCGTCGCCGACTCGGCGTCCCTGCCGCGGCG
>JBGAOR010000122.1:0-2406 GCA_044221705.1 Planctomycetota bacterium
GGGCAGGCCGGAGATCGCGGCGTTCTCGCGCGCCCACGCGAGCGACGTCTTCGACGCGTCCACGTGCGTGACCTCGTAGCCGGCCTTGGCCGCGACGATGCTGGCAGCGCCGGTGTAGCCGAAGAGGTCGAGCATCCGCGGGCGTTCGGTGCCGAAACGTGCGCGCAGTTCGACGAGCAACCGCCAGTTCGCGGCCTGCTCGGGGAACAGGCCGACGTGCTTGAACGGCGTCGGCCGGATGCGGAACCGGCACGACTCGAACGCGACGTCCCAGGCCGGCTTGTCGCCGCGCGCGCGCGCGTCGGCTCCGCGGCGCGCCTCCCAGCGGCCGCCGCGATCGCTCTCGCGCACGAAGGTCAGGTCGGCGCGCGCGGCCCACTCCGCGGCCGGCATCCGCGGCTTCCACAGCGCCTGCGGATCCGGGCGCCGCAGCACGACGCCGCCGAAGCGCTCGAGCTTCTCGGCGTCGCCGCTGTCGAGCAGGGAATGGTCGGGGAACGGGACGCTGGGCAGGACGGAGGAGCGCACGCGTGCCGCAGGATAGGGACCGGCGGCCCGTTCGTCGCTCACTCGCGCCCGTCGAGCAGGTTGCCGAGACCGCCGAGCAGCGAGCCCTCTTCCTTGCGGCTGCCCGTCTGCGGCGCGGCCGCGTAGATGCGGTCGGCCAGGCGCGACAGCGGCAGCGACTGGAGCCACGCGCGCCCCGGCCCGCGGAGCGTCGCGAAGAAGATGCCCTCGCCGCCGAACAGCGCCGTCTTGATGCCGCCGACGTACTGGATGTCGAAGTCGACGGTCGGCTGGTAGGCCACGATGCAGCCCGTGTCCACGCGCAGCGTCTCGCCGGCCGCGAGCTCGATCACGTGCACGTGTCCGCCGGCGTGTACGAACGCGAGTCCGTCGCCCTGGAGGCGCTGCATGATGAAGCCCTCGCCGCCGAACAGGCCGACGCCGATGCGCTTCTGGAAGGCGATGCCCATCTGCACGCCGTGCGCGGCGCACAGGAACGAATCCTTCTGGCAGATCAGCTCGCCGCCGAGCGCCGCCAGGTCCATCGGCAGGATCTTGCCCGGGTACGGCGCGCCGAACGCGACGCGCTCCTTCCCACGCGAGGCGCGGTTCTCGTACACGGTCATGAACAGGCTCTCCCCCGTGATCAGGCGCTTGCCGGCGCCGAGCAGCTTGCCCATGAACCCCTGGTTCGACGGGCCGCCGGCGCCGAACACCGTCTCCATGCCGATGCCGCCCGTCATGTACATCATCGTGCCGGCCTCGGCGACGGCGCACTCGCCCGGGTCGAGCTCGACCTCGACGAACTGCATCTCGCTGCCGTGGATCTCGAAGTCGATGTCGTGAGCGCGGCGGCCGGGCGCGCCGGGCGGCGGCGCCGAGACCGCGGACTTCGCTCCGAACGCGGACGCGAACTGCGCGACCTGGCCCAGCGGGATCCAGCTCGCGAGTCCCGGTCCCCAGCACAGGGTCGACGCGTCGGCGGTCTTCGTCTCGATCCGCGCGCGGATCTCGGTCTCGGTGATCGGTCCGACCTGGTGGCCGCCGATGGCCAGGTACCACTGGGCTCGCTCGCTCATGGGTTCTCGTGCAGGTGGGTGTGGGATCAGGAACCGGCGATGCCGGCGACGACTTCGCGTTCGAGGGTCGCGACCGCAGCCGCGTCGAGGCCGAGCACGCCGGCGAGCTTCGCCAGCCAGGCGCGTTCGACCGGGCTGACGCCCTCGTCGCAGCGCACGATGCCGAAGGCGATGCGGTAGAGGTCCGCGCGCGCGCGCGGCTCGGGGATCCCCGCGGCGAGTCGCTCGATCGGCGTCGGCTGGCGCAGTTCCTCGCCCACGAGCGCGGCGCCGCCGGCGTTGCGCGCCACGTCGAGCAGGCGGCCGTACTCGGCCTCTCCCAGCTCACCGTCCGCGCGCGCGGCCGCAAGCAGCACGCCGACGATCCGGCGCGCCGGATCGAGCGCCGCGCCGGATCCGAGCACCGGCGGGAGCGGCGGCGGCGTGCTCGACGCGGCGGGGACGGGCGGAACAGACGGGACGACGGTCGTTCCGGCGACGACGGTCTGGCCCGGGAGGGTGGTCGTCGCGCCGCCCGGGCCGGAGCCGGAGCGCGTGCGGTAGATCTCGTACGCCGCCCAGCCCAGCGACCCGACGGTCAGCAGCGTGCGCGCGTTCCAGAGCGATCCGGACGAGCCGGAGAGGAAGCGCGAGACCTGGTCGTGCTTCTTCGGGCGCGTGTCGATCACGCCGCCGAGCAGCGAGGAGAGGAGACGGGAGACATCCATGAGGGGTGCGTGCTTCGAGCGTTCCTGGGCCGAGCGCGGAGAGCGCCCGACTACGCGATCCCTCGCGCCGGATTCGCGCGGATCCTAGCGTCCGGGCCAGTGCGCTCGCGACG
>JBGAOR010000122.1:2428-12989 GCA_044221705.1 Planctomycetota bacterium
GTGCGCTCGCGACGGTGTCGGCGCGCGCCGACACCGTCGTGCGCGCGCAGGCTATGCTCGGCCGACCCGATCTCCCTCGGAACCGAGAAGCTCATGTCGCACCTCGCGCTCGCGCTGGCGTCCCTCGCTCCCCTCCTCCAGACGCCGCCTCCCGCGCCGGCCGCCGCGCCGCCGAAGGATCCCAAGGAGCGGATCGAGAAGCTCTACGCGCTCGACCGCTTCGTCACCGCGACGCAGCTCGAGTCGAACCAGATCGTGCGCGAGCTCGAAGCCGTCGCCCTGGCGAACGTCGCGGACGAGAAGCGCTGGACCGCGGCGTGCCTCGCTGTCGCCGCGAAGGGCCGCAAGCTGCCGAAGAAGAGCGGCCGCCACTTCTGGTGGGAAGGGCCCGAGGAGCGCGGCCTCTACATCCTCGGCGGTGAGACGTCGAACCCGAAGGGGCTGCTCGTCGCGATGCACGGCGGCGGCGCGGGATCGGGCGACGCGTGGAGCGCGCACGGCGTGTACCAGAGCCCGGCCAACGACCGGAAGTGGCTCATGATCGCGCCCGAGGTGCTCAAGAAGACCGAGCACGGCTGGACCGACTCGGGCACGGAGGAGTGGGTCCTGCAGCTCGTCGAGGCCGCGCTGCGCACGTGGAAGATCGACCCCGACCGCGTGTACCTCTCGGGCCACTCGATGGGCGGCTACGGCACGTGGACGCTCGGCGCGCACCACGCCGATCGGGTCGCCGGGCTGGCGGCATCAGCCGGCGCGCCGACGCCGGTGTTCGGCGCGAACGGCGAGGTCGTCGACATCCAGGCCGGCGTCATCCCGAACCTGCGCAACGTGCCGTTCGTGATCTACCAGAGCGACGACGACCCGAACGTCCCGCCGGCGGCGAACCGCGCGGCGGCGCAGCTCCTGAAGAAGGCGCAGGAGCGCTGGGGCGGGTTCGTGCACGAGTACTGGGAGGTCCCGAGCCGCCAACACGACCTGCCGCCGGGCGGGATCACGGCGCTGCTCGCGAAGATCGACAAGGGCGTGCGCGATCCCGTGCCGAAGAAGGTCGTGTGGCAGCCGGCGCTGCGCTGGAAGCGCCAGTTCTACTGGCTCTGGTGGGACGCGCCGAACCAGGCCGGCATCGTCGAGGCCGAGGTCGACCGCGCGCAGAACGAGGTCCGCGTGACCTGCGACGTCGCGCCGCGCGGGCTCGACGTGCTGCTCGACGCGCGGCTCGTCGACGTGGCCAAGGAGGTGCGCGTGCTCCTGAACGGCGCCGAGGTCTACCGCGCGATCCCGAAGGCGGAGCTGGGCACGCTGGCGAAGACGGCGCTCGCCGGCGATCCGGAGCTGGTGTTCGCGCGACGCGTGCGGCTCGGGGGCTGAACTCGTGGCTCAGCGGGGCCGGGCCTCGCAGCAACGAGAAGCCCCGCCCTCGGTTCGGTGGAGTTCGGGCGGTGCACTCCAGGAAGGCGCAGGGCCTGCACAGTCGGCGAATCCGAGGCTGAGTCCTTGGTCCGGTCGCGCAGGATCGAGCGCGCTCGTGCGATCAGCCCGGATGCCCGGGCGTGCGTTCGTCGCCGCGGGACGCGCTCGCATCCGGCGCGCCCGAGGCCGGCCCCCCTGCGCGGGCGGCTCGCGCGAGCATGGGCTCCGAGTCGAACCGCTCGGACCGTTCGCGTCACGCGAGGGGCGGTTCGAGGCTCCGCCGAATGTGCGCCGATTCGAAGTCCGAAGTCTTGACGGTCGCGCGTCCCCCTCGCGGTCTGCTCCTGGTTCCGGGGCGGGCGTTCGCCCGAGAGAGAGCGGCGAGGCGCTCCCGCCTCCGATGCGCTCGAGTCCGACACCGGACTGGGACAGCGGATCGCGCACGCACCGTTCCCACGTTGCAGCGCTCGTGCCGTCTGCGTCGCGAGCGCTGTGCGTCGTCGCCGCGTGCGATGTACGCCGATTCAAAGTCCGGCGTCCGACAGATCACGCGGACGCTCACGTTTCCTCGAGAATTTCGACGACCGCGACGCGCGCCGTTCGTCCATGGGATGGAGGCGTTCGATGCATCGCAGTCGAAGGAACCACGCGGAACAGCTCGCGCTCTTCCGCCGCGGAGGCCAGCGGAAGGGCGCGGGACGCAAGCCCGCTTGCGGGCGCGCGCTCGTCGCGCACTCGCCGCGTGCGCGCGTGACGCGTCACACGCCCGTGTTCGTGACCACGAAGCTCGTCGAGGGCCTCCCGAACCTCCGCCGCGAGCGCACGCTCGCGCTGCTGCGCGACACGCTGGCCGCCGGCGCGGACCGGTTCGGGTTCCGCCTCGTCGAGTACTCGATCCAGTCGAACCACCTGCACTTCGTCGTCGAGGCGCAGGACGAGCGCGCACTCGGTCGCGGCATGAAGGGGCTGCTCGTGCGCCTCGCGAGGGCCCTCAACCGCGCCTGGGAGCGCAGCGGTCGCGTGATGCGCGACCGCTACCAGTCGCGCGTGCTGAAGTCGCCGCGCGAAGTGCGCCATGTGCTCCTCTACGCGCTGCAGAACGCGCGCAAGCACGGGGCGCGTCTCCTCGGGATCGACGCGTTCTCGTCCGGGCCGTGGTTCGAGGGCTGGGCCGACCGCGCGCCGCGCGCGGATCGACCGCTGCCGCGCGCGAACTCGTGGCTGCTCTCGTTCGGCTGGACGAAGGGCGGCCTGATCTCGACGCGCGAGACGCCGCGCGGCGGAGAGGAATGGGATCCCGCGGCGCTCGAACCTCCGGGAGGCTGACCCGTCAGCGCGGACTGCGCCGTGACTCCCGCAGGTCTCGCCGACGAACGCGCGCCGTCGCCGCGCCTCGTGCGCCCGCTCCCGGGACTGGCGGACACGCGTCTCCCGTTCCGCCCCGCCGATGGCGAGTCGGGATCGCCGCGCGGCCGAGGACTCCGCGATTCCTGAGCCGGTCCGCGCGCCTCCGTCGACTATCCTGCGCGGATGCTGCGCGTCGGGAGCGTTCCGTACCTGGTCGGCCGTCCTTTGGACGAGGGCCTCGAGCGCGAGCCCGGCATCCGGCTCGAACGCCGCGTGCCGGCCGAGCTCGTGGCGCGCCTGCGCACGGGCGAGCTCGACGTGGCGCTGGTCAGCTCGATCGAGCTCTTCCGCGCGCCGGGCTACCGCTACCTCGACGCGCTCGCGGTCGCGGGCGAGGGCCACGTCGGGAGCGTCCAGGTCTTCCTGCGCAAAGCGGTCGAGGACGTCGCGTCCGTCGCGCTCGATCCCTCGAGCCGCGCGGCGGCGACGCTCGTGCGCGTGCTCTTCGAGCGCCGGATCGGCGGCGACGCCGGGCTGCCGCGCGGCTCCGTGCGCTGGATCGAGGTCGCGCCGGGCGAGGATCCGCGCGCCGCGACGGCCGACGCGTGGCTCCGAATCGGCGATCCGGCGCTGCGCGAGCACCTCGCCCAGGGCTCGCCGCCGGTCTTCAACCCGTCGGCCGAGTGGACGGCGCGCACCGGCTTGCCGTTCGTCTTCGCCACGTGGATCGTGCGCGGCGGCGTCGAGCTCGCGCCCGAGCAGCTCGCGGCGTTCGCGCGCGCGCGGCGGCGCGGCATCGAGCGGATCGACGCCTTGGCGGCCGAAGCGGCGCGCGCGTGGCAACTGCCCGAGCCCGAGTGCCGCCGCTACCTGCGCGAGGAATGCCGCTACGAGCCGGGCGAGCGCATGCACGAGAGCTTGCGGCGCCTGCGCGACGAGGCCGCCGCGATCGGCCTCGCGCGCGCGGACCTGTCCCCCGAGCCGGTGAGCCTGGCGCATGTCGCCTAGGGTCCTCGACGTCGGCCGCTGCCCGCACTGCCGGGGCGCGCTGCCGAAGCCCGCGCCGCGGGTGTGTCCGCACTGCGCCGGCTCGATCCAGCAGCGCTACGTGACCAGCGGGTGCCTGACGTCGGCGCCGAAGCTCCTCCTCGTCGGCGTGGCGCTGTGGGGTGCGGTCGAGCTGGCGCGCGGCGTCGTCGAGGCGGTCGCGGTGCGCTGAACGGTGTTGAACGGCGCTGAACCGTGGGGATTCCGCGCCACCGGCGGCGTCCGTCAGCGCGTTGCAATCGCGCGCGCGGTCCTCTAGACCTCAGAGACTCGGGAAGGTCCGCGGAGAACGACACCGGTGAGGCACGTGGAAGAACTGGAAGCAGCGCGCGACTCGGCAGGCTCGGAAGGCACGGCCACGCAGGCCACGCTGTTCGAGGCGGGCGCCGAGGGCGGCGACTCGGGCGCGAAGAAGACGTCGTCCGCGAAGTCCGCGGCGAAGGACGGCGGAGCGAGCGCGGGGAAGGCCGCCGGCAAGGCCGCTGGGAAGGCGAAGCAGGCCGCGGCCGACGCGGACGCCGACGAGTCCCCGACCGCGGCCGAACCCGCAGCCGCCGCCGCGTCGGGCGGCGACGGACGCCGCAAGACCGCGGCCGAGATGGCCACGCGCCAGCGCGAGATCTCCGTCGCCGAGTTCTTCACGAAGAACCGCCACCTGCTGGGCTTCGACTCGCCGCTCAAGGCGCTGCTCACCGCGGTCAAGGAAGCCGTCGACAACTCGCTCGACGCCTGCGAGGAAGCCGGCATCCTGCCCGAGATCACGGTCGAGCTCACCGCGACCGGCGAGGACCGCTTCCGCATGGCGGTCGAGGACAACGGCCCGGGCATCGTGTCCGAGCAGGTCGGCAAGGTCTTCGGGAAGCTCCTCTACGGATCGAAGTTCCACAAGCTGTCGCAGTCGCGCGGCCAGCAGGGCATCGGCATCTCGGCCGCGGTCATGTACGGCCAGCTCACGACGGGCAAGCCGGCGCGGATCCTCTCGCGCACCGGGAAGCGCGCCGACGCGCACGAATTCCTGCTGTCCGTCGACACGGTGCAGAACAAGCCCGACATCCACGACCGCAACGTGACCGAGTGGGACAAGGACCACGGCACGCGCGTCGAGATCGAGATGGAGGCCCGCTACCAGAAGGGCCTGCGCTCGGTCGACATGTACTTGAAGCAGACGGCGATCGCGAACCCGCACCTGACGCTGCACTACGTCGACCCGGGCCAGGAGCGCGTCACGTACGAGCGCAGCACGAAGGATCTGCCGCCCGCGGTCGAGGAGATCAAGCCGCACCCGCACGGCGTCGAGCTCGGTCGCCTGATCCAGATGCTGAACCTGACGTCGTCGCGCACGCTGTCCGGCTTCCTGCAGGAGGACTTCTCGCGCGTCGGTCCGAAGGTCGCGCTCGACATCTGCAAGGCCGCGAAGGTCTCGGAGAAGGCGCATCCGAGCCGCATCGCGCGCGAGGAGGCCGCCGCGCTCCACGCCGCGATCCAGAAGGCGAAGATCATGGCGCCCAGCACGGCCTGCATCGCGCCGATCGGCGAGGAGCTCGTGCTGCTGGGCCTCAAGAAGGAGATCGAGGCCGACTTCTACTACGCCAACTCGCGCTCGCCCGCCGTGTACCGCGGCAACCCGTTCGTGATCGAGGTCGGCGTCGCGTACGGCAAGCCCGGCGGCGTCGGGCTCGACGTGACGGCGGAGGGCCGCATCGTCAAGCGCGAGAAGGAGAAGTCGGCGGCCGAGGTCGAGGACCTCGTGGGCGCCGCCGACGAACCGATCCGCGTGCTGCGCTTCGCGAACCGCGTCCCTCTGCTGCACCAGCAGGCCGCCTGCGCGATCACGAAGTGCGTGATCCAGACCGAATGGCGCCGCTACGGCCTGCAGCAGCCGAAGGGCGCGCTGCCGATCGGCTCGATGGCCGTGTTCGTGCACATCGCCAGCGTGTGGGTGCCCTTCACGTCCGAGTCCAAGGAAGCGATCGCCGGGTACCCCGAGATCCAGCGCGAGATCAAGCTCGGCCTGCAGGAGTGCGGCCGCCGCCTGGGCACGTACATCCGCAAGGGCAAGCGCCTGAAGGCCGAGTACGAGAAGCGCGGCTACATCGAGAAGTACATCCCCCACATCGGGATCGCGCTGCAGGAGATCCTCGACCTGTCGAACGACGAGCGCGACGGAACCGTGAAGACGCTCGACGACGTGCTGCAGAAGAGTCGCAAGTTCTAGGCAACGATCGGCGACCTCCGGACAATGCTCCCCGTTCCCGGCGTCCCACCGGGTCGGAGGATGGGCATGTCCCTGGAGTCGGATCGAGTGACGTCGCTCCCGCGAGTCGCCTGGATGCTGGTTGCACTGCTCCTCGCAGCGGCGCAGGGTCGGGCGCAAGGCCTCCAGTGGGAGCCGATGCCCTATGTCCCCGGGTTCGCCAGCGTGGTGCGCGCCGCGGTCGAGTACGACGATGGGACTGGACCCGAGATCTACTTCGGTTTCCCCGCCGCGGGCAATCCGGTCGCGCGTTGGAACGGGCAGAGGCTCGAGCCCGTCGGTTCGGGCCTCTCGGGCGAGGTGAACGCGCTGGCCGTCTTCGAAACGGGGGGCGTCGCATCGCTCTGTGCCGGAGGAGGCGTGTTCCTCCAAGGCTCGCGGTACACGATGGTCCGTTGGAACGGGACGGACTGGATCCCGATCACCGGCGCGTCCCCGACGGGAACAGTCACGGCCCTGGCCGTCCACGACGACGGGAGCGGGTCGGCGCTCTATGCGGCGGGGAGCTTCCAACAGATGGGCTGGACCTTCGCCTCCGCCATCGCACGCTGGAACGGCACGACCTGGAGCACCGTGGGCGCAGGTCTCGCCGGACGCGTCGACGCCCTGGTCGTGCACGACGACGGAGCGGGACGGCAGCTCTTCCTGGGCGGTCAATTCAGCGAGCTCTCCGGAGCACCCTTGCGTTCCCTAGCGCGCTGGGATGGAGCGACCTTCTCCACGCTGGGCGCGGGCCTGGCGGCGACCTCTTCCGTGACGAGCCTCACCGTGTACGACGTCGGCGGTGGTGCGATGCTGGTCGCCGGTGGGTTCATCCCAAGCGCCGGCGGAGTTCCGGCTTCGGGCGTCGTGGGTTGGCGGGCGGGATCGTGGACGACCCTCGGCAATCCCCACGGGGTGAACTCGGCGCTGGGCCAGGTGGCCGCGTTGAAGTTGGGAGGACAGACACGTCTGGTCGCAGGAACCCTGGACGCGGGGTTCGCACTGGTGAAGGAGTGGAACGGGCTGACGTGGACGCCGATCTCCGCCGGACTGAGCCGCGGCTGCGGTTCCAGCGCGTACGGCGCCCCGACGTTCGTGGCCAGCCTCGACCTGACGGGCGCCGGGAATGAGCTGTGCGCATCCGGAGGTTTCGACGTCGTTCCCGGTGGCGACGCGACGACCTTCGCGCGCCGGACGCCTTCGGGTTGGGAATCGGCACTGCCCAACTCGGTCGGGCTCGCGCCCGCGAGCGCTCTGCGCTCGATGGCCTCCTTCGACGACGGGAGCGGACCGGCGTTGTACGTCGGCGGTTCCTTCTGCCAGGTCAGTGGGACGGAGACGTCCTACGCCGCGCGCTGGCGCGCCGGTGTCTGGGAGAGTCTGCATCTCCCGGCCTCCGTGCTGAACAGCGCCTCCGTCGGCGTGTTCGGCGTGGCGGACCTGGGGAACGGACCGGAGCTGTATGCGGGCGGCACGATCTCGCTCCCGATCCCGCCATACTCCGCGTGCACCGGGGTCGCGCGCTGGACCGGTGCCGGTTGGAGCCCACTGGGGTTCGGTGTCTACGGCGGGACCGGGCTGGCGTCCGCGTTCGCGAGCGTGGACCTCGGAGCCGGACCACGGCTCTACGTCGGCGGATCGTTCACGTTCGCCGACGGTGTGGCGTCGCCGAACTTCGCGGCCTGGGACGGGACGACGTGGAGGGCCCAACCGCCGGGCCCCACGGCGGGCCTGAATGCCGCGGTGCGTGCGTTGGCTGTGTTCGACGCGGGCGCGGGACCAGGCATCTACCTCGGCGGATCCTTCACCCAACAGACGGCGGGGACGCCGCTCGCGCGCATCGCGCGCTGGAACGGGACGAGCTACAGCGCGCTCGGCAGCGGCATGAACGGCGACGTGTGGGCGCTGCGCGCGTTCGATGACGGGACCGGGACGAAGCTCTACGCCGCCGGCGCGTTCACGACGGCCGGTGGCGTCGCGGTGCAGCGCGTCGCGCGCTTCGACGGCACCACGTGGTCGCCCGTCGGCGCGGGCTTCGACGCGCTCGTGACGTGTCTCGAGATCTTCGACGACGGCTCGGGGCCCGCGCTCTACGCCGCCGGCGATTTCATGCGGAGCGGCGCGACACCCGTCACGCACGTCGCACGCTGGGACGGCGCCACGTGGTCCGCGCTCGGCAACGGCATCGGCCCCTCCATCTACGCGATGGTGTCCCACGCCGAGGCTCCGGGCGAACCGGCGAAGCTGTTCGTCGGGGGCAGCATCCAGACCGCGGGCTTGCTCCCGACGTCGAACCTCGCCGCGTGGCGCGGCTGCAGCGGGACGATCGACCGCTTCTGCTTCGGCGACGGCACGTCGAGCGCGTGCCCGTGCGACAACTCGAGCCTCGCGTCGCGCGGCTGCAACAACTCCGCGGGCAGCGGCGGCGCGCGCTTGAACGCGACCGGCGCGGCGAACCCCGACACGATCACGCTCTACGTCGCGGGCGAGACGCCCAGTGCGGCGACGCTCGTCTTCCAGGGCGACGCCCTGCTCTCGAACCCGCAGCCCTTCGGCGACGGACTGCGCTGCGTGAGCGGCAGCCTGAAGCGCATGTACACCACGAACGCGGTGAGCGGATCGCTCGCGGTGCCGGGGGTCGGACAACCGTCGGTGTCGGCGCGCTCGGCGCAGCTCGGAGATCCGCTCGCGCCCGGCGACGTGCGCGGATATCAGGCCTGGTACCGCGACGTCAGCCCGAGCTTCTGCGCGCCGCCCGCCGGCGCGAACTGGAACCTGTCGAACGCGGTCCGCGTCGTCTGGTGATCGAGTGTGCGCGCGCTGCGCTCGCGAACCCTGCAGACGGAGATCGCGCCGACTCGCGTGACGGATCGGCAGGAACGTCCGCTCGCGCGGGGCGAGCCCGGGTCGGCCCGAGGGAACGCCGGCGCGCGCAGCGCTCGAACGGCACGCCGGCGTGCAGCGGGCCTAGGCACAGGTGCCCACGCGGCACGGTCCGCGGCGCGTCGTCCGCGACCGCGGGGTCGGCGTCGTGCTTCCCGGGGTGTCCGCGCTCCGTAACGCGCTGCCCGAGCGGGGGTGGATTCCCCTGGGAATCCCAGGCTTCGGCCCTTCCGCCTTGACGGATGGGCCCGGGTCACGGACTCTTCAGGGCAGAGTCCTCTTCGGCGTCTCCCCCTCGGGATGCCGACTCCCTTGTCTCCGTGCCCCGGCGCGTCCGGCTGCACGGCACCTCACCTCAGGAACCATGAAGATCTCGACCTCGTTCGCTCTCCTGTGTCTCGCGAGCCTCGCGAGCGCCCAGACCCAGTCCAAGGACCCGGTCTACTCGAAGCAGAACCCGCCGCCCGCTGGCGGTCCCTTCACCCCGCAAGTGTTCGTCTCCACCCTCGGTGGCGCGGACGATTGCGCGACCCCCGACGCGATCTCGGGCCCGGGTGCATTCGCCGTCGACACGACCCTCGCGACGACGAGCACGGGCGGCCCCGCCACGTGCGCCACGATCAGCAAGGACGTCTGGTTCGCGTGGACGGCCACGTCGGCCTGCGTCACGATCGACACGTGCGGCTCGACGACGACGGACACCGTCCTCGCCGTGTACTCCGGCACGACCTGCCCGCCGACGACGCAATTCGCCTGCAACGACGACTCCTGCGGTCTCCAGTCGAGCCTCTCGCTCGCCGTCGTCCCCGGCAACGTCTACCTGATCCGCGTCGGATCGTTCGGCTCCGCGGGCGCCGGCTGGGTCGGCACGCTGAACATCACCGTGCCGTCCGGCGGCACGGGTGACGACAACTGCGCGACGCCGACCGCGCTCTCGGGCCCGGGCGTGTACCCCTTCGACAACACCGCCGCCACGACGGGCTGCGAAGGCCAGACCGAAGCCCTGTGCCTCTCGTTCTCCACGACGCGCATCGTCGCGGACCGCTGGTACACCTACACGGCGGGCGTGAACGGGACGGCGACGGCGACGACCTGCCAACTGCTCACGAGCACGTCGAAGGACTCGCGCATCGCGATCTACGCCGGTGCGGGCTGCCCGACCTCGGCCGCCATCGCTTGCAACGACGACGACGCGACCTGCACGGGGCAGACCCTCGCCTCGACCGTGTCGTGGCCGGTGACCTGCGGCACGACGTACACGATCCAAGTCGGTCAGTACGCCACGGGCGCCGGCATCCTCGTGGGCCAGTTCGCCGTGACGGAGTCGGGCTCGCCCTGCACGACCCCGCCGACGCCGTACTGCTTCGGTGACGGCACGGGCACGGCCTGCCCGTGCGGCAACAACGGCACGGCGGGCAACGGTTGCGCGAACTCGCTGAACGCGAACGGCGGCAACCTGACGTCGACGGGCAACTCGAGCATCAGCGCGGACACGTTCGTCCTCCAGGGCTCGGGCATGCCGAACAGCTCGGTGCTCTACTTCCAAGGCACGACGCAGATCTCGGTCGCGTTCGGCGACGGCCTGCGCTGCGCCGGCGGGACGGTCATCCGCCTCGGCACGAAGAACAACTCGGGCGG
>JBGAOR010000123.1:0-12877 GCA_044221705.1 Planctomycetota bacterium
CAGAACGTCGTCGTGCGCACGTGGGGCGAGCCGCCGAAGTTCGACTTCGAGCCGAAGCCGCACTGGGACCTCGCGACCGCGCTCGGGCTCTTGGACTTCGAGCGCGCGCGCAAGATCTCGGGCTCGGGCTTCCTGCTCTTCACGGGACGCGGCGCGCGGCTCGAACGCGCGCTCATCAACTTCATGCTCGACTTCCACGTGAAGCACCACGGGTACACCGAGGTGTCGCCGCCGCACGTCGTGCGCCGCGCCGCGCTGTTCGGCACGGGGCAGCTGCCGAAGCTCGAGGGCGACATGTATCACATCGGTGAGGACGACCTGTTCCTGAACCCGACCGCGGAAGTCCCGGTGACGAACATCTACCGCGACGAGATCCTCGAGCCCGGCGCGGTGCCCGCGTACGTGACGGCGCACTGCGCGAGCTACCGCCGCGAGGCCGGCACGTACGGCAAGGACACGCGCGGCCTGTACCGCGTGCACCAGTTCCAGAAGGTCGAGCAGGTCGTGCTCGACGTCGCAGATCCGGCCGTGAGCCTCGCGCACCACCACGACATCGTGAAGAACGCCGAGGAGGTGCTGCAGGCTCTCGAGCTGCCGTACCGCATCGTGAACGTGTGCGGCGGCGACCTGGGCGCGCCGCAGATCCAGAAGTTCGACATCGAGACCTGGATGCCGTCGCGCAAGGGCTACGGCGAGACGCACAGCGCGAGCCGCTTCCACGAGTATCAGGCGCGGCGGCTGAACATCCGCTACCGCGACGCGCAGGGCACCGTGCGCGTGTGCCACACGCTGAACAACACCGTCGCGGCCAGCGTGCGCATGCTGATCGCGCTGATCGAGAACCACCAGGAGCAGGACGGCGGCGTGCGCCTGCCGCGGGTCCTGTGGCCGTACATGGACGGCCGCGAGCGGATCGGGAAGTAGCCGGCGGGCGAGGCGGCTCGGAGCGCGTGGGGGATCCCCGGGCTCGCATCCGGTTTCGTGAGTTGCGCCGCGCACCGCGCGCGGGCGATGGCCCGGGATCCCGGCGCGCTCAGCCGCCGCCGCCCATCGGCGAGCCGCCGCCGCCGGGTCCGCCGCCGCCACCACCACCACCGGGGCCGAACGGGTTGCCGCCGTCGCCGCTGCCGGTCGTGGTGATCGTGGTGGAGGTCCGGCCGCTGCCGTTCGCTCCGCCGCCGACCTTGGTCTTCCCGTCCTGCGTTGCGCCGTTCGCGCCCGCTGCCGGAGCCTTCGGGATCACCGCGACCGGGAGATCCTCTTCCTCGACGCGCAGCATCTCGGGCAGGCGGATGATCCGCTTGTACGTCAAGGTGCGGCGATCCGTGCCGAGCAGGAGGATCTGCTCGTTCACGAGCCGCGGCGCGAGCTCGAGCGTCAGCGTGATCTCGATGCGCGCCGGCAGGCCGATGTTCTCCTCGGCCTTGTCCGTGCCCCACTCCTCGATCGGCTCCGCGTCGGGGCCGTCCTCGGCGAAGCACTGGATGTCGAGCGACTTCACGCGCTCGTGCAGGTATTGGAAGTCGCCGCCCTCGAACGGGTCCTCGTCCACGCCGAACTGTTCACGGCGCCAGATCTCCAGGAACTGGTCGTCGTCCTGGCGGACGCGCAGTCGGTAGCCGATCTCGCACAGCGGGCTGCGCGCGAAGCGCTCGTCGACGGCGGTCGGGACGCGGCTCTTCGAACTGGCGACGAAGTCGATGCTGTCGCCGTCGAGTCCGGCCAGCACGCGGTTCTTGATGCGCAGGTGGTTCATGCGCGTGCGGTCGTAGACCGAGATCGAGCGCAGGTCGCGTTCGATCAGGTCGAGGATCGCCGGACCGGCGAGCTGCGTCTCCTGGATGTTGTGGATCGTGTCGCGCGAGGTGCGCGCCGCGGTCAGGATCTCGGCGATCATGACCATGATCGAGCCCATGATCATGAGCGTGAGGAGCACTTCGACCAGCGTGAAGCCGCCCGAGCGAAGCGAAGGCGATCGACTGTGCATCTTCACGGTTTCGTGGCTCCCTTGGTGCCGCTGCTCGACGGCGCCGACCCGGCGCCTGCGTCCGCGCCCTTGGACGCCTTGGCGTTCTTCGAGGCGTTCTCTCCCTCGGCCTCGCCGTAGACCTGCTTCCACGGGATCCAGCGCTCGAGCGTCAGCTCGTTCGTGAACTCGCGGATCTTCGGGTACATGACCCGGATGCGGACCTTCTCGAAGGGCTCTTCCGCGTCCTCTTCCTCGTCCTTCTTGGCCTCCTCCTCGGCGGCGGTGGGGGCCCACGAGTCGAACTTGCCGTCCTGCGTCGGCTGCCGCAGCGCGTCGTCGCCGACGGCGATCTCCCAGTTGAAGTCGGGGTAGCCCTCCTCGGCGTAGTTCCCGACCATGCCGGTCTCGATGTCGTCGCGCAGCAGGCCGCTCTCGATCTGGCCCAGCGTGAAGAGCCCGAGCTCGCGGGCCAGCTTCTGGTTGCGCGTGTGCGCGGCCGTGATCTTCGAGGTGTTCAGTCCCTGGAGGACGAGCACGAGCGCGATGCCGACGATGACGATCGTCACCGCGACCTCGGCCAGCGTGAATCCGGAACGCGCGCGGCGGTGGATCACTTGAAGTCGTCCTCCTTGGGCGGGAGGCGCTCGAACAGGCCCTCGTGGTAGTTGATCAGGCCGAGCAGGCCCTGGACCTCGATCGTGTAGACGTTCTCGTCCGCGGGTTGCTCGAGGACGACCACGTGGCCGGACGCGCTGCCGAGCGGATCGAAGCGCACCACGACGATGCCCTTCTCGAAGATGTCGGTGCCGATCGTGATCGAACGGAAGCGCACCGAGTCGGGCAGCGGGTGCCAGGCCAGCGTCTGGCGGTCCTCGTCCGCGGGCGCGAGCCCGCCGCCGGCGCGGAACGGCGTCACGACGCGGTAGCGGTGTTCCTCGAGGTCGTACTGGATGTCGAACGACGCGTTGCGGGCGATCGCGTCGGAGCGCGCGCCCTGCAGCACGCTCGACAGCTCGCGCACGGCGGAGTGCAGCTCGGTCCGGGGCAGGATCGAGCGCCAGTTGATCGTGACCATGGTCGCGATCAGGCCCAGGACGATCAGGACGGCCAGGAGCTCGACGAGGCTGAAGCCGGCTCGGGCGCGCGCGCGCGCGGCGCCCGGGGCCCGGCCTGGATCACGTCGGATACGTCCTGGCTCCATGGTCGGGCCTCGGGTGGGCGGCGGTGCCGCTCACTTCGGTTCGGACTCCGTCTCGCCGTTGCGGATCATCTCGTTGTCGACGTCGCGGTCGTCGCCTTCGCCGCCGGGCTGCATGTCCTTGCCCAGCGTGTAGATCTTCGGCCGCGGCTGGCCGGGGGCGGGCGGTTCGTACTGGTACTCGTTCTTCCAGGGGTCCTTCGGGATCGAGGACTGCTTCAAGTACGCCTGGCCGTTGACGTCGGGCGTGATCAGCGCCTCGAGGCTGTCGGGGTACTTGCCCGAGTTGTTGATCGCGTAGTTCTCGAGCGCGCTCTCGATCGTCGTGATGTCCGTCTTCACCTTGCCGCCCATCGCCTGGCCCAGGTTCTTCATGACGTTCGTGACGACGAGCGTCGCCAGGAGGCCCAGGATGACGATGACGACCATCATCTCGGCTAGCGTGAAGCCGGCGCGGCGGCGGGCGATGGATTGCGGGTTCTTCATGGGTGTTTCGGGCCGGTCCTCCCGGCGTGCGGTCTTCGACGCTGGTTCCGGAGCGCTATTCCGTCCGGTTCCCGTCGGTTCGCGGGATCGGTGTGCGGTCGGCGCGGCGGGGACAGCTCCGGAAGGATAACCGGAGGGGGTTCGACAGGCATGGATCGCGCCGGCCGGAGGTCCGGGTACCGGCGGGCGGGGAAATCACCCGACCTGGCCGATCTGGAGGATCGGCAGGACGATCGAGATCACGATGTAGCCGACGATCAGCGCCAGGACGACGATCATGATCGGCTCGATGACGCTGGTCATCCGCTCGGTGGCGATGTCGATCTCCTCGTCGTAGGAGATCGCGACCCGGTCGAGCATCTGCTCGAGTTCGCCCGACTGCTCGCCGATGGCGACCATGTAGCTCACGACCGGCGGGAACACGCCGGTCGCCTTGAGCGGCGTCGAGATGTCCGTGCCCTCGAGGATCTTGACGCGGATGTGCTCGGTCGCGTCGGCCAGGACGCGGTTGCCGACGACCGTGCGCGTGATCTCGAGGCTCTGCACGGCCGGCACGCCGCTCTGGAGCAGCGTCGACAGCGTGCGCGTGAAACGCGACACCGCCTGCTTGCGCAGCAGGTCCCCGAGGATGGGAATGCGCAGCATGTTCTTGTCGATGAACATGCGCCCCTTGTCGGTGCGGTAGATCCGCTCGATCGTGAAGGAGATCGCGGCGATGCCCAGCGCGCCGGCCCACCACCAGTTCTTGAACAGGTCGCTGATGAAGATCAGGACCTGCGTGGGGGCGGGGAGCGTCTTGCCCTGGTCCGTCAGCATGCCCGTGATCTTCGGGACGACGACGGCCATGAGGATGCTGACCACGATCAGGCCGATCGCGATCATCATCGCCGGGTAGGTCATCGCCGACACGATCTTGCGGCGCAGCGCGCGCTGTGCCTGCAGGTAGTCGGCCAGGCGCCGCAGCACGACGTCCACGTTGCCCGTGGCCTCGCCGGCGCGGACCATGTTCACGTACAGCTCGCCGAAGAGCCGCGGGTGCTCGGACAGGGCGTCGGCCAGCGATCCGCCCGAGTTGATGCGCTCGCGGATCTCGCGGAACATCGTCTCGATGTCGCGGCGCTCCGACTGCTCGATGATGGCCTTGAGCGTCTCCGCCAGCGGGATGCCCGATCCGAGCAGCGTGCCCATCTGGCGCGTGACGCTCGTCAGCACCTCGAGGTCGCGCATGCTCGGCGTCGCGCGCGCCTGGCGCTGGAGGCGGATGCGCTCGATGACGCCGACTTTCTTGCCCTTCGCACCCTTGCCACTGCTCTTCGTGCGCCGGCCGCCGCGCAGCTCGTGGATCTCGCTGACGAGCAGGTTCTCGCGGCGCAGCCGGTTGCGCGCCTCGCGCGTCGTGTCGGCGTCGATCACGCCGGCCTGGACTCTGCCGCCGGATGCGTAGGCCTTGTACTCGAAGATCGGCATGGTTCGGGAGCCGGTGCTCGTCCCTAGTCGATGTCGAGCTGCGTGACGCGCAGCACCTCGTCCGCGGTCGTCACGCCGCCGAGCACCTTCTGGCGCCCGTCCTCGCGCAGGGAGATCATGCCGCGCTCGGCCGCGCCCTTCTTCATCTGCGTGGCCGTGACGCCCTCCATGATCTGCGTGCGCAGCACCTCGTCCACGGGCAGGAACTCGTAGATCGCGGTCCGGCCCGAATAGCCCGAGTTGAAGCACTCGTCGCAGCCCTTGCCGAACGCGACGCGATTGCCCATCTGCTCGGTCGAGAGGCCGATCTTCTTGAGCTTCGCGCCCCATTCGGGCGTGATCGGTCCGTAGGTGTGGCAGTGCTTGCAGATCGTGCGCACGAGGCGCTGCGCGATCACGAGCACGATCGAACTGGCCACGAGGTACGGTTCGACGCCCTGGTCCACCATGCGCGTGACCGTCGAGGCCGCGTCGTTCGTGTGGACGGTCGAGAACACGAGGTGGCCCGTGAGCGCCGCGCGGATCGCGACCTCGGCCGTCTCGAGGTCGCGGATCTCGCCGACCATCATCACGTCCGGGTCCTGGCGCAGGAAGGAGCGCAGGCCGGCCGCGAAGGTCAGGCCCTTCTTCACGTTGACCTGGACCTGGCTGATGCCCGGGAGCGAGTACTCGACCGGGTCCTCGATCGTCAGCACGTTCTTCTGCGTCGTGTCGACCTGCGCCATCGCGGCGTACAGGGTCGTCGTCTTGCCCGAGCCCGTCGGACCGGTGACGAGGATGATCCCGTGCGAGTACTCGAGGTACTCGTAGATCATCTCGAGGTTGCGCTGCGCCAGCCCGATCTCCTCGAGCCGGAAGACCTTCGAGGACTTGTCGAGCAGACGCATGACGATCCGCTCGCCGTAGGTCGTGGGCACCGAGCTGATGCGCACGTCGACCTCGCCGTCGCCGATCTTGATCGTCGCGCGGCCGTCCTGCGGCAGACGGCGCTCGGCGATGTCCATCTTGCCCATGACCTTGATGCGGCTGATGATCGCGTCCTGCGCTTTGCGCGGGATCGGATCCATGTCGTACAGGATGCCGTCGATGCGGAACCGCACCTGCATCCGGTCGCCGTAGGGGTGGTAGTGCACGTCCGAGGCGCGCAGCTTCAGCGCCTGGAACAGGATGGTGTTGACGAGCTTGATGATCGGCGCCTTGTTGGCGACGTCGAGCACGTCCTCGTTCTCGTCGATCTGGTCCGCGAGGCCGGCGATGTTGCCGTCCTCGTTGACGTCGGCCAGCGCCTCGTCGACGCCGTCCGCCTTGTGGCGGTACGCGCGGCCGAGCAGCGTGGTGATCTCGATCCGCGGCGCGAGCACCGGGTCGATCTCGGCGCCCAGCATGCCCGCCAGGTCGTCCATCGGGTGCGGCGCGAGCGGTGAGCACGTCGCCACCTTGAACACGCCGTCGGACCCGGCCTCGAGCGCGACGAGGTTGTAGTTGCGCGCGAAGTGGACCGGCACCTTGGCCACGAACGCGGCCGGAACGGGCGTGCCTTCCAGCGACTTGCGGAACTCGTAGCCCAGGTGCTTGGCGTAGATCTGGAGGAGCGTGATCTCGTCCAGGTAGTCCTTCGTGAGGATCACGCGGTCGAGCGACTCGCCCGTCGTGCCGGCGATCCGCCGGCACTCCTCGAGCCGCTCGCGGCTCATTCCCGCGTCGACCAGCATGTCGCCGAGGCTGTCCGCCTTCTGCGTGTGCGCCTGGATCACGGCTTCTCTTCCGCCTTCTTCGGCGCGGCCTCGCCCTGCTGGAGCATCTCGTTCAGCTTCTTGGCGTCGAGGCCGACGTCCGCGTCCTGGACCTCGCCGCGCTGCGGGCCGCGGTAGAGCGGGACCTCGAAGCCCTTCATGTCCACGCCCTTCTTGTCGCGCCCGAAGGTCGGGTCCACGACGCGGATGCGGTCGGCGCCGATCGTGTCCGCCGCGTCCAGCTTGCGCTTGAACGAGTACTCCGCGAGGTCGGCGAAGTCGCGGTCGCGCATGATGTGCGGCGTCACGAAGAAGTAGAGCGTGGTCTTGTTCTGCGACTCGCTCGTGTCGCTGAACAGGTAGCCGAGGATCGGGATGTCGCCGAGCCACGGCACCGACGACTTCGAGTGCCCGAGGTTGTCCGTGATGATGCCGCCGACGACCATCGTGTCGCCGTCCGGCACGTTGACCTGCGTGTTGATCGTGCGCGTGATCTTCGGCGGCGGGATCGACTGGTTCTCCACCGCGCCGATGAAGGTCGAGACCTCGAGGCTGATGTTCAGGCGCAGGTAGCGGCTGGCGCTGATCGTGGGGGAGATCTCCAGCGTGATGCCGGCCTCGACGTACTCGTTGAAGTTCTCCTGCGTCTGGCCACTGACGCCGCCGGTCGCGGTGATCGTGGTCGTGGGCTGCTCGTCCTTCGAGATGACCTTGGCGCTCTTGTTGTTGTTGACGAGCACCGAGGGCACGTTCAGCACGTTCGTGTCGCGCCGGGTCTGCAGCGCGTTGAGCAGCACGGGCAGCGAGAAGTCGTCGCCGCGGATGATGCCCGCCGTGACGCCGTCGGGAGCCGAGCCGCCGAAGAGGTTCGGCATGCGCACGTCGGGCACGCCGTCGCCGTTCGTGTCCTCGAACGTGGAGAGGCCGAACGACGACACGCCGAACGTGCCGTTGCCCGCGCCGCTGATCTCGGCCAGGCCGAGCTCGACCGCGAGGCGGAAGCTGTCCTGTCCGGTCAGCTCGATGAGCGCGGTCTCGATCAGCACCTGGTCCTGGCGCTGGTCGAGGCGGCGGATCAGGTCGAGGACCTCCTCGTAGCGCGTGCGGTTCGCCGCGATGAGCAGCGAGTTCGTGGCCTTGTCGGCGACGACGACGATCTCGTTGCGCTGGCTGCTCGACGCGCCGCCGCCGGCCGCCTGGCCCTGGCCCTGCGCGCGCGTCGCGCCGCCCGGGGTCACGCGCGAGGCGTCGCGGATGAAGCTGTCGAGCGTGTCCGACAGCTCTTCGGCGTCGACGTTCTCGAGGTTGTAGATGTGGTACGTGCGCTCGCCCTGCACGATGTCGACGTCGAGGCGCGCGACGAGCTCCTTGATGCGCGGCATGTCGTCCGGCATCGCCATGACGAGCAGCGAGTTCGTGCGCGCGTCGACCATGATCTTCGACTCGGTCTGACCGGTCTGCAGCGCGCCGGTCGCGCCCTGCGCCTGCGCGACCTGCGCGCCGCGGGCCTGCGTCGCGCGCCGGCTGGCCTCCAGCAGGTCGGTCAGCGTGTCCGCGACCTCTTCCGCCGACGCGAACTCGAGCGGGATCATCTCGAACTCGGGGAGCACGACCGCCTGGTCCGCCGCGGCCTTGTCGACGAACTGCAGCATGCGCACCATCGCGGCCACGTCGCTGCCGAAACCCGTGAGGATCAGGCTCGACCCGGAAACCGGCAGGATCGACTGCGTCTGCTGGTCGGGGAACATCTGGCGCAGCGAGGTCGAGAGCTGGCGCGCGTCGACGTGCGGCAGGTCGACGACCGTGTGGATCAGCACGGCCGGCTGATCGGCGTAGCGGTCGAGGTCCTCGGGCGCGACGTAGACCGCGTCCTTCTTGAGGGTGCCCGCGCCGCCGCGCTGGTTCTGCGCCGAGCTCTGGATCAGCACGACGGCCAGGTGATCGGGGCCGATCTTCGTGCAGACGAACTCGTTGATGATCATCATGATCTGGAAGAACGAGTAGAAGTCGCTCTTCGGGATCGTCTTCGGCCCGAACATCTTCAGCTTCTTCTGCGCCAGGATCCCCTGCGTGTCCTGCGTGTAGGTGAAGTTGATGCCCGTCGCCTGCTGGCACAGCTTCACGAACTGCTCGAGCGTGAGACCCGCGTCGCTCTCGGTCGTCTCCTCGAAGTAGAGCTCGTAGAAGTTCCCGTTGGCCTGGATCGGCGGGATCTTGCCGGGCGCGTTCGTGCCCGGCGCCTGACCCGCGGCGGCGGGGTCCTTCTGCGGCGCCGGCTGCGCCGGTGGATTCTGCGCGCCCGGTTGCGGCTGTCCGCCGCGCGCAGGTTGTTGCAGAGGCGCGGCGATCGTCAGCAGGGGCAGAGCGGCGAAAAGGGCGGCGATCATGTCGGTGGCAGGTCTTCTCGTGTCCGAACCCGTTGGTCCTAACCCGTTGGCGTCTCCAGCTTTGGATGCCCTCGAGCGGCCGGGAGGCGTGGAGCCTAGCGAACGCGCGCGGTCGGTCCAAGCTCGAGGGGGATCCCGTGGAGCGTTCGACGGACGCTCTCGATCGACCGTTCTTCCCCGCGTGCCGAGGACCCGGCAACCGTTTCCAGGTGCGCTTCGCGGTCGCTATCCTCCGCCGCCCATGCGGCTCTCCGAGCTCTTCGCGGCGCAGGACGTGCTCGTCTCGTTCGCCCCCGCCGACAAGTGGGCCGCGATCCGCGAGCTCGTGGCCCACCTCGTGCGCCGCGGCCGGCTCGGCCCCGACCAGGAGGCGTCGGTCGTCGAGGCCGTCATGGCGCGCGAGAAGTCCATGTCGACCGGCATGGAGCACGGGATCGCCATACCGCACGCCGCGGTCGAGGGCGTGGACGGCGTGCGCGCCGCGATGGGGATCGTGGCCGAGGGCGCGACCCTGGGCTTCGACAGCATCGACGGCCGCCCGACGCGCGTCGTCGTGCTGCTCGTCATCCCGCGCGCGCAGAAGCTGCTGCACATCCGCACGCTGGCCGACATCGCGCGCGTGCTCGGCCGCGACTCGGTCCGCGAGCACCTGGTGGTCGCGAAGACGCCCGAGGAAGCCTGGGCCGCGCTCGCCGAGGGCGACGCGGCGCGGCGCTGAGCCGCGGGATGGCCGCGCGCTCCGGCGGACTCGCGTCGGGCTCCCTGGCCTGCGCGTCGGCCTTCCTCGCCGGCGCGGCGGGGCTCGGACTCCAGGCCATCCTCGCGGCGAGCGCGTCGCTGCCCTTCGGCGGCGGGACCGGGCCCGCGCTGGCCTTGGCCCTGTTCCTCTCCGCGTGGGCGCTCGGCGCGTGGTTCGCCGGACGATCGCGCGCGCGAGCGGGCACCCTGGTCCTCCTCGCGGGCGCGCCGCTCGTGATCGTGGGACCGCTCGCGACCGGCGTCACGCTGTACGGCGGCGCCGCGCTCGCTGTGCCCGGCATCGCGGCGGTCGGATTCCTCCAGGGCCTCTGCCTGCCGGCGCTGGCGCGCGGCCGGACGAGCCGCGCGGTGGCGTTCCTGCTCGCCGCGAACCTCGCCGGCGCGTGGCTGGGTGCGTTCGGGATCGCGGACGTCCTCGTGCGCGACTTCGGCCGGATCTGGGCCGCGCTCATGGCCGGCGGGTGCGCCCTCGCGGGCGCCGTGGCGGGCTGGGCCTCGCGGTACCGGCACATCGTCGGGGACCTGCGCGAGGATTCGGACCCGAGTCCGGCCGCGGTCCCGCTCGCCGCGCCGCTCGGGCCGGCGGCCAGCGCGCTGGTCATCGGCCTCGGGACCGCCTGGATGGGCGGCGTCGAGTGGTCGCTCGTGCGCCTCGGCGCGCTGTGGTTCGGCGGCATGCAGGACGCGCTCACCGCCGTGCTCGCGGCGTCGCTCGCGGCGCTGGCGCTCGGCGCCGCGATCCTGCCGCCGATCCTGCCGCGCGGCGCGCGCGGAGTCCTCGTCGGTCTCGCGCTGTGCGCCGCGAGCTCGCTGTGGATCCTCGCCGCGCACCTCGCGTTGCCGTCCGTCGCACAAGCGCCGCTGTGGATCCGCGCGCTCGTCCTGTGCGTGCCCGCGCTCGCGGCGTTCGGCGCGCTCGTGCCGCTCGTGCACCGCGCGACGGAGGGCGAGAGCGGCGCGCGGCTCGGACGTCTCTACCTGCACGAGGCCTGGGGCGCCTGGATCGGGATCCCGCTCGTGCAGTTCGTGCTGACCCCGCAGATCGGCCTCGCCGCGAGCGTGGGCGTGACTTGCGCGCTGGGCGCCGTCGCCGCGGTCGCGATCGCCTCGCGCGCGCCCGCGTTCGCCCTCGGCGCGGGCGCGAGCGCGCTGGCCGCCGCGGCCGTGCTCGCGCGCGCCGAGCCGCCGGCGCTGCGCTCGCCGCCGCTCGCGAACCCGGCGCTGAAGGTGCTGTCGTTCACCGAGGATCGCGACTTCGCCGTGAGCGTCGTCGACGACGGGCTGATCGGCGAGCGCACGCTGCTCACCGACGGCTTCCGCGCGGCGGGCACGGGGCGCGACTACCGCTACATGCGCGTGCTCGGGCACCTGCCGCTGCTCCTGCACCCGAACCCCGAGCGCGTGGCCGTCCTCGCGCTCGGCACGGGCACGACCGTCGGCGCGGTCTCGCTGCATCCGGAGGTGAAGCGCATCGACGTGCTCGAGATCGAGCGGGCGGTCGTCGAGGCCGCGCCGTTCTTCGCCGAGCACAACCGCAGTGCACTGGCGGAAGGCCTGCCCGGACTCCTCGATGCGGACGACGGGAAGGGACGCGTGGTCGTGAAGCTCGGCGATGGTCGCAAGACGTTGCGCGAATCGCCGGCGACGTACGACGTCGTGACGATGGAGCCCTTGCTGCCCGACTCGCCGTTCGGCGTGCACCTCTACACCGAGGAGGCCTACGCCGACGTGAAACGCGCGCTGAAGCCGGGCGGGATCGCGTGCCAGTGGGTGCCGCCGCACGCGCTCGAGCCGGCGACGTACGAGGCCGTCCTCATCGCCTTCGCGCGTGCGTTCCCCGGCGCGTCCGTATTCCTGTCGGGGACGCAGGTGATCCTCGTGTCCTCCGCGGGCCGCGAGCCGCCCGGGTCCGAGCGATTCGCGCGCGCGACCGGCGAGGGCGCCGCGGAACTCGCGGCGCTCGGGATTGGGAATCCGGCCGACCTCGCGGCGCGCCGGGTCGCCGTGTTCGACGATTCCGCCGGCCACGGATCGCGCCTGCTGACCGACCGCGATCCCTGGATCGCCTACGCGCGGCGTCGATCGGGCGCGCAGCTCCTGCTCGACCTGCCCGCGAACCTGCCGCGCGGGCCGGAGCGGGGAAGCGACCTGCGCTGGACGTCGATGGCCGGCGACGGCGGTCTCGCCGCGCGGCAGTTGCGCGAGGCACGACGCGCGCACGCGCTGCTCGAGGCCGGACTGCGCGGGGTCGTCGATCCCGCGGGAGGTTCGGCGTCGTCGCTGCGCGCCGCGTTCTCCCTGTCGCTCGCGGAATCGACCGCGCTCGCTCCGCAGGACCCGGAAGTGCGCGAATTCAGCGCCGAAGTCGCGTTCCTCGACGATCTGCGCTCCGGCGTCGCCGCGCTCGCGCGCGACACGTCGCGCGAGTCCGCGATCGCTGCGCTCGACCCGTTGACCCGCGCGGCGCAGGCGCGCAAGGAGCGCGCGGACGTCCACGCCTACGTCGCGGTCGCGCTCTCGCGCATGGGCAGCCCGGCGGCGGAAAAGGCCTGGTCCGCGGCGCTGTCGCGCTGTCCGCGGCTCGCGGAGACCGACGTCGGCCGCCGCGCGAAGGACCTCGGGCTCGCGCCGGACCTGTGGAAGCGCGCGGTGGCCAGTTCGGTCTTCGAGGACGTCAGGAACGACGATCCGGCGCCGCGCTGACCGCGCACGTGCGCCGCACGGTCTCCGCGAGCGGACGCGGCGCGTGGCCCAGCTCCGCGCGCGCTTTCGCGTCGTCGATCCAGAACCACGCGCCGCTCGGGCGCAGGACGTCGTGCTCCGGCGGCGCGCGGAACCGCGCCAGCAATCCGCCGCCGGCCGACGGCTCCGCGAGCCC
>JBGAOR010000014.1:0-71560 GCA_044221705.1 Planctomycetota bacterium
AGCGGCGTGCGCGTGCCCCGGGATCTGGCCCGCTTCGTCGACAAGCTGCTCGCGCGGGACCGCGAGCAGCGCTGGAAGTCGGCGGACGAGGCCTGGCGCGAACTCGACGCGATCGTTCGTCCGCCGGCGTGGAAGCTCGGATTGCGGGTCGCGGCCGCCGTCGCCGTCGTCGCGGCGGGCACCGCCTGGCTCACGCGGCCGGACTCGCGGACCCCGGTCCGGCTGTGGAGCGTGGTCGCGAACGGCGACGTGAGCGAAGCGGACCGCGAGCCGATCCACCTGGGACCCGGACGGAAGTCGGCGCGCCTGCGCCTCGATGCTCCGGGCATCGACGACTGGTCGGGCCTGCGTGGGAGTCCGTTGCGCCTCGAGAGTCCGGGGGGCGTCGCGCTCCCCCCTTCCTGGTCGGTCGCGTGGTCCGACGCGGGCAGATCCGACGAGATCGTCGTGACGCACGACGGGTCGACGCGCGGACGCGAGGAGGTCCGAGCGCGTGTCGCCGGGGAGCTCGGCGACCTGTGGCTCGGAGAGCGCGTCGTGAAGTTCGTGTGGCTCGGCGAGGATGCGTGGTCCGTCCCGGCGATCTTGGCCGGCTCGACGACCCTGCCCGAGGGCGAGGAGGTGAGTGTCGACCCGGAGGGCCTCGAGCTCGTCGCTCGCGTCGCGGGTGACGGCGTGGTCGCGGCCGACATCGAAGGAGCACAGCTCGAGCTCGGCCCCGGAGCGCAGGCGCTGCGGATGCGCCCCGGCACGGACCCCATCGAGAGCGTCGGATTCGCCGTCGCGCTCCCATCGGCCTGGACCGGCGGGCCATCCGTCGAGGCCAGCGTCGCGATCCGGGACCGCGCCGGCCGCAGCCTCACCGCGCGGCGCAAGCTCCGCTTCGTGACCGGGGGGCTCGACGTGCAAGCGCGATTGCTCGACGCCTCGCGCGGCCCCGACGCGCCCGCCTTCGAAGTCGCGAAATCGACGCGCGGGTCCCTGCTGACACCGAAGACCAAGCCCGAGCTCGAGGTGACCTCGAATCGGCCCGTGAAGGCCGCGGTCACGATCCTCGTGAACGGGAGCGAGGTGCCCGCGCCCCGGCGCGAGATCTGGACGAGTCTGCCCTCCGCGGACGGCGTGCAGCGAATGCGGGCCGACCTGAGCGAGCTGCTCGGTGGCCTGCCGGACGAAGCCACCGGCGAGATCCGGGTCGCGCTCGCGGAGCAGGGCACGATCCGATCCGAGCGTTCCTTGCGCGGCAAGGCCGAGAGGACGCTGCCGTTCTATCACTCGGTGGCTTCCGCGGGCTTCGAGGTCAGCACGGACCGCGGCGTGCTCGGCTCCGAGCCGTTCTTCACGAATGCGACGAGTGTCCGGGTGCAGCTGGCGACGGACTCGAGTTTGAAGTTCGTCGCGCGCTGGCGACTCCATCGCACGGGCGCCCCCGGCGAGCCCGACTGGAAGACCGTGGCGGGCGCGCTCTTCACGCTGCCCGGGTTCGCGCGGCACGAGAGCTTCGTCGTCGAGCTCCCGGACGCGGGGAAGTACCGGCTGGAAATCGCCGCACACCGCACCGTCGGCTCGGACACGTCCCAACTCGAGGCGGCCGAGTTCGCGACCACCCATGAGCTGACCGTCGTGCGCACGGCCCCCGTGCTGGCCTGGAGCGCGCCAGCACTTCCCGACGAAGTCGGCGATCGATCGCGACTCGAAGCGTCTTGTGCCGTCGAGGTCCGCGCAGGCGACGATCCCGACGGCCGGGCACCGCTCGACGAACTGCTCGTGAGCCTCGTGCGGACGAACGGTGCCGAGGAGGTCCAGCAGATCCGGCGCGAGAGCGCGAAGCCCGGCGACCGTTTCACCTTGCTCGGACTCTTCGGCGACGAACCGATCGCCGACGGACACTTCGCGCTCGTCGCGGAAGCGACCGACAAGGCGGGCAACGCGGCGACGCCCCTCCGGCACGAACTCGAGATCTCGCTCGCGGGGCCGGCCCTCGAAGCGACGCTCCTGCCGCTCGCGGTTTCGACATGGGAGCGCGAGACGAAAGAGGGCGGCTGGCGGATCCGGGTCCGCATGGCCGATCCGAACGGCATCGACGTCGGATCGATCCGGGCCGTCGTGATCGAACAGGACGGGCCGATCGAAGGGCGGCAGCTCGGCCTCGACCTGGCGCTCGACCACGAGATCGAAGGAAACCGTCGCATCGAAGCGTCCGGGCTCGTCCCGTTCGACGAGACGTGGCACCGGGGCCGACGATGCGGCACGTCCCCGGCAACGCCGACGCCGAGTACACGTTCGGCGGACGCGGCGACGACGTCGAGATCGCCCTGTTTCGCACCGCGCGCCTCGGCAACTTCAAGGACGGGCGCGGCGAGAGGTCGTTCCAACTCGGCTTCGGACCCGGCGCGATCGCGGACTTCTACCTCGACGAGGACGAGGTGACCCACGCGGAGTTCCAGGCCTTCGTTCGCGCGGGCAAGTCGGGATACCTGGACCAGAAACTCTGGCCGCCCGGGGCCCGCGTGGATCCTGCGCGACACGCGGCGTGGTCGGCCGCCACGAATTCGGGCAAGGAGGATCGCCTGCCGGTCACCGGCGTGACGTGGGAAGAGGCTGCGGCCTTCGCGCGGTGGATGGGCAAGCGGCTGCCCTCGCTGGTCGAGTGGGAGTATGCCGTGCGCGGCGGCGCGGGGAGGTATCGCCCGTACTCGGCGTTCGATCCGGATGCGCCTCGCGACGTCCTCGAGATCGTGAACTTCCGGGGACAGCGCGAACTCGCCGGCCGCGCACCGTGGCCGCGCGCCTCGGGTACGGAGGAATCGAGCGAAGGACTGCGCGATCTCTCGGGCAACGTTCGCGAGTGGACCTCCACGCCGCGCGACGTGCCCGGATCGAACGAGAGCGATCTGCGCAGACTCATGACGACGCACAAGGACATCTGGCTCGATCCGCGGAAACTCGGCGAGCGGCTCGGCGAAGTGCGGGCCTTCTATGCGGCGGGGGGCGCCTTCGACACGCAGTATTGCGACTTCTTGACGTGGTGGTCGGGCCCGCGCACCGAGTCCCGGGCGAACGTCGGCTTCCGCTGCGCACAGTCCGCGGATGCAGTACGATCCGGGCTCGACACCCGTTGGGGTGCAGCTCCCTAGAACTCCCGCCGATCGCTTCCGCCGTGATGCGCTTCCCCCCCGTTCCGCTCATCGCATTCGGCTCTCTCTTCCTCGCAGCGTGCGCCGGCACGCCGAAGACCGAGTCCACACCGCTCCCCATGCGGCTCGCCATCCTGCCGATCGAATCGGTAGGTCAACGCGAGCGTGTCGCAGGGGAGGAGCTCGACGAGACCGACATGGTCCTACAGCTCGCGGGGCGCGCGTACGCGGAGGCCGTGGTGCGTGCGCTCGACGGGCGGCTCTTCGCGCGCGCGTTCCTTCTGGAGCGGCCCACCGGGGCCGAGCCCGAGAACGAGATCGATTGGGCCGAATTGGCCGAGGAACAAGGTGCTGACGCGATCCTGGCGCTGCAGCTGGCGGGCGATCCTCGGATCCTCGAGGCGTCGAACTCGGGCTACTACCTGAACTTCCTCCTGTTCGCGATCGGGGGCCCGTTCTGCTGGTGGCTCCCCGACCACACGTACGACATCGAAGCGAAGCTCTCGGCCGAGCTCTACGACCTGCCGCGGCTCCGGAGGGAGAAGGCCCAGCCGGGATCCGAAGCAGCCGGTCTCGCGCGGATCAGCGACGCGTCCGCTCCATCGGAGCAGACGGAGATGAGCTTCACGAACCGTGTCGAAGGCGACGTCGGCCAGTACGCACTCTCGATCGTCTGGCCGGCGCCGCTGTTGATGGCGGACAACGACGAGCTGCGCGACAACATCGAGCGGCAGACCATGGACGCCCTCGCCGCGCGGCTGGCCGCGGACATGCAGGCCGACCGCGAGTTCATCGTCGAGGCCCCGTTCCTGGCGCCGTTCCACCTCGACGCGGACGCGGCCAGCGCGAATGCCGACGGGACGGGCGTCCACCTGCGCGCCCAGATCCTCGTTCAGGCCGAGAGCCGCGTCGAGGAGCTCAAGTCGGTGCGCGTGCAGTGGGCCTCGACCTGGCACGAGGCCCAGCCGCGCGAGGTCGCGCCGCGCGCGACGGGGGATCGGCGTTACCGCGTCTTCGCGATCGAATGGGATGGCGTCGACGCGCCGGAGGATCGCGGGTTCCTCAACCTGCGCATCGAAGCCGAGACGCCGGCGCTGTTCGCGCGCACGTACACACTGCCCGTCGCTCGGAAGAGCGCTGCGCCGGGGGAGTGACGCCCATGTACCACGACGAGTCCTGTCACGATCCTCGCGCGACTCGAGCGGCACGGCTTCTCACGTTCTCGTGCGGGCTCCCTCTCTTCGCCGCACCGGCCCTCGCCGGCGGGACGATCGAGACGGTTCGCTCGCTGAGCGTTCCGCTGACCTCGACGAACTGGACTGCGGGATCCGTCGAAGTCCCCCGGGTGGATCCCAGCCTGGGTCGCCTCGTCGAGGTGCGGGTCTCGTTCGCGATGTCGGGTGCGATTCGGATTCAGCTCGAGAACCAGTCCTCGTTGCCAATTGGGCCGATCTTCGTTGGCGCCTCTGTGATCGCGGAGATGCGCGGGCCGACGGGGGAAGCGCTTGCCTCGGGAGGCTACTCGAGCCAGCTTCCCACGCTGTCGTTCCCCCCTTTCGATGGTGCCGTGGACTTCATGGGCCCCTCCGGCGCGACAGTCGACGATGCGTTCATGGAGCAGGTCGAACTGCGGTACTTCCCCGGCGATCCGTTGGCAAACCTGTTCGTCGGACCGTCCGGAAATCCGGGTATCGCCAGCATCGGGACCGCAGCCATTGGAGATACCGCTATCTCAGCGCCAGAAGGGCTTCTTTCCGTGGCATTCCCCCCGGAGGTGGCCGTCGTATGGACGGTGACCGTCGTTCAGGACCTGATCGACTGCAATGACAACGGGATCGGCGACGGATCGGACATCAGCACCGGAGCCAGCCTCGATCAGGACGGGAACTCCTTCCCCGACGAGTGCCAAGGCGACGCCGATGACGACGGAGTGCCGGACACCCTCGACGCAGACTGCCTCGGACCAGGACCTGACGCCGACGGAGACGGCATCTTGGATGCGTGCGAGACGACGCCCGACTGCGACAACGACGGGATTCCCGACGCCTTCGAAGTCGACCGCAACCACAACGGGCTGGACGATGCCTGTGAATTCGGCTCGGACTGCAACACGAACGGCCTGCCCGACGCGCTGGACCTCGCGGCTGGGATCAGCGTCGACCTCGATCGGAACCTTGTGCCCGACGAGTGCCAATCGTCGCTCCTCGGTTTCTACGCGGAAGCGGACTGTCAGCCGCAGGAACTCTGCCCGGGGTTCGGCGGAACGGGCGAGGTCGCGGTCGATCTCGCGGTCACGGGGTCGTGTCGATTGCCCGAGGATCGGTTCTCGATCGCGGGCCTGCACCTGCCCGCTGGGCGCCCGGCTCTTCTGGTGGGCGGCGTGCGCGGAGTGCCGATCTTCGGCGCCGGCGGCGCGCGCTGCGTGAGCGGTCCCCGCAGGTTGGGCGCTGTCGTGGCGGATTCGAACGGAACGGCGTCGTGGTCCATCGACCGCTCCCTGCTCGAGAACGCTCTCGGGGTCAGACCCTGGGATCGTCTCGCCTACCAGGTCGCGTACCGGCGCTCGACCGCCGTCGGACCCGTCCTTGCGTGGAGCAGCGCGCTCCAAGTTCGCCATCTCCCCTGAGAGGCTCGACGCGATCTTCCATGCTCACATCCCGCCTGCTGGTACCGTTCTCGGTCGTTGCGCTCCTGCATGGCTTCGGCCATGCACGGGGCAGCGAGGAGACTCTCCTCTACACGTATTCACATCCGTTGTCGGCTACACCCTGGTTCGAGTCGTTCTCGGTGCCGACGCTGAGCCCGAGCCAGGGCGTGTTGCAGAGCGTCGTCATCCGTTGTGAGGCGCGCTCCAGTGCACGCTTCTTCGTTGAGAATTTGGGCGCCAACCCCTCGACTGTCTCTGCATCACTCTCCCTCCAAACAAACATCGTGGGGCCATATGACGGTGGCGCGTTACTGCTCTCCAGCGCGATAAGTTCACCCCTCAATACTCCCGTACTCGCTGCTTTCGATGGGAACCTGGATTTTGCCGGACCCTCCGGGCTCACTCTCCCCACCCTGGAGTCCCATCAATCCGCCCTGCTGAGCCTCGCACCGGGAGATCCGTTTTTCGCCGCGCACATTGGATCTGGCTACCTGAGGTTCTCAGCCGCCGCGGAGGGATCCCTGGCCGTGGCGGCCGGTCCGAGCGCAGTTCTCTCGGATCTCCAAGCCGGCGTCGACCTCACCATCACCTACACGTACCGGCGCATCGACTGCAACTCCAACGGCGTCCCCGACGCCCAGGACCTCTCGTCCGGCACGAGCCTCGACTGCGACGGCAACCAGTTCCCCGACGAGTGCCAGCACGATCACGACGGCGACCACGTTCCGGACTCGTGCGACCCGCAGTGTCTCGCTCCCGGTCCGGACGTCGACGGCGACGGAATCCGGGACCTGTGCGACACGATCCCCGACTGCGATTCGAACCAGATCCCCGACGCGTTCGAGATCGACCGGAACAACAACGGTATCAAGGACACCTGCGAGTTCTCGGGCGACTGCAACCTGAACGGGTTGCCCGATGCGCTCGACATCGCCGCGGGACTGAGCGACGACTTCGACCAGAACGACGTCCCGGACGAATGCCAGACGACGTCGGCGGGGTTCTACCAAGGTTGTCAGTGTCAGCCGCAATCGGGTTGCGAGGCTCTCCCCAACTCGAGCGGGCTGCCCGCGCTGCTCGCCGTCGCCGGCTCGTGCCGCGTCGGCGAGAACCAGTTCGCGCTGCAGGCGAGCCGACTGCCGCCGTATCGCCAGGCGCTCTTCTTCCAGGGCGCGCTCGGCGCACCGGCCTTCGTCGGGCTCGGCATCCGCTGCATCGCGAGCCCCATGTCGCGCCTCGGCATCGTCGGCGCGGACGCCCAGGGCCAGGCGCGCTTCGACGTGGACCTGGCGCACCTCGCCGGTTCCGGCGCGATCCGCGCGTGGGATTCCCGTGCTTTCCAGGTCGCGTTCCGCGACGTCGGTCCCGCCGGACCCTCGATCCACTTCAGCGAGACCGTCTTCCTCCGGTTCTGTCCCTGACGAGTTCGCCATGCGCCCCCCCGTTCGCTTGCTCGTCGCCATCCTGGCGGCGTGTGTCCTCGTCCCTCTCGCTTCCTGCGGATTCGGAACGGTCGCCGCCGTCAGTGCGTCGTCGAACGGTTCCGGCGACACGCCCTCGCAGATCCTCCTCAGCGCGGGCTCGGTCACGAGCACGCGCGCCTCGCCGGCGAGCATCGCGTTCACGCTCACGGATCCGGACGCGAGCGGCGCGGGGCGGCCGGCGGATGTCGCTCTCGCGCTCGAGCATCCCGACTTCGCGCCCGTCCCGATTCGCGCCCCGTGGATCTTCGACGACATCGCGCTGACCGTGCCCGCCGATCTCTCCGCACGCGGCACGACGAGCCAGGGAGTCGTCCACGAGATCTACTGGGACTTCGCGGCGCAGTTCGCCGCCGACCCGCTGCTCGACGGGTTCGAGACGCTGCCCGACACCCACGTCGACGGGTTCCGGATCCGCACGTCGATCGCCGGCAGCGGCGACGTGGACGTGCTCTCGTTCGCGCTCGGCAACGATCCACCGGCCGTCGCGAACGTGGTCGTCGTCAACGCGGACCCCGTCGAGGGGATCGCCGGGTTGGTATCGGTCGCCTTCGAGTTGCGCGACTCCGGCGGAGACCCGGTGGACGTCCTCACGGAGTTCGGCGAGGCGCAAGCCGACGGCGGCGAGCCGACCGCCTGGTTCCCGGCGACGGCGCAGGGCGCGCCGCTCGAGGACATCGAGACGACGGGATCGACGACGCCGACCGTGGTCCAGTTCCTGTGGGACGCGGTGACCGACCTGCAGAACGCCCGCAACGACGTCTTCCTGCGGTTCACGCCGTCGGACGGGGGCTTCGAGGACGACGTGGCGCTGGAACCCGGCGTTCCGGTGACGAGCGCGAGCTTCCTCATCGACAACAACGCCGATCCGATCGTCAGCATCGATCAGGTCTCCTTCCAGCTGGACGCCGACCTGCATCGAGGGATCCCCATCCGGGTGCTCGTCGCCGATCTCGATGCGGATCCCCTCGCGGTGCTTTTCCAGTACCGCAGCAGCAATCAATCCGACTTCCCCGAACTCCCGGACCTCGACGGTCCCGAGATGATCGAGGCCGTCAAGGATCCCGCGTTTCGGCGCCTGTACCAGATCGCCACCGACTTCCAGCCCGAGTTGCGCGGCACGTTGTCTCCCGTCGGTGACGGCGCGCGGCAGGTGCGTCTCGAGGACGTCGGCAGCTCGTCCACGACGATCTCTCAGCGCGAGTTGGTCGGCCGGAACCTCGAGATCCTGCGCGCCAGCACGTCGTCGGCGCTCGTGCAGGACGAGTGGGGCGTGGGCGCGGCGACGCTCGTGAGTCCCGTAGCCTGCCTGCCGGTGGAGACGGGAACGCGCGCGCTCGTGCTCGACTCGCCCGGTGGAGCGGACTGGCGCCTGCGCCGCATCGAGCTCGCCACGGGCGCGGTGGAGTCCTCGACCAGCGGCAGCGGCATACCGCGCGACGTCCAAGCGGTCCGCGGCGACAGCGACACGGTGCTCGTGCTCACCGGCGACGGAAGCGCGTGGGACGTCCTGCGGGTCCAGCTCGCGACCGGCGCCGCGACATCCGTCGCGTCTTCGACGTCGGTGTCGCAGACGGGTCGCGCGCGCGCGATCACTTCGCTCGGTGACGGGCGTGCGGCGATGGCGATCGGGAATGGCGCGCTGCTGCTCACGCTCTCGGAGACCGCTCCCGCAGCGACCGTGCTCACCGACGCGCTCGAGGTCGCCGGCGGCATCGTGCGCGATCCGACGCGGCTCGACAGCGTGTTGATCGCCGCGCGCAACTCGACTTCCCCGTTCGGGCCCGGCCTCGGACGGATCGTGCGGCTCGACCTGGCGACGCGGCGCCTCGAGGACCTGCGCTTCACGGACGAGTCGAATCCGCAGGTGAACTTCACCACTCCGCAACCGCGCGGTCTCGCCGTGGATCCGGAGTCGGGTCACCTCCTCGCGGTCTGCGACGATCAGTCCGGCAACGGCGCCGCCATCGTCCGCGAGTACGACCTCGTGGGAGGCACGAGCCGGGTCGTGGCCACGGTTCCGAGCGAGGAAGCCCGGCTCGTGTCGGCCGGGACTGCCGGGCTCCGGCTCGTGCCGCTGCCGAACCTCGCAGACATCGCAGCGATCGGAGGCATCGAGCAGGAACGGCGCATCCGCGAATACGATCCGGGTTCGGAGCTCGTCGGCTTGGGCGCTTCGTCCGCGCCCGACTTCGCGCCGACCTTGACCGCAGATCGCGTGCGTACGCGAGCCTGGCGACTGCGCGGCCTCAATCCCGCGATGCCCTCCGCGGGAGCCTCGCGCCCCGAGGTGTTCGTGTGGGACACGCGCGATGTCGCACCGGGCACCGCCGTGGCGTTTCGCGCCATCCCCGTGGATGCCGAAGTGGGCCTCGGGGGCAACAGCGGCGGCACGATCCGCACGGCGGATCCTCTCTCGACCGCGCCCGCGATCCTCGGCGCGAGCGGGGTGCGCGCCGTCGCCGCCGCCGACGCGAACGGAGACGGCCGGGAAGACCTCTTCGAAGTGACCGACCAGATCAGCGGCTTCGGCGAAAGCCTGGCCGGTGCGATCCGGTGTCTTCTGCAACGCGCCGACGGCACGTTCGGCGCTCCCGACTTCGTGCTGGGCAACACGAACACGCTGCGCCAGCCGCAGGCGATCCGGATCGCGGACCTGGACGAGGACGGCCAGGCCGACCTCGTCGTCGCGAACGGGAACCCCGCGGTCGGCGCGGTCCCGGGCAACTTCGTGTCGATCTACCTCGCGGGCTCGGGCGGTCTCGCCGCGCACGGACCGGCTCCGGATCTCGTGTTGGGCGCGACGGCGAACACGAACGATCCGGCCGACGTCGTGGTCGCGGACCTGAACCGCGACGGACGCCTCGACATCGCGACGGCGAACCGCGCCGGCAACGACGTCTCCGTGTTCCTGCAGACCGCGGAGCTCGTCTTCGGTGACGGCGGCAGCCCGGCGGCGCCGAGCTTCCGACTCGGCGGACCTGCGCTCACTCCCTTCGCGCTGGCGATCGCGGCGGGAGACGTGAACGGTGACGGCACGGTCGATCTCTCGGTCGTGTCGTCGACCGCAGGGCGCCTCGTCCTCTTCCCGCAGCTACCGGGTTCCCCGGGGACGTTCGGCGCACCCACGTCGATCCTCGCGGGGAGCTTCCCCATCGACGTCGAGGTCGCGGACGTCGACGGCGACGGCCGGCTCGACCGGATCGTCGCCGAGCAGAGCAGCGACGTCGGCGAGGGCGGTCTGCAGATCTACTACCAGCGAGACGGCGGCACCACCGAGGTCGCGAGCCTCGTCGCGGACTGCGGCAGCGGGTCCGATCTGGCCCTCGGCGTGAACGCCGCCGACGTGGATCGCGACGGACGGATCGACCTCGTGATGCGGCGCCGGGACGGGATCTCGATCTTCCGCCGCAGCGAGGTCCTGCTGCCGGACACGGCCGCCATGTTCCGCGAGCTCTGCATTCCGACGACGTCAGCCTTCCAAGGGTCCGTTGCGAAGCACGAGTCCGTCGTGCGGGATCTCGACGGCGATGCCGATGTCGACATCCTCGCTGGAGCGGAGAGCGGCCTCGTCCTGTCGAAGACGCGAGGCGGCGGCGAGTTCCGGAGCACGGCAGACTTCACGAACTCGGCCCAGGGCATCGGCGCCGAGCCGCGACTCGCTCCGGGCGATCTCGACGGCGACGGAGACCTGGACCTGGTCCTGATCCTGGAGCAGCCCCTTCTGGTCACGGGTTACGTGCAGACGGTGCCGGGCGTCTTCTCCCCCAGCATCGCGCTCGCTCTGCAGGGTTCGCCGGGGACGCCGACCGACATCGTGATGGCCGACCTCGACGGCGACCGGGACGGAGACCGACTCCAGGACATCGTCCTCGCGCAACCGACGGGCGGACGCATCCGCGCTCTGCTCCAGGTGAGTCCGGGGGCCTTCGGACTCCCGACGGGCGGTGGCAGCGATACGCTGGCCGTCTCCGTCCCGGGTGCTGCGTCGGCGTACTACTCGACGGCGGTCGCGGACCTGATCGACCTGCCGGGCGCGGACGACGACGGGCTCCTCGATCTGGTGGTCGCGAGCCGCGACGCGGATCAGGTGTTCGCCTTCCACCAGATCGGCCCGCTCGCCTTCGAAGCACTGCCCTCGGTCACGGTTTCGGGCATCGACGGTCCGATCCAGGTGGAGATCGCGGACCTGGTCGATCTCGCCGGCACGGCCGACGATGGTCTGCCCGATCTGGCGGTCGCGAGCAGCCTCGCGGGTTCGGTCCGCATCCATGCCCAGTCGGCGCCGGGACAGTTCACCCCCGTGGCCAGCGCGACCCTGGCGAGTGCCGCCGCGGGCGCAGGTTCCGGGCCGGCGAGCCTCGTGTGTGTCGATCTCGACCGCGACGGGAAGCTCGACGTCCTCACCGCGACCCCGGGTGCCGACGCCATCGAGGTTTGGCTGCAGGGCGCGAACGGCACATTCGGGGGTGCCGGGTCCGTGCCGAGTCTCGTGCTGGGCAGCCCGTCCCTCACGCCAGACGTGACTTGTGTCGCCGCGGCCGACGTGGATGCGGACGGTGATCTGGACGTGGTGGCCGCAGCGGCCTCCGAAGGTTCGTTCGTCGTCTTCCGCCAAACGACACCGGGCCGGTTCCGTTCGAGCGACCAGCCGGCCCCCGCTCTCGCCGGGTCAGGCGGGGTCGGCCCGCGCAGCCTGCTCGCACTCGACCTCGATGCCGATGGTGACGCAGACGTTGCGCGGGCCATCGTTGGCCTGAACCAGCTGCGACTGTGGTTCGGAGGTCGGTGAAGCCGTGCGACGTCCTCGTACCGCGCGCCGCGGTGTTCATCCGTCGAGGAACTTGCGCGCGACCCAGTCCCCCAGCGGCAGTCCCGTCGGGCTCAGCGCGTAGCGCTGGCCGCGCAGCTCGAGCAGGCCGTCGGCCCGCAGGCGCTGGGCGATCGGCTCGAGCGGGTCCGCGGGTTCGTCGAACCCGGCGCGGGCGCGGGCTTCGTCCGCGGACAGCCCCTCGGCGAGCCGCAGGCCGAGCCACCAGGTCTCGCGCAGGCGGTCGAGCGCGTCGGGAGCCTCCTCCCACACGCGCGCGTCGCCGCGCTCGGCGATGCGCCGGACGTAGTCCCCCACCGACTTCACGTTCCCGCCGCGCACGGCTCCCACCTTGCTGACCGCCGACGGGCCGATGCCCAGGTAGGGACCGTTGTGCCAGTAGTTCACGTTGTGGTGAGCAACGCGGCCAGATCGGGCGAAGTTGGAGATCTCATACGGGCCGTAGCCGCGAGCTTGGAACTGGGCGCGCGTGGCGTGGAAGTAGGCCAGCTCCAGCTCCTCGGGCGCCTTGGGCAGGGTTCCGTCGTCCAGCCAGCGCCGGAAGGCCGTGTCCTCCTCGAACGTCAGGTTGTAGGCGGACACGTGGTCCGGCCCGAGGTCGAGGACGCGGTCCAGGTCGACCCGCCAGGCCGCGAGCTCCTGCCCCGGCCAGGCGTAGATGAGGTCGACGTTGACCTCGCGCGCGCCGGCCGCTCGCGCTGCGCGGTAGGCCGCGAAGGACTGCGCCGCGTCGTGGACCCGACCGAAGAGCTTCAGGGCCACGTCGTCGAGCGCCTGGAATCCGATCGAGAGGCGCGTGGCGCCGAGCTCGAGCAGCGCGGCGGCCTTGCGCTCGTCGAGGCTCTCGGGGTTGCACTCGACCGTGACCTCGCGCGCGCTGCGGCGGAAACCGGTCCGCGCGTCGAGGCCGTCGAACAGCGCGCGCAGCTCGTCGACGTCGAGCAGCGAGGGCGTTCCCCCGCCGACGAAGACGGTGCGCGGCCCGCTCGGCGCCCACAGGTCGGCCTCGCGCAAGATGGCATCGACCGTCGGGCGCCGGTCGTGACCCTCGGCCGCCACGGAGAAGAAGTCGCAGTAGTGACACTTCGCCGCGCAGAACGGCAAGTGCACGTAGAGCGGCGTGCCGTCGGGCGCGCGCTCGCGCGGCAGCGTCGGCGGCGGAGCTTCGGTCTTGCGGGCCATCGGGGTCACGTTCTAACCCCGGATGGACGCGCGCGGCGAACCGGACCGCTATTCCGAGCTGCCCATCACGCCGTAGAGCTTGCGCAGAGCTTCCTGCTCGATCTGGCGGACGCGCTCGCGCGTGAGGCCGACGACCTTGCCGATCTCCTTGAGCGTCATCGTCTCGCCCGTGTCCGTGCCCAGGCCGTAGCGCAGGCGCAGGATCGTGGCTTCACGTTCGTCGATCACGCTGAGGAGCTCGCCCAGCTTCGCGATCATGTCCGTGTTCGAGAGCTGCTCGTCGGGCGTGACCTGCGAGACGTCCTCGACGGTGTCCTGCGTCTGGCTCAGCACGTCGAGCGAGACCTGCGGCCCCATCCCGCTGACTTGGATCGTCCGCTTCAGGAGCGGCCAGTTCTCCTCGGGGATGCCGAGCTCCTCGGCCACTTCCTCGACGTTCGGCGCGCGACCCAAGAGGTACGTGAGCTCCTGACTCACGACGCGCCAGCGCGAGATCAGCTCGCTCATGTAGCTCGGCACGCGGACCGGCTTCACCGTGTTCGTCAGTGCACGGCGGATCGATTGCTTGATCCACCACGTGCCGTACGTGGAGAAGCGGCAGCCGGCGTTCGGGTCGAACTTCTCGGCTGCCTTCATCAGGCCGATGTTCCCTTCGGCGATCAGGTCCTGCAGCGAGAGGCCGCGGTCCGTGTACATCTTCGCGACGGAGACGACGAGGCGCAGGTTCGCGCGGATCATGTGCTCGCGCGCTTCGAGATCGCCGTTCTGGATCCGGCGACCGAGCTGGAGTTCCTGTTCGGGCGACAGGAGCGGCACCTCGTTGATTTCCTGGAGGTACGTTTCGAGGCAGCGTTCGGCGGAAATGGGAGCGCTCCTGACGGGGGAACCGGGGGCTGGAGCAGGCCGCGGAGAGCTTGCTCGCGAGAAGCCCATCGTCCGGGCGTCGAAGCGATCTTGAGGCGGGCGATCCGGGGACGTGCGCGCCCTCGGGGGTAGCGCGCAGTACCATGTCGGCGCTCCGGCCGGGGTCGGAACATCACGACGCATGGGCGACGGCGCGCTGGAACAAGTCATCCCCGAGAAGGCGTTCGCGGGGCTGGTGCAGCGGCAGGGGGACATGCTGTTCCGCCTGGCCGAGACGCTGCGTGCGCGAGGTGATGCCGACTGGACGAGGCGACATTTCTTCCAACTCGTCAGCGAGGCCGACACCGTCGAGGCCTTCCTCGACGACTTCGGAGCGCGGCACAACCGGACCTACGCCTACCTGCGAGAGCTCGTCGCCTCCCTGCGCGGTTTCGCCCTCGCCGGATTCAGCATCGCGCACCTCGCGGTGCGCCTCGACGGCTACCCGAACGTGCTGTCGACGGGCGAGGCGGCCGCGTCCAGCGATTCCGTTCGACGTTCGTTGGCGTTCCTCGTGCGCACGGTGCGGCTCCTGCTGGCCGCCGTGCAGGACGAGTCACGAGCGCTGGGTGTCGAGCTGCCCACCGAGGCTTTCCCGGAGGACCGGTGGATGGCCGACGGGCCGCGACGGAAGCTCGCGCGCAACATGGGCCAGGGCGAGGTCGCGAGCGACGAGCAGAAGACGGCGGAGATCGCCTCGAAGTTCGTCGAGGCGGCAGTCTTGTTCGACGAACTCGGCGTGCGCCGGATCGCCGGCGAGCACGAACGCGAGACGTGGCTGCAGCGCAACTGCAGCGAAGAGCGCGCTCGCTCGCTCGAGGCGACCGTGCACAACCTCCAGTCCGCGTACGACACGTGGGTCAAGGGCACGTCGATCGAGGCCGGCGATCCGAGGCTCAACAAGTTGCGCGGGCATGCTTCGGCGGCGCTGCATCTGCTCGAGGCCGTGACGCAGCTCACCCACTTCGTCGAGCGCCACGAACGCACGGGGCACGACGACGCGATCCCGCGGCGCATCGCGAGCCTGGTTTCGAAGTCGGAGGTGCGCGAAGTGACCCTCAACCACTTGCTCGTGCACGCCGGCGTTTACTTGCGACGCGGCCGTTCGGTCGCCGAGGACCTCCTCCCCTCCTACACGAACTTCCAGGAGATCGAAGTCGGCCTGCGCGACGACGTCGTGCTGCACGCGCGTCCGGCGGCGTTGATCGTGGGGATCGTCCAGCGCTACGGCACCCCGGTCGAGTTCGAGGTCGACGGGCATCCGTGCAATGCCGGTTCGATCCTCGAGATGATGGTGACCGTCGGCTCCGCGCCCGATGCGCGGCGATTCCGATTCCGCGGCGACGAGCATCCGTTGCGCGACATCGCGCTCTTGTTCCAGCACGCGCTGGGCGAGGACGGGCTGGATCGTTTGCCGCCGCAGCTCGCGTATCTGCGCAACGACCGGTAGACGCCGCGTCCGCGCTCCGCGGTGTCACACGCCGTGGAACAGCCGATCCGCCAGCACGGGCGGCAAACCCGCGGCGCGGATCCGACGGGCTTCGGCCTCGATGTCGTAGCGCACGCGTTCGATCACGACGCGCTGCTCGTCGGAATCGAAGATGGCGTAGGCGGCGCGCGGATCGTCGTCGCGCGGTTGGCCGACGCTGCCGACGTTGATCAGCGCGCGTCGAACGTCGGAGAGATCGATCTCCGAGCCCTCGGCGCGTGCGGTTCGCAGCGGATCGTCCTCGAGGCGCACCAGCGCAATCGGGACGTGGCTGTGTCCGACGAAGCAGACCGGAGTCGGGAGGCGATCGAGCGATGCATCGGCGTCGCTCTCCCCCTGCACGTAGTCGAACCTCTCCGGCCTGTGGTACGTGCCGTGCGCGACGCTGCAGTCCTCGAGATCCAGCGTGAGTGGCAAGCGCGCGATCCACGTGCTGTCGTCGCGCGAAAGCTGCGTGCGCGTCCAGCTCACGGCGGCGCGCGCATAGGGATTGAAGTACGCGAGGTCCATCTCGTGGACGCAGGCGGCATCGTGGTTCCCCTTCACGACGCGCGCGCCGATCTCGCGCAGGAGTTCGATGCACTCGCAGGGCGCGGCGCCGTAGCCCACGACGTCCCCCACGCTCAGGATGCGATCGACGCGATGCGAGCGCAGGCGCTCGAGCACCATTCGAAGCGCGGAGAGATTGGCGTGGATGTCCCCGAGGATCCCGTACTTCACGTCGTCGGATCCCCCGCCAGAACGGGCCGCACGGGAACTGGCAGTGCGATGGCGATCACGATGAGCGACAGGATCGGCGCCAGGGCATCGAACCATCGAGGGAAATGCTCGGCGTGGAACGAAGGGCTGGCATCGAGCAAAGGTCGGAGGATCGGCGCGAGCGCGGGCAGAACGGTTGCCGCAGCGAGAAATCCCAGGGTTCGCGCCGCGGGGCCGAGGGGCGCACGCCGAACGACGAGGGCCAAGGCGGTGAGGTGCCCGCAGCCGAGGAGGCTCCCGAGGCCGAAGGCGGCGCCCGGCGAGTTCCCCAGGTAGAGGCTCAGGGTCCAGGTGAGGACCGCAGACGCCATCCAGGTCGCGACGGCAAGTTGGAGATCCTGACGGAACCAAGCCCGGGACCAGGCCGCGCGCTCGAAACTGCTCGAGGTCTGGAGTGCGAGTGCGGCCCCAGATAATGCGGCAACGTAGCAAGTCGTTTCAGCATCACGAGTTATGGAGACAGTTGTGACCAGAATGCCCACGATGGCGAACGCTCCGACCATACCGATCGGAAGCGGACGGGCCCACGCGCGGGCCAGGATCTCCAGTTCTCTGCGCACGCGGCGGGTGTAATCGGGTCGACGCCTCAGGTCTAGCCCTTTGTCGAGCAACGACTTGGAACACCCTGGTGCATCACGTCCTGACTCCGCGTAGCCTCGTGCGTCTACCGGAGGGAGCAGACCATGGCAGGTGCAGAACGTCGTTTGGGCCGAGGGCTGGGATCGTTGTTGGGCTCGGAGTCGAGCCCTGCAAGGGGCCCCGGCGTCCAGGAGATCGCACTCGACCAGATCCGTGCCAACGCGCACCAACCCCGCCGGACCTTCGAGGTGGCCGCGATGGAGGAGCTCACGGAGAGCATCCGTCAGCACGGCGTCCTCCAAGCCGTCGTCGTGCGCCGGGATGGGGACGGGTTCGAGCTGGTCGCTGGAGAGCGTCGGACTCGCGCAGCGCGAGCTGCGGGCCTCGTCACGATCCCCGCCACCATCCGCGACGACATCACCGACTCCCAGATGCTGGAGCTGGCGCTGGTCGAGAACGTGCAGCGCCAGGATCTCGATCCCATCGAACGCGCCCGGGGATACCGCCAGATGGCGGACCAGCTGCATCTGACCCAGGAGCAGGTTGCGGACCGCGTCGGCTTGAAGCGCGCCACGGTGGCCAATCACATGCGGCTCCTCGAGCTCCCCGACCTGGCGCAGCAGGCCGTGCAGTCCGGCCTGCTGTCCATGGGGCACGCTCGGGCCCTGTTGGGTCTGGCGGATGCGGGTCGCATCCCCGAGTTGGTCGGCCGGATTGTCCGCGAGGGGCTCTCCGTCCGGGACGTGGAGTCCCTGGTCCGTGCGGAGGCCCAGGCTCCTGCCAAACTTGGCGGGTCCGTGATCACCCCGGCTGGCAGCCCCCCCTGGATCGGTGAGCTGGAGTCCCGCATGCAGGAGCACCTGGGAACCAAGGTCTCGCTCCGCAACCAGCCCGGCTTCCGGGGGCAGATCGTCATCGACTACTTCAATCGATCGGACCTCGACCGGCTGTGCCAGACTCTGGCCCCCAAGCCGATGCTCTAGCGGGGTCTGTTCCACGTGGAACACCGCAGCCCTGCACGCGTGGCTGCGGTCAGGGGCTCGGAGCGAATCGCCCTCTCCCAAGCCCAGTGCACCCGGGGCGAGTGTCCCTCGATCGCGGGGGTGCGCGCGTGGGGCGATGTTCCACGTGGAACTGAGGTCCGGCCCGCCGTTTCCCGAGGCGCCAAGCGGCAAGAAAAAAGCGAGCGGGGCCCGTCCGGGCTCCGCTCGCCACATCTCGCGACCCCGCGCCGGGCAGAGTCGAGCTAGCCGCCGACCACTTCCATGGACTTGATGGCGGGGGGCGTGAGAGGACGGTCCTGCGTCTGCGGATCGATCGGGGTCTTCTCGATGGCGCGCACGATGTCCATGCCCTGAATCACCTTCCCGAAGACGACGTGCTCGCCGTCCAGGTGGTGAGAGGGAGCCAGGGTGATGTAGAACTGGCTGCCCGAGCTCTCCGTCTCATTGCCCTTTTTGGCTGCGGCCAGGACTCCCGTGAAGTGCTTCAAGGAGTTGAGCTCCCGAGCAATCTTGTAGTCAGGCCCCCCCTGTCCCCAGGTCGAGGCCTCACCCTGGATCGTATTGGGATCGCCGCCCTGGATCATGAAGCTGGGGATGACGCGGTGGAACTTCGTTCCGCTGTAGTACCCCTCTCGTGCGAGCTTGAGGAAGTTCTCCACGTGCTTCGGGGCTTCCGCGGCGTACAGGCCCACCACGATGTCGCCCAAGTCCGTGTGGATGCTGACCTTCGGAGCGTCCATCGGCAGCTCGGGGTTGGTGAACAGGCCGGCATTCGCGGCCTTCCACGTCGCCAGGGCATCGACGCGCTGCTGCAGGACGTCGACGGCAGTCGCCGGCACCTCGGAACCGGGGAACGTGTAGGTTCGCGTGAGCAGGGAGTGTCCCGGATACTGGCTGCGCAGATCCGCCAGCGCCTTGCGGGCGAGTTCGGGCTCCTGAGCCTCGGCCGCGCTGGAGGCGGCCATGTAGAGCGCCCAGGCACCGGCCTGCTTGCCCTGGACCTTGGATGCAACTTCCTGAAGATCGGCCGCATCACCGGACAGCGTGCGGCTGAATCGGTCCTCGTTGGCGACCGCCAGAACCTGGTCCCACGACCGGTCGTCTTCGGAACGCCGGGTGGTCTTCTGGTGCTGGAGGTAGAGGATCGCAGCGGTCGCCGCGACAGCGACCAGGGCCCCCAGCTTCCAGTACCGGTCGACCCAGGCCGCGAGTGCCGACTTCTCCGAAACCGGCGCGATCGTGACGGCCGTAGCCGCCTTGTGTGTAGCCATCCGTGCACTCACGCCCACATTGAGGGGCACATCAGGGTCATTTGTTGAAACGTTGCGGGTAGCTGCCTCGTGCGTGGCGGAGGGGACTCCGGCCAGCCCTCGGGGCGCGACCTGCAGCGCGTGACGTCGACACGGCCACCCACGGGGCCGCACAACGCGGAAGCCGCGGCATCCTACTCAGGCTCCCGCGGGCTCACAAGAAACGCTCGTTCCCCCTCCGACTTGGCTACGCTTCGCGATCGCCCACGTCCGGCACTCGATCCCCACTGCGATGACCCTCCTCTCCGCCTTTGCCCTCGTCGCCGCACTCACCGCGGCACCGCACTCGAACCTTGCACCCACGCGGATCGAGCCCACGCCCAGAGTCGCGGAGGACGTGGAGTACGAGAAGCGGAAGACCGAGGCCGGCGACGACACCACGAAGCTGTGGAAGCTCTACGAGTGGTGCCGGGATTCGAAGCGCGAGAAGGAGGCGAAGGCGACCCTCAAGAAGATCGTGAAGGTCGACCCGAGCCACAAGGAAGCGAACGTCGCGCTCGGCAACATCTTCTACGACGGGAAGTGGTTCCCCAACCAGAAGAAGGTCGACGAGTACAAGAAGGAGCAGGAGGTCGCCGAGAAGACCGCGCAGGGACTCGTGCTCTGGAAGGACCAATGGGTTCCGGCCGAAGACGTGCCCTTCCTCGAGCGCGGACTCGTCCGTGATCCCAACGGCAACTGGGCCGATCCCGAGGAAGCCAAGAAGCTCGCCGAAGGTTGGGTGCGCCAGGACCTCGATTGGATCCCGCCCGCCGAGAAGGAGAACGTCGCGAAGAGCCTGTGGAAGTGCGGCGACCAGTGGCTCCCGATCGCGGATGCGGACACGTACCACGCGGAACTCCTGCAGTGGTGGCGCATCCCGTACGAGCGCTTCCATCTCTACACGACGTGCGAGCGCGACGTCGCGAACCTCAAGGTCAAGCGCGAGCTCGAGAACGCCTACGACGAGCTCGTGCGCGCGTACGGCACGAAGCCCGCGACGCCGATCGTCGTGATCGTGCTGCGCGACGCGAAGCAGTACGCGGCCTTCGCGAACGGCGACGAGGACACCCAGCGCTTCACGACCGACGCGCACGGACTGTCGTCCATCCACCACGCGTACTTCGCGGACCAGGCCTACGAGCCGACGGAAACGGAACGAGTTCTCGGCGTCGGCGTCGGCTACTGGGACGCGTCGAGCGATCAAGGGAACAAGTGGGGCGTTCACAGCGTCCGCCACGCGCTGGGTCTGTCGTTCGCGGAAGCGCTCGACCCGAGCACCAAGACGATCGAGAAGAACCGCAAGACGTCGATGAAGCAGGACGCGTTCTGGGACGCGTTCTACGCGGAGAAGCGCATTCCGGAGTGGGTTCGCTACGGAGCGGCCGCGTACGCGGAGCGCTACTACCGCGACAATGCCGTGGGCATCGGCGGCGATCCGCTGTGGGCCCGGAAGTGGTCGATCAGCAACATCCAGACGCGCGGCGGCCTGCGTCAGCTGAAGCAGATCCTCGACTTCCATCTGACCGTCGAAGGCGGCCCGGACAGCGAGAAGCTCATCAACGAGTCCGGCCTCGTCATGGCGTTCGTGCTCGACGGCGGAAACGCCTCGGTGACCGAGAAGTTCAAGAAGCTGCAGGAGGCGCTCAACTCCGGCAAGGAGAAGAAGGTCGTCGTCGAAGCCCAGAAGGCGCTCGAGGCGGATCTCCTGAAGCACGAAGCCGACCTCAAGAAGTTCGCTGGACTCTGACGCATGTTGCTCGCACTCCTCGTCCTCGCGTGCGCGGACGTTCCGCACGTCGCGCTCCATCCCGTCGGCTCGGATCTGTACGCCGAGGTCCCTGACGTGGGCGCCGCGATCGCGGCCTATGCGAACGCGCCGGCGGTGAAGCTCGTCTCCAGCGAAGGCGCGGCGAACATCGCCGCGCTCGCCAAGGACGTCGGCTTCGACCTGCAGGCCATGGCCGGCAGCCTCCTGCCCGTCGCGGATCCCGCTCGCCCGAACGACCGCTGGTGGCCGTGGTCCGCGGCGCGCAGGGCTTCGTTCTCGGTGTCGGGAATCGAACGCGCGCCGGGGACCGGGGGCACGGCTTCCGAGACATCGGGCTGGATGGTGTGCGACTTCACGGTGCTGGACGCCGCGGTGCAGGCCGAGAAGGCGCTCGTCGCGATGGGGGGCAAGGACCCGAAGCCGGCGGGGGACGTCACCGCGGCCGGGATCACGGCGAAGGTGAACGAGATCGGGTCGCCCTTCGAATCGATCGCCTCGAAGGCCTGGCTCGCGCGCTTCGACACGCGCCTCGTCCTGGGCGTCGGCGCTGCGAAGCCCGAGGACTACGCCGCGCGCGCGACCGCCGCCGGCGGCGGCCTCGTCACCGCGTGGAACGCGAATGGCGCCGACAAGGTTCTCGGCGCGCCGAAGGGCGTCACCGTGCTCGAGATCCTGTCCGACATGGACGACCTGCCGGCCTTTGCCGCCGACAGCGCGGCGCTCTCGTATCCCGCGCTGTTCCTGGCGCCGTTCCTCAGCGCGAAGGGACGCTGGCGCATCGAGCTCCAGGGCGACCGCTTCGTGACGAACGGCGTGTACGAGCCGCGCGGCAAGGCGGTCGACGTGCTGGGCGCGTTCGGCGTCGCGCCCGTGCCCGCGAGCACGATCCAATTCCTCCCGCCCGAGTCGGTCGGCACGTGGATCACGGACGTGGACGCGGCGAAGGCCGAGTCCGCGATCGGCGCGCTGCTGCGCGGTCCGCTCGGCGAGACGACGCTCGCGGCCCCCGCCGATGGCGAGCCGCGCCTGGCCGACGGCCTGAAGTCGTCGATGGCCGTGAGCCTGCTGCCGTTCCAGAGCCTGATGTCGCCCACGCCGCGCGTGCTGCTCACGCTCGAGCTCGCCGACGCGGCGAAGTTCCAGGCCGGGCTCGACGCCTGGCTCGCGCGCGCGAAGGTCGCCTACCCCGAGCTCCAGATCGAGCGCAAGCCGTACCGCAAGGTGCCGACGATCACGCTCTCCTCCTCCAAGGACAAGGAAGAGCCGCAGGGCGCGCCCGGTGGGGGAGGCGGCTCGCCGTTCGGGGGGGCCTCGCTGGAGCCGACGCGCGCGACGATCGCGGTGCTCGAGGATCGCGTGATCTTCGCCAGCGCGCCGAGCGTCGCGCGCGACGAGATCAAGCGTCTCCAGGACAAGTCCGACGTCGCGCCGCACGCCGCGACGCAGAAGGTCGAGCGCCCCGCCGACGCGTTCGAGGTGTCGACGATGGACTGGGGCACGTTCCTCGCGAAGGTCTACGACGGCGTGCGCGGTCTCGCGCCGATGCTGGGACAGAACCTCGAGAAGCCCATCGACATCGAGAAGCTGCCGACCTCGGCGCAGCTCTTCGCGCCGTTCCGTCCTTCGACGAGCTGGGCGCGCCGCGTCGACGGCCGCATCGTCGTGCACTCGGAGTCGTCGTTCGGTCCCGAGACGCCGGCGGGCATCGCGGCGCTCGGGCTCATCGCGTCGCGTGCGTCGCGCATGCCGTCGCCCGCGCCCGCGAATTCCACCGGCAAGGACGCGGCGGCCCCGTCGGCCGGGTCTGGCGCGCACGCATCCGACGCGCAGGGCGGCGCTGCACCGGCCGACGAACCGCGCGCGAACACGCTCGCCGCTCTGCGCGAAGTGCGCACGGCGATCGCGGTGTACCGCTCGCAGTTCAACCGCGTCCCCGGCACGGCGGCGGACCTGCTGCAGAAGACCGACGCGTTCCCCGACGGCTTCCTGAAGGGCGGCAAGGTCCCGCTGGACGGCTGGGGACACGAGCTCGTCTACACGGCGCGCGCCGAAGGCGCTTCGTACACGTTGCACTCCACGGGTCCGGACGGCGTCGATCAGCAGGGCGCGGGCGACGACGTGCGCCTGCCCTGAGCCACGTGGAACGAGCTCGACGCTCCGCGGCGGATCGCGAACGACCGTCGAGCCCCTCCGAGCCCGACGAACTCGTGCGCGACGACGAGGGGCTCGACGAAGCGTCCGAGCCGACCGAGTCGAGCCCGCCGCCGGATGCGCGGCACGCCAGCCATCGATTCAAGGTCTTCCGCCGCCGTCTCGGTCGTTCGATCTCGGTCTCCGTCGGCGCGCCGCTCGTGCGCGGCCTGTCGAGGACGTGGCGCGCCGAGGTCGACGGCGAGCACAACCTCGCCCTCGCGCGTTCCTACGGCGGCGGCTACTTCATGGCGCTGTGGCACGGGCGCATGTTGATCCCCGCCGCGCATCACGGCCGCCAGGGATACACGGTCCTCGTCTCGCCCAGCGGCGACGGCAACGTCTCGGAGGCGCTCCTGCGCAAGCTGGGTTACGGCGTCGTGCGCGGCTCGACCGGCAAGCGCAGCCGTGCCGCGGTGCGCGAGATGCTGCGCCTCTTGCGCGCGGGAACGCCGATCGCGATCACGCCCGACGGACCGCGCGGACCCCGTCACGCGATGACGCAAGGTCTGGCGTGGATGTCGAGCGCCACCGGATTCCCCGTCGTTCCCTGCGGTTTCGTGGGCGCGAACACGTGGCATCTGCGCAGCTGGGATCGCTTCACGATCCCGAAGCCCTTCTCGCGCGTCGCGTTCGTCTACGGGACGCCGATCCTCGTCGATCGCAAGGCGGAAGGCGGACTCGAGCGCGCGACCGAGTCGATCCGCGTCGCGATGGAACGCGCCGAACGCCGCGGGTTCGAGCTGCTCGGCGCGGAGCCCGACGGATGATCCGCGTCGGCCCCGCGGGCTGGTCGTACACCGACTGGGAAGGTCGCGTGTACCCGGCGCACAGGCCGCCGGGGTTCCACGCGCTGCCGTTCCTCGCGCGCTACTTCGATGGGCTGGAGGTCGACTCGAGCTTCTACGCGATGCCGCGCAAGGAGAACGCGCAGCGCTGGGCCACGCTCGTCGCGCCGCATCCGAAGTTCCGCTTCTGGATGAAGCTGCACCGCGACTTCACGCACGCCGCGCACGAGGCCAGCGACGCGGAGCTCGAGGCGAACGGTCGCGCATTCCGCGCGGGCATCGAACCGCTCGTGCGCGTGAAGAAGCTCGAGGCCCTGCTCGCGCAGTTCCCGGTCACGTTCCTGCACGGCAAGACCGAGGTGCGCCGGCTCGGCCGGCTGCGCGCGCTCTTCGATCCGCTGCCGCTCGTGCTCGAGGTCCGCCACGCCTCGTGGTTCACGCCGCCGGCCGTCGACACGATCCGCGGGCTCGGGTACTCGCTGGCCCACATCGACCTCCCTCCGGCCTGGAACCACCCGCCGGACTGGCACGCGTCGACGGGGCCGATCGGCTACCTGCGGCTGCACGGGCGCAACTCGGCCCAGTGGTTCCGCGAGGGGGCCGAGCGCGACGACCGCTACGACTACCTGTACGGGCCGACCGAGCTCGAATCGCTGGCCCGGCGCGCCACGCGGATCGCGGGCGAGCACGAAACGACGGCGGTGGTCACCAACAACCACTTCGGCGGCCAGGCCGTGGCCAACGCTCTCGAGCTGCTCCACCTGCTGCGGGGCGAGCCCGTCCCGGCCCCCCCGGAGATCGTCGAGAGCTTCCCCCGGCTGCGCTCCAGCGTGCGGATCGAGGGCCAGCAGCCTCTTTTCTGAAGGGTCCGGGCCCGCGATTCCGTGGGCCTCTCGGAATCGCTATCCTCTTCGCCCTCGCGCACCGCCGGAGGCCCCTCCCCCGGGATCGGTGTTCCCCGCACGATTTGGACCTCGCCCACCTCACCGCCGTCGCCTACGCCGCGATCCTGACGCTCCTCGGCGTCTACGGGCTGCACCGACTCGTGCTGCTCCTCAAGTTTCGTTGGCATCGGGCCGCGACCCAGCCGGCCCACCCCGACGACGCGACCCTGCCGGCCCTGACCGTCCAGCTGCCCGTCTACAACGAGCGCACGGTCGCCGCCCGGCTGATCCGCGCCGCGGGCGAGCTCGAGTACCCGCGCGACCGGCTCGAGATCCAGGTCCTCGACGACTCGACCGACGAGACGCGCGGGATCGTCGACGAGGAGGTCGCCCGGCTGCGCGCGCGCGGGCTCGACGCGTGCGTGGTCCGCCGCGCCGACCGCAAGGGCTACAAGGCCGGCGCGCTCGACCACGGCATGAAGAGCGCGAAGGGCGAGCTGCTCGCGATCTTCGACGCCGACTTCGAGCCGCGCCCGGACTTCCTGCTGCAGCTCGTCCCGCGCTTCGCCGACTCCGGCGTGGGCATGGTGCAAGCGCGCTGGGGCCATTCGAATCGCGAGGAAAGCCTGCTGACGCGCGCCGAATCGGCGCTCCTGGACGGCCACTTCGTGATCGAGCACACGGTGCGCCACCAGAGCGGCGTGTTCTTCAACTTCAACGGCACCGCCGGCATCTGGCGGCGTCCGGCGATCGAGTCGGCCGGCGGTTGGCAGCACGACACGCTGACCGAGGACCTCGACCTGTCCTACCGCGCGCAGCTCGGCGGCTGGCGCTTCGTCTACGTGCCGATGGTCGTCGCGCCGGCCGAGGTGCCGCCCGACATCGCCGCGTTCAAGTCGCAGCAACATCGCTGGGCCAAGGGCAGCGTGCAGGTCTTCCGCAAGCTGGGCTGGCGCATCCTGACCTCGAAGGAACCGCTGGCGGTGAAGCTCGAGGCGATGGCGCACCTGACAGGCAACGTCGGATATCCGGCCGTCCTCCTGCTCGCGCTGCTCCTGCCGCTCGCCGCCGGACTGAAGCCCGTGCTGCCGGCGTGGATCAACCTGTTCCTCTTCCTGACGTGCACGATCGCCGTGATCGCGTTCTACGCGCGCAGCCAGAGCGCGGTCGGCCGCACGTTCGTGCAGCGCATCGTCGACACGTTCGCCGCGCTCGCGCTGGGCATCGGGATGTGCGTCAGCCAGACGCGCGCGGTGATCGAGGGCCTGCTGCCGGGCACCGGCGTGTTCGTGAGGACGCCCAAGCGCGGCGACGCGAAGCGCGGGCGCAGCTACGCCGCTGCGGTGAAGGGACTGCCCGGGATCGAGCTCGCCCTCGCCGCGTGGTTCGCGTGGGGGATCTTCGCGGCCGTGCAGCGCGACGCCTGGACGTCGGTGCCGTTCCTGGCGCTGTTCTTCGTCAGCTTCGCGTGGGTCGGATCGCTGTCGCTGGCCGGCGCGCTGCGGACGCTGATGCCGCGCCCGGAGCCGGCGCCGGCGACCTGAACCCCTGCGAACGGTGCCTGGCTAACTTCCCGCGGGTTCGGCTCCGGGGAAAGGCGCCGCGCCGAGGAGGCGCAGTTTTCGGCGGAATCGAACCCGCGGGAAGTTAGCCAGGCACGAAGGCGACGGGTTGGCGCTCAGCGCGTCGTCCGCGCCGTCAGCACGTCGACCAGGTCCATCTTCGTCACGACGCCGAGCAGCTTGCCCGCGTCGTCCAGCACGAGGCCGGCCATGCCCTTGCCGAAGACCTCGAGCAGCTTGCCCGCGTCGTCGCTCGAACGCACGGTCGTCACGTTGCGGAACATGACCTCTGCCGCCGCGCTCGAGAGCGACGCGCGGCCGTCGACCAGCTTCGCCAGCAGGTCCGACTCGGTGATGATCCCGACGAGCATCCCATCGTCGAGGACGGGCAGCTGGCTGATCCCGTGCTCCTTCATGCGCATGACGGAGTCGGCGACCGTGTCGGCGCTCGACGCGGTGACGATCTTGCGCTTGGGCACCGAGCGCAGGAGTTCGCCGACGCTGCCGGTCTCCCACGAGCTCTCGGTGAAGCCGTTCTCGCGCATCCAGCGGTCGTCCATGAACTTCGTCATGTAGTTGCGGACCGAGTCCGGCAGGATCACGACGAAGCGCTTGCCCGGGCCGACCTTGCGCGCGATCTCGCGCGCGGCCCACACGGCGGAGCCGGAGCTGCCGCCGCACAGGAGGCCCTCCTGCCGGATCAGCTTGCGCGTCATGAGCAGCGACGGACGGTCCTCCGTCTTGACCCACTCGTCGACGAGCTTGCGGTCGAGCACGTCGGGGATGAAGTCGTAGCCGATGCCCTCGACCTTGTAGCTGTGGATCGGACCGGGTCCGGCCAGGATCGAGCCGACCGGGTCGACGCCGACGATCTTCGCGTTCGGCGCCTTCTCCTTGAGCTTGCGCGCGACGCCCGTGATCGTCCCGCCCGTGCCGGCGGTCATGACGCAGTAGTCGAGCTTGCCGTCGGTCTGCTTCAGGATCTCCTCGCCCGTCCCGTGGTAGTGGGCGAGCGGGTTGTCGGGGTTGCCGTACTGATCGAGGATGTGCGCGTTCGGCAGGATCTTCTGCAACTGCTTCGCGACGCCGATGTGGCTGTTCGGCGCGTCGAACGCGGCCTCGGTCGGCGTCCGGATGATCTCGGCGCCGAGCGCCTCGAGGACGACCTGCTTCTCGCGGCTCATCTTCTCGGGCATCGTGATGATCATGCGGTAGCCGTAGACGGCCGCCGCGAGCGCGAGCCCGATGCCGGTGTTGCCGCTCGTCGGCTCGATCAGCGTGTCGCCCGGCTTGATGCGGCCCTTCTTCTGCGCCTCCTCGAGCATCCGCTTGCCGATGCGGTCCTTGATCGAGCCGCCCGCGTTGAGGAACTCGCACTTGACGAGGAACTCGCAGCCCGTCTCCTTGCCGATCTTGCGCAGGCGGACCATCGGCGTGTTGCCGATCGCGTCGAGGATGGAGTCGTGGATCTGGGCCATGGTGGTTCCGCGGAAGGACGTCGGCGCCGCGAGGATCGGCGGCGGACTCGGGATGGTAGGGGCTGCTCGGGCCGGGGGCGAGGGTGTACGGTGCCTGGAACGACCCCGACAGATTCGCCAGCAGGACCTGTCGAGCGCGCGGAACGAGGCGCGAATCCGTCGGGGTCGTTCCAGGCACCGTACTCACACCTGCGGTCGTCGGTCGGGCGCGCGCAGCACGAGCGTGCCGCGCTCGGAGCGCTCGACGACGCAGCGCGCGAGCGCGGGGCCGTGACCGAGGATGCGACCGGCGAGGTCGAGGCGCCGGCCGGTCTCGAGCGAGAAGACCCACTCGTGCCACGGGCACGCGACCTTCGGATCGGATCCGTCGCCGCGGACGGAGACCGTGCCCTGGAAGAGCGGACCGCCGAGGTGCGGACAGAAGCTCTGCACGCACAGGATGCGGCCGCCGACGGCGAAGAGCGCGAACGCGCCCCAGGGCGTCTCGATCGTTCGCGGCCGGGCGGGATCGACGTCCTCGGGCGCGAGACCGGTGTCGAAGTCGATCGGATCGGTGTGGGACACCGCGCGCTACCTTACGATTCGGGAGTGACCCAGCGCACGATCGTCCTGCAGGTGCCGCCGGCCCGACGCGCGGACATGCGCGCCCAGCTCGCGGCCGGACCGTTCGACTTCCGGCCCGTGCCCCATGCGCTGTTCAGCGCCAAGGGCGACGGCGCGGTCGCGACGCTCTACACGTCGGGCAAGCTCGTGGTGCAGGCAGCCGAGCCCGAGGCGTTCGTCGCGCGCTGGCTGGCGCTCGAGGCGCCCGCCGCGGCGAGGCCGCGGTCCGCCGACCCGGTCGCGCCGCGCTCGACCGGCGAGGCCGTCGTCGGCAGCGACGAGGTCGGGAAGGGCGACTACTTCGGCCCGCTCGTCGTGTGCGCCGTGCGGCTCGAGCCGGGCCAGTCCGAGGAGATCGCGCGCGCCGGCGTCCGCGACAGCAAGACGCTCACCGACGCGGAGTGCATCCGCCTCGGGGGCGCCCTGCGCTCGCGCTACGCGGTCGCGGTCGAGCGCCTCGATCCGGTCGACTACAACCGCGTGTACATGCCCGGGAAGCTGAACGAGCTGCTGGCCGACCTGCACGCGAAGGCGCTCACGCGCCTCGCCACGCCGGGCGTGCGAGTCGTCGTCGACAAGTTCGCCAACGAGAAGCTGCTCGAGAAGCGCCTGAAGAGCCTGAACGTCCGCCTGGAGCAGCGCACGCGCGCCGAATCGGAGCCCGCGGTCGCCGCGGCCAGCGTGATCGCGCGCGAGGAGTTCCTCGTGGCGCTCAAGGAGCTGTCGGACGACGCCGCCGTCGACCTGCACAAGGGCGCGGGCTCGCCGGTCGACCAGTCGGCGCGCCGCTACGTCGCGCTGCACGGCTTCGACGCGCTGTCGAAGGTCGCGAAGCTGCACTTCAAGAACACGCAGAAGATCGGCGCGGCGCGCGGAGGCTCGTGGTGAGCGCGCGCGTGCGCCTGATGGCCGGCACGGGCAACCGCTTCGCGATCGTCGACGCGATCACGGACCCGGCGCCGCGCGATCCGGCGGCGTTGGCGCGTGCCTTGTGCGTCGCCGGCGGTCCGGGTCCGCGGCTCGACGGCCTGCTGCTCGTCCTGCCCGCGCACGCCGGCGGCGACGTGCGCATGCAGCTCCACAACGCCGACGGCAGCGCGGCCGAGACGTGCGGCAACGGACTGCGCTGCGTGGCGAAGTTCGCCCACGAGCGCCGGCTCGTCGGCGCGCGCGACTTCGTCGTCGAGGACGCGTCGGGCCTGCACGTCGCGCGCGTGGAGCCGGAGAGCGGAACGATCCAGTCCGCGACCGTGTCGATGCGCCGGCCGCGCATCCTGGCGCGCGACGAGCGGATCCAGCTCGTCGACGGCTCGGGCACACGCACGGTCTCGGGCGCGCGCGTCGACGTGGGCAACCCGCACTTCGTCGTGCTCGTCGACGACGTCGTCACGGCGCCGGTCGTCACCGACGGACCGCGCCTCGAGAAGCACGCCGCCTTCCCGGCGGGCACGAACGTCGAGTTCGTCGCATGGCGCGCCGGCCGCTGGGACGTGCGCGTGTGGGAGCGCGGCGTCGGCGAGACGGAAGCGTGCGGCAGCGGCGCGTGCGCCGTCGGCGCGGCGCTCGTCGACCGCGGCGTCGCCCGCCTGCCCGTCGAATTGCACCTGCCCGGCGGCGTGCTGCGCGTCGCCGAGAACCCCGACGGTTCGTTCGCGCTCTCCGGCGCGGTCGTGGACCTGGGCGAGCGCGATTGGCCGCGGATCCTCCCGACGGCGGCGCCCGCGGGCTAGACCCGCGCCATGGGCAGCCTCGGTCACGTCGTGCTCGCGCTCGCGGTTCTCGCCGCGGCCGAGGCGGGCTTCGAGCAGCAACTCGCGCCGCCGTGGTTCCTGGTGTTCCTCGCACCGCTCGCCTACGTGCTGGCGCGCCTGTCGGAGCGCGCGTTCCTGTCGGGCCGCTTCCGCCTCGGCGAATGGCTGCACCGCGCGGTGGTCGCGAGCCCGATCGCGCTGTTCGCGCTGGCGACGTGGGCCTGCGGCTGGCGCGCAGCCGTCGCGCGCTGGACGGGAGCGGACGTGTCGCTGCTCACCTGGCCCGACCTGCGCGTGCTGGTGCAGCTCGCGCCGTGGCTCTGCTTCGAGCTCGTCGCGCTGCACGCGCGCGCGCGCGTCTTCATCGCGCGGCCGGAGCGCGACGCGTGGCTCGGGTTCCACGTGCGCATGCTCGTGGCCGGTCTCGTGCCGGTGCTGCTCTACGTGATCGCGGCGGCGCTCGTGGGTGCGAGCGAGGAGACGCGCGTCGCCGTCGAGGAGATCGGCGTCTTCCACGCCGCGTTCGCGGGCGGCCTGCTGCTCGTGTTGGCGCTGGTGCTGCCGTTCCTCCTGGAGCACGTGTGGGAGACCGTGCCGCTGCCGGATGGGTCGCAGCGCACGACCGTGCTCGCGCTGGCGCGTGAAGCCGGGTTCGGCACGCCGCGGCTGCGCGTGTGGCGTACGGGCAACCAGGTCGCGAATGCCGCGATCGTCGGGCTCACCTCGAAGAGCCGCACGGTGCTCTTCTCCGACCAGCTCCTGGCGCAGCTTCCGCCGCGCGAGCTGGCCGCCGTCTTCGCGCACGAGATGGGTCACGCCGTGCGCTCGCACGTGCCGCTGTTCATCGCCTGGGTGCTCGTGGCGTTCCTCTTCGGCGATCTCGCGGCCAACGCGTTCTTCGCCGACGATCCGGTGGCCGCGGGGCTCGTGCTCATGGCGTTCCTGGCGTCGTGGTTCGCCGGGTTCACGTGGCTGTCGCGCCGCTGCGAGCTGCAGGCGGATCTGCACGCGCTGAGCCTCCTGGGCGAGACGCACACGCTGATCGCCGCGCTCGAGCGCGTCGGCGGACGCCTACGCGACGTCGCCGGATGGCGGCACTTCAGCATCGCGGACCGCGTGCGCTTCCTCGAGCACGCGCAGGCCGATCCGATCGTCGCGGAGAAGCTGCACCAGAAGATCCGCGTCGCGAGCGTGCTCGGGACGGTGCTGCTCGTCGTCGCGCTCGGCCTGCACGGGCTGCGCCTGATGCGCGACTTGCCGGCCGACCGCGTGCGCGCCGACCTGCGCCTCGGCGACTTCCAAAGCGCGGCCCTGCGCGCCGAACGCATCGAGGATCTCGACCCCGTGCTGGCGCGCGCGGCGAAGCTCGCCGGCACGCTCGGCGCCGACGGCGTCGACGTGCGGCGCGTCGAGGACGAAGCGCGTGCGGCGGAAGCGCGCGGCGACGCGGCGTCGGCGGCCGCGTGGAACGTGCTGGCCGAACTGCGCCGCTGAATGCGACGGCGGCCGCGCGCTCGCGACCGCCGTGTGCTCATCCGACCGTGGTCGACGCCGCGCGTATCAGGGCCGCCACAGGATGCGCACGCCGTTCGACAGGTTCGACGTGCTGGCCGTGCAGAAGCTCGCCGCGTTGCGGTACCAGGCCTGGTACGCGCGCCATCCAGCCGAAGTCACGTTGCCGCGCGCGGCCAGCGCGAACTCGCCGCTCGCGGGGTACTCGGCTCCGCCGCCGGCGACGAGCTTCGTGGCGATGCGCACCACCGATCCGCCGGCGCAGCGCAGGCCGTCGCCGAAGGCGGCGCCCGCTCCGTCGGCCACGGTCTGCGTGCCCTGGAAGAACAGCACGGTCGAGTTGGGCAGGCCCGCGACGCTCAAGCGCACCTGGTCGAGCACGAGCCGCGCCGTGCCCGTCGCCTCGAGCTGCGCTCCGACGCCGGTCGAGTTCAGGCAGCCCGCGCGCGCGCCGGCCGGGCTCGCGTTGCCGCACGGACACGCCGCTCCCGAACCGTCGCCGAAGCAGTAGGTCGTGCCCGACTCCGGCGTCGTGCCGGTGCGGCGCAGGATTCCGCCGTTGAATCCGGCGAGCCACACGTCGCCGTCGGCCTGCGCGTGCAAGCCGAGCCAGCTGTCGTAGGGGGTGTGCGCTCCGGTGTCGTCGAAGACCCACGTCGAGCCCCCGTTCGTCGTGTGGTAGACGGCGCCGTGCGTCGTCGCGGCCCAGCACTCGTTCGCGTCGATGGCGCCGAGCGCGAGCACGAACTGCTCGGGGTGCGCCGGATCGATCGGGATCGGCTGCTGCGTCCACGTCGACCCGCCGTCCGTCGTCCTCGCGATGTAGCTCTCGCGGCTCGACATCCAGCCCACGTTCGTGTCGACCATGTCGATGCGCCGGCAGTAGGGCGAGCCGACGAGATTGAGCGCCCAATGCGCGCCGCCGTCGCTCGTGCGCAGGATGCCGCTGAACGTCCCGACGGCGTAGCCGTGCAGCGGATCCGTGAACTCGATGTCGTAGATGCCCTCGCCGCTCCCGGGGACGACGTACTGCTGCGTCCACGACGCGCCGCCGTCGGTCGTGTGGTAGATCGCGCGGAAGCCACCCGCGATCCAGCCCTCGTTCTCGGACACGAACGAGCACGCGTCGTAGTCGCCGTATCCCGCTCCGGGACCGGGGACGCCGACCCACGAGCGCCCTCCGTCGAGCGACTTCACGAGCGTCCCGTACGATCCGGCCGCGAACATGAAGTTCGGCGCGACCGTGCTGACCGAGTTGATCACGTCGCCGTGCGAGAACTCGAAGCCCGCGCGCGTCGGCGTCCAGGTCGTCCCGCCGTTCTCGGTCACGAGCAGCGTGCCGTCGTTTCCGCACGCCACGCCGCGCGCGTCGTCGAGCATCTCGATGTCGAGCAGGTAGAGGGCGAGCCCGTTCGAGACCTGCGTCCACGTGACGCCGCCGTCCTGCGTACGCTGGATCATGCCCCCGTTCGCCAGCATCACGCCGTTCTGCGCGTCCAGGAACCCGCCGCCGTTGTACGGGTACCAGAAGCCCTCCTTGGAGAAGGACCACGTCAGCCCCCCGTCGGTCGAGCGGTACAGGTCGCCGCGGACGTAACCGGTCTCGGCCGCGATCAGCGTGGTCGGGCTCGCGACCGTCGGGCGGCCGAGCTGGATGCCGGGCACGTCGATCGCTTGCCACGTGAGGCCCGCGTCGGTCGAGCGCGCGTACTCGGGCTGACCGGGCGCGAGCAACGCCCACGACACGAAGGCCGTGTTCGCGTCGAGGAACTGGATCGAATCGGCCCAACCCGTCGCGACGACGTTCCACGTCGCGCCGCCGTCGCTCGTCCGGTAGACGGATCCGTCGCCGCTGATGAGCCCCACGTTCTCGTCGCGGAAGGCGAAGCGCGCCTGGAAGTGCGGCGTCGGCAGGTTCAGGAGCGACCACGTCACGCCCCCGTCGCCGGTCGTCGCGAGCACCGTGTTGCCGCCCATCCAGCCGCGCAGCGGGCTGACGAACTGCACCTTGTCGTACGAGCCGTACGGGACGTTCGCCATCACCGTCCACGTCGTGCCGCCGTTCGTCGTCCGGAACGCGCCGCCGCCGAGCGAGCTGTGGTCGCCGACGAGCCAGCCGTGGTTCGGGCCGAAGAACGTGACCGCGTTGAAGTCGTTGTGCCCGAGCGAGCGCTTGCGCCACGACCAGCCGCCGTCGGTCGTCTCGAGCAGGTCGGGCCCGTAGCCGGCGATGTACCCGCGCGTCGCGGAGAACGCGGCGTGGCTGGGCTGTCCCTGCGGCGTGTCCGGGTAGGGACTCTGGCGGATCCAGCCCGCCTGGGCCTGCAGGGAGGTCGAGGTGAGGACGATCGACGCGGCGAAGGCGACGTTGCGGAGGTTGTCGAGGACGTGAAGCATGGTTGAGGTCGCGGACGGGTGTTCCGGGGGTGCACGGGCTCCCAGGCAAGCGGCGATCCAAGCGCGGAACGCGCGCGAAACCGGCTCGCGGACGGCGCAGTGCGCGGATCTGGACGCGCCGTCCAGTTGTTGGACCCCTGCGCCGGGCGCGCGAGCCGCGACGGCTCGGCCCGAGCTCGAAGGCCGCGCCGTGCGACCCGCCGTCACCGCGCGGTGACGGCGAGTACGAGCCGTGTCGAACCCGGCGCGATCCGCGCGCGCGCTCCGCGGACGTGCGGCGCGGAGCACGGCGATCCCGTAGCCTGGGCGCGCCGCGCGCCTCCCGGCCGGGGCCGGTTCGAAGCCTCGCGGCCTCGTCGCATCGCCCCGATGCACGCCTCCGGCCGGGAATCGGGCCGCTCGAGACGCTCCGCCGGCGTGAGCCGTGCCCTGAAGAACACTCGCGAGAACCCTCGCGAGAACTCCGCGAGATCCTCGCGAGAACGCCGCCAACGCCCCGCCATGACCGATCCCGCCCGCCCCGAGAGATCCACGAACCCGCGCCACGATCCGACCCAGCCCGCGGGGGCGCGGCGATCGATCGCAGGCCGCGTGCGGAAGCTGCGCGGAGCCGGTCTCGTCGCGGCGGCCTGCGCATCGCTGATCGTCGGCGCGTCCGCGCAGCGTCCGCCGTCGCAGCTCGACGGCGCCGCGATCCTGCACCGGATGCAGAAGCTCGAGGTCGTCGGCAGCGTGCTCTACGTCGCCGCGCACCCCGACGACGAGAACACGCGGCTGATCAGCTGGCTCTCGAACGGCAAGAAGGTGCGCACGGCGTACTTGAGCCTCACGCGCGGCGACGGCGGACAGAACCTGATCGGGCCCGAGCTGGGCGACGCGCTCGGGATCATCCGCACGCAGGAGCTGCTCGAGGCGCGGCGCATCGACGGCGGCGAGCAGTTCTTCACGCGCGCGGTCGACTTCGGCTACAGCAAGACGCCCGAGGAGACGTTCGCGAAGTGGGGCAAGGCCGAAGTGCTCGGCGACGTCGTGCGCGTCATCCGCACGTTCCGGCCGGACGTGATCGTCACGCGCTTCGCGACGGACGGCAGCGGGGGACACGGACACCACACGGCGTCGGCGTTGCTCGCGAACGAGGCGTTCGCGCTGGCCGCGGATCCGAAGGCGTATCCCGAGCAATTGAAGGAGGGCCTGGAGGTCTGGCAGGCGCAGCGCCTGTTCTTCAACGCGAGCACGTGGTGGAAGAAGGACCTGGCCGAGGAAGCGGCGAAGGACCCGTCGAGGTGGGTGCAGGTCGACGTGGGCGGCTACGACCCGCTGCTGGGCGTCAGCTACGGCGAGCTCGCCGGTCGCAGCCGCAGCCAGCACAAGAGCCAGGGCTTCGGCGCCGCGGAGACGCGCGGCGAGCAGATCGAGTACCTGCGGCTCGACCAGGGCGCGAAGCTCGCGAGCGCCGACCTGTTCGACGGCCTCGTGCTCGATTGGTCCCGCGTCGCGGGCGGCGAGCGCGCGCACGCGCTGCTGCGCGAGGCGATCGACGGCTACGACCCGCGCGCTCCCGAGAAGAGCGTCCCGCGCCTCGCGGAGCTGGCGCAGGCGCTCGACGCGCTCGACCGGGCCGGCGGTGTCGGGCACGCGTGGGCCGGACTCCAGTCCGAGTCCGCGCGCCAGCTGATCCTCCAGGCGTGCGGCGTCGTGGTCGAGGCCACGTCGAGCTCGATGCGCGTCGCGGCGGGGGACACGCTGCCCGTGTCGCTCTCGACGCTGCAGCGCCGGCCGGGATCCGCGCTCGAAGTGCTGGCGTTCGCCGGCCCCGGGTTCTCGACGATCCCGGTCCAGGGAAAGCTCGCGCCCAACCGCGCGCTCTCGAAGGACTACGCCTGGTCCGTGCCCGCGGCGCAGGCCGTCGATCAGCCCTACTGGCTGGCCGGTCCGCACGCGGCGCTCTACCAACCCGATCGAACGCGGTACGCGGGCGTCGAGCCCGTCGCGCCGAACGCGGCCTCGTACCGGGGCTCGTTGCGCCTCGAGGACGGCTCCATGCTGCGCGCCGATCGCCAGGCCATGTACACGTGGGTCGATCGCGTCGCCGGCGAACGTTCGCGGCCCGTGGTGATCACGCCGGTCGCGTCGATCGGCATCCCGGACGGCGTGGCGGTCGTCACCGGCGATCGCGCGAGCGTCGCGGTCGAGATCGAGGCGCTGACGGATGGGCTGAGCGGCGTCGTGAAGGCCGCGGTGCCGCGCGGTTGGACGGTCGAGCGCGAGCCGCAACCGATCGACGGCCTGCGCCGCGGCGAACGTCGCACGGTGCATGTCGATCTCGTGCGCGGCGCCGACGCCGTGCGCGGACCGGTCCACTTCACGTTCGCCGGTCCGAAGGGCACGACGGACCGGACGATGCACGTCATCGACTACCCGCACATCCTGCCGCAGACGTGGTACACGCCGGCCGACGTGATGCTCGTGCCCGAGGACGTCGCGGTCAGCGTCAAGACCGTCGGCTTCGTCGAGGGCGCAGGCGACGAGATCCCGCAGGCGCTCGAGCGGCTGGGCGTCGTCGTGGAGCGCGTCGACCCGGCGACCGCGCACGCTTCGGACCTGGCGAAGTGCGACGCGATCGTCACCGGCATCCGTGCCTACAACACGGTGCCCGCGCTGGCGCGCTTCCAGTCGAAGCTCCTCGAGTACGTGGCCGCGGGCGGCACGCTCGTCGTCCAATACAACACGAACGGCAACGACCTCGTGATGGACGCGAAGAAGATCGGGCCGTACCCGTTCGCGATCACGCGCTCGCGCGTGACGGTCGAGGAGGCACCGCCGACCTTCTTCGCGCCGAAGCACGCGCTGATGAACGTGCCGAACAGGCTCACGGCGAGCGACTTCGAGGGTTGGGTGCAGGAGCGCGGCCTGTACTTCGCCGGAGATCTGGCGCACGAGTACACGGCGCTCATCGGGTGGAACGACCCCGGCGAGGAGCCGCTGAACGGCGCGCTGATCGCGTGCGACCACGGCAAGGGTCGCTTCGTCTACACCGGCATCAGCCTGTTCCGGCAACTGCCGGCGGGCGTGCCGGGCGCGTACCGCCTCCTCGCGAACCTGATCGCGCGCCGCGCCGGCGGCGAGTGACGCACGGCGTGACGAACCGCAGCACCATCCTGGACCGCTAGTCGATGCACCCGCTCGACTGGATCGTGCTGCTCGGCACGCTGGGCTTCATCGTCGGCTATGGCGTGTGGAAGACGCGCCGCGACAACACGCGCGAGAACTTCCTGCGCGGCGGGCACTCGAACCGCTGGTGGACCGTCGGCTTGAGCGTGATGGCGACGCAGGCCAGCGCGATCACGTTCCTGAGCACGCCGAGCCAGGGCTACCTCGACGGGCTCGGCTTCGTGCAGTTCTATTTCGGACTGCCGCTGGCGATGCTCGTGATCGGCGCGGTGTTCATCCCGCTCTACTACAAGTGGCAGGTCTACACCGCCTACGAGTTCATCGGGCGGCGCTTCGACGACCGGACCCGGCTGCTGACGGCGGCGCTGTTCCTGATCCAGCGCGGCTTGAGCACCGGGATCACGATCTACGCGCCCAGCATCATCCTCAGCAAGGTGCTCGGCTGGCCGCTGTCGTGGACGTGCGTGTTCATCGGCGGGCTCGTGATCGTCTACACGACGGCGGGCGGAGCGCGCGCGGTCGGCGTCACGCACATGCACCAGATGACCGTGATGATCCTCGGGCTCTTCACGGCGTTCGGGCTGACGCTGTGGTATCTGAGCGACACGCTCTCGATCGCGGAGACGGCGCGCGTCGCGAGCGCGCTGGGGAAGACGCGGATCATCGACCTGTCGTGGGATCCGGACACGAAGTACACGCTGTGGAGCGGGCTGATCGGCGGGTTCTTCCTGCAGCTCTCGTACTTCGGCACGGACCAGAGCCAGGTGCAGCGCTACCTCGGCGGCCAGTCGATGCAGGAGGCGCGCCAGGGCCTGTGGATGAACGGGATCCTCAAGATCCCGATGCAGTTCTTCATCCTGCTGACGGGCGTGCTCGTCTTCGTCTTCTACCTGTTCCACGCGACGCCGCTGCACTGGAACGAGGCGAACCTGGTCGCGGCGCGCGCCGCCGACACGACGCCGGTCACACGCGAGCTCGAGGCCGAGCACGCGGCGTTGATGGAGCGACGCAAGCTCACGACGGAGGAACTGCTCGCCGCGTGGCGCGGCGACGACGCGGACTCGGGCGAACGCGCGAGCCAGGCGATCGCGCAGCTCGAGTTCCTCGAAGCGCGTGACGTCGAGCTGCGCGGTCGATTCCAGGCGCACCTCGCCGAGCTCGTCCCCGCGGCCGAGACGAACGACAAGGACTACGTGTTCATCACCTTCGTGATGGACCAGCTGCCCATCGGCATCGTCGGCCTTCTGCTGGCGATGATCTTCTGCGCCGGCATGGGCAGCACGAGCGCGGGCCTCTCGTCGCTCGCGACCACGAGCGTCGTCGACGTCCTGCGGTCGAAGCGCACGGACGCCGCCCAGGTCCGCGCGACGCAGTGGGCCACCGTCGGCTTCGGCGTGCTCGCGCTGGGGTTCGCGGCGCTGTTCTCGCTGTTCGAGAACCTGATCCAGGCCGTCAACATCCTCGGGTCGCTCTTCTACGGCACGATCCTCGGCATCTTCCTCGTCGCTTTCTTCGTGAAGCACGTGCAGGGCACGGCCGTGTTCGTCGCGGCGTTGATCTCGCAAGCAGCGATCCTCGTGATCCACTTCACGGGCGTCGAGATCGCGTTCCTCTGGTACAACCTGATCGCGCCGGCGATCGTCGTCGTTCTCGCGATCCTCCTGCAGGCGCTGCTGCCGCGGACCGCGGATCGAGCCGGGTCTCCCTGAGGAAACCGCGCGCAGCGTTCGTGCACCGCGCAGCGCCCGACGACGAGCGCGGGCCCGCGCGTGCTATCCTCCGCGCCCCATGAACACGAAGAACTCCATCCTCGGCGCGATGTTCGTCGCGGTCTCCGAAGCCTTCCTCGCTCCCGTCGCGTCGGCCGAACCGGCGCAGACTCCGGCCATCGAATTCCCGGCCCCGAGCCCCGCGGCCACGCTGAAGCAGCGCGTCGGCGTCACCGACGTCGAAGTCGTGTACTCGCGCCCCGGCGCCAAGGGCCGCAAGGTGTTCGGCGGGCTCGTGCCCTACGGCGAGCTGTGGCGCACCGGCGCGAACGCGGCGCCGAAGATCACGTTCAGCACGGACGTGAAGTTCGGCGGCCAGCCGGTCCCGGCCGGCAGCTACGCGCTGTTCACGATCCCCGACGCGAACGAGTGGACCGTGATCCTGAACAAGGTCGCGGACCAGTCGGGCACGTCGGTCTACGACGCGAAGAACGACCTCGTGCGCGTGAAGGCGAAGCCCGTCGCGCTGGCGAACACGGTCGAGAACTTCCGCTTCGACTTCGACGAGCTGCGCGACACGGGCGGCGTGCTCTCGCTGGCGTGGGAGAAGACGTCCGTTCCCGTGCGCATCGACATCGACGTCGTCGCGATGATGGTGCCCAAGATCCAGGCCGCGATGGCCGGAAGCGGCACGAAGCCCTACTACCAGGCGGCGATGTTCTACTACGAGAACGATCTCGACCTGAAGCAGGCGGTCCAGTGGATGGAGGAGGCGAACAAGGCGCGCCCCGACACCGTGTGGCTCGTGCACCGTCAGGCGCTCGTCCTGGCGAAGGCTGGCGACAAGGCCGGCGCGCTCGCGGCGGCGAAGCGTTCTCTCGAGCTGGCCGCCAAGGTCGGCGGCGCGCAGGGCGCCGAGTACAAGCGCCTGAATGACGAGCTGATCGCGAAGCTGAAGTAGGAATCGCGCGCGTTCACGACGAGGGCGGGGCGGTCCGATCGGGCCGCCCCGCTCGCGTTTCGCTCAGGCGTCCTGCGCCCCGGTGTTCCGCGCGGGCCGGAGGCCGGATTCCTCCGCGCGAACGCCGAGGTTCGCGATCGCGACGGGTGCGACGAGCTCGCCCTGCGGCGCGTCGCCGGCGTAGCGCACGCGTTCGAGGAAGAGTCCCGCGGACGGAGCGGTCCACTCCGCGACCGTGCCGAACTTCGCCGGGGGAGCGCTGCCTGCGAACGTCTGCGCGAACAGCGCCGGCGTGATCGCGCCCGTGCCGAGCTGGACCAGCGCGCCCGTCAGCCGCCGCACCATGCGCCACAGGAAGTGCGAGGCCTCGAAGCGCAGGACGAGCACGTCGCCGCGCTCCGCGATCTCGGCGCGCAGCATGCGCACGCGCGTGCTCGCCGGCCCGGGTGTCTCCTGCCCGAACGCGGCGAAGTCGTGCTCGCCGAGCAGCGTCGTCATCGCAGCGCGCATCGCGGGCACGTCGAGCTGCGCATCGACCCGCCACGCGAAGCGGTGCGCGAACGCCGAGCGCCGCCGCGTGATCTGGTAGACGTAGCTGCGCGACTGTGCGTCGTGACGCGCGTGGAAACGCTGCGGCGCGCGCGCGACCGCGAGCAGGTTCACGTCGGCCGGCAATCGCTCGTTCACGCCGAAGGCGAGCTTCGAGAGCTCCATCGGCTTCGCCAGCTTCAAGTGCGCGACCTGCGCCAGCGCGTGCACGCCCGCGTCCGTGCGCCCCGCTCCGCCGAGATCGAGCACCTCGCCGGCGACCTCGGAGATCGCCGCGCGGAGGACGCCGGCGACCGTCTTCGCGTTGTTCTGCTCCTGCCAGCCGCTGTAGCGCGTGCCCTCGTACTCGACGACCAGCCTGTACGACGGCGCGCGGGCCAGCTCGCCCGGAGCCAGGGCTCTGCGTTCACCCGCCGGTCGCTGCGTGCGCTTGGACGCCATCGAGTCGTTCCTTGCTTTCGGCTCTCCGACGGATCGGCGCGCGAGGATCTCCGTGCGCCGGCGGGTTCGAGAGGTCGAGTCCGCGGCACGGAAGGGGCGAACAGGATGCGCGGATCGGCGGCGCCGGTCCAGCGCGGAGGCCGGTTCCGGTTCAGCGCACGATCCGCGTCGTCTCGCCCGGCACGAGCCGCACCGGGATCCTCTCGATCAGCTCAGGGCCGCGCCACAACGCGATCGCCGCAGCCTCGGTGGGCAGCACGACGGACCCGCTGCGGCCGTTCGCGAGACGCAGCTCGGCGTAGTTCGAGTAGCCGTCGGCGCGCGCGTCGAGGAACTTCACCGGGCGGCCTTCCTCGTCGCTGGCGCGCGCCGAGTCGGCGTAGGACGGGTCCGCGAGCTCGATCTCGACACGCACGCGCGCCGACACGACGAAGCGGTGGTTCGAGGGATCGGTCACGTCCTCGACGGACGCGTAGGCGTAGCCGATCGCGTCGCCCGAGAGCTGGAACGAGACGTGCATGCGCGGTACGTCGACGAGCTCGAACGAACCATCCGCGCCGGAGCGCACGCTCTCGCCCTCGAAGAAGCGCGAGACGTCGACGGTGCCGCCGAACACGCGCTCGGCGGCCGAGACGGGCGCGATGAAGGGCAGGATCGTCACGCCCGCGACCGGATCGCCGTGCCGGGTCACGACGCGACCGCGCAGTCGCCGATACAGCGCGACGTCCTCGGGAGGCAGTTCGACCACCACGCCGCGGCGTCCGGCGTCGATCGGATCGGTGATCGTGCCGAAGTGCAGCCGCGTGTCGAGCACGTTCAGCACGTAGGTGCGCTCCTGCAGACCGCGCAGTTCGAAGCGACCTTCGGAGTCGGTCACGACCCACGCGATCAGCGCGTCGGGCTCGGTCGCGGGGCGTGCGCTGTGGAACTCCTGCGCGCCATCCTGCGCCGGCACTTCGGCCAGCGTGCGCACCGCGTCGCTCGGCAGCGGTGCGCCGCTGGCCAGGAATTCGAGCCGCAGCGGCCGCGTCCCGAGCACGCCGAACGGCGTCGGGTCCGCGATCCAGACGCGCGCGCCGGGCTTCGGATTCCCGCGCGCGTCGACCACGCGGCCTTCGATCGCGAGGCAGGGCGCGCCCAGGACGATCTCGATCTGCGCGGGCCAGGCGCGATCCCCGCGCTCGTACACGCCGGGCAGCGAGTCGGCCTCGATCGCGACGACGCGGTTCGCGTCCGCGGCGCGCGCCAGGTCGAGCACGAACTCGCCGCGCGCGTCCGTGCGCGCGATCGCGAGGCCCAGCGCGACGCGCGCTGCGGTCGCGGGCGTCCCGTCGCGACGCACGACGCGGCCGGCGAGCGCGCGGCCGGGTTCGCGCGGCACCGCGCTCAACACGAAGCGCAGACCGGCGACTTCGGCGAGCGGCGCCTCGAGCGCGGACGGGACGCGATCCTCGTGCGTCGCGCGCAACGTCGCGCCGGCGATCGCCGGGACGCGCGCCAGCGAGAACGCGCCGTTCGCGGTCGTCGCCGCGTCGAAGCGCGACACGGTGGTCGCGTCGAGCGGGTCGGAAAAGCGCCGCGCGAAATCGTCGGGCGGGACGAGCTCGACGCGCGCGCCCTCGAGCGGTTCGCCCCAGTCGCCCACGACTTCGCCGGCCAGGTCGACCGCGGGCGCGACGACGACGGTCAGCGCGAGCGCGGAGTCGCGGCGCCACTCCGCGGGCCGCACGGTGACCCAGTCGGGCTCCGCGCTCTCGATGCGCGCGCGCTCGGCGTCGAGCGCGAACTGCGCGTACCCGCGCGCGTCGGACTGCGTGCTCGAGTCGGAGCCGGCGATGCGCAACGCGTGACCGCTCAACGCGCGCGCCGACCCGTCGAGGACGCGCACGCGCAGCTCGGCCAGTATCGGCGCCGACGCGGGAGCGCGGGCCGCGAGCTCGGTCGCGACCGGTTCGGCGCGTCGATCGGGCGCGCGAGCGGGCTCGGCGACGTCGACGGCCGTCCCGGCCGCGCTGTTCGTGTGCGCGCGCTCGGGCGATGCGACCGCGACGGTCGAATCGCCGGGATCCGCGCCCTCGCTCGTGCCGCGTCCGAGCCACCAGGTTCCCGCCGCCACGACGACGACGACCGCGATGAAGGTCTTGATGTTCATGCCGAGAAGGAGGGTCCAGGGTGCGTGCGTCGACTCGTGACAGAGGGGCGCGAGCGCGGCGACCCATGCGCGGCGATCGCCGCGGCTCTCGCGGTCGAGGCGCGCGCGCAGGAGCTCGAGCCCGCGGTGCAGGCGGCTCTTCACCGTCGCCAGCTCGGTGCCGGTGCGCGCGGCGATGTCGCGCGGGGCGAGACCCTCGAAGAAGCGCAGGAGTAGCGTCGTGCGGTACGGCTCGCCGAGCGCCAGCAGGTGACCGGCGATGCGGCGCTGCGTCTCCACGCGCTCGAGCAGCTCGCCCGTGTCGGGCAGAGCTTCGGGCCGTGCACGCTCGCGCTCGCGCGCGAGTGCGTTGCGTCGCGCGCGCGACCGATCGGCGGCGCGGTGCGCCATCGCGGATCGGATCCAGGCCTTCCAGCGACTCGCATCCGCCGGACCGTCCTCGAGCGCCGCGACCGCGACGTCCTGGGCCAGGTCCTCCGCCGCGTGCGCGTCGCTCACCAGCGAACGCGCCAGGGCGCGCATCCAGGCGACGTGCTCGAGGAGCAGCTCCCGGGTCGGGTCGGCGGGTTCGTTCATGGCGTCGGAGTCGAGGGAGGCACGCCCCACGGATCGATGGCAGGAGTTCCGGGAATCCGTCGCAGCCGTCCTCGACGCCCGCGGGACCCATCCCGAGGGAGGCAGCCGGGGGGGTGGCGTGGAGTCCGCCGTGGCTACCCGTTCCGATTCACCCGGCTTCAGCGGCGCTCGGACGCGACGCGCGCGCGCTGGCTCGACTCGTTGCCGGCGATGTAGGCGTCGTAGAAGCCGAGGTCCCAGTCGCGCACGGTCCCGTCCAGGTAGACCGCGCGCACGCAGCGTTCGTCGGGGCTGAACCCGAACGTGAGCACCGTCCCGGCCTGCGGATCCAGCGCGATCAGACCCACGCCGACGTCGTGGTTCCACAGGCGCAGCACGCCGTCGCCGCCGCTCGTCACGAACAGGCTGCCGTCGCGCTTCGGGACGAGACCCTGCACCTGCTGCACGTGGCCTTCCAGCGTGTGGAGCAACTCGCCGTTCGCCAGTGAGTACACCAGCACGCGGCCGTCCCAGGTCCCGACCCACAACCGATCGCCGACCGGCTCGAACGTCAGGGCGAACACGGCGCGCGGCGTGTCGATCGCGCGCTCGAGGCGCGGGGGATCGAGCCGCCAGACCTCGACACGGCGACCGCGGTGCGTCGTCGCGACGCGGCGGCTGTCGGCGCTGAACGCCAGCCGCTCGATCACCGTCGCCTTCTGGTGCAGCTCGTCGAGCTGGACGCCCCGATCCGGATCGAAGAGGCGGATCACGCCCTCGTCGCTCGTGGCTCCGAGCAGCTTGCCGTCCGGCGAGAAGCGCACGGTGCCGGTGCGGGTCGGGGTGTCGAACGCGCACACGGGCGCGCCGTCGCTCGTGCGCCAGACGGAGAGGTGGTTGGGCTGCGTCAGCACCGCGACGCGATCACCGCTCGGCTGGTAGAGGATCTGCTCGATCTCGCGCTGGTTCGTCTGGAACTGCACGCCGACGACGCCCGTCTCGAGGTCGACGATCTCGACGCGGCCTTCGCCGGCGTCGCGCGCGGCGAGCCTGCTGCCGGGCGCGAGCCCGAAGTAGCCCTTGCGCTCGAAGCGGTTCGGCAGCGCGCGGACCGCGCTGGTGGACTCGATGTCCCACACGCGGATCGCGCCGCCGAGCGAGCCCGAGACGATCTGTCGGTCGCCGGGCGCGAACGTCGCGGCGAACGCCGGCTGGCGGAACTGCGCACGGGCCTCGAAGCGGCGCCCGGCGTCGATGTCCCACATCTCGATGCCGCGCGTGCACGCGACGAGCAGGCGCGTACCGTCGCGGGAGAACGCGAGCGAGCGCACGTTGCCGCTCGTGCCGGCGAGGCGCGCCAGCTCGCGGCCCGTTTCGAGCTCGTGCACGAGCACGACGCCCTCGACGTCGCCCGAGGCGACGCGCGCGTCCTGCGCGTCGATGGCGAGGCCCTCGACGGGCGTCGCGTGCCCCGTGAACGAGCGCAGCTCGTCGCGCGCGTCGACCGCGTACACGTGCACGGTCCGGTCGTCGCCGCCGACGACGAGACGCCGGCCGACCGAGTCGAAGGCGGCCGAGCGCAGGCCCTGCGATCTCTCGCCGAGCCTCGCGATCACCGCCCCGGTGTCGAGGTCGACGAGCGCGGCTCCGTCCAGTTGGCCGACCACGGCGCCGATCGGCCGCGTGCGCGCCGAGCTCATCGTGTAGATCGCAGACAGCAGCGGCTCCCTCGTGCGCCAGACCTCCGTGCCCGTCTTCGCGTCCCAGCAGCAGGCCAGGCCTTCCGCCGTCGCCGAGCACAGACGCTCGCCACCGCGCGCGAAGCACACGCCGAGGATGAACCCGTCGACGGTGTGCGTCGCCGTGTTCGCGCCGGTCTGCCAATCCCACAGGCGCACGGTGTGGTCGTGCGAACCGGTCGCGAGCAGCGAGCCGTCGGGCGACATCGCCATCTGGATCACCGAGTCGGTGTGCCCGGGGAACGAGCGCTCGCACGGGAGCTTCGAGTACAGGTCCCACAACGCCCAGTGCGAGTGCGCGTCGGCGAGCTTCAGGTGCTCGTCCCACACGAGGCGCTCGGCGTCGATCAGGTTGCCGTTGAAGGCCATCAAGCGGCCGAGTTCGATGTTGCTCGAGCGCAGCGCGTCGGCGAGCTGGCGCGCGTCGCGATCCGCGCGGCGCTGGTTGAGCTTGGCGTTGACGGCGAACGCCGCCAGCGAGACCAGCGCGAGCGCCAGCGACGACGCGATCCAGCGGTGGCGCAGCACGTGCTTCCGCAGCACGTACAGGCTCGAATCCTGGCGCGCGAGGACGGGCTCGGACGTCAGGTATCGCCGCAGGTCCTGGCCCAGCTCGAGCGCCGACTGGTACCGACGCCCGCGATCCTTGGCGAGCGCCATCGACGTGATGGCGTCGAGGTCGCCCGCGAGCCGGGGCACGATGCGCCCGAGCCGCGGCGCGGCCTCGTCGCGGATCGCGATCGCGATCTGCGGCACGGTGCGCTCGCCCGGCTCGAACGGCAGACGGCCCGCGAGCAGCTCGAACAGGATGACGCCGAGCGCCCACACGTCCGTGCGCGCGTCGATCTCGTCGGGGTCGCCGCCGACCTGCTCGGGGCTCATGTAGGGCAGCGTGCCGACGAGCTGTCCCGCGCGCGTGCGCTGCCCTTCGTCGCCCGTGTCCGCGTCGGCGAGCCGCGCGACGCCGAAGTCGAGGATCTTCGCGTGCCCTGCGCGGTCGACGAGGATGTTCGCCGGCTTCAGGTCGCGGTGGATGACGCGCCGCTGGTGCGCGTGCTGCACCGCGTCGCAGATCGTGGCGACCAGCGCGACCTTCTCGCGCACGCTGCGACCGCGCGCCCAATCATGGAGGGGCACGCCGTCGACGAACTCCATCGCGATGAAGGCCTGGTCGCCGCTCTGCGCGTCGCTCGCGCCGGCCTCGTAGATCTGCGCGATGCCGGGATGGTGCAGGCGGCCGAGGATGTGCGCCTCCTGCTCGAAGCGGCGCAGCACGGCGCGCGAGTCGAAGCCCGTGCGCACCGCCTTGAGCGCGACCGTGCGCCGCGGCAGCGCCTGCTCGGCCTCGTAGACGACGCCCATTCCGCCCTCGCCGATCTGGCGCACGATGCGGTACTGGCCGCGGAGCAGCGGGATCTCCGCCGGCTCGCGCGGCAGGCCCTGGACGGCGCCGTCCGCCGGCAGGCGGGCCAGCCGATCGAGGCCGCCGCCGACGGAGATCGGATGGCTCGTCGTCCCGTCGAGCGCCAGCATCGCCTCGACCTCGCGGCGCACGTCCTCGTCGGGGCAGAGCTCCACGAGCCGCGCGAGCCGCGCCTCGGGCGGGAGCGCGACGACGTCGTCGAAGAGCCGCATCACCAGCTGGAACCGCTGGGTGCGCGAGCGTTCCGGGTCGGGGCCGGGGGGCATGCGAGCCCCCACACGATTCCAGGGATTCGCCGAGGGTGCCAGCCGCGATCCGCGTTTCCGAGCCCGACGGGCCATCCATGGGAGTCACGCGCCACCCGATGTTCGCCGACGACGGTCGGCTGCCGAACGTACCGGCCGATCGCGCGGCGATCCGGCGGGTGCGCGCGAGCCTCGCGTCGATGCTGGCGCGCAACGACGACCTGGTCGGGCTCTTCTACGCGATCCTGTTCGAGCGCCATCCGGAGCTGCGCGGGCTCTTCCCGCACGATCTCGAGAGCGTCCAGTGCCGGATGCGCGCCGCGCTGGCCGTGTGCGTCGCGCGTTGGCACGAGCCCGAGACGCTGGCGCACGAGCTGGCGCGGCTCGGACGCATGCACGCCGAGCGCGGCGTCAGACCCGAGCACTACGCGCTGGCGAGCGCGGCGCTCGTCGAAGCCATGCGGCGCACGTCCGGGTCGGAGTGGAGTCCCGATCTCGAGCGCGACTGGCGCGAGACCGTGCGCGCGATCTGCGCCACGATGCTGCGCGGCAGCTTGCCGGGCGAACCGCCGACGGCGCGCGACGGTCCGCCTCGGCGGCCCGTCAGTCCTTGAGGCGCAGCTGCAGCCAGGCGCGCGCGGCGCGCCAGTCGCTCTCGACCGTGGTCAGCGACACGCCCAGCACGCGCGCGGTCTCCTCCGCGGTCAATCCGCCGAAGAAACGCAGCTCGACGACGCGGTGCTTGCGCGCGTCGTACTCGGCCAGCTCGTGCAGGACGTCGTCGAGCGCGACGAGGTCGAGGTCGCGCTGGCCGCCGGCGAGCTCGCCCTCGTCGAGCGTCACCTTCTGCCATTCGCCGCCGCGCTTCTGCGCCCGCTGCGCGCGCGCGTGATCGGTCAGGATCTGGCGCATCGCGGTGGCCGCCACGGCGAAGAAGTGCGCGCGGTCCGCCCAGGACTGGCCGGACCCCTCGACGAGCTTGACGAAGGCCTCGTGCACGAGCGCGGTCGGCTGCAGCGTGTGCCCGAGACGCTGGCCCTTCGCGTAGGAGCCCGCGAGCGCGCGCAGCTCCGCGTAGACGATCTCCATCAGGCGCGCCGAAGCCGCTTCGTCGCCGGTCCGGACGTCGGCCAGCAACAGGGTGATCTCGTGCGGCGAGGCCATGCGTCCCGCGCGATGCTAGCGAGCGCCCCTGTGTGGCGCAGCGATGCTGCCCGAACGAGTTCCGGGATTCCGCCGAGGGCGCGGCCGCCGTCCTGCGTGTCCGCCCATGGATGGGCGCGCGAGTGCGCGCTCGAACGAGAGCGAGACCTGGGAACCGAGAGGACACACCGATGAAGACTCGAGACACGAACATCGTCGCCGGGGCGCTCTGCGCGCTGGCGTTCACCGCGAGCGGCGCGCGCGCCGAGGTCACGAAGCCTGCGCCGCGCACGCCGGCACCGGCGAGCGACGTCAAGATGCCCGCGCCGGCCGTCCACAAGTCGCCGGTCGCCGACAACCGGCGCGCGCTGGCGCCCGATCCGGTCGCGAGCGCGCCGCAGCGCACGGCGCCCGCGCCGGTCGCCGATCCGCTCGCGGGGCGCGTCGCCTACGCCGACGACGTGCAGGGCACGTGGGCCGCGAGCGCGCGCTACAAGGCGCGCACCTCGGCCGAGTCCACGACGTTCGTGCCGTTCTTCGGCTCGGACAAGCCGCGCAGCGCGCCGCTCGCGTTCACGACGCGCTCGATCCGGGCCGCGGGACAGCCGGTGGCGAACCAGCTCGGCCGTGTCGTGCGCGAGGGGAACCGCGTTTCGATCGAGCGCGGCGACGTCGACGAGCGCTGGGAGTTCGCGCCGGAGGGCGCCGAACAGCTCTTCGTGATCGATCGCCCGCTCGCGGCGGGCGACGTCGCCGTGCGCGTCGGCTTCGAGGGCGAGTACACCGCGGTCGCGGACGCGGACGGCGTCCTGTTCACGAGCGAGCTGGGCCGCGTCCGCTACGGCAAGGCCGTCGCGATCGACGCGGCTGGCGTGCGCACGGCGGTCGGCGAGGAGATCGTAGACGGCGCGATCGAGCTCGTCGTTCCGGCCGCGTTCCTCGCGACGGCCGCGTACCCCGTGACGATCGATCCGGTCGTCACGTCGTACTTCGTCGAGAGCTCGAGCGAGCACGCGGTCAACCCCGACGTCGCGTACGAAGCCGGCTCGGGCAAGTACCTGTACGTGTGGGAGCGCGTCTTCAGCAGCTCGGACCACGACGTCTTCGCCCGACTCGGCGACGACAACGGCCTCGATGCAGGTGCCCTGATCACGATCGACGTCTCGTCGGCGAACTGGGCGCACCCGAGCGTCGCCAGCAACTTCCTCGCGCACAACTTCCTCGTCGTCGCCGAGACGGGCCCCGAGGGCCAGCGCTCGATCCGCGGTCGCCGCGTCGACGGCGCGACCGGAGCGACGGGTGCGGACTTCCTGGTCCAGAACTTCGGGGGCGGGGAGAAGATCCACCCGGTGGTCGGCGGCGACCCGAGCACGGTGGCTCCGACGTACTACTGCGTCGCGTGGGAGCGCGCGTACTCCGGCACCGACCACGACATCCAGGCGACCCTCGTCGAAGGCCCGGAGAACGGGCCCGCCCACCCGCTGATCACGGTCGACAACACGACGGACACGTTCGACGCCTGGCCGTCGATCTCGAAGTGCGACGGCGGTTATCCCTTCGCGACCCAGGTGTGGTCGATCGTGTGGGAGCGCACGTTCTCGCCCAACGACGGCGACATCCACGGTGCGCAGCTCGCCTGGGATGGGACGATCCTCCATGGGACCTTCCCGGTCGACGTCACCGGGAACGACGATCGTCGGCCGGCCGTCTCGTCGATCACCGAGGGAGCGACGGGCGAGCGTCCGTACGCCGCCGTCTGGACGCGCCAGATGAACCCCGGGGACCGCGACATCCTCGTCGCGGCGCTGGTCGGCGACCACGTCACGGACGAGATCGACGCGATGAACACGGTGTTCCTGCCCACCTACGACGACCTCACGCCGGCGATCGACTGCGACGGGCACATGTTCGCGCTGGCCTGGTCGAAGAACTGGGCGCCGTCCGACAACGACGTGCTGGCCCAGATCCTCTCCGTCAGCGGCGGCACGATCGGCCTCGTGGGCGACGTCATGGCCGTCAGTGCGAGCTCCTTTTTCGAATGGAACCCGGCGATCACGTCGAAGCACAGCGGCGGTGCCCTGTCGGCGCGGTTCGCCGTGCCGTGCGAGCGCTACAGCGGCGCGCAGATGGACATCTACGCGGCGGTGATCGCCGCACCGAACGGTGTCCCTCTCGCGTCCTACTGCGCCGGCCTCGCCGGGACGTGCCCGTGCGGCAACGCCGGCGGCGGAGTCGGCGGCTGCGCGAACTCGGTGAATGCGGCGGGGGCCATCCTGGGCGCGAACGGCGAGGCCGTGGTCAGCGGCGACAGCCTGTCGCTCACGGCGAGCGGGATGCCCGCGACGACCACGTGCCTCTTCTTCCAGGGATCGGCTCCCGTGAACAGCCCGTCGGGTGTCCCGTTCGGGGACGGCCTGCGCTGCGTCGGCGGGACGACCGTGCGCCTCGGGACGAAGACGGCGACCGCCGGTTCGGCGTCGTACCCCGCCGGAGCCGATCCGAGGATCTCCGTCCGCGGCCTCGTGCCCGTCGTCGGCGGGACGCGCTACTACCAGGCCTGGTACCGCAACGCCGCGAGCTTCTGCACGTCCTCGACGTTCAACCTGTCGAACGGTCTGCGCGCGACGTGGTTGCCGTGAGCTGAGCGGACCGCGCCCACCGTCGCGGACCGCGAGCTCGAGAGGAGGGTGGATCGCGCGAGCGGTCCACCCTCGTTCCGTGCTCCTCACGAACGTGCGCCGAGTGGCGCCACACCGCGGCACTCGCGTGGACGAGCCCGTCGCCGATCCGGTGACGGGTTCGCCGGCTCCCGGCCGGGAGTTCAGTAGGTCAAACCGTTCTTGCGCATGTGGACGCGCGGCTCGCCCTCGCGCGCGAGCTGCGCTTCCTCGACCACGCCGAACAGCACGGTGTGATCGCCCGCCGCCCGCTCGCCCGTGATCCGGCAGTCGAGCCAGGCCAGCGCGGCCTCCAGCACCGTCAGTCCGGAACGCGTCCGAGCGACGGCCAGACCATCGAAGGGGGAGGTCCCCGGCGGCAGGCGCTTCAGGAACGGGCTCATCAGCGCCTGGTCGCCCGCGCCCAGCACGGACAGCGCGAATCGGCCCGAATTCCGCAGGTCGGCGAGTTGTTCGCGGTCGTGCGCGACCGCGAGGACGACCGTCGGCGGCTCGAACGCGACCTGCTGGACGAAGGACCCGACGAAGGCGACCGGGGCTCCCGAACGCAGCGTCGAGACGATGTAGACGCCCGACGGGATGCGCCCCAGAGCGCGCGCGAGGGGGGTTCGGGGCTGGGCATGAGGGGCGTTTCGGGGGTGGGAAACGCCCATCCTGCGGCCCCGCCGTGCTGGATTCGAGGCCCGAAAATGCGGAGAATCCGCGGTCTGCCCGGGGCTTCCGAGACGGCCCGTGACGGGCCCGCCGGGGAGCCTCGGAAGCCCCGCTTCCGGGGTGACTCCCCGAGCGGCTCGCAGGCCGCGCTCCGCACCGAACCGCACTCGCCCAGGCGCCGCGCCACCCCATGACTGGACCGGACGACAAGAAGCCGACCTCGAACGAGGGGACGCCCCCGGATGCGGGTCGGATCACTCCGCGCCACATCGAGCGCGAGATGAAGGAGAGCTACCTCACGTACGCGCTCTCCGTCATCCACTCGCGCGCGCTGCCCGACGTCCGCGACGGACTCAAGCCCAGCCAGCGGCGGATCCTGGTGGCGATGAACGACCTGAACCTGGGTCCGCGCGCCAAGTACAGGAAGTGCGCGAAGATCGCCGGCGACACGTCGGGCAACTACCACCCGCACGGCGAAGCGGTCATCTATCCGACGCTCGTGCGTCTCGCGCAGGATTTCTCGCTGCGCTATCCGCTCGTCGACGGCCAGGGCAACTTCGGTTCGATCGACGGCGATCCGCCGGCCGCGATGCGCTACACGGAAGCGCGCATGGCCGGGACCGCCGTCGAGATGATGGCGGACCTCGACCAGGACACGGTCGACGTCGAGCCCAACTACGACGACACGCGCACGCAGCCGACCGTGTTGCCGGCGCGGTTCCCGAACCTGCTCTGCAACGGCTCGGACGGCATCGCGGTCGGCATGGCGACGAGCCTGCCGCCGCACAACCTGGGCGAGATCTGCGCGGCGCTGCGGCGCGTGCTCGACGACCCCGCGGTTTCGATCGCCGATCTGTGCGAGATCGTGAAGGGCCCCGACTTCCCCACCGGCGGAATCGTGATGGGTCGCAGCGGCGTGCTGCAGGCCTACGCGACCGGGCGCGGGATCACGCGCCTGCGCGCGCGCTACGTGGTCGAGGACACGCGCACCAAGCAGCAGATCGTGATCACGGAGATCCCGTATCAGGTCCGCAAGCTGGCGATCATCGACAAGATCGTCGAGGTCGTCAAAGAGCAGAAGATCACGGGGATTTCCGACGTCCGCGACGAGTCGGACCGCGACGGGCTGCGCCTCGTCATCGAGCTGAAGAAGGGCGAAGACCCGCAGGTCATCGCGAACCAGCTCTTCCAGTACACGCCGCTCCAGCAGACGGTCTCGATCATCAACCTGGCGATCGACGACCGCCAGCCACGCACGCTGAGCCTGCGCGGGTTGCTCGACGCGTACATCAAGCACCGCCGCATCGTCATCCGGCGCCGCACGCGGTTCCTGCTGAACAAGGCCGAGGAACGCAAGCACATCGTCGAGGGCCTGCGGATCGCCGTCGACAACATCGACGAGGTCATCCGCATCATCCGGGCCAGCGCGGACCGCGAGGCGGCGCGCGAAGGCTTGCGCGCGGCGTTCGGGCTTTCCGAGCGGCAATCGCAGGCGATCGTCGACATGCGCCTGGGTGCCCTGACCGGCCTGGAGCGCGAGAAGCTGGAGGCCGAGTACAACGAGCTCGTCGCGCTGATCGCCGACTTGAACGACATCCTGGCGCGCGAGGAGCGCGTGACGGCGATCATCAAGGCCGACCTCGACGACCTCGAGAAGAAGTACGGCGACGCGCGCCGCACCGAGATCTCGTCCGAGGAGATCGACGGCAGCTTCGACATCGAGGAACTGATCACCGAGGAGATGATGGTCGTGACGGTCAGCCAGGACGGCTACATCAAGCGCGTCCCGCTCGACGTCTACCGCGCGCAGGGCCGCGGCGGCCGCGGCATCAAGGGCAGCGAGGCCAAGGAAGGCGACGCGCTCAAGTCGCTGTTCGCGGCCGGCACGCACGACCACCTGCTGAACTTCTCCAACAAGGGGAAGGTCTACTGGCTCAAGGTCTACCAGGTGCCCGAGGCGAACCGGACCAGCAAGGGCCGCGCGATGCGCAACCTCCTGCCGCTCGAGGACGGCGAGGAGATCACGAACGTCCTGCGCGTGCGCGAATTCGACGCGGAATCGTGCGTGTTCTTCGCCACGAGCGGCGGGACGGTCAAGAAGACGAAGCTCGAGAAGTACTCGCGTCCCAAGAAGGGGGGGATCCGCGCCATCCTCCTGGACGAGGGCGATTCGGTCGTGGGCGTCACGCTGACGAAGCCGGGCGACACGCTGATCCTGTGCTCGCGGGACGGCCAGGCGATCCGCTTCGACGAGAAGGCCGCGCGCGAGATGGGCCGCACCAGCTACGGCGTGCGCGGCATCAAGCTGCTCGGCGAGGACAAGGTCGTCGGCGTCGTCGTGGCGAACGACGACAACGCCACGCTGATCACGGGTTGCGAGCAGGGCTACGGCAAGCGCTCGCTGGTGTCCGAGTACCCGATCAAGGGCCGCGGCGGCCAGGGCGTCATCGACATCAAGACGACGGACCGCAACGGCCCGGTCGTGGCCGTCGCGCTCGCGCGCGACGCCGACGACGTGCTGTTCATCACGCAGGGCGGGATGCTCGTGCGGACGCCGGTCTCGGAGATCTCGACGATCGGCCGCAACACGCAGGGCGTGCGGCTCGTGAACCTGAAGGACGGCGACAAGCTCGTGTCGCTCGAGGTCGTCAGCGAGGCGGACCTCGAGAAGTACGCCACGGAAGCGCGCGAGCGCCCCGTGACGATCACGCCCGCCGCCGGCGACGCGGAGGTCGACGACGACGAGGAAGTGGACGAAACGCGCGAGGAGGACTGAGCCCGTGGGCCTGAAGGAAAAGCTCGAAGCCGACGTGAAGACCGCGATGCTCGCGAAGAACGAGGTCGTGCGCGACACGCTCCGCCTGCTGCTCTCCGAGTTCAAGCGCCTCGAGGTCCAGGAGGGCAAGACGCTCACCCCCGAGATCGAGCAGGACGTCCTGCTGAAAGCCGCCAAGCAACGCCAGCAGTCGATCGACGAGTACGACAAGGCCGCCCGCGCCGACCTGTCGGCGAAGGAGAAGGCCGAGCTCGCCGTGATCCAGGGCTACCTGCCGAAGGCCATGTCCGAAGCCGAGGCCAAGGCCGCGATCCAGGCGATCGCGAAGGAGCTCGGCCTCACGTCGAAGAAGGACATGGGCACGGTGATGAAGGCCGCGATGGCGAAGCACAAGGGCCAGCTGGACGGCAAGCTGGCGCAGAAGGTTCTGGGCGAGGTCCTCACATGAGCCCCGGCGCGGCGGGAGTCCACGACCCCGTTGCGCGCTTCGCCGTCACGGCGGAGCACTACTGCGCTTGGGCCGAGCACGCGCCGAAGTCGGCGGACGGCGAGGTCGAGTCCGCGATCCGACTGCTGCTGGACCTGATGAAGCGCGTGATCGAGCTGCCGGCGAGCGACCCGGACGACGAAGACCTCGTGCGCCCGACGCACGAACAGTGGAGCGTCGTGTTCCGGCGCTTCGCGACCTTGCCGTTCCAGTACTACGCCACGAACGATCCGTTGGACATCGAAGTCGAGTCCGCGGGGGTCGGCGATCTGCACGACGACCTCGCCGACGTGTGGCGTGACGTGCGGACGGGACTCGACGCCTACAAGGCCGGACGCGTCGACTCGGCGTCGTGGCAGTGGTCCTTCTCGTTCCGCAGCCACTGGGGCGAGCACGCGGCCGAGGCGTTGCGCGTGCTCGTCGCGGGGCTGCACCGCGACTGAGGCCCGCGGGAGCCGGTGCCGCGACCCCGCGGACCCCGGTGAGGCTTCTGTATCGGTGCGACAGGCCTGGTGAGGGCGCCCACGACCGCGCGACGGTCCATCCCGGAACCGCGCTAGCATGCGGTCCAGCCCCATGGCCGCGAACTTCCCCGACCCCACATTCCTCTGCCCGCACTGCCACAAGCCGGTCCCGCTGACCGAGACGCTCGCCGCGCCGCTCATCGACGCCGCGCGCCGCGAGGCCCTGGCGGAAGCGGATCGGCGCACGAAGGACCTCGCTCGCCGCGAGGAGGAGCTGCGCAAGGCCAAGGCCTCGGTCGAGGAGCAGGTCGCGCAGAAGTTGCTCGAGGAAAAGGAGCGCGTGACGAAGGCGGCGCGCGAGATAGCCCTCGCGGACGTCGAGGCGCAGATGAAGGACCTGCGAGACCAGCTCGCGGGCAAGGCGTCGAAGCTGGAGGAGGCGCAGCGGCAGGAACTCGAGCTGCGCAACAAGGCGCGCACCCTCGAGGAACAGCAGAAGACCTGGGAGCTCGAGAAGGCGCGCCAGCTGGACGTCGAGCGCAAGAGCATCCTCGAGAAGGCGCAGGTGGATCTCGAGGAACGGCATCGCCTCGAGAAGGCCGAGAAGGAGGAGCTGATCGCCGGGATGCGGAGGCAGATCGAGGACCTGCGCCGCAAGGCGGAGCAGGGGTCACAGCAAGCACAGGGAGAGGTCCTCGAGCTCGATCTCGAAGCGAACCTGCGCCTGGCCTTCCCCGCGGACGTCGTCGAGCCGGTCAAGAAAGGCGTGCGCGGCGGCGACTGCGTGCAGCGCGTCACGGGACCGGGCGGCATCGCGGCCGGAGCGATCCTGTGGGAATCGAAGCGGACTCGCGCTTGGAGCGAGGGTTGGCTCGACAAGTTGCGCGACGATCAGCGCGAGGCGAAGGCGGAGGTCGCGATCCTCGTGACGACGACGTTGCCCAAAGAGATCGCGCGATTCGGGCTGAGGGAGGGCGTCTGGGTCACCGACGTCGTCTCGTCGATCGCCCTCGCCAGCGCACTGCGCGCGGGTCTGATCCAGGTCGCGGCCGCGCGCGCGGCGGGCACGGGCCGCGAGACGAAGGTCGAGCTCCTCTACGAGTACCTGTGCGGGCGCGAGTTCCGCGCGCGGATCGAGGGGATCGTCGAAGCGTTCCGCACGATGGAGTCCGATCTCGCGGCGGAGCGCGCCGCGACCGAGCGACAGTGGGCGAAGCGCGAGAAGCAGCTCCAGCGCGTGCTGCGCAACACGAGCGGCATGTACGGCGATCTGCAGGGCATCGCCGGCTCCTCGCTGCCGGAGCTGCCCAGCCTGGGCGGGCCTGCGGACGAAGCGATCGAGGGGCGCGCGATCACCGACGGCTCGGCTGCTTGAACGCGACTCGCCGGACCGTGCCGGGCTGCTGCGCTGCCCGCGCGGGTCAGCGACCCACTCTCGAGAGCGTCACGACGAGTCGTGCCTGCGCGCCGTCGGACACCGGTCGCGACCCCATGCGCCGCGCGAATGCGTGAGTTCGTCACGCGCGCCGTGCACCGCGAGCTCCTCGATCCGCGACCATGGCGCTTCGGCTCGTGGCCGTCCGAGGCGCACGCACCCCTGGACCTCCGCTCACCCGCACGCGCAAGTCCACTGCCCGCACACCGCTCGGGAACGCCATGAGCGGGTTCATCTCGAGCTCCGCGATCTCCGGATGGTCCACCGCCAGCTGCGAGACGCGCTGGATCACGTCCACCAACGCCGCCTCGTCGATGCCCGCCTGACCGCGCACGCCGGCGAGGATCGGCCAGCCGCGGATCTCGCGGATCAGCTCCCGCGCGCGCACGTCGCTGACCGGGCACAGTGCGAACGACACGTCCTTGAGGACCTCGACGTAGATGCCACCGAGGCCGAACATCAAGAGCGGGCCGTAGGCCGGGTCCTGCGTGAAGCCGAGCACGACCTCGCGCCCCTTCTCGAGCATCTTCTGCACGTTGACGCCCTCGGCGTCCTGGTGGCGCAGCTTCTCGAACGCGGCGCGGACCGCGGCTTCGTCGCGCAGGTCGAGGAGCACGCCGCCGACGTCGGACTTGTGGACGACCGACGGGACCGAGAGCTTCGCGACGACCGGATAGCCGACGCGCTCGGCGATGGCGACCGCTTCCTTGGGGCTTCGCGCGAGGCCGCCGGGCACGGCCGGGATGCCGTAGGCCGCCGACAGCGCGCGCCGCGCGGTGACGCCGAGCCAGCCGGGGCGCAGCGCCTTGCGCGCCGCGGCGACGTCGGCGGTGAAGCGCTTGAGTCGGCCCGCGGGGCGCGCGAGGAGCTTGCGGCGCTCCTCGAGCGCGGCGAGCGCGCGCACGGCGGACTCGGGGTAGAGGTACACGGGCGCCCAGTCCTGCTGCGCCTCGCTCGAGATCGCCTTCAGGACCTCGTCGCGCGACATGAAGCAGCTCACGACGGGTTTGCGCGATCCGCGCGCCGCCTCGAACACGCTGCGCGCGACGGCCACGGGGTCGTGTGTGATCGGTGGCACGAAGATCACGAGGACTTCGTCGACGCCGGGATCCTCGAGGAGGACGCCCAGCGCGCGCCGGTAGTTCTCCGCCGTCGCGCCCGCGACCATGTCGACGGGGTTCTCGATCGAGGCCTCGGGCACGAGGAGCTTGCGCAGCTTCGTGCGCGTGCTCTCCGAGAGCGTCGCGATCTCGAGCCCGGATCCGATGAGGGCGTCGGTCGCGAGGATCGCGGGCCCGCCCGCGTTCGTGAGCACCGCGACGCGGTTGCCGTCCGGCAGCGGGAGCTTGGACAAGGCCAGGCCGACGTCGAAGAGCTCCTCGACCGAGTCGACGCGCTGCACGCCGCACTCCTTGAGCAGGGCGTCGGCGGCGACGTCCGCTCCGGCCAGCGCACCGGTGTGGCTCGTGGCGGCGCGCGCGCCCTGCGCCGATCGACCGGCCTTCACCGCGACGATCGCCTTGTCGCGGCTGACGCGGCGCGCGATCGGCACGAAGTTGCGCGGATTGCCGAAGGACTCGAGGTACAGGAGGATGCAGCGGATGGAGTCCTCGCCGCCCCAGTAGGCGATCAGGTCGTTGGCGCTGACGTCGGCGCGGTTGCCCATCGACACGAACATCGAAACGCCCAGGTGCAGATGGTCGGCGTGCGCCAGGATCGCCTCGCCCATCGCGCCGGACTGCGAGACGAAGGCGACCGGACCAGGCCTCGGGAAGGAGCGCGAGAACGACGCATTGAGCCGGACGGCGGCCTCCGCGTTCTGGATGCCCATGCAGTTCGGGCCGACGAGCCGCATCCCGTGCTTGCGCGCGGTCGCGAGCATGCGCGACTCGACCCGCGCGCCGGCGGCACCCGTTTCCTTGAAGCCGGCCGTGATCACGACGACGGCGCCGACCTCTTTCCGAGCGCAGTCCGCGATCGCGCGCGGGGCGAGGTCCTTCGGAACGGTCACGATCGCCAGGTCCACCGGGTCAGGAATCGCCGCGACTCTCGGATGGCACTTGATCGAGTGCAGCACCTCCGCGTTCGGGTTGACGGGGAAGACCTTCCCCTCGAATCCGCCGGTGACGAGGTTGTGGAGCACCTGCCAACCGATCGATCCGGGGCGGCGCGAGGCGCCGATGACGGCCACGGAGCGCGGACGGAAGAGCTTGTCGAGGCTCGCGTCCACGCCGCTCCGAGCGGGTTCGACCGGTTTCCGATTCCGCTGGCGCTTCGTCATCCACGCACCATCTACGCCGCGCGCGGACGCCGCGCCAGATCGCGCTCCGCGACGGGCCGGTCGGAACCGTGCCGCCGGGCGCGCGCCCGAGGACCCGCACGTCATGTGCGTCACGAGAAACGAGTCGGGCAGGCTGACGGAGTCCATCGACGTGTTCCTCGACAGCCTCTTCGCGGACCCGCGGGCGCAAACGCGTCCCGAGATGTCCGCGCGACGGGAGAGCCAGAGTCGAGGTGCGCTCCCGGCGCCACCAGTCCGGCCTCGGCACGCGCCCGCTCGGCGTCGAGCGCGAGTCGAATGAACTTCCAGGTGTGTCGGACCGACCGCGGAGATTCGGTGCTCCTTGGGCGAGGCTTCGCGCGCCGATAATCTCCGGCTCGTGACCGTCCAGGAAGCACCCGCGATCGCGCGCGGCGCCGACGTCGTCGGGCGCCACACGAAGCTCGTGCGGCGCACGGCGCTCGTGTCGGCGTTGACGCTCGCGAGCCGGATCCTCGGGTACGTGCGCGAAAGCCTCGCCGCGGCCGTTTTTGGCGACAAGTCGGCGATCAACGACGCCTTCGTGACGGCGTGGCGTGTGCCGAACCTGTTCCGCAGCCTCATGGGCGAGGGCGCGATGGCGACGGCCATGCAGTCGGCGCTCACGAAGACCGACGCGCAGCAGGGCGAGGAGTCAGGACGGCGTCTGTTCCTCGCCATCCTGCGCACCGTCGCGTGGTTCTCGGTCGCGTTCTGCGCGCTCGGGATGCTCGTCATGCTCGTCCTGCCCGACACGATGCCGGGCACGGGATGGCACTGGCTCGGTTCGGATCCGGGGCCCGTGCGCGAGCTCACCGCGCGCATGCTGCCGTTCGTCGTCTTCGCCTGCATCGCGGCCATCGCGGGCGGAGCGCTGCACGTGCGCGGGCACTTCCTCGCGCCGAGCCTCGGGCCCGTCGTCATGAACGTCGCCTGGGTCGGAGCGCTGGCCTGGGTCGCGACGCGGCACGCCCACGACCTGGCCAACGGGCCGCCGGGATTCGACGCGCAGTTCGGCATGGCGCGCGAGCTCGCGACGCTGGTCCTCGTGTGCGGGGCGCTGCTCGTGCTCGTGCAGGTGCCGGCGCTGCGCGCGAACGGCCTCTTGAGCGCGAAGCCGGGCGTCCTGGCCGGCGCCAAGGTGGGGTGGGGCGAGGTCTGGAGCATCCTGAAGAGCAGCGCGCCGCTCGCCATCGGCGCAGCCGTGTACCAGGTCAACGTGCTCGTGGACGGGTTCATGGCCGAGAGCCTGCTCGCGAACGGCGGGCCGTCGGCGCTGTACTACGCGACGCGTCTCCAGCAGCTGCCGCTGTCGCTCGTGTCGATCGCGGCGACGAGCGCGGTGTTCCCGGCCCTCGCGGCGCTGGGCCATGTGCGCGACATGCCGGGGCTGCGCAAGCTCCACGACGAGACCCACATGGCGATCGCGTTCCTGGCGATCCCGGCCACGATCGGGCTCTTCGTCTTCGCCGAGCCGATCGTGACGGTCTGCTTCCAGCACGGCGCCTTCGGGGACGAGGGCGTCGCGCGCACGACGGCGGGGCTGCGCGCGCTGACCCTGGCGATCCTGCCCGCGGGCGCTGCGGGCCTCGTCGCGCGCACCCGCTACGCCCTGGGCGACTTCGCGGGTCCGGTCCGCATCGCGGTCGCGATGCTGGCGCTGAACACGGTGCTGAACGTCGTCCTCGTCGTGGGCTTGGGAATGGACGTCGGCGGCCTGGCGCTCGCCACCGCGCTGACGTCCTGGGGCAACCTCTTCCTCCTGCTGCCCGGCCTGCGTCGCCTGGGGGCGCCGGCTGCGGCGCCGGACCTGGGCTGGCGTTTGACCCGGATCACATTGGTCGCGAGCGCGGCCTGCGGCGCGGGTTGGCTGGCGGCCCGATTCCCCACCGGGCCGGCGCATCCCCTGATCGGGATTGTGGTCGCAATCCTCGTGGCCGCAGTAGTTTACACCTGCACTATGGCGTTCCTGCGAGCGCCCGAGTTGGCCGGACTGCGCGAGCACCTCCGCCGCGGCGCCCGCTGATCGAGGAATCGCCGGCGAAACCACCACTCATAGCGGCGTCCTAACCTAGGGACCTACAATAGGTAGCGTACGAGGTTTCATTTCGCCGTCTTGCCTCCCGTGCCGTGGAGCGTTTCCATCGGCCTCCCGGCGCGGAACGGGGGGGGAGAAGAGGGGGCAGAGGGCCCTCGTGCCCCCAACTCGCGACGGAAAATGCCTCCGCGGACCCGTCGGCAGCCCGCACGTCGCCCGCGGAGCCGGATCGAAGCTCCCCCCGCCTTTCGGATGACCATCTTGAACCCCTCCCCGCTCGTGAAGAATGCCCGCCAAGCGGAGCCCCGGACTGACGTGGACGCCATCGTCGAACTCGAATCGCTCGCGCCGCCGGCCGACCTGCCGGATCCGGACCTGACCGAGAACGCGACGACCGTCCTCGCGAAGCGCTACCTCAAGAAGGACCCGAACACGGGCAAGACGTGCGAGACGCCGCGCGAGCTCTTCTGGCGCGTGGCCGCACACATCGCGAAAGCGGAGATGTCGTTCCCGGGCGGGTCGGCGGCGAAGGCGCTCGCGGTCGCGCGCGAGTTCTACGGGTTGATGGCGAAGCGGCAGTTCATGCCGAACAGCCCGACGCTGATGAACGCGGGTCGCGAGATGGGGATGCTCTCGGCGTGCTTCGTCCTGCCGGTCGAGGATTCCATCGAAGGCATCTTCGACTCGATCAAGGCGACGGCGCTCATCCAGAAGGCCGGCGGGGGCACCGGCTTCAGCTTCTCGCGCCTGCGTCCGCAGGGCGACCTCGTGCGCAGCTCGGGTGGCACGACGGAAGGGCCGCTGTCCTTCATCCAGGTGTTCTCGAAGGCGACCGACGCGATCCAGCAGGGCGCGTTCCGCCGCGGCGCGAACATGGGCATCCTGCGCGTCGACCACCCCGACATCGTCCGCTTCATCACGATGAAGGACGACCTCGGGATGCTGCAGAACTACAACGTGTCGATCACGGTCACGAACCGGTTCATCCACGAGCTGCGTTCGAAGTCGGACACGGTGCACCAGGTGATGAACCCGCGCACCAAGCAATGGTCCAAGCTCGAGAAGCGCGACAAGGCCGACAAGCCGACCGGCGAGTTCTGGACCGTCGGCGAGATCTGGGACATGATCGTCGAGCACGCGTGGCGCACGGGCGAACCGGGCGTCGTGTTCATCGACCGCATCAACGAGAAGAACCCGATCAAGAACGTCGGGCTCATCGAGGCGACGAACCCCTGCGGCGAGCAGCCGCTGCACCCCTACGACTCGTGCAACCTGGGTTCGGTCAACCTGGGCGTGCTCGTGAACGGCGAGGGCAAGGACGCGCGGTTCGATTGGGACCGCTACAAGGCGATCATCCACGCGACGACGCGCTTCCTCGACGACGTCATCGAGGTGAACCGCTACCCGCTGCCGCAGATCGACAACATGTCGAAGACCACGCGGCGCATCGGCCTGGGCGTGATGGGTTTCGCCGACGCGCTGTACAAGCTCGGCATCGCCTACAACTCGCAGGAAGGCCTGGCCTTCGGCGAGCGGATCATGCAGGTCCTCAACGACGAGTCCCACCTCGCCAGCGAGTTCCTGGCCGAGGAGCGCGGCGTGTTCCCGGCCTGGGAAGGCTCGGACTGGGAACGCGCGGGCAGGAAGCTGCGCAACAGCTACACGACGACGGTCGCGCCCACGGGCACGATCTCGATCATCGCGAACTGCTCGGGCGGCATCGAGCCGATGTTCAGCCTGGCCTTCATCCGCCAGGTCATGAAGGACGCGCAGGGCAAGCCGACGGTGATGCGCGAGGTCAACTACGTGTTCGAGCAGATGGCGCGCGAACGCGGCTTCTACTCGGACGCGATGATCGACGACATCGTCGAGAAGGGCACGCTGCACCACCGCTCCGACATCCCGGAGGACGTGCGCCGCGTGTTCGTCACCGCGCACGACATCACGCCGTACTGGCACATGAAGATGCAGTCGGCGTTCCAGCGCCACTGCGACAGCTCGATCAGCAAGACGATCAACTTCCCGCACGAAGCGACGGCCGACGACGTGCGCCAGATCTTCGAGATGGCGATCGACGAGGACGTGAAGGGCGTGACCGTCTATCGCGACGGGTGCCGCGACATGCAGCCGATGGCGCTCTCGGGCTCGACGAAGCGCAAGGAAGACGCCGCGGCTCCGGCCGCGCCGGCCCCCGCTGCGAAGGCGGAGCCCGCGGGCCTGCGCATGACCATCAACGAGATGGGCCAGGAGGAGCTGAACCCGGTCAAGCTGCCGGAGATCATGCCCAGCCTGCGCATCCGCCAGATGACGCCGTTCGGCAACATGCACGTGAAGGTGTCGGTCGATCCGATCTCCTGCCGCGAGCGCGAGGTGTTCGCGCAGCTCGGCAAGGGCGGCGACGTCGCCAACTCGGACCTCGAGGCGATCTGCCGCATCCTCTCGCTGTGGCTGCGCAGCAACGGGTCCCTGAAGATGGCGATGAAGCAGCTCGAGGGCATCGGCTCGAGCCTGTCGGTGCCGACGAAGGACGGGCGCATCATGTCGCTCGCCGACGGGCTCGCGACGGCGCTCAGCCGCTACCTCGCGGCGAAGGAGCAGAACGGTCTGCACGCGCTGCTGCTCGGCACCGGATCGCCGGACCTCGACAAGACGGGCTACTACAAGGCCTCCGAGGCCGCGAACGCGGCGCGGCCACTCACGTGGCGCAATCGGCGGCGAGCGCGCCGGCTCCGATGGCCGCCCCGATGGCGACGAAGCCGGCCGGCACGCCGCGCAACGTGGCGCAGTACAAGCTGAAGTGCCCGAGCTGCGACGGCGTCCTCTCGTTCGAAGAGGGCTGCGTGAAGTGCCACGCGTGCGGCCGAGCCAGGGTGGCTGAGCTCGCTGCGCTAGCGGTAGTACGACCCGGGCTCCCTCCGCCGTTCTCGCCTCATCGCGCGCCTGACGCATGGGGCAGGGGGCGAGAACGGCGAGAAAGACTGGCTCCGTACTACGCGATCAGCGCGACCCGGGTTCCGCCGGCGGTGGCGAGCCCGCGCTCACGAGCGCCTGCGCGCCGCGCATGTCGACCGTCGCGACGCCCGCGGCGATCGCCGCATGTCGCACGCGGCGCACCTCGCCGTCCGCCGCGACGGCGACGAAGACGAGCTCGACGCCGGGCGGGACGTTCATGCGGTGCTCGTTCTCGCCCTCGAGATCGACGCGGAAGCCCGCGTCGCCAGCCTGGATCATCAACGTCGACCAGGAACCGTCCGGCAGCTCGACGTCGACGGCGGGCGCCGGCTTGGGCGTCGACACGACCGACTGCGCGACCGTACTCACCTCGACGTGGTAGACCTCCTCGACCCAGGGGCTGAAGCTCTGTCCGACGAACACCGTCGCCGGCCCGGTCGCGAGGTCCGCGAACTCGAAGCCATCGCGATTCGTTCCGGCGGAATCGACGACGAGCACGCGCGGACGCGAGCTCGCATCGCGACCCGTTCCAAAGTCGAGCCTCAACTTGCCGCTGCGCGCCTGCTCGGCGGACGCGGGAAGTCGTACGCGCCACACGCCCGAATCGGGGACGCCTCCACAGGGGAAGAAGCGCGTCTCGCCCGGCGCCAACCACGAGAGCGCCGCGTCCCACTGCGGCGGCGGGCCCAGGACCAGCAGGCCGTCCTTGTCCGTCCATCCCGCGCAGTACGGCTCGGAGTTGTAGGCGATCCGGCATCCGACGAGGGGCTGGCCCTTCTCGTCGAGCACGGTCGCGCGAATCGGCGGCTTGCGCGCGACGTGCAGGTCGAACGAACCGTCGCGAGCCTGCAGCCGTCGCAGCGTGTCGATCTCGAGAGCGGCGATGGGGACGTGCTCGCGCGGCAGGACCTCGAGCTCCGCGTGCTGTGCGTCCGCGGGGCAATCGGCCAGCACGAATCGTCCGTCCGCGTCGGTCCACGTCTCCGCCGCGGACACGGCGTGCGCGCAGGTCTCGCGCGAGCGCACGACGGCGCGCGCGACGGGCTTGCCGTCGAGGTCGACGACGCGGCCGGCGAGCGGCGCGGCCGGGTACAGCTCGACGCCCTCCTCGAGATCGCCGAGCGTGACGCTGTGGCTGGCATAGCCCGCCTTGGACACGCGCACGTTGGACGGCCGGATCCCGTCCACGACGTACGCGAACTCCCCCGTGCCGTCCGCGCCCGAGTGCAACACGGCGATGCGCGTCATCGCGCCCAGCGGTTTCTCGCCCTCCTCCGTCCACAGCTCGAGCGTCGCGCCCGCGATCGGCGACTTGTCGCGCGCGTCGAACACGCGGAAGCGCGGCTCCCCGAAGCCCGCCGACGTCGCGACGAGCAGCGCCAGCGCGATCATTCCTTCTTCCCGTCCTTCTTCTCGCCGTCCTTCGGCGGTTCCGCGGGCTTCGGCGGCGGTTTGCGCCGTCCGTAGAAGTCGAGACCGCCGCCGCTCGCAGCGACCCGCTCGAACTCGAACGTCTGCTGGTCCTTGTCGCGGACGAGCACGAGCCGCGAGCCGTTGAACTTGACGCGGTACTCGCGCCGGCGGCCCGTGGGCTCGAACACCGGATTGGAGCCGTTCGGATCGACCGTCGCGCCGATCAGCGATGTCAACACGAGCACGCCGTCGCTGCGCAGCTCGTACTCGTGCGTCCCGGAGAAGAACGTGCTCGCCGCGCGCGTCCCGGAGTCGTCCAACCAGCCGATGTGGCACTCGAGGGACAGGAAGTTCTCCGCGATCAGGAGGTAGCCGACATCGCTGCGCTTGTCCTTGTTCATGAGGGGCGACTCGAGGTTCGTGAGCCTCCAGGCTCCCAGCATCAGGTCGACCGTGACCGGTCGGGCCGGAGCAGCAGGGGGGGGCGCGGGCTTCTGGCCCCCGGACTGGAACGCGACGGGGACGGCCAGCGCCAGCACGACGGCGGCCAGGGAGGTCGGAAGGAAGTTCATCGGAGTTCCAGCGGTCGTTCGGTGGTGCGCGCGACCCGGCAAAGGTCGTGTCAGGCGTTCACGCGCGGTCCAAGCCCGCGTACCAAGCTACGATCTGCCCCCCGGTTGCGTCCGCAGGCCGCTGTTTCTGCGACGGACTCGGGTGCCTCGCGCCCACCCCACCCGATCCCGCATGAAGTCCCTGCTCTTCCTCGCCCTGGCCGTCGTCGCCTGGATGGTCCCGGACGCCCGGGCCGCGACGCAGTCGGGGAACATGGCCAGCGCCGAGCTCTTCGCGCGCGCCGAGGGCCGCGACGTGCGCGTGGCCGTGCGCATCGAGATCGAGCGGAAGTGGCACCTCTTCCACGGACCGACGAAGGCCGACCTCGGGAAGGGACCCGAGGACGAGCTGCCCGGTCAGGTGACGACGATCGAGCTCGCGGGCAGCGACGTCACCTGGGGCGACTGGCGCTTCCCGACGCCGAAGGTCGAGCACTACGACTTCGGCACGCCGATCGAGATGAACGTGCACACCGGGACGATCACGATCTGGCGGCGCGGGACGCTCGCGGAGGGGGCGACGCTCGGCGCGCTGACGGCGACGCTCGAGGGCCAGACGTGCGAGGACGGCGACGGCGGCACGTGCGTCCAGTACGGCGAGAAAGTCGAGCTGGCCGGGCCGGGTCCGGACGCGCTCTTCGCGAAGTTCCCGGCCGACCTGACGGCGATGCCGAAGCCGAAGGACGCGCCGGCGCCCGGCGCGGCGCGCGCCCCGCCGGCGGGAGCGAGCTCGGGCGCGACCCAGGGCGGGGAGAGCGCGTCGAGGTCGCCTGCGGCGGGCGACGAGGTCGGCCAGGAGGCGAGCCTGTGGGCCTTCCTCCTCTCGGCGGTCTTCTGGGGTCTGTTCACGCTGCTCATGCCGTGCACGTACCCGATGATCCCGATCACGATCAGCTACTTCACGAAGCAGGCGAGTCAGCGCCAGACGAGCACGCTGCCGCTCAGCCTCGCGTACGGCGCGGGAATCGTCGGCATCTTCGTCCTGATCGGTGTCCTGGTCGGCCCGATCGTGATCGCCTTCGCGGCGCACCCGGTCACGAACATCGTGATCGGCGCGATGTTCCTCGTGTTCGCGCTGACCCTGTTCGGCGTGATGAACCTGCAGCCGCCGCAGTTCCTGATGGGCCTCGCCGGGTCCGCGTCGCAGAAGGGCGGCTACGCGGGCGTCTTCTTCATGGGCGCGACGCTCGTGATCACGTCGTTCACGTGCACGGCGCCGTTCGTGGGAGCGCTGCTGGGACAGGGCGCGGGCCAGGGCGACCTCGGACGCATCGCGCTGGGCATGGCGGTGTTCGGACTGACGATCGCGGTGCCGTTCGTGTTCCTCTCGATGGTGCCGGGCAAGGTCAAGTCCATGCCCAAGAGCGGTGAGTGGATGCACACGCTCAAGGTGTGGCTCGGGTTCGTCGAGGTCGCGGCGGCGCTGAAGTTCCTGTCGAACGCCGACCTCGTGTGGGGCTGGGGCTGGCTGTCGCGCGAGCTCTTCCTGTGGCTGTGGGCCGGGATCTTCTTCCTCGCCGCGGCGTACCTGTTCGCGTGGATGCGCTTGAAGGACGAGTACGGCGGCGAGGATTCGGCAACGGTCTCGCCGAAACGGCTCGTGTGGGGCGTGGCGACGTTCCTGTTCGCCGTGTACTGCATGTTCGGCGCGATCGGGAACTCGGTCGACCCGATCATGACGGCGCTCGCTCCGAACTACTCGAGCGCCCTCGCCGGGTCGCCGTCTGCCAGCGGCGGGCCGGCGACCGCGAAAGGTCACGCGATCGTCAAGGACGACTACGAGGGCGCGCTCGCGCGGGCGAAGAGCGAGGACAAGCTGCTCCTCGTGAACTTCACCGGCTTCACATGAGTGAACTGCCGCGTCATGGAAGAGAAGATCTTCCCGCGCCCGGCGGTCGCCGGGGAACTCGGACCGAAGTTCATCGAAGCGCGCCTCCACACCGACGGTGGGCCCGCGGTCGACCACAACAAGCAGCTCCAGAAGGAGATGACGGGCTCGGTCGCGAACCCGATCTACGTGATCGTGGACCCGAAGACCGGCAAGGCGCTCCGCAGGAAGGCGGGTCTCGTTCCCGAGGCGGACTTCCTGCTCTTCCTGCGCGGGCCGGTCCACTGACGTTCGCGCGCGGCATCCGTGAGCGCCGGGCGAAGTCGGCACGTCACTGCGCGGATGCGAGATCGACGACCAGCCGCGTCGCCTCGCCGGCCACGACCTTCACGCTCACGATTCGATCCGCGCGACCGGCGGCGCGAATGCGCAGCGTGCGCTCGCCCGGATCGAGGAGCGTGTCCGCGAGCCGTTCGACGCCCGCCGGCAGCTCGAGGGCCAGCCTGAGACCGCCCGACGGCTGCGGGTCGCGGAACGTCAGCTTGCGGACCGGCTCCCCGCCGTCGTCCAGGAGCTCGACCTCCACCGCTTCGGTCGTCGCCCGCGCCGGATCGGCGCGCACGAGGATCTGGACGCGCCCGCCCAGCTCGACGCACTGCGCGAGCAGCGCTTCGCGTCCGTCCTCCAGCACGAGGTCCCAGCCGGGCCCGGGGAACTCGCGGTACCAGGCCGGCGCCTTGCCGAAGTTCCGCGCGATCGGCGTCGCGCGATAGCGGCCGGGCGGGATCGACCGGAACACGTCGGCATCGGCGGTCTCCGAGCACAGGCGCAGCGTCGCGCTCTTCGATCCGATCTCCTCGAGCGCGAGGCAGTAGTCGCGCACCGGAGCCGCGCCGTCCGCGCACGCGGTCAATCGGACGCGCAAGCTCGCGCGGCCGGGCAGGATCGGCAGCCAGATGTCCTTGCGGACGATGCCGGGCGTCAGCCGCAGCGACACGACGTCGGTCGCGCCGTCGGGACCCAGTCCGAGGACACGCAGCCGGACGTCGCCGGGTTCGGGGATCGGCAGCCAGAAGCAGCCCTCCGCATCCGTCACGCGACTCCAGCTCGCGACGCTCGGCTCGGGTCGGTGCGCGTCGGGGTCCTGCTGGTACTCGACCGCGACGTGCACGCCGCGGACGGGCGCGCGAGACGGGTCGAGCGCGCGCGCGATCAGGAGATAGCCCTGGAGGACGTAGCGCGCGTCGCGGGCCGGGACCTCGAACAGTCCGTTCGCGTACATCGTCTGCGGCAGGACGGCCTCCGCGCGATACCGACCGGGGCACAGGCCGGCGGCCTCGAAGCGTCCGTCCGCATCCGTCGGCGCGTGGATCTCGTGCACGCAAGCGGTGCTCGCGGCGTGCTCGTCGCCCGGATCGTTCGCGCGCGACGCGTCGTCCTCGTAACGCACGAGCCTCAACAGGATCGGCGGCGGAACGCTGCCGTCGGCGAAGGAGACCGATCCGGCGAGGGAGCCGGGCGGGGCGGCGACGACCGGCTCCGCCGCGACGACCCGCGGTTCGTCGCCGTGCAGCGCGTCGGCGGAGGCTCGAGCTTCGACCGGATCCGCGCGGGGTTCGACGATCGGCGACGCGGCCTCGGCACTCGGTTTCCGCGCCAGCGGCTCCGTCGGATCGGCGCCGCGCCTCGAACGCAGCATCAGCGCCGCCGAAGCCACCGCGATCGCGGCGACCGCGACGGCGATGCCGAGGACGCGTGTCCGAGACGAACCCGACCGCACCGACACCTGCTCGCCTCCACCCGAGTCGGCGCGAGCGCCGCTCGAACATCACTGCCGATCGCGCGCCGGGCACCGATTCCGGGCGAGCGTTCGACGACTCTGTCGCCCGGAGGACATCCGCGCAAGCGGCGCGACCCGCCTGCTCGCGATCAGGAGAAGCCGAGCAGGCGCCCGCCCTGGAACACCGCGAAGCTCGCGATCCAGGCCAACACGGTCATGTAGGCGAACAGGAATGCGACCCAGGCCCACGACTTCGTCTCGCGGCGCACGGCGGCCAGCGTGCTCATGCACTGGCACGCGAGCGCGAAGAACACCATCAGCGACAGCCCGACGAGCGGCGTGTACACCGGCTCGCCGTTCGCGCGCGTCTCGGCGCGGATCCTGTCGCGCAGCGTCGCCGACGTCTCGTCCGCGTCGCCGATGCCGTACACGACGCCCATCGTCGCGACGAACACCTCGCGCGCGGCGAAGGCGCCGATCAGGCCGACGCCGATCTTCCAGTCGAAGCCCAGCGGTTCGATCGTCGGCTCGATCGCGTGGCCCAGGCGGCCGGCGTAGCTCGAGCGCAGTTCCTGGCCGGCGATCTCGGCCTGCTCGGCGGACAGGACGTCGAGGCGGGCTTGCGTGTCCGGGGACGAGGGCTCCGCTTCGATCGTCGCGACCTGCGCCGACAGCGCTTCGCGGCGCGACTCCAGCTGCGCGTCCTTCGGGAACGACAAGAGCGCCCACAGCGCGATCGTGCACACGAGGATGACCGACCCCGCCTCGGACAGGAACGAGCGCGACTTCTGCAGCATCTGGCGCAGGACCGACGGCCAGTGCGGCATGCGGTACGGCGGCAGCTCGAGGATCAGCGGCACGCTGGGCGCCTTCAGCATCGTGCGCGACAGGACGGCCGCGACGACCAGCGCCAGCACCGTGCTGAACAGATACATCGCCACGAGCAGCAGCGACTGGACCGGTGCGAAGCCGAGCACCAGCATCGGCGGGAACAGGGCGCCGATGACGAGCGTGTACACCGGCAACCGCGCCGAGCAGGTCATCAGCGGGATGACCATCATCGTCAGCGTGCGGTCGCGTTGCCGCTCCATCGTCCGCGTCGCCAGGATCGCCGGCACCGCGCAGGCGTAGCCCGACAGCATCGGCACGAACGCGCGGCCGTTCAGCCCCAGCGCGCGCATCAGCCGGTCCATCAGGCACGCGACGCGGGCCATGTAGCCCGTGTCCTCGAGCACGCCGATGAACAGGAAGAGGAGCAGGATCTGCGGCAGGAACACGACGACGCTGCCGACGCCGGCGATCAGCGCGTCCGTGATGAAGTCGCGCGCGATCCCGGGGCCCATCGCTCCGCGCACCAGGTCGCTGACGACGCCGAACGCGCTCTCGATCCAGCCGATCGCGGGTTCGGACCACGAGAAGAGCGCCAGGAAGACCACGCTCATCGCGGCCAGGAAGATCGGGAATCCGAGCCAGGGGTTGAGCAGCACCGCGTCGGCACGCTCGCTGGCTCCGCGGCCGCGGCTGCTCGGACGGACGAACGTCGCCATGCGATCGTCGATCCATCCGTATCGGCCGCGGATGATCTCGGCATCGACGTGACGTCCCGCGGCGGCCGCGCTCGCGCGCCGGTCGAGCGCCGCGCGCCGCACGGCGTCGGGCACGCCGTGCAGCTCGTCCGGGTCGTCCACCGAGAGCAGCGCCCACGCCGCCAGCGCGCGTGCGCGGTGCGTGCTGCCGCGCACCCATTCGGGCGGCAGCGCCGCCGCGATGTGGTCGAGGTCGGCGACCAGCTCGGCGGATTCCGGCTTCCAGCGCGGTCC
>JBGAOR010000124.1:0-12379 GCA_044221705.1 Planctomycetota bacterium
CGCGCGCGCGCGGCTGGCGCTGCTCGCGCGGCGGCAGGGCCGCGACGCCGACGCCTGGCAGCACCTCGAGTTCGCCGCCGCCGACCCGGCGCGACTGGCGGCGCTCCTGCCGCGCTTCCTGCCCGGGATCGCCGGCGACGCGCCCGTCGGAGCCGGCGGACTGCCCGGCCAGCTCCCCGACGGCGCGGTGCTCGCGCCCGCGACGCCTCCGCTCTCGCGGCCGGCCGAGCGCGGACGCGTCGAGCGCCGCTCGATGCGCGTGCGCGGCCTGCGCGTCGGCGAAGCCGTGCTCGGGCTGCGCGTCGCCGTCGAGCCGGAAGGCGTGCAGATCGACATCGAGCACATCTCGGGCGGCGCCGCGCGCGTCGCCGTGAAGCTGCCCACCGAACCGGGCTTCGCGCTGGCCAACGAGTACGTGGACTGGTTCGCGGCCGAGGAGCGCGGAGCCGCGCACGTCGTCGAGATCCGGCCCGGCGACGAGGAGCACACCCTCTACGGGCGCTTCGAGCCCGACACCTCGGCACCGATCTTCGCGCTGCCGCCCGCGGTGCCGGCGGCGCTGGGCCTGGGCGGCCTCGTGATCCTCCCTGAGCCCGGGGCGGACGGGCGCGCGCGAGCCGCGGCGCTGGCGCGGGCGCTGTCCGGGCCCCCGATCTCCCTAGCGGCGCGCGTCCTCGACACGAGCGGATCGCCGAGCGGCTGGGCGCCGATCTCCGTCGACCTCTCGGACCCGCGCACGAGCGCGGCGAAGATCGCGGCCCTGTGCGGCGCCGTCGAACGCTTCGCCTTGCGTTGAAGCCGGCGCGAGCCGGGGAGTAGTCTCTGCGCGCCGCGCGGACCTGTCCCGCGCGGTTTCCTTCCCCCCCACCCGCGATCCGTCCTCCCCGGCGGTTCCGCACCGCGCCGAGCCCCCTCGCCGCGCCCGAGCTCCGCATGGCCGGTTCGATCCAGACCGTCTACCTCGTGTGCGCCGCCGCCGGCGGGACCGTGCTCGTCGCGCAGACGGTGATGCTCCTCTTCGGACACGGCGACGACGCCGGCGACGCCGGACACGTCGACGCGCCGCACGACATCGGCAACGCCGACAGCGGGGAGGCGCACGCGTCCGACAGCGGCATGTCGCTGCTCTCCGTGCGCACGATCGCGGCGTTCCTGGCGTTCTTCGGCCTGGCCGGTTGGGCCGGCGAGCGCGGCGGCTGGGGCACGCTGCCGACGCTCGCCGCGGCGCTCGGCGCCGGGTCCGTGATGCTGCTCGCGGTCGCGTGGCTCTTCAGCCTGCAGAAGAAGCTCACCGCGCAGGGCAACCTCGACCCGGCGCGCGCCGTCGGCATGACCGCGCGCGTCTACCTGCGCATCCCGGCCGCGAACAGCGGCAAGGGCAAGATCCACGTCGTCGTGCAAGGGCGCACCGCGGAGCTCGCGGCGTTCACGAAGCACGCGAGCCCCATCGACACGGGCGCCGAGGTGCGCGTCGTGCGACAGGTCACGGCCGACACGTTCGAGGTCGAGCCGATCGCCTGAGTTCCCGGGCGCTCGGCCCGCGCACGCTCTCGCTCCGCATTCCCCTCCACGACAGCCACGCACTCCCCACGCACACGCTCCACCGCATGAACGCCATCGCACTGCTCGCCCAGGTCGGCGACCCGACCCAACTGCCGCTGATCCTGATGGTCGTGCTCGGGATCGTGGTGCTCCTGAGCTTCCTGCTCGTGATCGCGCGCCGCTACAAGCGCTGCCCGAGCAACCGGATCCTCGTCGTGTACGGCAAGACGGGCACGGGCCGCTCGAGCAAGTGCATCCACGGCGGCGGCATCTTCGTGTGGCCGCTGATCCAGAACTACGAGTACCTGGCGCTCGATCCGCTGCAGATCGAGATCCCGCTGCAGAGCGCGCTGTCGATCGAGAACATCCGCGTCAACGTGCCGTCGGTCTTCACCGTCGCGATCGGCACGGACGAGGAGACGATGAACAACGCGTCGGTGCGACTCCTGGGCCTGAAGACGCCCGACGTCGTCAAGCAGGCCGAGGACATCATCTTCGGCCAGCTGCGTCAGGTCATCGCGTCGATGCGCATCGACGAGATCAACCGCGACCGCGAGACGTTCCTCGAGAAGATCCTCAAGAACCTCGAGCCGGAGCTCAAGAAGATCGGCCTCGTGCTGATCAACGTGAACATCAAGGACATCACGGACGAGTCCGGCTACATCGAGGCCATCGGCCGCAAGGCCGCGTCCGAAGCGATCCAGCAGGCCGAGATCGACGTCGCGCAGCAGGTGCGCAAGGGCGCGATCGGCGTCGCCGAGGCCGACCGCGTGAAGGCGATCGAGGTCGCGAACAACGAGAAGCTGCGCGACATGGGCGTCAAGGAGGCCGAACGCGAGCGCGCCGTGCGCGTCGCCGACCTGGCCAAGGACCGCACGATCGGCGAGCAGAAGGCGCTGTTCGAGCAGGAGGCCTCGGTGCGCGAGGCCGAACGCCAGATGCGCATCGCGGTCGCCGACGCGAACGCCAAGGCGGTCGCGGGCGAGAACACGGCCAAGGCCGCCGTCGCGTCGGCCAACGCGGAGCTGTCCGTGCGCGAGGCCGAGGCGCAGGCGCTGTCGATCCAGGGCGGCAACAAGGCGCGCGGCGCGATGGCGGCGGCGAACGCCGAGCTCAAGGTGCGCGAGGCCGAGGCCTACCAGCTGGGCGAGACGCGCACGCGCGAGGCGCAGGCCAAGGTGCTCGAGGCGCAGTACCTCGCTCAGGCGCGCGCGGCCGAGGCCCAGGGCAAGAAGGTCGAGGCCGAGAAGCGCGCCGAGCTCGAGTCGCTGGCTCGCGCCGTGAAGTCGCAGGTCATCGTCGAGGCCGAGGCCGAGGCCGAGAAGCGCCGCATCGAGGCCGAGGGCGAGGCGCGCGCGAACTACGCGCGGTTGGAGGCCGAGGCGCGCGGCCAGTACGAGATCATGGCCAAGAAGGGCGAGGGCCTGAAGAAGATCATCGACAGCTGCGGCGGCGCCGATCAGGCGTTCCGCATGCTGATGCTCGAGCACATCGAGGAGCTCTCGAAGACCGCCGCGTCGGCGATCGCGAACATCAAGTTCGACAAGGTCGTCGTGTGGGACGCCGGCACCGGCGCGAACGGCGCCGGCGCGACGCAGAACTTCATCAAGGGCGTCGCCGGCGCGCTGCCGCCGATGATGCACATGATGAGCGAGATCGGCGGCGTGAAGATGCCCGAGTACTTCGGGACGCTCCGCGAGGACGCCGCGGACGGCGCGTCGAAGCCCGCGCCGGGCTCGCCCCAGAAGCGCGCGAACCCGCCCGAGACGGACTGAGCGTCCGCGGCGGGACCGCCCTCCCGGCGCTCCGGACCCGGGGGCGCGGAGTTCGCTCGGGGCGGAGTCCTCGCCGCGGCTGATCCGTTCCCACACGACCGTTCGCGCTCTACTCTCGCGCCCATGATCTCGTACGCCGACCACCGCGCCCGCTATCTCGAGGTCCTCCAGCGCGAGCGCGCCGCCGCCGTCGTAGCGACGGCGACGCACAAGGTCCGCAACCACGACGCCGAGTACCGCTTCCGCCCCGACAGCGACTTCTGGTGGTTGACCGGCTTCGCGGAGCCCGACTCGGTGCTCGTGCTCCTGCCGGCGCTCACGCCCGACGCCAGGCCGCGCACGGTGCTGTTCCTGCGCGCGAAGGACCGCGAGCGCGAGATCTGGACCGGCCGGCGCCTCGGCGTCGAGGCCGCGCCGGCCGCGCTGCAGATCGACGAAGCGCGCGACGTGGCGAACCTGTGGACGGACCTGCCCGGCCTGCTGCGCGGCTACGAGCGCGTCGTCTATCGCACCGGAGTCGACGAAGCGCGCGACCGCGAGCTGCTGGCGGTCGTCAGCAAGCTGCGCGCGACCGCGAAGGCCGCGACGCCGCCGCCGCAGGCCCTGCTCGATCCGGCGCCGTTCCTGCACGAGCTGCGCCTCTTCAAGGACGCGGGCGAGCTCGACGTCATGCGCCGCGCCGCGCGGATCACGCGCGAAGCGCACGTCGCCGCGATGCGCGCCGCGAAGCCGGGCGTCAACGAGCGCGAGATCGACGCGCTGCTCGACGCCACGTTCCGCCGCCTGGGCGGGACCGGCGCGGCGTACACGAACATCGTCGCCGGCGGCGCCAACGCCTGCATCCTCCACTACGTCGAGAACGACCAGCCGCTGCGCGACGGCGACCTGGTGCTGATCGACTCCGGCAGCGAGGTCGAGTGGTACGCGTCCGACGTCACGCGCACGTTCCCGGTGTCCGGGACCTTCACGCCCGACCAGCGCGCCGTGTACGAGGTCGTGCTCGACGCGCAGCTCGCCGCGATCGCCGCCGTGAAGCCCGGCGCCGCGTTCGATGCGCCCCACCGCGCCGCGCTCGAGGTCCTGTGCTCGGGCCTCGTGCGCATCGGGATCCTCGCCGGACCGCCCGAGGACGTTCTCTCGAAGGAGACGTTCAAGCGCTTCTACATGCACCGCACGAGCCACTGGCTCGGGCTCGACGTCCACGACTGCGGCGCGTACCTCGGCGGCGGCAAGTCGCGCACGCTCGAGCCGGGCATGGTCCTGACGATCGAGCCGGGGCTCTACCTGGCCGAGGACGACACCGGGATCGACGCGCGCTGGCGCGGCATCGGCGTGCGCATCGAGGACGACGTCCTCGTCACGCGCGACGGGCACGAGGTCCTGACGCGCGCGATCCCGAAGACGGTCGAGGAGGTCGAGGCCGCGTGCGCGGGCCGCGACATGGCGAAGGCGCGCGCATGACGTGCGCGTTCCACGCCCGCTCGCCGGCGGAAATCCGCCTCGAGGCACCGCGTAGCGAGCGCGCATGTCGAGCCTGACCGGATCGCAGACAGAGCGCTTCGCGCTCGCGCGCGCCATCGACGTGCTCGGCGAGGCCGCGCGTCAGGCTGGACGTCCGGGCTTCGTGTGGCTCGCGGGCATGTTCTATCCCGCGATCGGCATCGGGATCGGCGGCGCGTGGGAGAGCCCGTTCCGGTGGATGCTGCACGGCGGCGACGAGGGCCCGGTGGTCGTGCGCGTCGCGGGCATGCCGCGCGCGGGATCCGTGCTCGATTTCCTGCTGGATGCGTACGCGCCGCTGTTCGCCCTGCCGTTCGTCGCCGTCCTCTTCCTGCCGATCTTCCGCCTGGTCGCGGGCCTGGCGAAAGCCGGCTCCGCGGAGTCCTGGGCGCGCGCATCGGACGGCCGGCGCAGTCCCCGATTGCGTTCGCTGTGGGCGCTCGGCGAGGGACTCACGTTCCCGACCTACGGCCTGTGGCTGCAGCTCGTGCTGATGCAGATCCTGGCCTTCGTCGTGCTGCTGCTCCCGATCGTCGCGGCCGCGCAGCCGCTGAGCCAGGCCTCGGAGGCCGATCGCATCGGCGTCCTGATCGGCGTCGGCGCGCTGATCGGGCCGTTCATCCTGGTGTTCGGCCTGTACATGCTGGCCCTGTCCGTGCTCGGACAACTGGGGCTGCAGAGCCTGGCCGAGAACCGGCGCGGCGTGTCGTCGGCGCTCCTGCACGCGTGGCGCATCATGCGCCAGGATCCGCGTGCGACGGCGCGCGCGGTCGTGGCCGAACTCGTGCTGCTCGTCGTCGCGATCGCGGCCGTGCGCGCGTTCGCGGGGATCCTGGGCGAGATGCCGCTGAGCGGCGCGCTCACGGTCGCGTTCCAGCTCGCGCTGATGGGCTTCGCCGGCGTCGTGCGCGCGGGCTACTGGGCTCGCGCGTACAGGGAGCTGGGCGGGCTCACGCCCGCGGACGGCGTGCCGGGGCTCGCGCGCGGTTGAGGGAGAACGCCGCGCACGGCGCAGCTCGCACCGCGATCGGACCGGCGGCTCGCGGCCGGCCGCATCGTGCGAGGGAGGAAGTGGTGACCGCGGTAGGGCTCGAACCTACGACCTGATGATTAAGAGTCACCTGCTCTACCGACTGAGCTACGCGGCCACTTCAGGGGCGGAGAGGATGAAGTCGCGCGGCGGTGCTGTCAAGGGCACACACGCGTCGCGCGCGGTCTCGGGGGCCGGCGCCGATCGACGGCGCGTGGAACGGGGCTCCCGCAGTGGGGTTGGTGAGCGCGGTCGGGATCGAACCGACGACCTACTGGTTAAAAGCCAGTTGCTCTACCGGCTGAGCTACGCGCCCTCTCCACTCACGAAGCGCCGAGGATAGCAGGCCCGCGGCGATCCCGCTCCGTCGTGCGAACTCCGGTCGACGCCGTCGGGCGCGCGCCGGGCACGGCCTTCCTCAGACCTCCATCACCTCGGCGGTCTTCTTGTCCTGGAGCTGGCCGACCTTCTCCTCGAACTCCTTGAGGAGCTTCTGGATGTCGTCGTGCAGCTTCTTGCCCTCGTCCTCGGTGACGTCGCCGTCCTTGAGCATCTGGTCGGCGTGCTTGTTCTGGTCGCGCCGCACGTTGCGCAGCGCGATGCGCGCTTCCTCGCACAGCTCCTTCACGCGCGTCGCGTACTTCTTGCGCTGGTCGCCCGACAGGGGCGGCATCGTGAGCCGCAGCACCTTGCCGTCGCTCTGCGGCTGGATCCCGAGGTCGCTCTTCTGGATCGCCTTCATCAGCTCCTGCAGCGCGGACGCGTCGAACGGCTTGATCATGATCTGCCGCGGCTCGGGGATCGAGATCTGCGCCATCTGCGAGATCGGCGTCATCGTGCCGTAGTACTCGACGCGGATGTTGTCGACGAGCGCGGGCGAGGCGCGCGACGTGCGGATCGTCCGGAGCTGATCGGCCACGTGGTGGACCGCCTTCTCCATCTTCTCCCGGGTCTCTTTCACGATCGCAAGGCTTGTCATCCAGGACTCCGGATACGGGTGCCGAGGTTCTCGCCGCGCACGACGCGTTCGAGATTCCCCTCTTCGAACATGTTGAAGACGACGACGGGCAGGCGATTCTCCATCGCCAGCGTGATCGCCGTGCCGTCCATGACCTTCAGGCCGCGCGAGAGCACGTCCATGTAGGTGATCTCCGCGAAGCGCTGCGCGCCGGCGACGCGCTTCGGGTCGGCGTCGTACACGCCGTCGACCTTCGTGGCCTTCAGCAGCACGTCGCACGAGAGCTCGGTGGCGCGCAGCGCGGCCGCCGTGTCCGTCGTGAAGTAGGGATTCCCCGTCCCCGCCGCCAGGATCACGACCCGCCCCTTCTCGAGGTGGCTGACCGCGCGCCGCCGCACGAACGGTTCGGCGACCTGCTGGATGCCGATCGCGGTCATCACCCGCGTCTCGAGGCCGCGCTGCTCGAGCGCGTCGGACAGCGCGAGCCCGTTGATCACGGTGCCGAGCATCCCCATGTAGTCGGCGTTGGCGCGGTGGCCGCCCAGGCGGCTGAACTCGGCGCCGCGCAGGATGTTCCCGCCCCCGACGACGATCGCGGTCTCCACGCCCAGCTGCGCGACGCGCGCGATCTGGGCCGCGATGCCGCGCACCTCCTCGGGGTCGAGTCCGTGCCCGGACTCGCGCTCGCCCAGGGATTCACCGGACAGCTTGAGCAGGATGCGTTGATACGGGGCCATCGCGGTGCGCACAGGCTAGGAAATGCGCAGGGCCGCCGGCAAGGAGCCAGCGGCCCGTTCGTGTCACGACGCGCGCGTCACTTCCCGATGCGGACGTGCGTGAAGCCCGTGATCTTCGAGCCCGCGCCGAGGCGCTCTTCGACGACCTTCTGGACGGTCTTCGTGTCGTCGAAGACCCACTTCTGCTCGCCCAGGATCACGTCGGCGTAGAACTTCTCGAGCTTTCCCGCGACGATCTTCTCCTGCATGTTCGCCGGCTTGTCCTTGACCTCCTCGAGGTAGATCGCGCGCTCGCGTTCCACCTCGGCGGCCGGGATCTCCTCGCGCAACAGCGCGAGCGGAGCCGGGACCTTGGAGACGATGTGCATCGACAGTTCCTTCAGGAACGGCGTCGCCACGTCTTCCTCGGCCTTCGTCGTCACGTTGACGAGAGCTGCCTTCTTCTTGTCGTGGTGCACGTACGTGCCCACGCGCCCCTGCATGTTCTCGTAGCGCGAGAGGCGCGCGACCTGCGTGTTCTCGCCGAGCTTGCCGACGAAGAGCTTGACCGCCTCGCCGAGGGTGGCGCCCGTCTTCGGGTGCGGCAGCTCGAGCAGGGCCTCGGCGTTCGCCGGGTTCTTGTCGGCCACGGCGTGGACCAGCGCGTCGAGCAGGCCGTTGAAGTCCTCCGTGTTCGCCACGAAGTCGGTCTCGCACGTGAGCGCGACCAGCGCTCCGATGCGCGCCTTGGGCGCGATCCACGTCGCGATGCGGCCTTCGCCCATCTCGCGCGCGGACTTCTTCTCGGCGGTCTTCAACCCCTGCTTGCGCAGGAAGTCGATCGCGCCTTCCTCGTCGCCGCCGGACTCGGCCAGCGCCTTCTTGCATTCCATCAGGCCGGCACCGGTGCGCTCGCGCAGCCGGCGGACCATGTCGGGTGTGATCGTGGGCATGTGTCGGTTCCTTCGCGTGGACTGGAGCGCTGGGCTCAGGCCGTCTCGCCTTCGCCACCGCGACCGCGGCCGCCGCGGTCGCCGCCGCGCCCGCCGCCGCGCTGACCGTCGGGCAGGCGATTGCCGCGCGTCGGGCGCGGCTCGTCGCCGGGCAGGCCGGCCGGGACGCCGTCCTCGCGCTTCTCGGCGCCGGTCGTGGTGGCCATGCGCTCGCGGTGGTTGGCGCTGCCCTCCTCGACGGACCGCACGAGCATGTCCGTGAGCAGGCGCACCGACTTCAGCGCGTCGTCGTTGCCCGGGATCACGATGTCGACCGTCGTCGGATCGCAGTCCGTGTCGAGCAGGCCGATGATCACGAGGCCCATCTTGCGCGCTTCCTTGACCGCGTTGATCTCGCGGCTCGGGTCGACGACGACCATCGCGCCGGGCATGCCGGTCATCTCGCGGATGCCGCCCAGGTTGCGCACGATCTTGCGGCGCTCGCGGCGCAGGCTCGACAGCATCTTCTTCGAGTACTGCGAGTCGTTGCCCTGCTCCTCGATCTTCTCCAGCTCCTCGAGCCGCTTCAGGCGCGAGCGGATGACCGAGAAGTTCGTCAGCGTGCCGCCGATCCAGCGCTCGGTACAGATCGGCATGCCGGTGCGCTGTCCGGCGTCCTGGATGACGCCCTTGACCTGGCGCTTGGTGCCGACCCACAGGATCGTGCTGCCCTCGGCGGCCATGTGGTAGAGCACGTTCTGCGCGCGCAGGATGCCCCGCAGGGTCTCGCGCAGGTCGATGATGTGGATGAGGTTGCGGCGGCCGTGGATGAAGGGCGCCATCTTCGGATTCCACCGCGACACGCGGCATCCGAAGTGCACACCGGCATCGATGAGCTGTTGGACGTTGACGGTTTCCATGGATTTCGAATCGGGGCGCAGAGGTCTGCGCGGCGGGCTCGGTCACCGGGGTTGCCGGCGCGACCGATCTGTCCGAGAGGAGCGCTCGAACGCGCTTTCCCCCCTCTGCCGACGCACCGGGCGGGCGCCGCACGCGCGGCGTCTCACCCAGGCTCCCGGGACCGCACGGCATCGCCGGGGCTCCAGGCGGAAAAAGGGGCCCGGGAGTGTAGCGGCGCGCTCTCCCCGGTCAACGCAGGCCGCCGCGCGACCCCCAGCGCGACCTTCAGCGCGACCCCCTGCGCGACCTTCAGCGCGACCCCCAGCGCGACCTTCAGCGCGACCTTCAGCGCGACCCGGCCGGGATGTGGGGCCGGAGTAGACTTCAGGGATCGCCTCGTCCCGCCGGAGGGATCCGCGCACCATGGCCGCCACGCCCACCGTCCTCCTCTGCGACCACCGCGGGTCGGGCCTCGCCCGGCGACTCGCGGGCCTGGAGCGGGGCGGCTGGCGCGTCGAGGCCACCGACAGCGTCCGGCGCAGCCTCGAGCGCCTGGCCGGGCCCCCGCCCGACGCCCTGGTCCTCGATCCCCTGATCGAGGGCGGCGCGGTCGAGGTCGAGGCCCTGGATCGGGCCGGCGGGGGCCAAATCCCGCTGCTCCTCCTGGCGGACCCGGCCCGCGTCGCGGAGGCGCTGGCGGTCCTGGCGCGCTCGCCCGAGCGCGACACGGACCTCGCGCACCGCGACGCCGACCTGGTCGAGGTCGGTGCCCGCCTCGACCGCCTCGTCAGCGCGTGCGCGTCGCGCCGCGAGCTCGCCGAGCTGCGCCATCGCGCGCTGTACGACGACCTGGCGCGCTCGCCCGAGCGCGTCGCGGACCTCGCGCACCGCGACGCCGACGCGGTCGAGGTCGGCGCGCGCCTGGACCGCCTCGCCGGCGCGTGCGCGTCGCGCCGCGAACTCGCCGAGTTGCGCCATCGCGCGCTGTACGACGACCGCACGGAGCTGTTGCGCCCGGAGGCGTTCCAGCGGCGGCTCGTCGAGCACTGGTCGGCCGCCGAGCGCCACGGGCACGAGCTCGCGCTCGTCATCGCCGACCTCGATCGCTTCGGGCAGTTCAACAAGACCTACGACCACACCGTGGGCGACCGCGTGCTCGTGCGCGTCAGCGAGGCGATCCGCTCCGCGCTGCGCACCGAGGACGTCGCCGGTCGCCTCGGCGGCGACGAGTTCGGCTGCGTCCTGCCCTACACGAAGAAGGTCGACGCGGCGCGCGTCGTGCACCGGCTGCGCGAGCGGATCCGCGCCGTGTCGGGGAAGATCGGCGGCGCGGACCTCGTGATCAGCGCGAGCCTGGGCTTCGAGACGTTCGACGGGCGCGACATCGAGAGCGTCGACGTGCTGCGCAGTCACGCCGAGTCGGCGCTGCGCGAGGCCAAGCGCCGCGGCGGCGACCGCGCGCTGTACTACCGCTTGCTGTCCCCGGCCGCCGGCGCCTGAGCGCGCGAGAGCACGAGGCCGAGCCAGTCGGCCCGGTCGCCGGCGAAACCGTCGTCCGTCGCGTCGACGACGAGCGCGAGCTCCTTCGCGCCGGCCAGGTCGACGTGGAACGGCAGAGACGGCTCGCCGCCGCGCAGGACGGCGCTCGCGAACGCTTCACGACCGTCGAGCAGCACGCGGAAGACGCACGATCCGCCGGCCGCGAGCCGCAGAACCTCGTCGTCGAGCGCGACGGAGCCGCGCAGCGTGCGGTAGTCCCCGTCGAGCTTCCACGTCATGCGACTCGGCGCGTGCACGCCGATCCCGCGCGGATGGCGCGCACCGCCCGTGCGCAGCGGCCCGCCGCTCACGTTGCGGTCGAAACGCGGGTCCCAGACCATCCCCAGGTCGTCGCCGAACGGCCGCGAGCTCTCGGCGGAAGCGGGTGCGACGGCGGACAGGAACGCGATCGAGCCGTCGTCGCGCGCGAGCTGCAGCGCGGACTCGACGGGCACCTTCAACGTCGTGCCGCGGCGGTTCAGCTCGATCGCGCGGCCGCGGATCCCGAGAAAGATGCCCGCGAGCCGGCTGCCGTCGTCGAGGTCGAGCGCCACCGGCATCGCCTCGGCGTCCCGCTTCGGCGGCTTCGAGCCCATGTGCTCGACGAACAACGCGGCGACGTTGCGCCAGGGGACCGCGATCGTCCCGACGAGCGCGCCGTGGAAGCGCACGCCTCCTTCGGTGAAGCCCTCGACCGCGCCGTCGATGCGTTCGACGCCGTTCGACTGCACGCGGAAGATGCGGTCGCCCTCGGCCGCCGGCTCGACACCGGCCGATCCCGCGAGCCGCTTCGGGAAGCGCAGCGCGTGGATCCGCTCCAGGTCGGCCGGCACGGCGAGGCCGCCCGCGATGCGCACCTCGATGCGCTCGCCCTCGCCCCCGACGATCGGCCCGCAGAGCAGTTCGCCGCCCGCGAGCTCCAGGAGCGCGTCGTCGGCCTGCGCGACCGGGTCGGGAGATCCGTCCTCGAAGCGCACGAGGACGGCTGCCGCGGTGCGCAGATCCAGAAGCTCGAAGCCCTCGAGCGGAGCGGCGCGCTCCGTCCCGTCGGCGCCGACCAGCACGACCCGCGCACCGGCCGGCACGGGGTACGGCGTGGCGGCTTCGACCGGCGCCTGGCCGGTCGGAGCGATCCAGGAAGACGATGCGAGGAGCACGGCGAGGGCCACGGACATGCGCGCGATCCTAGTCCTCGCCCACCTCTCGCGCCGAGCGTGCTCGGCGACGACCGCGCGGCGCGCGACGCGTCCACCGCCGCCGCGGAGGCCGTCGCAAGCCCGCGCCAAGTTGGCAGGACACGTGGACGGGTTCGGACCCGCCTGCCAGTGCGGCAGCCGGCGCGGCCCCGCGGGCGAACTCTAAGTCCTTGCTCGACAGGCACTTGATAGCCGGCTGGCAGGCGGCACCGTTCTTGCTGAAGCGCGCGCACACGGCGTCGACTCTGTCCGCTCCCCGCCCTGCGCGGCGGGTCGTGTAGCGCGCGCCAC
>JBGAOR010000015.1:0-69428 GCA_044221705.1 Planctomycetota bacterium
CAAGGCGCACTCGAGGCGTCCCTTGCTCTCGCGCAGCACGTTGTCGGGCAGGCCCGTCAGGACGACCTCGGTGCGCTCGCGTTCGCGCGCGTCGAAGCGCGCCTCGATCGTCACCAGTTCCGCGCCCGCTCCGAAGAGCGAGGCGCCCAGGCAGCGCACGGTCTTCACACGTGGTCGACTCCCGAACTCGCGCCGCGGTTGCGGCTCGCGAGGGAATTTTCGGTCACGACCTGTGGGCTCCAACCGAACGAGGCTTGCCGCCGCGCTCCGACTCGGCGATGCTCGCGCGGCCCGATTCCGAGGAAGACAAACGATGGACACGTACTACAAGCCCGCCGACCTGGCGCAGTTCCCCGCAATCGGCGAGAACGCGCCCGAGCTCGCCAAGAAGTTTTTCGACTGGTACGGAGCGGTGTTCGCCGACGGAGCCCTGACCGCGCGCGAGAAGTCGCTCATCGCGCTCGGCGTCGCCCACGCCGTCAAGTGTCCGTACTGCATCGATGCCTACACGCAAGACACGCTGTCGAAGGGCTGCGACCTCGATCAGTTGACCGAAGCCGTCCACGTCGCCTCGGCGATCGTCGGTGGAGCGACGCTGGTGCACGGCGTGCAGATGCGCGCGATCGCGAAGAAACAGGGAATGTGAGCGCATGACGCCGCCGGACGGAACGAACCTGCTTCCGACGCTGGAGGAGCGCGCGTCGCCGCTGGCGCACGGCAGCGAACAGCTGCGCGTGCTCGATTCCATCCCGGTCGAGGACCCGCTTCACGGATCCTTCGACGCTCATCTCGAACGGTCCGGCCTCGGGCTCCTGCGTTCGGGGAGGGTCGAGATCTTCCAGATCAATGTCGGCAAGCTCTGCAACCAGACCTGCTCGCACTGCCACGTCGATGCGGGTCCGACCCGCACGGAAGCGATGACCAGGGAGACGGCCGAGCTCGCCATGCGCGTACTCGCTCGCACTTCGATCCCCACCGTCGACATCACGGGCGGCGCGCCCGAGTTGAACGCGAACTTCCGCTACCTGGTGGAGGAGTCGCGGCGACTCGGTCGCCACGTCATGGATCGCTGCAACCTGACCATCCTCACGACGCAGCGCGGGGCCGACCTGCCGCGTTTCCTGGCCGAAAATCGCGTCGAAGTCGTGTGCTCGCTGCCGCACTACCGCGAGCTCAACACGGATCGCCAGCGTGGCGAGGGCGTCTACGCGCGCTCGATCGAGGGCTTGAAGCGTCTGAACGCGGTCGGGTACGGACGAGAGGGGAGCGGTCTGCGGCTCGTGCTCGTGACCAATCCAGTCGGAGCGATCCTGCCCTCGGCGAGCCATGCCGCGGCGCTCTCCGAGTGGAAGGCGGCACTGCGCCGTTCGCACGCGATCGAATTCGACGATCTCTACACGATCACGAACATGCCGATCAGCCGTTTCCTCGAGTGGCTCGAGCGCTCGCAGAACCTGGCGGGCTATTTCCAGCGTCTCGTGTCGGCTTTCAATCCGACCGCCGCGTCAGGCGTGATGTGCAAGAACACGTTGAGCGTCGGTTGGGACGGGAGGCTCTTCGACTGCGACTTCAACCAGATGCTCGAGCTCGCGGTCGGAGGCGGCGCGCCGCGACACCTGCGCGACTTCGACCTCGATGCGCTGCAGGGCCGTCGCATCGCGACCGGTCGGCACTGCTTCGGGTGCACCGCCGGCGCGGGCAGCTCCTGCACCGGATCGACGACCTGAATCGGGAGCGCCGGACCGAGGCGCGCCTCTACGTCAATACCCACGCCGACTTACGCACTCGGCCGTATCGCCGCGGCCGGAGCGGCTCCGGAGAATCCCGGCCATGTTTCCGTGCTCGGTGGTCTCCGCGCCCTGCCCGAGGCCGATTCCGGCGCCGCGCGCGCGCCGGTTCGACGTTCCTTCCGTGCCCCGCGCATGCAGTCCGGGCTACGCACCAACGCGCAGATGAACGTCTTCCCGCGCTGGACGAATCGGGTGCGTGTGCTCCTGGGGGCGGTGGGGGCGCTCGGCGGCCTGTACGTCGTGACCCTGTTCGCGTACGGCGCGAGCCCGAAGACGATGAACGTGGGGTACGCGCCGGAGCAGCCGATCCCGTTCAGCCACGCGCTGCACGCGGGCGAGCTCGGCCTCGACTGCCGCTACTGCCACACGACCGTCGAGGAGACGGCCCGCGCGGCCGTCCCTCCGCTCGAGACCTGCATGAACTGCCACCAGCGCATTCGCACGGAGAGCGAAGCACTGGCGCCGCTGCGCGCGAGTTTCGTCGACGGCACGCCGTTGCGCTGGAAGCGCGTGCACGACCTGCCCGACTACGTGTACTTCGACCACAGCGCGCACGTCACGCGCGGCGTGGGCTGCGTCAGTTGTCACGGGCGCATCGACACGATGGATCGCGTGCGCCAGGAGGCGCCCATCTCGATGGGCTGGTGCCTCGAGTGCCACCGCGACCCGTCGCCGAACCTGCGGCCGGTCGATCAGGTCACGTCCATGGAGTGGTCGCCCGACCGCCCCGCGCGCGAGATCGGCGCCGACATCATGCGCGAGAAGCACATCCAACCCTCGACGGACTGCTCCACGTGTCACCGCTGAACCCGAACGTTCCGCAGCGCGCGGAGGCCCCGAGCGACGTCTCGCGCCGCCGTTTCCTGCAGGTCATGGGCGCGTCCGCCGCGCTGGCTTCGGCGTCGGGCTGCCGCTGGCAGACCGAGGAGATCCTGCCCTTCGCGCAGCGGCCGAACGGGCGTGTGCCGGGCACGACGCGGCGGTTCGCGTCGGCCGTCGACCTGGGCGGCGGCACGGTCGCGTCGCTCTTCGTCACGAGCTACGACGGCCGGCCGATCAAGATCGAGGGCAATCCGCTGCACCCGCTGGACGCGGGAGCGGCGAGCGCGCGCGCGCAGGCCGCGATCCTCGAGCTGTACGACCCCGACCACTCGTCGGGCCTCGTCCAGCGCCACGAGGGCGCCGACTACCCGCGCACGTGGACCGAGTTCGACCCGTGGTTCGCCGCGCGCATGGGGGCGACTCGCGCACGCGGCGGCGAGGGGCTCGCGGTGCTGGCCGAATCGAGCACGTCGCTGACGCTGGCGATGCTGCGCGAGCGCTTCGCGGCCGCGATGCCGAAGGCGCGCTGGGTCGAGTGGGCGCCGGTGACGCGCACGAACGAGGTCGAGGGCGCGCGCCTCGCCTTCGGCCGACCGCTGCGTACGCAGCTCGCGATCGAGCAGGCGCGCACGCTCGTGTGCCTCGACGCGGACCCGATCTCCGAGCACCCGGCCGCGCTGGCGAACGCGCGTGCCTTCGCGCGCCGCCGCGATCCGTCGTCGCCGGGCATGCAGCGCACGTGGGCGTTCGAGAGCACGCCGACGCTGGCCGGGTCCGCCGCGGACCACCGCTTCGCGCTGCGCGCCGAGCAGATCCAGCCGTTCTTGTCGGCGCTCGAGCACCGCGTGCACGCCGCGCTCGGCGCTTCCGCGACGCACGCCCCCAAAGGCACGACGCCGGGCGGCACGTCACCGACGGGCGGGTTCCTGGCCGAAGCGCGCATCGAGCGCGCTCTCGCCGACCTGGCGGCGGAGCTGGCGGATCGCCGCGGCGAATCGCTGATCGTCGTCGGACCGCGCCAGCCGGCGATCGTGCACGCGATCGCGCATCGGCTGAACGCGCGGCTCGGCAACGCGGGCCACACGCTGTTCCTGAGCGAGGAGCCCGACGCCGTGCCGACGGACCCGGCGGCCGGGCTGAAGGACTTGGTGCGCGCCATGGAGGCCGGCGAGATCGCGGAGCTCGTGATCCTGGGCGGCAACCCGGTGTACGACGCGCCCGCCGACGTCGACGTGCGGCACGCGCTGCGCAAGGTCCCGTTGTCGATCCAGCTCGGCCTGGCGCGCGACGAGACGGCGCGCGCGTGCACGTGGCACCTGCCGCGCGCGCACGACCTCGAGGCGTTCGGCGACGGACGGTCGTGGGACGGGACGCGCTGCACGATCCAGCCGTTGATCGCGCCGATCTTCGAGCGGCGCACGCCGATCGAGCTCGTCGCCGCGATGATCGGCACGAAGGAGACGGCGCAGCAGCTCGTGCAGGCCGCGGTCGCGCCGGGGGAGACCGACGCGCGCTGGCGCGAGATCCTGCACGACGGATTCGCGAGCGGCTCGGCGCTGCCGCGGGTGGACGCAACGATCCGCGACTTCGACGTGCCCGCGCCGAAAGCGCGCGCGCTCTCCGCGGAGCTCGCGAACGGTCAGCTCGAGCTCGTGCTCGCGCCCGACCCCAAGGTCTTCGACGGTCGCGGCGCCAACAACGCCTGGCTGCAGGAGCTGCCCGACGCGATCGCGAACACGACGTGGGGCAACGCGGCGAGGTTCTCGCCGGCGACCGCGCGCGCGCTCGGGATCACGGACGGCGCGCTGGTGAAGCTGCGCGCGAACGGGCGCGAGCTCGTGTGCGCGGCGATCGTCGTGCCCGGCAACGCGGACGACTCGGTCACGCTGCACCTGGGCTACGGTCGTTCGGCGGCGGGGCTCGTCGGCGGGCTCGACGGCGAAGGCATCGAGACGGTCGGCTTCGACGCGTACCGGCTGCGGCCCGCGAACGCGCTCGACGGCGCGCTCGACCTGGCGGTCGAGACGACCGGCGGCAAGCACGCGCTCGCGCGCACGACCGACCCGCACGTCGACGACGAGATCGGCAAGCACGGGTACGAGGAGCGGATCGGCGAGCTCTTGCGCGAGGCGACGCTGGCCCAGTGGGCCGCCGACCCGCACCTCGAGGAGCACGCGCCGCACCATCCGCCGCTCGAATCGCTGTGGGAGCACGAAGACGCCCACGGCGCGCGCTGGGGGATGGCCATCGACCTGAACGCGTGCATCGGCTGCACCGCGTGCACCGTCGCGTGCCAGGCCGAGAACAACGTGCCCGTCGTGGGCCGCGAGCAGGTGCTGCGCGGACGCGAGATGCACTGGATCCGCATCGACCGCCACTTCCTGGGCGAGGAAGGCCTCGAGCGCATCCGCTTCCAGCCGATCACCTGCCAGCACTGCGAGAGCGCGCCGTGCGAGCAGGTCTGTCCGGTCGCCGCGACCGTGCACAGCGCCGAGGGCCTGAACGACATGGTCTACAACCGCTGCATCGGCACGCGGTACTGCGCCAACAACTGCCCGTTCAAGGTCCGGCGCTTCAACTTCTTCAACTACCACAAGGCCGTCGAGCGCGAGGGCGCGGACGTTCAGCGGATGATCTTCAACCCGGAGGTCACGATCCGTCAGCGCGGCGTGATGGAGAAGTGCACGTTCTGCGTGCAGCGCATCCAGGCCGCGAAGATCCAGGCCAAGAACGCCGGCCGCGCGCTGCGCGACGGCGACGTGGTGCCGGCCTGCGCGCAGACGTGCCCGACCAGCGCGATCGTCTTCGGCGACCTCGCGGATCCCGAGAGCCGCGTCTCGCGCATGCACGCCGCCACGCGCTCGTACGCGATGCTGGCCGAGCTGAACATCCGTCCGCGCACCGCCTACCTGGCGCGCATCACGAACCCCGCCGGGGAGGAGTCCGCTCATGGCGGGTGAAGCACACGGAGCGGCGAGCGCCGTCGCGGGCCGCGATTGGGTCCGACCGCGCCTCGTCGAGGGCGATCAGGACTTCGCCGCGGTCACGCGCCGCGTGGCGGGCGTGCTCGAGCGTCCCGAGCCGCCGCGCGCGTGGTACGTCGCGATCGCGATCTCGGGGACGTTCACGCTGGTGCTGTTCGCGCTCGTGGCGTACCTGATCTCGACCGGCGTCGGCGTGTGGGGGAACAACAACCCCGCGTTCTGGGGCTGGGACATCGTCAACTTCGTCTTCTGGGTCGGCATCGCGCACGCCGGCACGCTGATCTCGGCGATCCTGTTCCTGCTGCGGCAGAACTGGCGCACGAGCATCAACCGCGCGGCCGAGGCGATGACGCTCTTCGCGGTGTGCTGCGCCGGCCTCTATCCGGCGGTCCACGTCGGCCGCGTCTGGTTCGCGTACTGGCTGTTCCCGCTGCCGAACCAGATGTCGATGTGGCCGAACTTCCGCAGCCCGCTGCTGTGGGACGTGTTCGCGGTCAGCACGTACGCCACCGTCTCGGCGCTGTTCTGGTACATGGGCCTCGTCCCGGACCTGGCGACGCTGCGCGACCGCGCGATCTCGCCGCTGAAGCGCCGGCTGTACGGGTTCTTCGCGCTGGGCTGGCGCGGCAGCGCGCGTCACTGGCACCGCTTCGAGCGCGCGTACCTGATCCTCGCGGCGCTCGCGACGCCGCTGGTGCTCAGCGTGCACTCCGTCGTCAGCTTCGACTTCGCCGTGTCGCAGGTCCCGGGCTGGCACACGACGATCTTCCCGCCCTATTTCGTGGCCGGCGCGATCTTCAGCGGGTTCGCGATGGTCGTGACGATCATGGTGCCGGCACGCGAGCTGTTCGGCCTGAAGGAGCTCGTCACCACCCGCCACCTCGAGAACATGTGCAAGGTGATCCTGGCGACGGGATCGATGGTGGGCTTCGCCTACCTGACCGAGTTCTTCATCGCCTGGTACGGCGGCAACGCCTACGAGCGCTTCGCGTTCCTGAACCGCGCGATGGGTCCGTACGCCTGGGCGTACTGGCTGATGGTCTTCTGCAACGTCGTCGCGCCGCAGTTCTTCTGGTTCAAGAAGTTCCGCACGAACGCCTACCTGATGGTCGCCGTCGCGGTCCTCGTGAACGTCGGCATGTGGCTCGAGCGCTTCGTGATCGTCGTGATCTCGCTCTCGCGCGACTACCTGCCGTCTTCCTGGGGCCACTTCACGCCGACGCTCGTGGACGTGTTCACGTTCGCGGGCACGTTCGGCCTGTTCTTCACCCTGTTCCTGCTCTTCTGCCGCTTCCTGCCGATGGTGGCGATGGCGGAGGTCAAGACGGTCCTGCCCGCGGCGCACGCACACGCGCACGCTCCCGCCGGCGCGGGAGCGCACGGGAGTGCCGCCCCAACCCCGAGCGCGCACGCGGTCGCGAAGTCCGGAGGTCGCCACGATGGCTGACCGCACTGTCTCCACGACCGCCGCGTCGCCCGCCCTCCACGCCCTCGTCGCCGAGTTCGACGACGTCGGCGCCGTGAAGGCCGCCGCCGAGCGGGTCCGCGACGCGGGCTACACCCGCTTCGACGTCTACAGCCCGTTCCCGATCCACGGCATCGAGCGGTCGATGGGCGTGCGCTCGACGCGGCTGCCCTGGATCGTGCTCGCCTGCGGGCTCACCGGCCTGGGCGGCGCGCTGCTCCTGCAGTGGTGGACGAACGCGGTCGACTACCCGTTCCGCATCAGCGGCAAGCCCCTGTTCGGCATCCCGGCCAACATCCCGATCACCTTCGAGGTGACGGTCCTCTTCTCGGCGTTCGCGGCGTTCTTCGGCATGTTCCTGCTGAACAAGCTGCCGCTGCACCATCACGCGATCTTCGAGCACCCGCGGTTTCGCCGCGCGACGGACGACGGCTTCTTCCTGGCGATCGAGGCCGTCGACGCGCGCTTCGACGCACGCCGCACGCGCGAGCTGCTGCAGGGCCTGACGCCGCACCCGGTCGTCGCCTGCGAGGAGTCCGCGGATCGCGCCGGCACCCCGACGTGGGTGCGCGCGGCGTCGGTCGCGCTGGCGGCCGCCGCGCTCGTGCCGTTCGCCTGGTTCGCGGCCGCGCGCTTCGGCGACTCGACCCGCGCGCCCTTCCACCTCGTCGGCGACATGGACTGGCAGCCGCGCTTCCGCGCGCAGGCCGCGAACCCGCACTACGCCGACGGTCGCGCGATGCGGCCCGACGTGGCCGGCACCGTGGCCGTCGGCGAGCTCGACCGCGACGGAGCCGTCGCGACGGGCAAGGTCGGCCAGGACTGGTGCACGCAGATCCCGGTGCCCGTCGACGCGCGCGTCCTGGCGCGCGGCCGCGAGCGCTTCGGCATCTACTGCGCGCCCTGTCACGGCGGCGCGGGCTACGGCGACGGCCTCGTCGCCGTGCGCGCGAGCGAGCTGATGGAGCCCAACTGGGTCCCGCCGGCGTCGTTGCACGACCCGGTCGTGCGCGCGCGCAGCGTCGGTCAGCTCTACGACACGGTCCGGAACGGCGTGCGCACGATGCCGGCGTACGGCAAGCAGATGTCGCGCGACGACTCCTGGGCGATCGTCGCGTACGTGCGCGCCCTGCAGCGTTCCCAGAACGCCAAGCCCGAGGACGTCCCGCCGGCCGCGCGCGGCGCGCTGGGACTGTGAGCACACGATGAGCACGCTCCACACCGCCTCGAACGACCGCCTCGGGCCCCTCGCGGGTCGCGCGCGCAACGTCGCGATCGTCGTCGCCGTCCTGGCGCTCGCCGCCGGTCTGTGGCTCGGCCACGCGCGCGGCGACGGCTTCCGGCGCTTCCAGCACGCGTGGCTCTTCGCCTGCGCGTTCTTCCTGACGATCTCGCTCGGCGCGCTGTTCTTCGTGATCCTCCAGCACCTCGTGCGCGCCGGCTGGAGCGTCGTCGTGCGCCGCGTGGCCGAGATCCTGGCCGCCAACACGATCGTCGTCGCCGTGCTCATGGTCCCGCTGGTGGTCCTGGCCGCGCGCGGCGACGGCTCGCTGTGGCCGTGGGCCGATCCGGCGGTCGCGCACGAGCACGCCGCGATCGCGAAGAAGGCCGTGTTCCTCGACGGCCGCTTCTTCGCCGTCCGTTGCGCGGTCTACTTCGGCGTGTGGGCCCTGCTCGGGCGCTGGCTGCTGCGGCGGTCGGTCGAGCAGGATCGCACCGAGGGCACCGCCCCGACCGAAGCGCTCGAGCGTCGCGCTCCGCCGGCGATGATCGCCTTCGCGTTGACGATCAACTTCGCGGCGTTCGACCTGCTGATGTCGCTCGACCCCGAGTGGTACAGCACGATCTTCGGCGTCTACGTCTTCGCCGGGTCGGTCGTCTCGTTCGTCGCCGCGACGATCCTCTTCCTGCGCTTCCTCCAGTCGCGCGGCCTCCTGCGCGGCCGCGTCGGCGTCGAGCACTTCCACGACCTGGGCAAGCTGCTCTTCGCGTTCACCTTCTTCTGGGGCTACATCGCGTTCAGCCAGTTCATGCTGATCTGGTACGCGGACATCCCCGAGGAGACGCTCTGGTTCCAGGAGCGCTTCGAGGGCCCGTGGGCCGTCGTCAGCGCGATCCTCCTCTTCGGGAACTTCGTGCTCCCGTTCGCGGGGCTCCTGTCGCGCCACGCCAAGCGGCGCCTGGGCGTCCTGACATTCTGGGCCGTCTGGCTGCTCGTCATGCACGCCGTCGACCTGTTCTGGCTGATCGCGCCGGGCGTCGCGCGCACGGGTTCGCTCGTCGGCGTGCTCGACGCGGCGGCCTTCGTCGCCGTCGGTGCGGCGTGGATCGCCGGCCTCGCCCACCTGGCGTCCGACCGGTCGCTCGTGCCGGTCGGCGATCCGCGTCTCCACGAGTCCCTGCACTTCGAGAACGTGTGACCATGAGCGACGCGCGCACCATCTCCTTCGCGACGGTCCTCGGCGTCCTCGTCGTCACGGTCGCCGCCGTGTGCGCGCTGAGCCAGCTCGCGCCGCTCGCGTTCCAGCGCGGGACGGCGGACCTGAGGGCCGAACGCGGCTGGTCGTCGATCCCCGCGGCGACGCGCGAGACGCGCGCGTCGCAGGCGGCGCGGATCGCGAACTACGCCTGGATCGACAAGCCGAAGGGCGTCGTCGCGGTGCCGATCGAGCGCGCGATGGAGCTGACGATCGCGGAGCACGCGCGCGCGACGGAGGGCGGCCGATGAGCACGATCCTCCTCGTCCAGGGCGCGAGCGCGCTGCCGCAGGCGTCGACGTACGCGGCCGCGGTCGACCGGAGCTTCTTGCTCGCGGCCTGGTTCGCGGTGTTCTTCGCGGTGCTGGTCGCCGGAGCGCTGGCGCTGGCGTTGTTCGGGCCGCGCTTCGACGCCGGTGCGCGGGACGCGAAACCGCGTCCGCTCGCCCGGTGGATCACCGCGGCCGCCGCCGCGGCCGCCGTGCTCTTCGCGCTGGTGGTCGTGCAAGGTTCGCTCGTGTGGGCCGACGTGCAGACGGCCCCGCGCGGCGCGTCCGTCGTCCAGGTGCGCCTGAACGACGGCGCCTACTCGTTCACCTATCCCAACGGCTACGTCGCGAACGAGCTGCACCTGCCGCTCGATCGGCCGATCGTGCTCGCGCTGCGCGGCGGTCCCGCGCCCTACACGTTCACGGTGCCCGCGTTCCGCCTGCAGGCGTTCGCCGCGACGGGACAGGACCGCCAGGCCTGGGTGCAGGCGACTCAGGCCGGCGAGTTCGAAGCGCGCTCGACGACGTTCCCGCGCGCGACGGACGCGGCGATCGCCGCGAACGTGATCGTGCACGAGGCCGGCGGCTTCGAGACGTGGTACGCGGGCATCTCGGGCCCGCCGCTCGACCTGCCGCCGATCGAGCTCGGCGCGCGCAGCTACCAGATGCGCGGCTGCACGCAGTGCCACTCGATCGACGGATCGAAGCTCGTCGGCCCGTCGTTCAAGGGCTTCCTCGCGCGGCAGCACGTCCTCAGCGATCAGAGCGTCGTCGAGCCGACCGACGAGTACATCCGCGAGTCGCTGCTCGACCCGACGGCCAAGGTGGTCGCGGGCTTCGAGCCGGTGATGCCGAGCTTCCGCGGTCGGCTGCACGACCTCGAGATCGCCGGCCTGGCTGCATACATCAAGAGCCTCCAGTGAACCACGCCACGTCATCCGGTGCGGGATCCGCGCACAGCGAGCACGCCGCGAACGGGCCGGTCGAGCTGTGGCTGTTCACGCACGACCACCGCCGTATCGCGCGCGCGTGGGCCGTGACGGCCGCGGTCGCGCTCGTGGCGGGCGTCGTGCTCGGACTCGGGCTCGCCTTCCAACCGTTCGCGAGCGGAGTCGCGGCCGACACGTTCCGCCGCATGTACACGATGCACGGGCTCGCGCTCGTCGCGCTGGTCGTCCTGCCGGCGATCCCGGGCGTGCTGGGCAACGCGCTCCTGCCCGCGGCGTGCGGCTCGCAGGAGATGGCCTGGCCGGGCCTGAACCGCCTCGCGTTCCACGTCTACCTGGTCGGCGTCGTCCTCTTCACCGTGGCGTTCGCGGCGTCGCCCGCGGACACCGGGTGGAGCTTCGACGCGCCGTTCGCGTTCCGGCCGGATTCGCGGCTCGCGTGGAGCCTGCTCGGCCTGCTCGCCGTCGGCATCGCGGGCGCGTGCGCGGGCGCGAACGCGATCGCGACGGTGGTCGCCAGCCGCTGGAGGACGCACGACGCGCTGGAGCTGCCCCTCTTCGCGTGGGCGCTCGTCGTCGCGGCGCTGGTGCAGATCCTGGCCGCGCCGATCCTGTGCGCGGCCGTCGTCCTGCTCGTGGCGCAGCGCGCCGGAGCGGCCGACGTGTTCGGGTCCGGCGCGGTGGCGCTGGACGTGCGCTTCGCCGAGTGGTTCTGGGCCTGGGGTCACCCCGCGATCGCCGCGGCCGTGATCGCCGCCCTCGGCCTGATCGACGAGGTCGTCATGAGCCACGCCGCGCGGCGCGGAGGAGCGTCGCGCGCGGCCGTCGTGTGCGTGCTCGCGCTCGGCGTGCTCGCCTTCGCCGGGGCTCCGGTGCACGTGATCGGGCGCGCGATCTCGCCGGCCGATTCGGCGTCGGCCTCCGCGCTGGCCCTCGCGGCGGGCCTGCCGTTCGCCGGGCTCGTCGCGGCCTGGATCGTCGCGCTGTCGCGCTCGTCGCCACGGCCGAGTGGCGCGCTGTGCGCGGCGGCGAGCGCGATCCTCCTCCTGTCCTGCGGAGCGTTGGCCGGGCTCGTGTCGGCGTCGGTGCCGGCCGGCGTGCTGGTCGCGCAGAGCTCGTTCGCGAGCGCGCAGCTGCACTTCGTCGCCCTCGGCGTCGTCTGCGCGCTGTTCGCGGGACTGCTCCACGTCGCGCCCGAGTGGTTCGGCGCCGAGGCGCGCGACTGTCCCTCGCGCGCGGCATCGGTCCTCGTGCTGGCCGGCGCGTTCGGCGCCTTCGTGCCCAGCCTCGTGCTGGGCTGGATGGGTCAGCCGCAGCGCACGACCCACGTCGTCGCCGGCGGGGAATCGCTCGCGCTCGCGTCGGCGGTCGGCGGAACCGTGCTCGTGATCGGACTCGCGCTGGCCGCGTGGAGCCTGGTCGGCGCGTTCCTCGCCGCGCGCGCGACGGGCGAGCCGGAGGCCGCGCGGTGAACGACTGCTGCGGCGTCGCTGCGCAACCGCAGGATCTGTTCCAGATCCTGGCGTTCGGACTGCTCATGAGCGCGGGCCACTGCCTGGGCATGTGCGGTCCGCTCGTGTGCGCCGCATCGCTGCCGTCCGAGCGCGACGCGCGCGCGGGATCCGTCGCGGGTTCTCTCCTCGCGTACCACGCGGGACGCCTGGCGAGCTATGCCGCGATCGGTCTCGCGCTGGGCTCGATCGGCGCGCTGCTCCCGGCGGGGATCCACGCGGCCGCGTGGCAGGCCGCGTTGTCGCTCCTGGCCGCGTTCGCGCTGGTGTGGGTCGGGCTGGGGCTCCTGGGCATCTTCCCGATCGCGTCGCCCGGCTGTGCCGGCCGTTTCGCGCCCGGCGTCGCGCGCTTCTTCGCGCGGATCGCGGGCGCGCGGCAGGGCGTGCGCAAGTTCGGCCTGGGCGTGACGAACGGCCTCCTGCCCTGCGGTCCGGTGTACACGGTCGCGCTGGCGGCGCTCGCGTCGAGCGGGCCGTGGCGCGGCGCGCTGGCGATGCTCGTGTTCGGAGCGGGGACGCTGCCGCTGCTGCTGGCGATCACGTACGGCTGGCGCTGGGCCGGAGCACGCTTGCGCACCGGCTTCGCACGCGCCGGCGCGGTCCTGGCGGTCGCGATGGGCGTGCAGCTCGCGCTGCGCGGCTTCGGCGCGCTGGAGTGGATCCCGCACGCGCGGATCCACGAGGTGGTGCTGTGGTGAGCGCCGCGATCGCCGCCGCCGATGCGCGCATGCTGCGCGAGCAGCCGCTCGAGCGCGGGCTCTGCCGCCACTGCGGCCTCGAGCTCGGCGCGTCGCGCAGCGCCGACCTGGGCGCGTTCTGCTGCGCGGGCTGCAAGACCGTGCACGCGCTGCTCGGCGCGGAGGGTCTCGAGCGCTACTACGAGCTGCGCGCGGGATCCGAGGCTCCGCCGCCGCAGCTGCGCGCGGACACGCTGGCGTGGCTCGACCCGCTGCTCGACGGCGCCGCGACGGACACGAACGGCGTGGCGCGCATCGCGCTCGACGTGCAGGGCGTGCACTGCGCGGCGTGCGTGTGGCTCCTGCAGGAGCTGTGGTCGCGCCACGACGGCGGCGTCGACGTGCGCATCAACCCCGCGCTCGGTCGCGCCGAGTTCGCGTGGCAGCCGGGACGGCTGGACCTGCGCGACTACGTGCGCGGAGCCGAGCGCTTCGGATACCGCTTCGGTCCGCAGCGCAAGGGCGACCTCGCGACGTCGCGCGCTCTCGTCGTGCGGCTCGGGATCTGCCTGGCGGCCGCGCTGAACGTGATGATCTTCAGCCTGTGCTTCTACCTCGGGCTCGCGCCCGGGGACGGCGGGCTGTACGCGGTGCTCGGGCGCTGGAGCTTCGCGCTCGCGAGCGTCGCCGTGCTCGCGGGCGGTTCGATCTTCTTCGTGTCGGCCTGGCGCGGGATCGTGCGCGGCGTCGTCCACCTCGACCTCCCGATCGCGCTGGGCATCGCGCTGTCGTACGCCGGATCGACGTGGGCGTGGCTCTCGATCGGACCCGAAGCGGCGTACTTCGACACGGTCACGATCTTCGTGGCGCTCATGGTGCTGGGTCGCTGGCTGCAGGAGCGCGTCGTGCAGCGCAACCGGCACGCGCTCTTGTCGAGCGACGGCGTCGAGGACCTCTACGTGCGCCGTCGTCGCGGCGCGGAACTCCAGACGGTGAGCGCGTCCTCGATCGAGCCCGGCGACGAGTTGTGGGTGCTGCCGGGCGACCTGGTGCCCGTCGAAGCCTGCGTGCTCGCGGCTCCGGGCCGGTTCAGCCTCGACTGGATCACGGGCGAGTCGCGGCCGCGCGCGTTCGAGCCGGGCGAGACCGTGCCGGCGGGCGCGTTCCAGGTCGGCGACCAGAGCGTGCGTCTCGCCGCGCGCGAGGGTTTCGCGGCGTCGCGGCTGCACACGCTGCTGTCGGCGAGCGGAGCCGACGCGGCGCGCGGACGGCGCGCGGCGAGCGACGGTCGCGGGTGGAGCCGTTTCGCGCTCGTCTACGTCGCCCTGGTGCTGAGCCTCGCGGCGATCGGCCTGTGGGCCTGGTCGTCGAGCGGCGCGCAGCGCGCCATCGAGGTCGCGCTGTCCGTGCTGGTCGTGACGTGCCCGTGCGCGCTCGGACTCGCGACGCCGCTGGCGCACGAGCTCGTGCACTCCGCGCTGCGCCGCCGCGGGATCTTCCTGCGCGAGGGCGGGTTCCTGCAGCGCGTCCTGAAGGTGCGCCACGTGATCTTCGACAAGACCGGGACGCTGACGCGCGGCACGCTGCGGCTGTCGGCGCGCTCGATCGCGACGCTCGACGCGCTGCCGGACGACGCGCGCGCCGTGCTGGCCGAGGCGACGGCGCGCAGCCTGCACCCGGTGAGCCGCACGCTGAACGCGCACCTGGCGCGCGACGGGCGCGTGACGCTGCTCGACGGGCTCGAGGTGCGCGAGGTCGCGGGCCGTGGACTCGAAGTCCGGCACGACGGGCGCACCTGGCGCCTCGGTCGACGCGAGTTCGCGCTCGAACCTGCGAGCGACGTGCGCGCCGGCGACGCGAGCGGGGTCTGCCTCGCGGTCGACGGCGCGTGGATCGCGTCGTTCGAGCTGGAAGAGGATCTCAAGACGGACGCGCGCGAGGAGGTGGCGCGCCTGCGCGAGCACGGCTGCGAGGTGCACCTCCTGAGCGGCGACCGCCCGGAGCGCGTCGAGCGCGTCGCGCGCGTGCTGGGCCTCGACGCGTCGCACGCGCGGGGCGCGCAGTCGCCCGAGGACAAGGCGCGCTACGTGCGCGCCCTCGACCGCGAGGACACGTGGATGGTCGGCGACGGGATCAACGACGCCCCGGCCTTCGACGCCGCGGCGTGCGCGGCGACGCCGGCGGTCGACCGTCCGAACCTGCCGGCGCGGGCGGACCTCTACTACCTGGGCGACGGAGTCGGCGCGGTGCGCACGGCGCTGACGGCCGCGCGCGACCTGTCGCGCGTCGTGCGCACGAACCTCGTGCTGGCCGTCGCCTACAACGTCGGCGCGGTCGGCGCGTGCCTCGCGGGGCACGTCGGTCCGCTGGCCGCGGCCGTGCTGATGCCGGCGAGCTCCGTCGGGCTGATCGGTCTGACCACGTACCGGCTGTCGAGGAGGAGCGCGCGATGGACGTCCTGATCGTGCTCGTCTTCGTCAGCATCCTGCTCGTCTGCGCCGCGCTGGTGCTCTTCTTCGTGTCGCTGCGCCAGCGCGACTTCGAGCACTCCGAGCGCCTCTCGCTCCTGCCGCTCACCGAACCGACCGGAGACACCTCGCGCGCGGCCGATGCGCCGCGCCCGTCGCCCTCCGAGAACGAAACGGGCCTCCAAGCCCGGGAAGAACCATGAACTCCTCATCGAATGCCACGCGCGAAGTCGTCTACGACGACAAGGTCGTCCGCGCTTTCGCCATCGCCACCATCGTGTGGGGCGCGGTCGGGCTGCTCCTGGGCGTGATCGTCGCGGCGCAGCTGTCCTTCTGGAAGGTGAACTTCGAGACGTCGTGGTTCAGCTTCGGCCGCCTGCGCCCGCTGCACACGAACGCGGTGATCTTCGCGTTCGTCGGGAACATGATGTTCATGGGCATCTACCACTCGATGCAGCGGCTGCTGCGCACGAGGCTGGGCTCGGACGTCCTGAGCTGGGCGCACTTCATCGGCTGGCAGCTCATCATCGTGAGCGCCGCGGTGACGCTCCCGCTGGGCCTGACGCAGAGCAAGGAGTACGCCGAGCTGATCTGGCCCATCGACGTGCTCGTCGCGCTCGTGTGGGTGATCTTCGCGATCAACTTCTTCATGACGATCGCGAAGCGCAACGAGCGCAACATGTACGTCGCGATCTGGTTCTACATCGCGACGGTGGTGACGATCCCGGTCCTCTACATCGTCAACAACCTGCAGATCCCGACGAGCTTCACGCACAGCTACCCGGTGTTCGCGGGCGTGCAGGACGCGCTGGTGCAGTGGTGGTACGGGCACAACGCGGTCGCGTTCTTCCTGACCACGCCGATCCTCGGGATCATGTACTACTACCTGCCGAAAGCGGTCGGCCGGCCCGTGTACTCGTACCGGCTGTCGGTCGTGCACTTCTGGTCGCTGGTCTTCCTGTACATCTGGGCCGGACCGCACCACCTCCTGTACACGTCGCTGCCCGAGTGGGCGCAGACGCTGGGCATGGTCTTCAGCCTGATGCTGTGGGCGCCGTCGTGGGGCGGGATGCTCAACGGGCTGCTGACGCTGCGCGGCGCGTGGGACAAGCTGCGCACGGACCCGGTCATCAAGTTCTTCGTCGTCGCCGTCACCTTCTACGGCATGTCGACGTTCGAGGGCCCGCTGCTCTCCATCAAGAGCGTCAACGCGCTGGGCCACTACACGGACTGGATCATCGGCCACGTCCACGGCGGCGCGCTGGGCTGGAACGCGGGCATGGCGGCGGGTCTCCTGTACTGGATCGTCCCGCGACTGTGGGGGACGAAGCTCCATTCGACGCGGCTCGCGGACGCGCACTTCTGGCTGAGCACGTTCGGGATCCTGCTCTACATCGGCGCGATGTGGGTGAACGGGATCAACCAGGGCCTCTTCTTCCAGGCGCTCGACTCCGAGGGCTACCTGAAGAACACCGACTTCATCGAGGTCCTGAAGAGCGGCCAGTTCCTCTACGTGATGCGCCTCGTCGGCGGCAGCGCGTTCTTCGTCAGCTACCTGCTGATGGCCTACAACCTGGTGAAGACGATCCGCTCCGGCTCGCCGGTCCGCGAGACCATCCAGGTTCCGGCAGCCCCGCCCGCGTCGATCGTGTCGGCCGGGAAGCTCGTCTTCAGCGCGCCGGTCGTGCTGTCGTTCGTCGTGATCGCGGTGGCCATCGCCTTCGCGCTGTCCGGGCCCATCTCGAGCGCGGTCGTGGCGGCCGTGGGCGTCCTGCTCGTCGTCGCGTGCGCGGCCTACTACAAGAAGTTCCAGAGCCAGAGCGTGGGCTGGCACTCGCTGCTCGAGGGCAAGTCCCTCGTGTTCACGGTCCTCGTGTTGATCTCGATCCTGATCGGCGGGCTGATCGAGCTCGTCCCGACCATCGCCACGAAGGACTCCTACGCCGCGACGGACGCCCCCAAGGGCGCGATGGTCGAGGCGGTCAGCAAGTACCACCAGGTGCCCTACACGCCGCTCGAGCTCGAGGGTCGCGACATCTACGTGCGCGAGGGCTGCTACGTCTGCCACAGCCAGATGGTCCGGCCGTTCCGCCACGAGACGCTGCGCTACGGCGACTACTCGCGGCCCGAGTCGTTCGTCTACGACCGTCCGTTCCAGTGGGGCTCGAAGCGCACGGGGCCGGACCTGCACCGGCTCGCCGGCCGCTACCCGAACATGTGGCACTACCAGCACATGCGCGACCCGCGCTCGACGTCGCCGGGTTCGATCATGCCGGCGTACTCGTGGCTGCACGAGAGCACGGTCGACTTCGCAGAGACGCCCAAGAAGCTGTCGGTCCTCAAGACGCTGGGCACGCCCTACGACGAGGCCACGATCGCCGACGCGCGCGAGCTGGCGCTGGCGCAGGGCCGGATCATCGCGGACGACCTGCTGAAGACCGGCGGCGTCACCATCGCGCCGGACTCCGAGATCGTCGCGCTCATCGCCTACCTGCAACAGCTCGGCACGCTGCGCGCGCCGCCCAAGCTCGTGCAAGCCGGAGGACAGTGATGTTCCAGCAGTACTACCAGGGCAACGAGTGGCTGTCCTTGCCCCTCGTCGCGCTCGTCTTCTTCTTCGTCTTCTTCATGGCCGTGATCGTGCGCGTCGTGTTCGGCATGCGCGACCGGCGCCGCGTGGACGAGCTCGCCTCACTGCCCTTCCGATCGGATCGGCCGGACACCTCGACTCAGGAGCACAGCGATGTCTGATCACCGCGCCGACGTCCCCCTGGCCCACGACTACGACGGCATCCAGGAGTACGACAACAAGCTGCCCAACTGGTGGCTCTTCACGCTCTACGGGGCGATCGTGTTCTCCGTCGGGTACTGGCTGTTCTACGAGACCTTCGCCATCGGCTACACGCAGGCCCAGGCCTGGCAGCGCGAGGAGGAGTCCGCCGCGGCCGCCCAGATCGAGCGCGAGATGGGCAAGGAGGTGACGGAGGAGTCGCTCCTGCTCATGACCAAGGTCCCGGCGCAGCTCGACGCCGGCGCCAAGATCTTCCAGCAGAAGTGCGTGCAGTGTCACGGACCGCTGGGCGGCGGCGACATCGGGCCGAACCTCACCGACGACTTCTGGCTGCACGGCCCGGCGCCGCTGCAGGTCTACAACACGGTCATGAACGGCGTGCTCGACAAGGGCATGCAGGCCTGGAAGGACCAGCTGGGCCCCGTGCGCGTGCGCCAGGTCGTGGCGCACGTCCTGTCGCGCAAGGGCCTGAACGTCCCCGGCAAGGCGCCGCAGGGCAAGTCGACCGCGGAGTGGGAGAAGGAGCTCGCGGCGAGTCCGCCCGCGGAGCCGGCCAAGCCGGCGCCAGGAGGGACGTCGAGTGGAGGATGACCGCGAGCCGCGCGGGGGTCGGCGCCGATGACGAAAGTCCAGCAGGGGCTGCGGCGCAAGCCCGATCTCGAGTCCGTCTACTCGATCAACACGGACGGATCTCACAACGTCCTCCAACCGGCGGACGTCCGCGGCCGTTGGCACACGCGGCGCAACGTCGTGTTCGTGCTCCTGATCGCGTTCTACCTGGTGATGCCGTGGATCCACGTCGACGGACGCCACGCGATCCACTTCGACGTCCCGAACCGCACGGCGTTCCTGTTCGGCCACACGTACACGCGCGAGGACTTCTACCTCGTCTTCTTCCTGCTCACCGGGTTCGGCTTCGCGCTGTTCGCGTTGACGTCGCTGTTCGGTCGCGTGTGGTGCGGCTACGCCTGTCCGCAGACCGTGTTCCTGGAAGGCGTGTTCCGCCGCATCGAGCGCTGGGTCGAGGGCGGCCGGAACGAGCGGCTGCGCCGCAACAAGCAACCGTGGACCTTCGACAAGCTGTGGCGGAAGGTCCTCAAGCAGATCCTGTTCGCGGGCGTCGTCCTGGTCCTGACGCACACGCTGCTGGCGTACTTCCTCCCGGTGGAGGAGCTCTTGCCGGCGCTCCTCGCCGGACCGTCGGGCCACTGGGTCGCGTTCTCGTGGACGATCGCGCTGTCGTTGGTCCTGTACTTCGACTTCGCCTGGTTTCGCGAGCAGTTCTGCATCGTCCTCTGTCCGTACGGCCGCCTGCAATCGGCGCTGGTCGACGAGGACACGGTGATCGTCGGCTACGACGCGGCGCGTGGTGAGCCGCGCGGCCCCAAGGACAAGGCCGAGGGCGCGTGCATCGACTGCGGCAGCTGCGTGAACGTCTGTCCGACGGGGATCGACATCCGGAACGGCCTGCAGATGGAGTGCATCGGCTGCACGAACTGCGTCGACGCCTGCGACTCGATCATGCGGCAGGTCGGCCGGTCCGAGGGCCTGGTGCGCTACGACTCGCTGCGCGGGTTCCACGGCGAGCGACGCCGGCTCCTGCGCCCGCGGGTCGTGCTCTACGCCTTGCTGGCGCTCGTCGGCGCGGGCGTGTTCGCGTTCGCGGCGGCGCGCCGCACCTCGTTCGAGGCGACGGCGCTGCGCGCGCGCGGGCTGCCCTACACGCTCGACGAGCAGCGCATCCAGAACCTCTTCACGATCCACGTGCAGAACAAGTCGAGCGAGGCCGCGCGCTACCGGATCGAGCCCGTCTCCGCGGATCCGCATGCGCCCGCGGTCGAGTGGAAGGTGAGCTCGGACTCCATCGAGGTCGAAGCCCTCGGCGAGGCCAAGGTGCCCGTGTTCGCGTTCGTCGCGCGCGCCGACTACCGGCGCAAGTTCCCCGTCTCCGTGCGCGTGACCGACGCGGCCACGGGCGACGTCCAGGTCGTCGAGCTCGGTTTCCAAGGACCCTGACCATGTTGGACCTGATCCGCCGCAAGCCCTGGATCCTGATCGTCGCGCTGCTCGGCTCGATGGTGCTGGCGAACGTCGTGCTGCTCGTGGTCTCGATCCGGCACCCGGCGGTGCCGGTCGCAGGGCCCTGACGCAGCTTCCGCGCCCGGTGCCGCGCCGTCGGCGATGCCGAGCGCGCCGGGGCGCGGGCTCGACACCACGCTCGACTCGGTGTCTGCCTCCGGAGCCGCGGATGGCGAGCTGCGGTCCGAGGCTCCGTGAACGTGCAGTCGAGTGCGCCCCCGCGCTTCAGGTGCGCCAGACGACGAGCAGGCCGTTCGTCAGATTGAACGGCGCCGCCATGCAGTAGTTCGCCGCATTGCGATACCACGCCTGGACGACGCGGCTCCCCGGCGACGTGATCTGTCCGCGCGAGGACAGGCTCGCGCCACCGGGCTGGGGCAACGACGAAGCTCCCGCGACATTTGCCGCCACGCCGAGGCGCAGGATGGTCCCGCCCACGCAACGCACTCCGTCGCCGAATGGTGTCCCCGAGCCGGCACCCGCCGTCGACGTTCCCTGGATGTAGAGCACCGTCGAGTCCGGCATCCCCGAGCCAACCAGAACGAGCGTGTCCGCGCTCAGGCTGGCCGAGCCCAGACCCACCAGGCGTCCACCCACGCCCAGGGAGTTCCGGCAACCGACGGGAGTGCCACTCGGCGCCTCGTTGCCGCACGGGCACGGCGCGCCTGTTCCATCCCCGAGGCAGATGGGCGTTGCGTCCGTGCCCAGTCGCGCGACCAGGAAATCGACCTCCAGAGGAGCGATCTGGATCGAGCCCGAGACGAAGACGTCTCCGGCCGCGGACGCGAGTCCGAGGAGCTCCTGGTAGCCTGGACCGCTGCGTTCGTAGACCCATCGCAGAGTTCCAGACGCGTCCCAGCTCACGACGGCCCCGTCGGCATCGGACGGAACAGGATCCTCGTACCGCAGGACGCTCACGCTCACGTTCCCGAACTCGTCACACGTGAGAGCCTGGGGGTTGTCGTCGTCGTTCCTCGCGCTGTTCCAAGTGACGCTGGACAGCAAGTTGCCATCGAGGTCGTGCGTCCAGACCACGACGTCACCGTGCGTGCCCAGGTTCTCGATCCGACCGCAGGTCACCAGGCGGCCGAGCGGATCGAGCAGGATGTCGTCGGCGCTGTCTGGCAGGTTCGCGCTGCCCGCGAACGTGCGCGACCATCGAGGGGATCCCTGATCGTCGTAGGCCAGGATCGCCGCTGGGAAGCCCGACGCCGTGCGGATCCGGCCGACGACGTACGGCCGGCCGAGTCCGTCGAGCGCCAGTCCGTAGCTGTCGTCGGGCCCGCCCATCCCACCGTCGAACGTCCGGATCCACCGCAGGAGCCCGTTCGCGCCGTCGAGACGCGCGAGGACGACGTCACCGTGGGTCGCGGGGCTCACGACTTGTCCAGCGACGTAGACGTCCCCCGCGGGAGTCACGGCGATGTCCCGGATCTCGTCGAGCCCTCCAGCGCCGCCGTCGAAACTCCACGCCCACACGAGGTCACCCGTGTCCGGACGGCGGCGCTGGACCGACAGGTTGCCCGGGTTCGCTCCGTCCGTACCGCCGACCACGAGGTCCCCGTCGGGCAGGAACGCCGAGCACGACACGGTCGAGCGAAGTCCGGGCGCTCCGATGTCTCGCACCCACCAGGACGAACCGTCCGGTGTGAAGCGCAGCAGGAATCCCTGTTGCACCGTGTATTGCGGATTGGTCGCGTGCCCGACCACGAAGACCTCGTTCTGCGGACCGAATCGCACTTCGGCGGGCACTTCGGGCCCGGCCAGCGGCGCGGCGTATCGGACCGACCACAGCCGAGTCCCGTCGGAGTCGTGGACGACGAGTTCGAGGTCCCCCACGGGAAAGGACGGCGGCAGGACCGAAGGGTCGGAGGACTTGCCGCACACGGCGATGCGGCCCGAGTGCGAACGCGCCAGGCCCCAGCCGAAGTCCTCGGACGTGGGCGGGCCGCCGTGGGTTCGTGCCCAGCGCTCGCCGACCGCCCCTTGCGCGCGAGCACTCCCCATGCACAGGAGAAACGCCAAGACGCTGGCTGCCAGCCAGGAATCGGATCGGTGGAATGGGCTCATGCTGCGCGCTCCGCTGGGGTCCTGTTCGTGGCGAGGTGGGCCAGGCTGAGCCCGACGGGCTCCTATGCGAACCCCGCGTGCGGGTTACGCACCCGTGCGGGTACGTGCCCCACGCGGCCAGAGCCTCGCGCGCCGCACCGCGTCCTCGGCGTGTGACAGGTCGATCCCGCCCACCTGCTGCCCGGTGACGCATGCAACGATCGACAGTCCGGCGGCAACTGCACGCGGACAACCTGGACGCAGCACGCGAACGCGGCCCCGAAGAACTCGGGTGAGAATCGGAGTTCCAAGCGGATGACTCCCGTCGCGGGGCGCGGATCGGAGCTCATGCGAGCACTCCTCGAGGCTTCCGAGGCCTGCGACCGATTCCCCGGACCTCTTCCTGCCGCTCGGCGCGCCCTCGGGGTTCACATCGAGGCGGCCGGAGGCGCTCTGGCTGGAGCGATCCGCGCCGAGGTCGACTCGACAGTTCGAGGAGGTCCAGGATCCTGCGTACGACGAGTCCATCGCCGATCGTCGCGATCCGCCGGCGCCCCCGCCGCAGTCGCGACAAGGCAGCACGTCGACTGCGAACAGACGGCGCAAGAGGTCTGCCCAACGGAGCCGGCGAGCTCGGACTCGGTCGATGAGCGCGCAGAGGGTCGTTCGGGCGCGCGCGGTCTGGCCGAGTCGTCGCACGGCGGGTAGCCTGCTCGGCCGATCCGACCGCCACCGAGCCCCGCCCAGCCTCGCGAGAAGCCTCCCATGTCATCCTCGAACCACGACTCCCTGAGCGACCGCGGCCGCAGCCTGGAAGAGGAGTTCTTCAAGCGCGAGGACGCCAAGCTCCTCGAGCGGCTGCGCGCGCTGAAGCACGCGGAGACGACGCGGGATCTGATCTCCCGGGCGACCGGGATCAAGAACAAGGAGCGCCTCGACAAGCTCATGGAGCTGAAGATCGGGGGCGAGACGGCCGCCGCGCTGTCCGTCCTGCCCATCGTCGAGGTCGCCTGGGCCGACGGTTCGATCGACGCGAAGGAGCGCGAGTTCCTCCTCCAGCACGCCGCGACCAAGGGCTTCGTGCCCGGGACGACCGAGTACGCGCTGCTGGAGGTCTGGCTCGAGAAGCGGCCGGAACCGCGCTACTTCGTCGCCTGGCTGCAGCTCGTCCACGGGCTGTCCGAGCAGCTCACCGAGACCGAGAACGCGCACCTGAAGGGTGTCGTCATGGAGCGCGCCCGCGCCATGGCCGGCGCCAGCGGCGGCGTGCTCGGCGTGGGCAAGATCTCGGCGTCCGAGTCGGCGATGCTGGCCAAGATCGAGAAGGTGTTCGACCGTCGCGGCTGAACCGCGTGCGGACACCTCCAGCGAGGTGTCCGCCTGCGGACGGATCCGTCCGCCCGGGTCACGGACAGAACGTCAGCTCGAGGGCGTCCGAGCTGTCGAAGTTCGCGCCGCCCGCGAGCGGGTCGCGGAACCAGAACTGCACGTAGCGCACGTCATTCGCCGCGACTCCCGACCAGACCGGTGACGAGAAGTCCTGCGGCGCCGCGACCACACCGCCAGAGGCCTGGACGATTTCCAGACGGCGAACGGCGCCGCTGACACAGCGCAGGCCGTTGCCGAACGGAGTCGCGGGCTGAGCGGTGCGCGTGCCCTGGAAGAAGAGGCCGACGGCGTTGGCCGGCAGGTTCGACGCCGACAATACGAGGTTGTTGGCCGACAGGCTCGAGCTGCCGCTCGAATCGATGCGTGCTGCGAGTCCGCTCGAGTTCGTGTCCGCCCTGCAGAACCGGGCCGGGCTCGCGCAATCACCGAGCGTGCGCACGGCCGCCAGGCGCGTCGCGGCGTACGGAGCCTCCGGTCGCATCTCGGAGGTCACGAGCAGAGTGCGCGCACCGTTCGTGGCCAGCGTCGGCCAGGAAACGGACTGTTCCGAATCGCGCCAGAGGAAGCTCGCCGGATCCAGCAGGGCACCGCCGGCCGAGATGCGGGCCCCGTAGACGTCCGTGCGCCTGTCGTAGAACGTCACCTGGTTGCGCTGATCCTCCCAGGCCACGAGCCACTGCGTCCCGTCCCAAGTGACCTTGGGGTTCATCTGCCGGCCCGGCGCGGCACTGATCGTCACGGTCGGACCGAGGATTCCGTCGGTGCTCACTCGCCGGCACACCACGTCGTTGTTCGCGTTGGCCGGGCTCAGGCTGCGCCACACGAGCAGCGCGGCTCCATCGCCGTCGGCGACATCGGGCGAACCGCCCGGATAGCCGACGCCGGTGCTCACGCCCAGCGTGCCGTCGCTGTTCACGAACGTGGCGATGATGCTGGCCTGCGGGCTGTCGTGGGAATCGTTGGTCTGGTACGTGACCAGCCATCGCCCACCCACGGCGGCCACGCGCGCGAGCTGCGAGTACCCGCCGCCGATGTTCACCGCGCCGGCGTCGAGGAACGAGCCGGTCGCACCGTCGAAACGGCGCACGAAGGTCGAGCGGAACTCGGGAGAGAAGCTCGTCGACTCCGTCGTCACGATGAGGAACACGCTCCCGACGGCATCGACGTCCGCGGAGGCTCCCGACATCACGGGGATCGGCGCCGGGTCGAGGAAGGTGCCGTTGGCCGACATCCGCCGCGCGACCACTCCGGTGCCGTCATTCCACGCGAGGCAGTACACCGATCCATTCCAGGCGATTCCCGCGCCAGCCGAAGGCGTCGTCCCCGCCAGGATCGGCTCGGCATCCAGAGCCTGACCCATCACGTCGAAGCGCTCGACCAGGACGCGACGCGTCGAGCCGAGCGCGCTCTCGAACACGACGGCGAAGCCGTCGGGGCCCGCGCAGACTGCCGGCCGCAACTGTGCCGGCCGGGCGGTGCTGACGAGGGCCGCAGGTTCCAGCCCGAACGCGGCACTGGCATGGCGACCGTACACCTCGTTCGAGCTGAAGGCCGATCCGGAGCCGAACGAACTCCACGCGAACTGTGCTCCTCCGCTCAGGCCGCCAGAAACGCGCGGGCTCGAGATCGTGCTGCCAGCCGGGCTCTGGACGGTCACACCCCCGACGTCCAGGACGGTTCCGCTGGGCGCGATCCGCGCCCCGATCACCCCCTGCGTCGCGTGGAGGCCGCAGGCCCACCACTGGCTCCCGTCCCAACTCGCATCGGTCAGCGCGGTGGATCCGAACGACGAGAAGATGGGGATCCCGGCCGGGAATTGCGGCGTGCCGTCGGTCGCGATCGGCGAGCCGACGACCTGGGACGAGCCTCCGTACCACGTCGCGTAGTACGAGGCTCCATTCGACGCGATGTTCGTGGTGGCGGTGGTGAACACAGGCCCGATCGGCGCGAGGCTCGAGTCGAAACGGCGCGCCACGGGCGTGCTGGCCCCGCTCCATGCCAGGAGAACTTCTCCCTGGGCGGACGCCAGGTGGATGTTGAAGTGCAGGAAGTACTCCGCCGGTTGGAGCACCACCGGAGTCGGACTGACGAGCGTCCCGTTCGCGGCGACGCGAATGCCGACCAGGTCGTTGTCGCCGCCCGAAGTCCCTTCGGCCGCGACGACCCACTGGCTGCCGTTGGCGCACATGGACCAGATCGAGCTCGAGCTGATGCTCGGCCGGATCGCGACGGACTGCGGATCCAGGACGATCCCCGCGGGAGAGATGCGTGCGCCGCGCAGGTGATCCGCGTAGTAGCTGAAGGCCGGATCCTGCGATTCCCACACGACGAGCCAATTCTCGCCGTTCCACGCCACCTGGGGATTGCGCTGGTAGCCGTAGCGCGTGGTGACGGGGATGGGCGTCGCGTCGATCGGGGCACCGAGAGGATCGAGACGCATGGCGTAGACATCGACGTCCGTCGTCGACTCGCCGCTGCTCAACGTCGAGCGCGTGTCAGACCACACGGCCAGGAATCCCTGGCCGCCGGCGGCGACACGGACAGCGGTCTGCTCACCTGCGGCAGCGCCAAAGGCCAAATCGCCGGGGAACCAGGCGGGGGGGCCGAGCTGCGGGACCTGCGCGAACGAGGCGGATCCGAGCAACATGGTCGTGCACAGCGAGAGGGAGGAGTCGATCGGTCTCATGTGTGTCTCCTTGAGCCGCGGGTGAATGACGCGGACTCGGACCCGATCCGCAAGATGCATGCTCGCCTCCTCGAGACGATGTCGCGCTGCGCAGAGCTTCGTACTCCCGAGGAGGCTCAGGACGCAGGAACGAGCTCCACAGTGCTCATGCCGGTCCGCGTGATTCCGAATCACGGACGCGGTTCCGGCTCATGGACAAAGACCGGGCGAAAGCGCTGCATCCACGGCGCCAACCCACCTCGAGCCCGAAGCGAGCCGGTGTCGGCACGATCCTGCATCCCCGGGCGCGTCTCAGTGCGTGCGGCGCCCAGGGCGTCACGCGCGCAATTCGACGATCCGCCATCCGCGCGCCGCGGCGTGGGCGCGCAAGCGCGGGTCGGCGTTCACCGCCACGGGGTTCGCGACCTTCTCGAGCAGCGGCAGGTCGTTGTGCGAGTCGCTGTAGAACCAGCTCTCGGTCACGTCGCCCCACGACAGGCCGCGCTCGCCGAGCCACTCGACGAGCCGCGCGATCTTGCCCGCGCGGAAGCAGGGCACGCCGGCGACGCGACCGGTGAAACGGTCCGCGTCGCGTTCCGGTTCGGTCGCGATCAGGTTCGGGATCCCGAGCTCGCGCGCGATCGGCGCCGTCAGCCACGTGTTCGTGGCCGTGATCAGCGCGATCTCGTGGCCGCGCTCGGCGTGCTCGCGCACGAGCTCGCGCGCGGCGCTCGAGATGCGCGGCACGATGCACGCGCGCAGCCATTCGTCGCGCCAGCGGAGCAGCGCGTCGCGCTCCTCGCGCGCGAGCGGCGCCAGCTGGAACGAGAGGAACGCGTCGATGTCGAGCGTGCCGGCGTGGTACTCGCGGTGGAACGCGCGCACGCGCTCGACGTCGAGGATGCCGCGCGCGCCGAGGACCTCGCTCCACAGGAGGTCGCTGTCTCCGTCGAGGAGCGTCCGGTCGAGGTCGAACAGCGCGAGGCGCAGGATCGTCACCGCCTCCGAGCGTCCCCGACGTCCCCCGAATGGGCAAGGGCCGACTCGACCGGTTTCGAGTCCGAAAAATGGCGGCCGAAGTCCTCCTGCCCGGAACTCGCTTCCCCGAAAGAGGTCGAGGACGACTATCCTCACCCTCATGTCGACGACCGTCCTCGTCCTCTCCCTGGCGGCCCTTCCCGTGCACGCGGCGGCAGTCCCGGCGTTCGCCCACATCGCCGGTGGCGACGGGGCGGCGGTGATCGAAGCGTCCGCGGAAGCACCCGCGATCGGCCAGGAGCACGTGCGGCGCTGCGGTCTCGGCGCGGCCTTCCACGCCGGGCGACGCGCGGCGCTGGCGGCGGCGCTGAAGAAGGAGACGCCGAACGGACTCGTCCTCGTGCGCGGCCTGCCGTCGCAGCGCGACTACGTGCGCTTCCAGCAGGACAAGTCGTTCTGGTACCTGACCGGCGTCGAGAGCCCGAACGCGTCGCTCTTGATCGACCTCGCGAGCGGCGAGGAGATCCTGTTCCTGCCCAAACCCAACGCGATGAAGGAGCGCTGGGAAGGCGAGCAGTGGGACAGCGAGGACGAGTGGATCCGCGCGACGACCGGATTCCGCGACGTGCGGCCGGGATCCGAGCTGATCGGCAACCTCAAGGACCGCGCGGCCGCCGCGAAGGTCGTGTGGATCAGCAAGGAGCCGTGGGTGACGCTGTCCGGCTGCCACGACATGGCCGGGCCGTACGACCGCGCGATCGAGCGCGATCCGCTCGACGGGCGCACGAGCCGCGAGAACGCGCTCGAGGACAAGCTCGAGCAGAACTTCGGCGTCGAGGTGCGCGACTGCGCGCCGATCCTGGCCGAATTGCGCCGCGTGAAGACGTCCGAGGAGCTGGCCGCGCTGCGCCGCGCCGCCGAGACGGGCGCGCGCTCGATGACCGAGGCGATCCGCTCGACGCGCGCCGGGCTGACCGAGCGCCACCTCGACGCCGTGATGGGCTTCGTGCACCGCGCGGAAGGCGCCGCCGGGCCCGCCTACCACGGCATCGTCGGGTGCGGGCCGAACGCGCTGATCCTGCACTACAGCCAGGTCGGGCGAGAGCTGCGCGCGGGCGAGATGGTGCTGATCGACTACGCGCCCGAGTTCGACCACTACGTATCCGACATCACGCGCTCGTGGCCGGTCGACGGCACGTTCACGCCGCGGATGGCCGAGATCTACGACGCGGTGCTCGCGTCCCAGGCCGCCGGCATCGCCGAGACGCGGCCGGGCAAGACGATGGCCGACGTCGAGAAGGCCTGCCGCCGCGTGCTCTCCGAGCGCGGGCTGCTCAAGCTCCTGCCCCACGGAACCTGTCACTACGTCGGCCTCGAGGTGCACGACGTGGGCGAGAACGCGAAGCCGTTCGTGCCGGGCGTCGTGTTCACGGTCGAGCCGGGCGTGTACGAGGCCGCGACCGGGATCGGCGTGCGGATCGAGGACGTCGTGGTCGTGACCGAGACGGGCTGCGAGGTCATCACGGCCGGCGTGACGAAGGACCGGGCCGCGCTGACGCGGCTCGTCGCGGAGGACGGGATCCTCGACCGCTGGCCGGGCGAGCCGCCCGTCCTCGAGACGGTGTCGACGACGACCGCGCCGCGCTGAACGGGGCGGTGCGAAGGACTTTCGCGGTCCTACGGAGTTCGCGCCGCTCGATCCGACAGGGCCTGTGCGACGGCGGCGGCGCGTCCGCCTGGGAGCCCGAGCGGCTCCACCCGGCCCAGATCGACACCTTGGACGCTGCAGCAGTTCCGGGTCCGGCGCACGCGGGCTCTCCTCCGGGGGAGCCCGCGTCCTTTTCCCGACCCGCAGCGGGCTCGCGCGCGGCGAAGACTCCGGCAAGATGGACGGACAACCGCGAGCGCGCTTCGTGATGCAGCACGTGGCGAGCGCGACCGCCGCCGCCGATACGACCGCAGGACGCCGACACGAGACCCGGCCACGCCATGGACGCGAGACGCGCAGTGCACGGCTCCATCGACGGAGCAGCATCCGTCAAGGCCCTCGTCGGAGCCTTCGTGGAATCGCAGGGCGGTTTCGTGCGGCACAAGCGCGGCTATTTCCGTCATCAGCCGGAGGTGATCCAGGTCGTGTCGTTGCAGTGGGACAGCCTGCGCGCTCGGTATCAATTCACGGTCGCGCTGTTCGTGCGCACGACTCCGTACTCGTGGGTCACGGCTCGTGAGCAAGTGGACACCGAGTTCCCGCAACTGCATCTGTGTCACCTGAACCTGGATCTCCGCGACCTGATCCCCGACGGGTACGAAGCCGTCGAGCAGGTGCTGCGGCTGCCCGGGGAACTGGCGGACGCTGCGCTGACCTTGGCGCCGCTGAGGGAATTCCTGCACGACCGCGTCGCATCCTTCCTCTCGAAGAGCAGCTCCTTGGCCGGATTGAGACAGCTGGGCTCCCAGGGTGCGTTCGAGGGCGTCTGGATCCACCCCGAACTCGCGCGCGACCTCCGATGAGGCGCACGGAAGTCCTGCGCACCAGCATCGACGCGCGCTAACCGCGCGTTGGCCCGATCCGCTCAGGCAGCCTGTAGCTCGTGCTGCGTCCACCGCTCGCGTTCCGCACGAGCAGTCCGTTCGTCACGAGTTCCTGGATGTCGCGCAACGCCGTGTCCGCCGAGCACTTCGCGAGCTTCGCGTACTTCGACGTCGTGAGGAACCCCTCGAAGCCGTTCAGCATGCGCGTGACGACCACACGCTGGCGCGGGTTGAGCGAGTGCCGGCTGGCGTGCTGCCAGAACCTGGCCCGGTGCAGCACGGCCGCGAGATCCCGCTCCGCGTTGCCGATCGCGCGCTCGAGGCAGCCCAGGAACCACGCATGCCACGGCGTGATGTCGAGTCCGCCGCGCTGAGCGTGCTCGAGCTCTCGGTAGTAGTCCTCCCGCTCGGCCTCGATCTGCGAGGACATGCTGTAGAAGCGGTCGCTCGTCCCGTCGGCGCGCGCCAGGCACATGTCGGCGATCGCGCGGGCGATCCGGCCGTTCCCGTCGTCGAACGGATGGATGGTCACGAACCACAGGTGCGCGAGGCTCGCTCGCAGCACGGGGTCCAGCCGGGAAGGCTCGTTGAACCACGCGAGGAAGCGCCGCATCTCGTCGGGCAGACGGTCGGCATCCGGCGCGACGAAGTGCACCGTCTCGCGGCCCATCGGGCCGGAGACCACCTGCATCGGGCCGGACTCCGCGGTCCGCCAGGCTCCGACCTGGATCGGCGTCAGGAACTTGCGGCCGGTCGGGAACAGCGCGGCGTGCCAGGCGAACAGGCGCTCCTCGGTCAGCCGCATCGCATGTCCGCGGGTGGCGTCGACCATCATCTCGACCACGCCTTCGACGTCCCGGCCGGCCGCGGGCAGACCGCCGGCATCGAACCCGAGTCGGCGCGCGATCGAGGAGCGCACTTCGTCCGGATCGAGCTCCTCGCCTTCGATGGACGAGGACTTCACGACGTCGCTCGTGAGCACCGTCAGGCTGGCCTCGTTGCGCAGATCGAAGCCGAGTCCCTCCATCTGGCCCAGCAGACGGCCCTGCCTGTGCCGCACGCTCGTCAGCCCGGCCGCGAGGTCCTCGGCGAGCCAGGTCAGCTCGGGCCAGCCGGGCTGCTGGTGGATGTAGAGCATTCGCCGCATGATCTGCGGTGATTGTGCTCCGGACTCGTCGCGGGGGCCAGGGATTCGCCGCATGCCGTTCGGTGAATGAGGCCAGGATTCGCCGCACGGCCCGGGGAGGGTGGGCGGAGGCCAGGCGCGACGACCTGGGCGCGGGGTCGGGGTGGCGAGCGTCCGGGTCGGACCCGCCCTGTCCATCGCGCCCCCGCGCCGTAGGATCTCCGCCCCCATGGCCTCGCTGAAAGACGTTCTGGAACGGTCGGTCTCCCTCGAGCGGCAGTACGAGCAGCTCAAGGTGAGTCTTTGACTACCCCACCAAGGAACGACGCTATCGCGAGATCGAGGAGCTGCAGTCCGCTCCCGACTTCTGGACGAACGCCGAGCGCGCGCAGCGGTTCGTCACCGAGATGAACGACGTGCGCTCCGTCGTCGCGCCGATGCGCAAGATCGCGACGGCGTACGAGGAGCTCGCGATCCTGGCCGAGATGGCCAAGGACGCCGGCGAGGACGCGGTGATCGCCGACGCCGAAGCCGCGCTGAACGTCATCGCGGAGGCGGTCCACGACCTCGACTTCCGCGTGATGCTCGGCGGCCCGAACGATCGCTGCGGCGCGTACGTGCAGTTCACGCCCGGAGCGGGCGGCGTCGACGCGGGCGACTGGGCAGGCATGCTCGTGCGCATGTACGTCCGCTGGGCCGAGAAGAAGGGCTACAAGGTCACCGAGGTCGAGCGCGTCGACGAGGACGCGGGCGGCATCAAATCGGCGACGCTCGAGATCGAGGGCGACTACGCCTTCGGTCGGTTGAAGGCCGAGACCGGGGTGCACCGGCTGGTGCGCATCAGCCCGTTCGACGCGCAGGCGCGGCGCCAGACGGCGTTCGCGAGCGTCGACGTGACTCCGCTGCTCGACGACTCGATCGCGATCGACATCAAGGACAGCGACGTCGAGATCGAGACCATGCGGTCGGGCGGCGCCGGCGGCCAGAACGTGAACAAGGTCGAGACGGCGGTGCGCCTGCGCCACATCCCGAGCGGCATCGTCATCCGCAGCCAGAGCCAGCGCAGCCAGCTCAAGAACAAGGAGATGGCGTTCAAGCTGCTGAAGGCCAAGCTGATCCAGCGCGAGGAGCAGAAGCGCGAGGCCGAGCTCAAGGGCCTGTACGGCGAGAAGAACGAGATCTCGTTCGGCAGCCAGATCCGCTCGTACGTCCTGCACCCGTACCAGATGGTCAAGGACCACCGGACCGAGGTGGAGACGGGGAACATCCAGGCCGTGCTCGACGGCGGGATCGACGAGTTCATCGAGGCGTACCTGCGCAGTCGCGGGCCGCAGGCGGCCAAGACCTCGTGACGGGTGATCGCGCGGTTGCGCGACGCGTGAACTGCGCGGGATTCCGCCGGATCGCGGTGACGATCCGCCCGTTGGCGACAAGGAACCAGCCGGTGCGCGGGGGGACGCCCGGCTAGGATTCGGATCGCGTCCTCCGAGCGCCGTCGTCCAGGTCGCACCCCTCTTGGAGCGGGCCTTGATTCGCAAGCACCTCAACTACAACCGGCCCTATTCCGGCCCCGCGCCGCTCGCGACGCGGCGCATCGAGGAGGACGGTCACTTCCTCGCGAAGGACGTCTTCAATCCGGGACAGATCGCGGCGCTGCGAGCCGAGATCGAGGACGTGTACGAGCGCTTCCCTCCGGATCATCGCGCGGGGAGCCCGACGCTCGAGCACGCGCAGATGTTCCGCTACCAGATGTTCAACCGCAGCGCGCTGTGCCAGGAAGCGATCGGCCGCCGCGCGATCCTGGACGTGATCGAGCCGCTGCTCGGCGACGACTGCCACGCGATCTCGTGCACCGCTTGGCGCAATCCGCCCGGGCGCGCCAGCGCGCCGGAGGGCCAGCAGTGGCACGTCGACGGCGGGCCGTACATCGCGCGGCCCGAGGACCAGGAGTGGCCCGACCACATCCCGTACCCGATCTTCGTGATCACGACGCACATCTGGCTGCGCGACGTCGCGCTGGCGGACGGACCGACGGCGGCGATCCCGGGCAGCCACAAGTCGGGTCGATTGCCGCCGCACGAGAAGATGTGGGACGTCGACCTGACGTACCGCGGGAAGCGCGGCCAGGTCCACCACGCGCTGTCGGGCGACGTGACGTACTTCGTGTCGGACGTGTGGCACCGGCGCATGCCGACGACGGACCAGGGCCAGGGGCGGTTCTTCCTGCAGACCGCGTACGCGCGCCGCGAGATCGCGCAGCGCGTGCTGACCGGCGCGGAGCACAACGTCGCGAACGCGGAGGCGCGGGCTCGCGCTTCGACGGAGCGCCAGCGTCAGCTGCTCGGCATCCACCGGGAAGCCTTCTACGACAGCTGAGGGGAGCGCGCGGATACCGGGTTACCTCTGCCCAACTCCACTTGCGGAGGGATCTAGGATGCGTCCATGTCCCCGATCACCGCGAAGCGCCTCGTCGACACGTTCCGTCCCGCGTCCATCCACATGGTCGGCGACGGGTTCCACGTGCGGAACCTGTTCCCCTCGAACCCGCTCGGCGAACGGATCAGCCCGTTCCTGATGCTCGACTACGCCGGCCCGACGAACTACGGCCCGCGCGATCCGGAGCGCGACGGGCCGCGCGGAGTCGGCGAGCACCCGCACCGCGGCTTCGAGACGGTGACGGTCGTCTACCAGGGGCGCGTCGCGCACCGCGATTCCGCCGGCAACTCCGGCGTGATCGGACCGGGCGACGTGCAGTGGATGACGGCCGCGTCGGGCGTCGTGCACGAGGAGTTCCACGACCCGCAGTTCTCGCGCGAAGGCGGCGTCCTGCAGATGGTGCAGTTGTGGGTGAACCTGCCGGCGAAGCACAAGATGTCGAAGCCGAAGTACCAGGGCATCGTCGCGAGCGACATCCCGAACGTGGCCCTCCCGAACGGCGCCGGGGTCGTGCGCGTGATCGCGGGCTCGCACGCCGGAGCACGCGGTCCGGCCTCGACGTTCACGCCGATCGAGCTGTGGGACGTGCGCCTCGCGAAGGGCGGCGCGCTCGAGGCCGACCTGCCGGGCGGCCAGAACGCGGCGGTGTTCGTGCTCGAGGGCTCTGTGACCGTGAACGGATCCAGGCCGGTCGGCGACGCCGAGCTCGCGCTGCTCGATCGCGGCGGCGAGCGCGTCGAGGTCCGAGCCGGCGCGGACTCGAAGCTGCTCGTGATGTCCGGCGTGCCGCTGGGCGAACCGGTGGTGCAGCACGGCCCGTTCGTGATGAACACGGGGCCCGAGATCTACCAGGCGATCCGGGACTTCCAGAGCGGGCGGATGGGGCGGCTCGACTAGGCCCGCGCGGGGACGCGCGGCGAGCGCTTCCGGGCAGTCGACTGGACCTGGTCGCGGCCGGCGGGAAGTCGGCCGAGCCGCGGTCCGCTTCTGCACAGTGCCCGCACCGTCGGAAGCGGACGGGGGCCTGCGGGAGACGGCTCGTCGGCTGGAGCCTCTTCATCGCCCGTCGAGACCACCCGACTCGACGGGCGATGTCGTTCGCGCGCGAACCGGTCGGCGGTACGGCGTTTGAACCGGCGCGCTCGCGGTCGCCCGACACGCACCATCAGGGAGAGATGCTCGTGGAGAAGGAAGAGATGCAGCCGTCGTTCCAGCAGTCCGTCGAGGGCTCGTCGTCGAACGCGCCGGAGAGCGCGGACGTCGCCGGTCCGAGCCAGAACGCGCCCCGCCGGACGGGTGCGCGCCTGACGCCCGAAGAGATCCGCGCGGCGGAAGCCTGGGCGCGCGCGCGCGGACTCGCCACGCTGCACGCGGCGACGCGCAAGAGCGCGAACGCTCACGCGAATCCGCAGCCGGGCAAGGACGCGTCAGCCTAGTCGGCCGGGTTCGAGCCGCCGGCCATGCGCCGCGGCTCGCGATGGGCACGCCGAAGAAGGCCACGTAGCGCGCGCCCTCCACGTCCGCGGCGACGTCGAGCGCCCAGCCCGCGCCGCGCCCCGCGGTGCTCGTCCGGGCCGACTGCTGAGGGATCTGGAAGCGGACCGGGACGCCCTCGCGCGCGCTCGACGCGCACGGCGCGATCCTCGCGCGGCAAGCGTTCGCGGCGCTGCAGGCACCGCACGATCCGGCAGTTCAGGATCGCGGCGACGGGCGCGAGGTCCTCGCCTCAGCGCCGGTGCCGCTCGAGTTCGCGAGCGTCGATCCAGAACACGTCTCCCGTCCGCACGCTCGCCCAGGGCGCGTCGCGCCGTGAGAAGAAGAACCAACGCCCGTCCCAAGTGCCCATCGGACAGTACTCGTGCTCAGCGGTGTTGATCGTCGGGCCCAGGTTCACCGGCTCGCTCCACCCGCCGTCTTCCGCCCGAAACGACACGTACAGATCGCCCTGCCCGAATCCGCCCGGCCGCGACGAGGAGAAGACGAGCACGCGCTCGTCCGGATCGGCCCACGGGTCGCCCTCCGAGTGCTCGGAGTTGATCTGCGCTCCGATGTTCACCGGCGCCGCGAAGCCGCCGTCGCCCAAGTGCTGCGCGCGCCAGAGGTCGCTCTTGCCCAGGCCGCCGGGGCGGTTCGAGGTGAAGTACAGGCTGCCGTCGGCGACCGCGCACGGGTAGATCTCGTCGGCCTCGGTGGAGAGCGGCTCCGGGAGGCGAGTCGCGCTCGACCAGCCGTCGCCCTCGCGCTCGATCGACCACAGGTCGAGTTGCTGGGGTGAGCTCGTGTCGTCCGGATCGACGCCGAGGAAGTAGAGGCGCCGACCGTCGGGGGCGTACGACATGTCGACCGCCAGCGCGCGCGCGCCGCCGGCGTACGGGAGGACGGGCTCGGGGATCGTCCACGCGTCGCCGACGAGACGCGAGCGGTGCATCGTGGCGACGCTGTCGATCCGGCGCGCGAAGAAGAACTCGCGTCCATCCGGCGCGAGCACGCCGTTCAGCTCGATCGCCTCGGGCGTCGAGACGATGCCGGGCGCGAACAGCGCTGGCGACGCCGATGGCGCGGGCTGGTCGAGCGGAGTACCGGTCGCGGCGCAGCCAGCCAGGGCGGGGACGAGGATCGCGGCCGTCGTTCGCATCGGCGCGATGCTACCGCCTCGGCCCGGAGCGGTCGCGCGGTCCCGAGAGGCGCGTGCGGGCTCGTCCTCGGCTCGCGGCGTGTGCGCGGTCGTGTGGGCCTGAACGCGCTCGGCCTGGCGCTACTCGTGAACATCGTCGTCGTCGCGGTGCGGTCGATGCCGACGCGCCTGCGCGCGTTCGACGGGCCGCCGAACGCGTTCGTCGCGACGTTCCCGTACGTCTGGCTGCCGACGGTGACGGTGGCGGCCGCGCTGTTCGGGCACGTGCTCGTCGCGCTCGGCTGATCGCGGACGCGCGCGGTCCGACGGAGCCCTGACTTCGAGGACCGGTCGACATGCGGCCGCAGTCCCCGGGATGCGGTCGGAGGGGGTGACGTCGAGCGATTCCCGGGCTTCTCCTCGGGTTGGCCGGCCGCGCGCGACGAAAGCGATCCGAGGTCGATTCCTTCCCGGAGATCCCGACGATGCTCGCGTTCTTGCTCGCCGCCCTGGTGGCTCAGGCTCAGCCCGTTCCAGACGGAGCACCCGGGGGCGCCGTCGTCGTCCGCGTCGTGGACCGCAACTCGGGTTGCGTGAGCAGTCAGAGACGGGACTGCGATTGGACCGCCGTCGCGGGCGGCATCGCGTCGGAGTTCGGCGCGCTGACGACGGCCGAACTGGCCGCGATCCGGCGGAGGATCCTCGACGCGCCGCGCGAGCGCGACGACCTGCTCGCGCGCATCGGCTTCACGCCGCAGACCTTCGCGGCGAACCGCGCGCGAATCCTCGCGTCGGCCTGGCCGAGGGACATCCCCCGCCCGGATCCGCTCGAGCTGCCGGCCGAGCACGCCGCGCTGCTCGACTACGCGGCTGTCGCGCCGCACGTGCTCCACCTGCTGCTCGGACGTTCCGAGCGCAGCACGTTGCTCCACGAGGTCGTGATCGAGATCGCCGGCGACCCCGCCATTCGCGTCGAAACTTCGGCGGAGCAACCGTTCCTCCTGCCCTGGAAGATCACCGTCGGCGGCGAGGTGCGGATCAGCGAGGACGTCGAAGTGTCGCGCGCCCTCGTGCCGCTGCTCGATCCCGAGGGCCCGAACCGCGGCCTCCTCGACGGCGAGCGCTACTGGACGGAGGAGTTCTGGAGCGAACGGAGGTTCTGGGTTCCGGAGGTCGGCGGCGAGATCGAGATGGCGCTCTCGACGCGTCCGCACACGCAGCTCGCGGGCTACCGCGAGGCGATCCGGAGGTTCCGGCTCGGGGCTCGCGAAGTGGGCCATTGGGACGGCCCGTCGACCATCGAGGCCCTCCTCTTCGCGCGCGGGACCGCCAGGATCGAACGCGTCTCCTGGACGGCCAGCCTCGACGGGAACCCGGGATCGACCTGGTCGAGCGTCCTGCGGCACCACGCCGCCGCCGAACGCGCGGTCGCGTGCCGCCCATGGCTCTGCGATCGCTCGACGTCGAGCCCCAAACCGACGCTCGAGCTGCGGATCCTCGGCGAACCGGCTCCGTACGAATGGGCGGACCCCGCGGCGTCGGCGGCCTGGAAGGAGTCACGCCTCACCGGCGCTCCGGACTTCGAGCTGCGCGCGTACTCGGGCAACCAGGTCGTTGCGACGCTGTGGCTCACGCGCGACGGCGAGGAGGCCCTGCTGTCGACGCGATGGCCGACGGCGGGGGAGAGCTGGCGGGACGCGCTGTTCGGCCTTCCGCACGGCGGGTTTTCGCGCGCGTTCGGAGTCGTCGACGGGCAGGGGCGCTACCGGGCGCTCCGGGGGTCGCGCTGATCGACCCGCATCGGCGGGAACGATGGACGCGGTGATGCGCACCTCCGCAGGCCGTTCACTGCCCGCGATGATCGCGAACAGCGGGCGCTGGGGGAGTCGACGAAGATCGTGGCGACGCCGCGCCGCACCTGGTCGAGCACGCCGCGCGGAAGGCGTCCTGGTGCTTCGAGTACCGCAGGAAGCGGGAAGGAAACGCCTCAGGACCCGACCCTGTCCACCGCGCGCGGGCCGGTGACCCGCGCGCGCCGGATTCGTCACGCTGTGGCAGCCGGGACGCGCGCCTTCTTGTGCGTCGCCAGGTGCTCCTGGATCGTGCGCACCGAGTACTCGCCGCGGTGCATCGCGGCGAGCGCGCTGACGACCGCGCTGATGCCGGCGCGCGTCGTGATGCACGAAACGCCGGCCGTCACCGCCGCGGCGCGGATCGCGGAGTCGTCGACGCGCTGTTGCTTGCCGTAGGGCGTGTTCAAGACGAGCGAGACCTCGCGGTTCTTGATCATGTCCACGACGTGCGGCCGGCCCTCGTGGACCTTGTTCACGCGCTCGACGGGGACGCCCATCGACTTGAGCGCGCGCCACGTGCCTTCGGTCGCGACGAGCTCGTAGCCGAGGCTCGCGAGCGTGCGGCACTCGGGCACGATCGCGCGCTTGTCGGCGTTCTTGACCGAGACGAACACGCGGCCGTTCTTCGGCAGGCGCAAACCCGCGGCCTGGTAGGCCTTCACGAACGCGAAGCCGAGATCGACGTCGATGCCCATGACCTCGCCGGTCGAGCGCATCTCGGGCCCGAGCGTGATGTCGACGCCGGGGAACTTGCTGAACGGGAAGACGGGCGCCTTGACCGAGAAGTAGGGCGGCGTGATCTCCTCGGTGAAGCCGAGTTCGTCGAGCGTCAGGCCGCACATGACCTTCGCGGCGAGCTTCGCCAGCGGCACGCCGATCGCCTTCGAGACGAACGGCACGGTGCGCGACGCGCGCGGGTTGACCTCGAGCACGTACACGCGGTCGTCCTTGATCGCGTACTGCACGTTCATCAGACCGATGACGCCGAGCTCCATCGCCATGGCCTTCGTCGCGCGGCGGATCTCGTCCAGGATCTCGCGCCCGAGCGTGTGCGGCGGGAGCACGCAGGTCGAGTCGCCGGAGTGGATGCCGGCCTCCTCGATGTGCTCCATGATGCCGCCGATCACGACGATGCGTCCGTCGGAGATCGCGTCGACGTCGACCTCGATGGCTTCCTCGAGGAACTTGTCGACGAGGATCGGGCGGTCCGGTGAGACCTGCACGGCGTTCGCCATGTACGTCTCGAGCGCGTCGTCGTCGTAGACGATCTCCATCGCGCGGCCGCCGAGCACGTAGCTCGGCCGCACGAGCACCGGGTAGCCGATGCGGCGCGCGACGGCGAAGGCCTGTCCGATGTCGGACGCCATCCCGCTCTCGGGCTGGAGCAGCTTGAGCTTCTTGATGACCTGGTTGAACAGGTCGCGGTCCTCGGCGCGGTCGATCGATTCGACCGACGTGCCGATCAGCGGCGCGCCGGCCTTGTGCAGCCCCGCGGCGAGGTTCAGCGGCGTCTGGCCGCCGAACTGCACGATGATGCCCTCGGGTTTCACCGCGCGGACGACGTGCATGACGTCCTCGTGCGTCAGCGGCTCGAAGAAGAGGTCGTCCGACGTGTCGTAGTCCGTCGACACCGTCTCGGGGTTGCTGTTCACCATGACGGCCTCGCGGCCGATCTCGCGCACGGCGAACGCGGCGTGACAACAGCAGTAGTCGAACTCGATACCCTGGCCAATGCGGTTCGGGCCGCCGCCGAGGATCATGATCCGCTTCGCCTTGGTCTGGCGCAGCTCGCTCTCCTCCTCCCACGACGAGTAGTAGTAGGGAGTCGCGGCCTCGAACTCGGCCGCGCACGTGTCGACGAGCTTGTACACCGGTTGGATCCCGTGCTCGTCGCGCAGCGCGGCGACGTCGGCTTCGCTCGAGCCGGCCGCGAACGCGATCTGGCGGTCGGCGTAGCCGAGCTGCTTCGCCTCGAGCAAGAGCTCCTTGGTCAACAGCGCGCCGCCCAGCTCGGACTCGAAGTCGACGAGCTCGCGGATGTTCTCGAGGAACCACGGATCGATGTGCGTCGCGTCGTAGATCTCCTGCGTGCTCCATCCGGCGCGGTAGGCGACGCGGATCGCGAGCAGGCGTCCGTCGTTCGGCACGCGCAGAGTGCGCGTCAAGGCGCTCGGATCGGACGCGAGCAACTCGGCCGGATCGCGCGGGTCGAGGCCCATGCCGTAGCGACCGGTCTCGAGCCCGCGCACGGCCTTCTGCAGCGCTTCCTTGAACGTGCGGCCGATCGCCATGGTCTCGCCGACGCTCTTCATCTGCGTCGTGAGCGTCTTGTCGGCGCCCTTGAACTTCTCGAAGGCGAAGCGCGGGATCTTCACGACCGTGTAGTCGATCGAAGGCTCGAAGCAGGCCGGCGTCTTCTTCGTGACGTCGTTCTTCAGCTCGTCGAGCGTGTAGCCGACGGCCAGCTTGGCCGCGAACTTCGCGATCGGGAACCCGGTGGCCTTCGACGCCAGCGCCGAGCTGCGCGAAACGCGCGGGTTCATCTCGATCACGATCATGCGGCCCGTCTTGGGGTCGATCGCGAACTGGACGTTGCTGCCGCCGCACTCGATCCCGATCTCGCGCAGGATGCGGATCGAGGCGTTGCGCATGTTCTGGTACTCGCGGTCGGTCAGCGTCTGCGCCGGCGCGACGGTGATCGAGTCGCCCGTGTGGACGCCCATCGCGTCGAAGTTCTCGATCGAGCAGATGATGACGACGTTGTCGGCCTTGTCGCGCATCACCTCCATCTCGAACTCCTTCCAGCCCACGAGGGATTCCTCGACGAGCACTTCGGAGTTCATGGAGGCCGCCAGCCCGCGCGCGACGATCGCCTCGAATTCGTCGACGTTGTAGGCGATGCCGCCGCCGGTGCCGCCCAGCGTGAAGCCCGGCCGGATGACGCAGGGCAGGCCGATCTCGGCCAGCACGCGCCGCGCGTCTTCCATCGTGTGCGCCACGCCGGAGCGCGCGCTCTCGAGCCCGCAGGCCGTCATCGCCGCGCGGAAGAGGTTCCTGTCCTCGGCCTTGCGGATGACCTCGGCCTTCGCGCCGAGCATCTCGACGCCCAGCCGCTCGAGCACGCCGCGGTCGTGCAGGGCGAGCCCGGTGTTCAACCCCGTCTGCCCGCCGAGCGTCGGCAGGATCGCGCTGGGCCGCTCCTTCTCGAGGATCTTGGTGACCGCCTCGACGGTGATCGGCTCGATGTACGTGTGGGCCGCCGTCTCCGGGTCGGTCATGATCGTCGCCGGGTTCGAGTTCACCAGGATGACCCGGTACCCCTCCTCGCGCAGCGCCTTGCAGGCTTGCGTGCCGGAGTAGTCGAACTCGCAGGCCTGGCCGATGACGATCGGGCCGCTGCCGAGGATCAGGATGGATTCGAGGTCGTCGCGGCGGGGCATCGTCGGTGGGGGGGCGTGCTGCGTGCGGGGCGCTGCGTCGATCCGCGCGGAGCATCGCGGCGCTCAGCGGAGATCGTCGCGGGACGCGGCAGTTGGGCGCGTGGCCTGCCGGCGTCCCGGATGGGTGGGCGTAAACTACACGATTGAACCAAGTCGGGGCGGGGGCTGTCGACAGCCGTTCCGAAGCGCGCCGCGGCGTCCGCCACCGGGCCTCGTCCGCACCCGGCACGCGTCCGCGGAAGGACGAAGTCGAGGGCGTCCTGAACCGCGACCCGGACGATTCCGCGCCCCGGATCCGGACCACATCGGGTCCCGCTCGCTGCGCCTCGTGCGCGCCTGGAGCCCGACGCGGAACGAGGGCGACGACCGGCGGACAGGTCGCCTGTCACGTCGAGCCCTCGCAGCGCTCACCGCGTTCTCGCGCTCCGTCCTTCCAACACGACGCTGGCCGCCGGGCATCTGCCCAACGGCCAGCTCGTCACAGCCTCGACGAGAACCCGTCAACGGGGGTTGACAGGTCCACCCATCTCAGGGCGCCCACACGACGCGCACGCCGTTCGTCATGTTGAACGTCGCGCTCGTGCAGAACGTCGCCGAATTGCGGTACCAGGTCTGGTAGGCGCGCGAGCCGCCGATGGCGGGGATCAGGCCGCGCACCGAGATGCGTGGGTCGCCCGCGCCGGGGAACTCCGACTGGCCGGCGGCGTTCATCTTCGTCCCGAGGCGGATGATGCCGGTCGCCACGCAGCGCACGCCATCACCGAAGACCGCGCCGGTTCCGGCCGTCGTCCCCTGGTAGTAGAGGCACGTCGAGTTCGGCATGCCCGTGCCGCGCAGGAGCAGCGTGTCGGCGGAGACGCGCGCCACGCCGCTGGCCTGCAAGCCGGCTCCAGAGCCCAGCGAGTTGACGCACCCGGTCGCGGATCCCGCCGGTGCGTTGTTGCCGCACGGGCAGGCGACGGGACTGCCGACCGAGCCGAAGCAGAACGTGGTCACGGCGCCGCTGCACTCGTCCGGCACGCCGTTGCCGTCGATGTCCGAGCTGGACCCCGAGCTGATGTCGCAGGCGTCCGCGCGCCCGTTGCCGTTGCAGTCGATGAGCCCGACCTCGCACACGTCGAGCAGCGCGTCGCCGTCGCAATCCCAGGCCGTGCCGTTCGCGAGCTCGGCCAGGTCCGCCACGCCGTTGTGGTTGCAGTCGCGAGTCACGCTCCACGTGATCGCGCGCTCGCCGATCCGGTTCTTCGCGTCGACGGCCTGGACGACGAGCGTCCCGGAAGTCGGCGTGTTGGGCGTGCCGAAGAGCACGCCGGTGGGCGAGAGCGTCATGCCGGCCGGGATCATCGAACCGCTCAGCGTGTAGCGCACGACGTTCGCGTTCGTCAGCGTCGACGCATGGTCGTACCCCGGCACGAGGTCGTACTCGTTCCCTTCGCCACGCGAGATGCCGACGGTCGGCGTGAGGTTCGTGCAACCCGCGCCGTAGCGGAAGAAGATCGAGCCGTTCTGGTCCAGCGAGACCCCGAACTCGAGCGGCGCGTCCCCGTTCCACGTGTGCCCGCGCCAGCCGATCGTCACGCGACCGGGCACCGAGGTCGCATCGACGTAGATGTCGCCGCCCGGACCCTGCGTGTAGATGTCGTCCCACAGCGGCGCGATGCGCTTCGCGACGCGCAGGTAGGCGTCCGAGTTGTTGTACTCGCCCAGCTCCGCGTCGTGCAGGTCGAGGAAGCCGTTCGCGTTGACGTAGACCTTCGTGTACGAGCGGTCGTAGAAGGGAAACGCGAACGGCAGAGTCAGCTCCCACACACCGTCGTGCGCGCGCCAGTTCTGCGCGACGCCGGTGATCGTGTAGCCCGGGACCGGGAGCACCTGGCGCGTGTACTGCCAGTACTCGCGGCGCTCCAGCCACGTCAGCGGACCGTCGAACGTGCCGGTCGCCGCGAGCGGGATCGACACGGGCTGGCCCTCGAGGAGCGTGCCGAGGCTCGCCGTCGTCACGTTCGGCAGGTTCGCGTTCGAAAGCGTCGCAGTGATCGTGGGGCCCGGCGAGCTGATGTTCGTGATCGCGTTGCTGTTGTCGACCCCGAGGCCGTCGCGGTACCCGTCCGTGCTGGGCGTCGTGGTGCCCGTGATCTGGCTCGCGACCGCCGGCCGGAACATGTCGCTGTCGTCACCGCTGTCGAAACTGCGCTCGAGGCCGTATGCGCCGTCGGCCTGCAACAGGGCCACGCGGTAGTGGTTGCCGTTCGTCGGCCACCCGGCTTGGGCTGGGAATCCCTCGCGCGTGTTGACGTTGTTCAGCGGGACAACGCCGCGCTTGTCGTCGATGTGCCAGACCGCGAGGCCCGGTGCCGGGAGCTGCGTCTCGATGCCGGCCGGCTGGCGGTTCTCGAGGAGCAGGTACTCGCCCGCGGGGTAGCCGCTCTGCAGCCTGTAGATGGTCGGGCTCGTCTCGACCGCGGGCAGGGTCAGCGTTCCCGGCCGCGCGTCGATCGCGTCGACCCAGCCCAGCTTGACCTTGCCCCACGCGCCGAAGTGGCTCGGGCGCAGCTGGTCCCCGCCGAATCCCCAGGCTCCGGCGCCCATCAGGCACCATTGACCCGTGCCCGCGCTCGAAGCGTCGGCGTCGTAGAGGTCCGGCAGACCGAAGAAGTGCCCTAGCTCGTGGCACACCACGCCGATGTGGCCGGGCGCGGAGCCGCTCGTGCTCCACAGCGCGGGCGACATGTGGTAGTCGGCGACCTTGACGCCCTCCGCGGACGTCCAGACGGGGATCGAGCCCTTGCGCGACCAGATCCGGTTGGTGTGCGGGGTCCCGTACTGGTCGTTGCCACCGAACTCCGCGCCGTAGCCCGAGTGCAGGATCGTGATCGCGTCGATCCAGCCGTCCGCGTCCGCGTCGAACGTGGAGAAGTTGGTGGTCGCGTCGACGGCCGCGAGGGCCTCGGTCAGCGCCTGAGACAGGCGTGTGGGATCCCCGGAGACGCCGTTGGCGGTCCAGCTCTCGGTCATCGACACCGTGACCCAGTCGCGCACGGTCGAGTCGATCGACAGCTGCCCGTACGAGTTCTCCAGGTAGAAGTCCCGCACGCTGCCGGTCGGCGCGATCGTCGGGTGCCCGCCGGGCTGGTTCATGAGGATGCCCACGTTGGTCGTGCTGGGCAGCGTGCGGTTCTGCCCGGTGGGCCCGTGGTCGTTCCAACGGATCAGCACGACCAGGTTCTTCGCCGAGCCGGTGGTCAGCGCGAAGCCGCCGCCGCGCTGCATCGCACCCGTGTCGGTGCCGGGTGCCGGCGTCGGCGCGGGGCCCGAGCCCATCGCGCGCGCGGGCCGCACGTGTGCCGCGAAGCCCAGCGCCGCGGGGTTCCCCCGGCCCACGAGGTGCTCGCTGGGCAGCAGGGTGCCGTCGGCATCGAGCCGCGCGTACACGAGCGCCCCATCCGCGATCACGAGCGGGTAGCCCTCGTCGTCCTCGAACCAGTGGACGCGTCCGGTGCCGCGCCCGTGGACGGAGACGCGGGAACCGTCGGGTTGGACGTGCTCGATCAGGCCCGGGGTGATCGGGAAGGAGCACTCGTGCGCGCCGGAGGCCGGGGCGAGTGCACACAGCGCCAGCGCCGAAGCGGCGCCGAGATGCGCGAGGAACAGGGAGGTCGAACGCATGGGGGTGGTCTCGTCGGGGAGGAAGGTGCGCCCGGCGACAGCTGGGCATCGAGGACCACGACGGAGCGCGGCCGGACCGGAAACCGAAGTGGGGGAAGGTCTCGGTCCACGGACGGAAGTCCATGTCCAGCAGGAGCTTGGGTTCTGGTGCCGCCGACCGGTCCGGCGGGACGGGGCGCGCAGGGCGGCCCAGCGGGGTGGGTTGGAAGCACCTCCTCGGTGGTGCGCCCGCAGGCTGCCCACCCCCACAGGACCTCGGTACGATCCGAATGCCGTGCAGGCGGCCTCTGCCATGGACCTCCACGACCCCGCGACGCGCGAACTCGTCCTCGCGGCCGGCCGCGGGGACACGGGCGCGGCGCAGCGTTTGGCGCCGCTCGTCTACGAGGAGCTGCGCCGGCTGGCGCGCCACTACCTGCGGCCCTCGGTCCAGAACACGCTGCAGCCGACGGCGCTCGTCCACGAGGCCTGGCTGAAGATCGCGGACTCGGACTCGGCGGATGCGCGGAGCCACACGCACTTCCGTGCGATCGCCTCGCGGGCGATGCGGCAGGTGCTCGTCGACCACGCGCGGGAGCGTGGACGCGAGAAGCACGGCGGCGCCCACGAGCGGGTCACCTTCGTGACGGGCATCGGAGCGAGCGAGGAGGAGCAGCTGGACGTCGAGGCGGTCGAGGCGGCCCTGGGCAAGCTCGCCGAGCTCGACTCGCGCGCCGCGCGCGTCGTCGAGATGCGGTTCTTCGGCGGCATGACCGAGGAAGCGATCGCCGAGGTCCTGGGCGTGACCGATCGCACGGTGCGCAACGACTGGCGCATGGCGCGCGCCTGGCTGCGGGTCGAGCTCTCCCCGGACGCATGAGCGGCGCGACGGATCCGGAGCGCTACCGACTCCTGCGCGAGCTCTTCGAGGCCGCGCAGGACCTCGATCCGCGCGCGCAGCGCGAGCTGCTCGATCGACGCGCGCCGGACGCCGAGTTGCGCGCGGACGTGGAACGCCTGCTTGCGGCGGATGCGTTGGAAGAGTCGTCGTTCGCGACGGGTGCCGCGCTGGCACCCGCCGTGCCGCTGGGGGAACCGCTGGAGATGCCGGAGCGCATCGGGCGCTACCGCGTGCTGCGCCGGCTAGGGACCGGCGGCATGGGCACCGTGTTCGCGGCCGAGCAGGAGAACCCGCGGCGCGCTGTGGCGCTCAAGGTGTTGCAAGCGAGCCTGCTCTCGCCGTCGATGCTGCGGCGGTTCGAGTACGAGAGCGAGGTCCTGGCGCAGCTCTCGCATCCCGGGATCGCCCACGTGTACGAGGCCGGCACGACGGAGATCGGCGGCCTGCGGCTGCCGTACTTCGCGATGGAGCTCGTCGATGGCGAGCCGATCACGCACTACGCCGATGCGGAGCGCCTCGACGTGCGCGCGCGGCTCGAGCTCGTCGCGCGCGTGGCCGACGCCGTCGAGCACGCGCACAGGATGGGCGTGATCCACCGCGACCTGAAGCCCGCGAACGTGCTGATCGACGCGAGCGGTCAGCCGAAGATCCTCGACTTCGGCATCGCGCGCGCCGTGCAGTCGGCCGACGGCGGCGCGACGCAGCACACGCAGAGCGGGCTCGTCGTCGGGACCCTGGCCTACATGAGCCCCGAGCAGGCCAGCGGCGATCCGCGCGCGCTCGACACGCGGTCCGACGTCTACGCGCTGGGCGTCATCGCCTACGAGCTGCTCACGCGCCGGCTGCCGCACGACGTGACGAAGGTGACCCTGGCGCGCGCCGTGCAGATGATCGCCGAGGAAGATCCGGCGCGGCCGGGCGCGGTGAATCGCGCGCTGGTGGGGGACGTCGAGACGATCCTCCTGACCGCGCTGGCGAAGGACAAGACGCGCCGCTACGCGTCGGCCGCGCACCTCGCCGCGGACGTGCGGGCGTACCTGCGGCACGAGCCGATCGCGGCGCGGCCGACGTCGACGCTGTACCAGCTCCAACGCTTCGCGCGGCGCAACCGAGGTCTCGTCGCGGGCCTCGCCGCGACGTTCGTGGCGCTCGTCGCGGGGCTCGTCGTCAGCCTGGACCAGGCGCGCAAGAGCGACGCGGCGCGGATCGAGGCCGTGGCCGCCGGGGATCGCGAGGCGCGCGCGCGCAAGCGAGCCGATTCGATCAACGACTTCGTGTTGAAGGAGATGCTCGCCGCGCCGGACCCGTGGACGCCGGCGGGCAAAGACGTGACGGTCGCCGAGACGTTGGACCGGATCGCCGATCGGGTGGCGACGAGCTTCGCGGACGATCCGGAGCTGGAGGCGGACGCGCACGCCACGCTGGCGGCGAGCTACTTCGCGCGCGGACTCGTCGAGCGCTGCGAGCGCCACGCGGAGCGCGCGGTCGAGCTGCGGCGTGCGCTGCACCGCGGAGACCACGCCGACCTCGCGGCGAGTCTCCTGCTCCTGGCGCGCGTGCGCGCGGAGCGCGGAGATCTGGACGGCGGACTCGCGCACGGCCGACTCGCGCTGGAGATGTACGAGCGCCTCGTGGACACGCCGCGCAGCGTGCGCGCCGACGCGAACCAGTACGTCGGGAGGATCCTGCTTTCGCGCGGCGACCACGCGGCGGCGCTCGAGCGCGCACAGTTCGTGCTCGACGAACGCCGCGCGCTCTTCGGCCCGGAGCACGACACGGTCGCGCAGGCGCAGGCGGACCTCCTGGCGGTGCGCTACGCGCGCGGCGAGTACGCCGAGGCCGAGCGTCTGGGCCGCGAGAACCTGGCGCTGCGCCGCCGGATCTTCGGCTCGGACAATCCCTACGTGGCGCTGAGCATCACCGACCTCACGACGATGCTCTACGAGAAGCGCGATCCGTCGCTCGAGCCCGAGATCCTCGCGCTCGACACGGAAGCCGCCGAGATCCTCACGCGTCGCCTGGGGCCCGAGCACAGACTCGCGCTGCTCGCGCGACGCAGCCAGGCGAACTCGCTCGTCCGGCTCGAGCGCTTCGCGGAGGCCGAACCAATCCTGAAACAGGTCGTCGAGACGCTGCCGCGCGTGATCGGCACGGAGCACGAGGACTACTCCCAGACGCTGAACAGCTACGGGTACCTGCTGTTCACGATGAAGCGGCTCGACGAGGCCGAGGTCGTGCTTGAGCGCGCGCTGGACGCGGCGTCGAAGTCGTTCACGCGCGTGAGCGACAACGTGCTGCGCCCGAAGGTGAACCTGGCGTTCGTCCTGCGCGATCGCGGCCTCGCGAACCCGAGGGACGACGACGGCGACGGGAATCTCGACGCTGCGCCGGGCTCCGACCTCGCGCGGGCCGTGGAGCTGTTCCGCGACGGTCTCGCGACCATGGACGAGCTCTACGGCCCGATGCACGCGAGCTCTGGGTCCTTGCTCGTGACGCTGGGCGAGCTGATGAAGGTCCTCGGAATGCACCGCGAGTCGGCCGCGTTCTTCGCGCAGCACGTCGCGAGCCTGCGCAAGAACCAGCCTGCCGGCTGGGAGCAGACGATCACGCGCAGCCAGATGCGCCAGGGGCTCGGCCTCATGCGCGCCGGTTCGCTCGCCGAGGCCGAGGCGCCGTTGCGCGAGGCGGCGGACGGCGCGCGCGCCGTGTTCGGCGACGGCGACTGGAAGACCGCCACGTGCGTGAGCGCGCTGGGCGAAGGCCTCGTCCGGCTGGGCCGGGCCGCCGAGGCGGAGCCGATGCTGCGTGACAGCCTGGCCGTGTTCGAAGCCGATCCGAAGCGGTTCGCGTCGGATCTGGCCGAGACCCGCCGGCGCCTCGCGGAGGCCTACGACGCGCTCGGTCGCGCCGACGACGCTCGCGCGCTGCGCGGAACCTGAACCCGCCGCGAAGGAACTCTCTGCGCTTCACGCACGATCGGCGCGATCCACCCGACGGCGCGAACCCCGGAAGAGCGCGTTCACTCCCGCGAGGTCAGCGACGCCCTCACCGCCGACTCGGGCAACTCGACGTCGCGCGCCACCGTGCCCGGCCCGAACGGCACCACGAAGAGCGGGACTCCCGCGCGCGCCTTCTTGTCGCGCGCCATCGCGGCGACGAGCGCGTCGGCCGGCAGCGCCGTCGAATAGCGCGCGCGCAGCGCAGCGAGGTCGGCGGGCAGGTCGAGGTCGCGAAGCAGCACGCGCAGTGCTTCCGCGAAGGCGGCGTCGATCTCACAGCCCGCCAGCCGGCCCGCTTCGGCCGCGAGGACGACGCCGACCGCGACCGCGACGCCGTGCGGGATGCGGCCGAAACCGGCGGCGTGCTCGATCGCGTGCGCGAACGTGTGACCGAGGTTGAGGAGCTTGCGGTCGCCCCTCTCGAGCGGATCGCGCGCGACCACGCGTGCCTTCGTCGTCACGCAGGCTTCGACGACCTCGGCCAACGTCTCGGGATCGCGGCGTGCGATCGCGGACCGCCGCGCCTCGATGCGGCCGAACAGCGGCCCGTCGATCACCGCCGTCTTCACGACTTCGCCGAGCCCCGAGCGGTACTCGTCGTCGGGCAGCGTCGCGAGGAAGCGCGTGTCGGCGAAGACCTCCACCGGCTGGTGGAAGATGCCCGCCAGGTTCTTGCCGCCCGTCAGGTTCACGGCCGTCTTGCCGCCGACCGACGAGTCGACCATCGCGAGCAGGGTCGTGGGCACCTGCACGAACGGGATTCCGCGGTGATAGAGGCCCGCGGCGAGCCCGCCGAGGTCGCCCACGACGCCGCCGCCGAACGCGACGAGCCCCGACGCGCGATCGCAGCCCGCGGCGACCAGCGCGTCGAGCACGCGCTCCAGGGTCGCGAAGCTCTTCGAATCCTCGCCGGGCGGCACGGCGTGCACGGTCGCGCGCGGGTACGCGCGCGCGATGCCGCCGTGCAGGCGCTCGACGTTCGCGTCGGTCAGCACGAAGCTCCGCGACCAGCCCTCGCAGCGGCGCGAGGCTTCGACCGCGATGCCGGCGCCGACCAGGACCTGGTAGCGCGGTTCCACCACCACGGAGACCGAGCGGATCTTCACGCTCGGCCCGCGACGGCCCGGTTCGTCGCCGCGATCGCCGCCGCACCGACGAGGCCCTGGAACAGGCGATCGTGCGCGCTGCCCTCGGACGCGAGCTCCGGATGCCACTGCACGCCGATCGCGTAAGGGTGGTCGTCGCGTTCGATCGCCTCGACGAGGCCCTCGTCGTCGCGCGCGGCGACCTTCCACGGCCCCGCGACGGACTCCAGCGCCTGGTGGTGGCGCGAGACGACGTCCACGCGCGTTTCGCGCAGGATTCGGGCCAGTTTCGAGCCTTCCAACACGCGCACGCCGTGCACGGCGCCGCCGCGGTGCTCCTGGCGGCCGGGCCAGAGCTCCGGGACGTGCTGGATCATGCGCGCGCCCTCGGCGAGACCCAGGAGCTGCATGCCGTAGCAGATGCCCAGCACCGGCACGCCGCGACGGACGATCGCGCGGGCGAGCAGGAAGTCGAAGTCCTGCTTCGCGGCCGGCGTGAGCGTGGCGCTCGGATGCACGGGGCCAAGGCCCAGGCGTTCGGTGTCGAAGTCGTCGCCGCCCGAGAGCACGACGCCGTCGACGCGCTCGACGAGCCGGTCGACATCGCTCGGGCCGCCGCAGGGCGGGATCGCGACGGGGATGCCGCCGGCCTTGAGCACGGCGTCGGCGTAGCGCGTGGCGAGCTCGAGCTTCGGCTTCTCGCCGGTCGCGAGGAGTCCGTTGATGGCGATGATGGGGCGCATGCGCGGGTGTGGGACGGGCGCGGCCGTGGGGCGCGGCTCGGGGCTCGGGGGCCGGATCCCCCCGGTCGCCCGTTGCCCCGCCGTTCCCCTCGGCGGGCCGTGAAGGTAGCGGACGCCGCGACCCGCCGCGCCGGGTCGCGGGCGAGCAGGCGGGACGGAACCTCGATCGAGGCCAGATTCCAGGTAACACTCGGCGCGGCTCCAGCGGAGGAGATCGTTCGCTCGCACCCACCGCATCTGGCCTCCGACCCATGACACGTATCCAGCGATTCCTCACGCTTGCCGCGGCTCTGCTCCTCGCGGTGCCCGCCTTCGCGCAGGTCGTCGACACGACGCCGCCGGCCTTCCTGGCGCAGCCCATCGTGACATCGAACACGAACCCGGCCGCGCCGCTCACGGGCCGCATCCAGATCACGAGCGACGAGCCGGTCATCGTCGAGATCGGCGTGCGCGAGGCGACGCGCGGCTTCCGCTTCCAGGCCACGCGGACGTACGCGACCACCCAGGACCTGCCGCTCGTCGGCTTCCGTCCGAACCGCGCTCACCGGATCACCGTGGCGATCCGCGACGCCGCCGGGAACCGCACGGTGTGGCCCTACGGGTTCGTGCTGACGACGCCCGCACTGCCGGCGAACTTCCCGCCGCTGCGCGTGACGACGAGCTCGCCGACCCAGATGGAACCGGGCTTCACCCTGACGGCCATGCGCTGGTCGAGCCCGACCTCGCCGAGCGCGGGCACGTACTGCGTCTTCCTCGATCCGACCGGCCAGGTCGTCTGGCTCTACGAGTCGCCGATCGGCCTGCGCGACGTGGCTCGCCTGCGGAACGGGAACCTCCTGATCCACGCCAGCAACCGGCTGGCGGAGGAAGTCGACCTGTTCGGGAACGTCGTCAACCAGTGGTGGGCCGCGCGCCTCGGCACGACCGGCGCACCCGCGGGCGCGATCCTCGTCGACTGCGACAGCTTCCACCACGAGATGCAGGAGTTGTCGGCGGCCGAGAACGGGAACTTCATCGCGCTCTCCACCGAGTTGCGCACGTACCCGAACTATCCGTCGAACGAGGTCGACGTGACGCAGACGAACCCGACCGCGAACGTCGTCGGCGACGTCGTCGTCGAGTTTCAGAAGGACGGCACGCTCGTTCGCGAGTTCAAGACGCTCGACGTCCTCGATCCGTACCGCATCTGCTACGGGTCGCTCGCGGGCTTCTACAACCAGCTCTACAACAACCAGCTCACGTTCGACTGGTCGCACGGGAACGCGGCGTTCCTCGACGAATCGGACAGCTCGTGGGTCATCTCGCTGCGCCACCAGGACGCGGTCGTGAAGATCCGCCGCTCCGACCACTCGATCGCGTGGATCCACGGCCCGCACGAACGCTGGAGCGCCGCGTACGCGCCGTACCTGCTCACGCCGGCGGGTTTTCCCTTCGAGTGGAACTACCACCAGCACTCGCCGGATCTCGACGCGTCCGGGAACCTGACGATGTTCGACAACGGCAACTATCGCGCGATCCCGCCGGCTTCCGGCGCGCCCGCGGACCAGTGGTACAGCCGCGCCGTGCGCTACCAGGTCGACCCGGTCGCGATGACGACCACGCAGGTGTGGGACTGGGACGACGCGACGCCGTTCTTCTCCGGGATGTTCGGGGACGTCGATCCGCTGCCGACCACGGGGAACTTCCTCGTCGTCGACGGCGCGAAGCCGGTGACGGGGTTGAACAAGACGTACTCGCGCATCGTCGAGGTGCGCGCGGCGATCCCCGGGCAGCAGGTCGTCTACGAGGTCATCGTCAACGATCCGTCGGAACCGGCGCCGAACCCCTACAATTGGAATCTGTACCGCGCCGAGCGCTACCGCTTCCTGTACCCGTACTGATCGCGGTCGCAGGAACGAGGACGGAGTCGGCGAGTGCCGGCTCCGTCCTCGATTTCATCCCGCGCGGCGAGCGCTCACGTCAGGAAGCGGAACACCCACGGATAGCGGTGCCGTTCGCCGCCCGCGGCCGCGATCGCGGCCAGGATGCACAGCACCGCGCCGAGGACGTAGACGAACGGGACGAGCGGGCTGGCGACGCAGGTCAGGCCGAGCAGGCCCATCGCGAGCCAGAACGTGAGCTGCATGTTGAGCGCCTCGCGACCCTGGTCGGCCATCAGCGGATCGCCGCCGCGCCGCCAGATCCACACGACGGCGGTCACGATGACGCCGGGCGGGAAGGGGATCAGGTAGGCGAGGTGCGCGAGCCCGATCCACCAGCGACCGCGCGGCCTGGGAGCGGGCGGGATCGACGCCGCCCCGGCGGGCGGAGCGGAGGGCGGCGGGTTCGCAGCGGAGGCGCTCGGGCCCGACGCGGGCGGGGCTCCGGCGATGCTCGTCGGACCGCCGGCCGGAGTTCCCGGCGCCGTTGCGGGGCCCGACTGCGGAGCGACCGGCGGGACCGGGGCGGCGACGGGCGGCGGGGGGACGGCGGCGGCGGCGTGGAAGTACGCGTGCGGCGGGACCTCGGGCCGCGGCGGCGCGGCGGGCGGCGCGACCTGACCGCGCACGTCGAGCGCGGGGCCGTGCGCCAGACCCGGCGCGAGTCGGACCGGCTCGACGACCTCGGCCGGGATGCCGGCGCCGAAAGGCGTGGGCGAGGCTTCGGGAACCGGATCGTGCGGGGTGGTGTCGTTCATGCTGCCTCTCGCTTTCGAGCGCGGTCCTTACGGAGGCGAGGACGACCCATTTCGATCCGCGGACGAACCTTTGGGTCCCCGGTCGCGAGCACCGCGACGATCCCGGCGCGGTCCGCGCCCCGGGGAGCACCACGGACGAGTTCGGGCGGATCAGGGACCGCGCGCCTCGAGGTCGAGGCTCAGGATCCGCACGTCGTGCAGCTCGCCGAACTTCTCCATGACCCGGCGCAGCACGCCGACCGTCTGGAACCCGAGCGACTCGTGCAACCGGATGCTCGCGGCGTTCGAGTCGAGCGGCCGCGCGATCACGAGCTTCACCGGCGTGTCGCGCCGCGTGCGCTCGAGGAGCTCCGTCATCAGCGCGCGCCCCAGACCGCGGCCGTGGCGCGATCGATGGACGTAGACGGAGTTCTCGGCGGAGCGCCGGTACGCCTGTCGCGGCGACCAGGGCGACAGCCCGGCCCAGCCCGCGACGAACCCGCCCGATTCGACGGCGACAACGAGCGGGTGCAGGTCCGGCGTGTGCCGCGCGAACCACGCCTCGCGCTCCTCGCTCGTGAACGGGACCGTCTGCGCGGTCGCGCTGCCGTGCAGCACCTCCTCGTCGTAGATCGCGAAGATGCCCGCGACGTCGGCGCGCGTCGCCGTGCGGATCGAGGGCGGCTCGACGCGCTCCATCGACGTCACGCGCGCGTCGCCAGCGCGGCGCCGATCAGCTTGTAGAGCAGACGCGCGCCGACGATCGCGTCCCACGAGTCGTCCTCGTCGTCCGTCGCGCCCGGCGAGACCTCGTTCAGGTCGAGGCCGACGACGCGCTTCTTCGACTTGGCGATCTCCTCGATCCACAGCAACGCTTCGTGCCACGAAAGCCCGCCGGGAACGGGCGTCCCGGTGTTCGGGCACAGCGTCGGATCGAGCCCGTCGACGTCGAACGTGACGTAGATCTCCTGCGGCAGCTGCGCGATCGTCTTGTGCACGAGCTCGCGCAGGTTCGCGCCGTCGAGCTTGGCGCGCGCCCAGTCCGCGTCGAACAGCGCCGTCACGCGCCCCTTCGACTGCTGGATCAGCTCGAGCTCGCGCTCGCCGAAGTCGCGGATGCCGACGTGCACGACCTTCGCGACGCCGTCGAGGCGCGTCACCACGTTGTTCAGGATCGATGCGTGCGACCAGGTGAAGCCCTCGTACGCGTCGCGCAGGTCGGCGTGCGCGTCGAAGTGCAGCACGCCGACGCCCGGATGGCGCTCGGATACGGCCTGGATCGCGCCGAACGGCGTCGAGTGGTCGCCGCCGAGCAGCGCCGGCAACTTGCCGCGGGACAGCACGCGGTCGACCTCGCCGCGCACGATCTCGTTCAGCTCGGCGCCGATCGCGTTGACCTTCTCGAGGTCCCTCGCGAGACCCTTGCGGCCCTCGATGCGACCGCCGACGGCGATGACGCGGTCCGCGCGCTCGGACGCCTTCGCGTTCAGGCGCGCGATGCGCGGATCGGCCTCGATGTACGCGATGCCCTTCTGCCAGAACCGGCCGAAGTGCACGTCGTACAGGTCGACCTGGCGGCTGGCGCGCAGCACGGCGTCGGGACCCCGAGCGGTGCCCTTGCGGTACGATGTCGTTGCGTCGAACGGCACGGGGATCACGTGGACGGCCGCGGAGTCGGGATCGGCGGGCAGGCCGAAGATGCCGCTCTCGTCGGAGGCGGCGGCATCGGGATCGAAGACGGCGGGAAGCGATTTCTTGGCCATGGAGGGCGCTCGGAATAGCCCGGTCGGGTCCCCGGCACAACTTTGGGCGGCGATCCGTTCCGCGAGATCGGCCGGTGACTTCGGCTCCGGAACCTGTATTTCTGCCAAGAGGTCTGTCTCGCCCGGCGTTCGAGCCCGCGGGAGACCTCCCAGATCGCATGACCTCCGAACCTTCCGACGGCGCCTTGCTCGAGGGTCACCGCCGCGGCGACCGCGGCGCGTTCCACGAGCTGGTCCGACGGCACGAGGATCCGCTGCTCCAGCACGCTCGCGCGCTGCTCGGCCGCCGGACCGGGTACGAGGACGCGGTCCAAGAGGCCGTCCTGCGGCTCGCCCAGTCGCCGCCGACGCTCCCCGACGGGGTGCGCGGCGATCCCCGGGCGGAGCGGGCGCACCTCGGTGCGTGGCTCTCCACGGTGACGAGGAACCTCTGCATGGACACGTTGCGATCCGAGACACGCCGGCGGCACCGCGAGCAGGACGCGGCGCACCACGAGGGCGAGCACGACTTGGGGCTGGCCGGCGTCGACGAGCGGGACACGCGCGCGGCCGTGCGACGCGAGCTCGAGAAGCTGCCCGACGACCAGCGCGAGGTGCTCGTGCTCCGGCTCGTCGGCGACCGCTCCTACAAGGAGATCGCCGAGATCACGGGCAAGAAGATCGGCACCGTCGGTTGGCTGATCAGCATCGGCCTGCAGGAGCTCTCCGCGCGGCTCGGCCCGATCGTCGCGGTGGAAGGCGCAAGAAGTTCGGGGCCGGCGGCGTCTTCTCCTGTGGGAACGACGACACGAGGAGGTGCGCGGTGAACGGCAAGATCGAACAAGGGTTGCACGAGAAGTTGTGCGCGTACGTGCTGGGCGAGCTGGAAGGCGCGGACCGCGCCGAGATCGAGCGCGCGCTGTCGAACTCCGCCGAGCTGCGCGCCGAGCGCGAGCGGCTCGAGGGGACGATCGGCGCGGTGCGCGAGGCGCTCGGCCCCGCAGAGACGCTGAACCCCGCGGCGCGGGACGCTCTGGACCGCGCGCTGCGTCCGGCGCCCCTCCTCCACTTCCCCTGGCTCCGGCTCGCGGCCGGGATCGGGGCGGTCGGGCTCGGGTGGTGGATCTTCGCGCACGCTTCCGTGGCAAGGCGCGAGCAGACGGTCGCGCAGCTCGAGGAGAGCCGGGCGAGGCGCCTCGCCGAGAACGTGAAGGAGAAGCGCCAAGCGGATGCTCCGGGCGGGTCGAACGCAGGGCTCGTCGAGACGCAGGACATGGCTCGCCAGCTCGAGGCCCTGGGGTACGACGGTGACGAGAAGCAGGCGATCGTCACGGGCCGCGTCGTCCGCCTCAACCCGTCGGACACGCAGCTCGCGGCGGAGCCGCCGGCCTCGGCCAGCACGCCCGCCGCCGAGAGCACGGTGTTCCTGGCGCAGTCGACGCCGACCCCGGCGCTCACGGAGGCCATGGTGACCGCCGAGCCCAACGGCCCGGGCCAAGCCGTGGATGCGGGCGGCACGTCTTTCGGTGCCGCGGGGGTTGCGCAGGCGGGCAAGCCATCCGCCTTCGGTTCGCGGAAGGCTCGCGCGCCCGGCCCGACGCAATCCAAGCCCAAGGCCGAGTCGAGTCTCCCGCCGGGCAGCCCGTACCGCGGCGCCGGGGACACGGTTCCTCCTGCAACGCCCGCCCTGATCGCGAAGGCCACGGCGGGCCCCACATCTCCCGGGCCTTCCGGTCCGTCCACCGTCGGGCCGGCCGGGCTTGGCACCGGCGACGGCTTCAGTGCAGGCTTCAGCGCCGGACGCCAGCCGGCCGTCGCCATCGAACTCGAGAAGCTCGGCTACACGAGCTCGGACGACGGCGAATCGGCGGCGGCGCGGCGCGCACCCGAGCGGTCGTGGCGCGACTTGTCGCCCGAGGAACAGGCGCGGCAGCTCGATCTGCGCTACGGCACGATCGTCCAGGGCTGCTTCGCCCGCCCGAACGAGCGCCCGCGCGACATGTTCTTCCGCTTCTGGGGCGACAACCCGTTCGAAGTGACGATGCTCGACAAGCTCTCGACGTTCAGCGTCGACGTCGACACGGCGAGCTACGCGCTCGCGCGGCGCTACCTCGACGAGGGCCGGGTCCCGGAGAAGGCGCAGGTCCGCACGGAGGAGTTCGTCAACTACTTCCCGTCGGACGTCGAGGCGCCGCGCAACGCGACGTTCTCGGTGCACAGCGACCTGACGCCCAGCCGCTTCTCCGCGGACAGCGCGCGCCAGATGCTGCGCGTCGTCGTCCGCGCCAAGGACGTCGAGAAGCTGGAACGCCAGCCGATGCACTTGACGTTCGTCGTCGACGTGTCGGGCTCGATGAAGGAGCAGAACCGGCTGGAGACGGTCAAGCACGCGCTGCGTATGCTCGTCGCCCAGCTCGACGGCCGCGACTCGATCGCGCTCGTCAAGTTCAGCAACGACGCGAACCTGGTGCTGCCGATGACGTCGGTCGTCGACCGCGCCACGATCGAGGCGGCCATCGCGCCGCTCGTGCCCGAAGGCAGCACGAACTCGAACGCCGGCTTGCAGCTGGGCTACGCGCAGGCGCTGACCGGGCTCGACCCGAACGCGGTCAACCGCGTCGTGTTCCTCTCGGACGGCGTCGCGAACGTCGGCGAGACGGACGCGGCCAAGATCCTCGAGGGCGTGAAGTCGATCCGCGAGAAGGGGATCTACCTGAACACGATCGGCGTGGGCATGAACAACCACAACGACGTGCTCCTGGAGCAGCTCGCCGACAAGGGCGATGGTCTGTGCAACTACGTCGACAGCCCGAAGGAGATCCAGCGCGCGCTCGTCGACCGCTTCACCGGTGCTTTCCAACCGATCGCGAAGGACGTGAAGGTCCAGGTCGAGTTCGATCCGCAGCAGGTCATGCGCTATCGGCTGCTCGGCTACGAGAACCGCGCGATCGCGGACGCCGACTTCCGGAACGACGCGGTGGACGCGGGCGAGCTCGGCGCGGGCCACCAGGTGACCGCTCTGTACGAGATCGAGCCGACGGGTCGCGCGGGCGACGGGCCGATGGCGACGGTGCGCCTGCGCTGGAAGCCGATCCGTGCCGCGGGCACGAGCGGCGTGCAGGAGGCGACCGAGGCGTCCTTCGACGTTTCCGCGAAGAGCTACCAGGCCTTCGAAGCGTCCCCTCCGGGCCACCGCCGTGCGCTGATCGTGGCGCAGTTCGCGGAGATCCTGCGCCGCTCGATCCACGCGCGCGGCGAGAGCCTCGACGACCTGATCGTGGAGGCCGGCCGACTCCAGGCGCAGATCCCGAACGACAAGGAGTTCGCCGAGTTCACGACGCTCCTGCTGCGCGCCAAGGACTCGATCCTGCGCACGCTGCCGGCCTGCGACGAGATGTGCCAGACCATCGACGCCTTGCGCTCGAACCAGTACCTGGGCGCGGTCATGAGCGAGTCACGACAGGACCCGCGCCTCCTCCAGGAAATCGAAGCGACGCGGCTCAAGCTGGAAGAGCGCCTGCGCGAACTCCTGCGGCAGCAGGCCGCCGGTGGCGAGTTGCAGGACCTCGGCCATACGGACGGCAAGAAGTAGGGAACGGCAGCGAACCGTCGCGGTCCCCGCCCTCGGGCATCCCGGCCGAGAGCGGGGACCGCGCATTTCGAAACCGACGCGACTCGTCCACGCCCTCGATCCGCGCTCCGCGGCCGGATCGCGGGCGCGGACGTTTCGGCTCGACGCTACGGATCGGTAGGTTCTGGGTCGTGGAGAAACGCACTATCGCCGGACTCGCCGCCGCCGCGACGCTCGTCGTCGCCGCGATCGGCGCGCGCATGCTGCCGGCGCCGCGCGTGATCGTCGCGGAGGACGTCGTCGAGGAAGGCCCGCGCATCGTCGAGCCGATGCAGTTCCTCGGGAAGGGCGCGGGTCTGCGCGCGCCGGAGCTCGACGAGTGGATCGCGGCGGAGCGCAAGCCGCGCTTCAAGGCGCTGCGCGAGCTCGCCTTCCACGTCGCCGATTGCCCCGGGACGGTCGAGTGGATCGACAGCGCGGAGGGCCAGCGAATGGAGCGGCTGCTCGGCGAGCTGCGCGGCGGCACGCGCGAGGAAGCGTTCGCGTCGCTCGTCCTCGTGTTCCAGCTCGCGCGCGCGACCGAGTGGAAGCCCGGGATCCTCACGCAGACTCCGCAAGCGATCGCCGAGCGCATGGCCGGCCTGCTGGCCGACTGGCTGCGCGCGCGCGGCGAGAGCGGGGCGAAGGACCCGTTGCTCTCCGAGCCGGCGCGCGCGGCGATCCTCGTGTACGGACGGCTCATGCGGACGGCGCAGCAGTCGCCGGTGATCGGCACGAACTCCGGGTCGTACGAGCGCGGCCTGAAGACGATCGAGGAGCTCGTCGGCATCGACTCGGGCAGGCGCACGGCTCTGGGCGAAGCGCTGCAAGCGCGGCATCCCGCCGCGCTGCGCAAGCTGGTCGGCGACTCGGATCGCCTGCGCGGTTTCGACGACGAAGCGCGCACGCTGTTTCCCGACCTGACGGGTGAGTGCGACGGATGAGTGCGAGCTCGGAACGCAGCGCGGCCGGCGGCATCGTGCTGGGCGCGATCCTGATCGGCGTCGGCGGGCTGCTGTTGGGCCTGCAGGTCGACGCGAACGGCGCGTGGTGCGGCACCGGCCTCGCGCCGCTCGCGGTCGGCGCGCTGCTCGCCCTCGGTGCGATCGCCGTGCGCGTCGGCTCGAGCACGGGCCGCATGCCGCGCGACGACGTCGGCATCGCGGCCGTCGTCGCCGGCTTCTTCGGCCTCGCGTTCGCGATCGGCGGCGCGCTCGCGCCGGGTGGGCCGTGGATGTTCTTCGAGGTGCTGCTGCTCGTCGCGGTCGTCACGCTGCGCAAGCCCGACGCGGAGACCGGCCGCTGGATCGGGCCGGCCGCGCTCGGACTGCTCGCGCTGTTCCTCCTGTTCCGCCTGTGGATCAGCTACCAGGGCAGTCAGCTGCGCTGGCAGGTGATGTCAGTCGACGTGCCGATCGTGTCGTGGATACCGCTCGAGTTCCTCGATCCGGTGAAGCGGGTCGCGCTCGGATCGTTCACGCCGCTCGAGATGGGCTTCCCGCCGGCCGGGCTCGATTTCGCGCTGTCGACGACGCTGTGGGCGCTCGGGTTCGCCGCCTGCGTGGCCGGGATGGTGCTGGTGCAGGCCAGCGCGATCGAGAACGAGAACGACCGCATCCACGCGCTGATCCGCACGCTGCCGCCGCCCATTGCCGACGTCGTCGAGCGCCTCTTGCCCGAGGAAGAGTGGCGCGAGCTCGGCCTGCACGGCCTGCCCGAGCGCCGCCTCGCGCGCCGCATCGAGAGCGCGGTGGCCGAGCGCGTGCGTCGTCAGGACGCGCTGCGCCGCGCGCTGGAACAATCGAAGCTGCTCGCGAACAGCGCGGGTGCGGACGGCTTCTCGGCCGACATCCGCCGCGCGCTGACGGGCGAGGATCCCAAGGACGGTGCGCGATGAGGAACTGGGTCGCCATCGGTGCGGTGTCGGCAGGCGTAGCCGTCGTGTGCGGCGCGTTCGGCGCGCACGGGCTGAAGGCGCGCGTGAGCCCCGAGGATCTGGCCATCTGGCAGACCGGCGTGCTCTACCACCTGGTGCACGCGCCGGCGCTCGTCCTGTACGGACTCTTCGCGCGCGCGGGGCGTCAACTGGCGGGTTGGTGCTTCTTCGGCGGCACCGTCGTCTTCAGCGGGACGCTCTACGGGATGACGCTCGGCGGTCCGCGCTGGCTGGGCGCGATCACGCCGATCGGCGGCGTGCTCCTGATCGCGGGCTGGTTCGCGTTCGCGTGGGAAGCGCGCGGACGGTCGCCGCGCGCGGAATGATCAGCGCACGCCGACGTGCTCGCGCAGCCACGCCGCGAACTCCGCGCTGCGGTACGCGTGGTCCCACGAGGCGTGACCCACGCCCGGCAGCCGCTCGTAGGTCGGCGTCGCGCCGCGCGCGCGCAGCGCCTCGACGATCGCGTCGGTGAACGCGACGGGCACGATCGGGTCGGCGTCGCCGTGCACGGTCCAGATCGGTTTCGCGTGGAGCGCCTCGGCGAGGTTCGCGCCGGCCGCGCGCGCCGCCTCGATCGTCCAATCGCGCGACCGCTCGAAGTTGCCCCAGCCGCGCGCGGGCGAAGCTGGATAGCCGCAGACCGGCGCGACGGCCCGGAACAGGTCGGGATGGCGCCGCGCGAACTCCCACGTGCCGTGTCCGCCCTGCGACAGGCCCGTGATTCCGATGCGCCGTGGGTCGACGCCGTGCTCGCGGATCGCGCGCTGGATCAGCGCCAGGAGCGCTGTCTCGTGATCCTCCCATTCGTCGTCGACGCCCGGTTTCTGCGGGAATAGCACCACGAACGGCCAGCGCTCGGGGTTCGCGAGGATCGCGGGCCCGAGGCCGACGGACAGCTGCTTTGCGCCGTCCGAGCCGCTCTCGCCCATGCCGTGCAGGAACAAGAGGCACGGCCACGACGCGGTCGGGTCGAAGTTCGCAGGCCGGAAGATCGACGCGCGCAGAGTGCGCGTGCCGCTCGGCCCGGTCGCGTCGACAAACGTCGCCGCCCCGGCGGCAGGACGATGCGCGTCGCCGCGCAGGTGGCTCGCCGCGATCCGCGTCGCGAAGAGCTGCGCGCCCTTCTCGTCCAGGAATCGCGCGGTCAGCACGCAGTCCACACCCTGCTCCGTCGACGTGGTCACGAGGCAAGTCTGCTCGACGCCGACGTCCCAGACGAGCCCCGGGTCGAGCGCGTCGGCCGTGGCGATGACCGACTGGGCCAGCGGCGAGGTGACGAGCTCGGTGATCTCGTACCCGACCACCTCGCGGGTCGGATGGCGCACGACGCGCGAGCGATGGATGTCGCCACCGACGAGGACCACGCCCGCGACGTGCTCGCGCCCGAGGAATCGGAACAGGCGCTCGCGCTCGTGCGGGTAGGCGCCCCAGTGGTCCGTCTTGCCGGGCCGCACCGCGTCGTTCCAGATCATGCCGCACGCCAGGACCTTGAATGGCGCGGTCGAGGCCGTCAGCCCGCGCTCGAGCCAGGCCCACTGCCGCCGTCCGAGCAACGTCGGCTTCCCCGGCTCGCCCTCCGCGTCCTCGGTGCGCGAGAACCAGCGCGTGTCGAGCAGGAACACCTCGATCGGGCCCTGGCGGAACGAGTGGTAGATGCCCTGGTCGCTCTCGCCAAATGGGCCGCCCGTCTGGAAGCGCAGGAAGGCCTCACGCGAGTGTTCCTTGCCCGGATACGTCCCGTCGCAGTCGTTGGCGCCGAAGTCGTGGTCGTCCCACGTGCAGTGGAACGGCGCGATGGCGCGCAGGGCCTTCACGTCCGCGCGCTCGAAGAACACACGGCGCCGCTCGAGCTGGACCGCCAGCTCGCTCGAATCGATGTAGGGCGTGTCGCCCAGCAGCACGACCGCGTCGGGCTTCGCCGCCGCCATGACGCTCCAGATCGGCTGCACGGGGAACTTCGCGTCGCTGGCGCACGAACCCCAGGCGATCGTCGCGGCGCGGACGGATTCGACCGGGGACTGCGCGGCGAGCGCCAGGGCGGCGAAGAGGACGATCGACATGGCGGTGAGGTCTCCGTGGGGCCCGCGCATGCTCGCACGAAGGCGTCCGCCGATGTGCGCACTTCGCGCGGAGCAGTCGAGCGGCTAGCCTCAGCGCGCCATGCCCGAGAAGCAGCCCGCCACGTACTGGGACTACATCCGCGTCGAGGACCTGCTCGCGCTGCAGGACGGCATCGAGCACGACGAGTCGCAGCTCAAGAACGACGAGGTGCTGTTCATCACGGTGCACCAGGTCTTCGAGCTGTGGTTCAAGCTCGTCCTGCGCGAGGTGCGCGCCGCGCGCGACCTGTTTCTCGCGCCGCGCGTCGCCGAGCAGGAACTGTCCGGCGCCGTGCGCAGCCTGAAGCGCGTCGGCACGATCCTGCGCGTCGCGAACATCCACTGGGACGTCGTGGAGACGATGCCGACGCGCGAGTTCCTCGCGTTCCGCACGAAGCTCCTGCCCGCGAGCGGCTTCCAGAGCGCGCAATTGCGGCAGATCGAGATCCTCATGGGCCTGCCCGAGGACGAGCGCATCTCGCTCGGGCCCGCGGGCGCCGCGGGGTCGGGTTACCAAGCCGCCCTGCGCGGACCCGGCGGCGCGGATTCGCCCGCGCTCGAGCGCGTGCGGCGCGCGCTTTCCGACGTGCCGTCCCTGCGCGACGCCATCGACGCGTGGCTGTGGCGGACGCCGATCGACGGTTCCGACGCGAGCCACCCGCAGGCGGAGAAGAAGCTGGGCGAGTTCCTCGACACGTTCCTCGCCGCGCACTCGCGCGAGATCGACCTGAACGCGGAGCACGCGATGGCGATCGCGGAGAGCGATACTGCGCGCACCGAGCTCAAGCGCCGCTACGAGGCCGAGAAGACGACCGTGCGCGCGTTCTTCTCCCCGAGCGAGGCCGAGGGCGGCGCCCGGCGCCGCCGGATCCGCGCGGCGATGCTGTTCATCGAGACCTACCGCGAGCTGCCGCTGCTCGCCTGGCCGCGCGAACTGCTGGAAGCTCTCGTCGAGGTCGAGCAGCGTTTCGTGATCTTCCGCCAGCGCCACGCGCGCATGGTCGAGCGCATCATCGGTCGCCGCACGGGCACGGGCGGGTCCAGCGGCGTGGACTACCTCGACTCGACGGCGCTGAAGTACCGCGTGTTCCGCGACCTGTGGGCGATCCGCACGCTGCAAGTGCGCCGCGCGGCCGCGCCAGAGCTCGCGAACCCGGGCTTCTACGACTTCCGCAACGGCTGAGCGATGGGCTCGGGACGGCCACGACGCCGGAACTCGGCGCGCGAGCAGGCCGTGATTCAGCGCGCTAGTACTTCCAGCGCCCCGACCAGATCGACGCCGCGGCGTCGACCGGTTCCGGATCCAGCTCGAGCGTTGGCGAAGGCACCTTCCCGCGGATCCGCGTCGTGATGTCGATCCCGCGCGCGCCGCGCGGTCCGGCGACGAACCCGTGCACGTAGTTGCGCTCCAGGTTCACCAGGTTGATGCCGCCCGGGGTCAGCCACTGGTCCACGGTGCGACGCACGCGGAAGGTCTCGTTCGTGTCGTAGTCGCGCGCGCCCACGACCTCGTAGTTGTGGATGCGCGCCTCGCCCTCGAGTCCCAGCGTCACGACGTTTCCGTAGATGTGGGGATGCGGGTGGATGCGCGAGCCCGGCTGCATCCGCCAGTGCAGCACGTTGAACGGATCGCCGCCGGGGTTCGCGCCGATCGTCGTGCCCTCGCCGTTCGCGCGCATGTCCGGCTCGGGCACGTCGGCGAGGCGCACGGCGATCGAGGCGAGGGTCAGCAGGTAGCGGTCCTGCCCGGTGATCGATGCGTCCGCCGCGAGCTGCTTCGCGACGGGGACCGCCTCCTTCAGGAAGTCGTCGTAGGAGAACGCGTCCCGCGCCGGGTCGAGCCGCGCGGCGCGCGCCATCCCCGGCAGACCGGCGGCCGCGAACAGGGTCGCGATCGTGGTCAACACGTCGCGACGCTGCACGACGACGCCCGGTTCGATCTCGTGGGTTTCGCCGAGGGGCAGGTGTGTGGTGGAGGTCATCGGAATGCGCGTATGGGCCCGGGGGCACCGCGAGTGTGCCACTCCGCCCGAGCGCACGTGGCCTGACGTCCCACTCGTTACCGCGTCCTTGCCGCGCGTGATCGGACGCGGAGTCCAGGCCGCGCGGTCTCGTCACGGACCGCGCTTGGATCGCGCCGGAGAGCGGCGTTTCGCCGTGGATGTCGTCGCCGTCGTCGTCGTCGCCGCGAACGCGTCCGCCAGGTCGTTCAGGATGTCCGTCGGGCTCTCGAGCCCGATCGAGAGCCGGATGCCGACCGGGTTCGCGCCCTTCGTCGCTCCGGCGTAGCTCGAGTGCGTCATGCTCGACGGCATCTCGATCAGAGTCTTCGTGTGGCCGAGGCTGACGGCCAGGGTGATCGAGTAAGCCTGCGAGCCGATCCAGTCGACGAAGTCGGTGGCCGGGACCAGCGCCGGATCGAGCTCGAAGTAGATCATCCCGCCGGGCGTGAAGTCCCCGTCGAAGTTGCGGTGTTGCTTCCGTGCCAGCGCGCTCTGCGGGAAGCTCTTCAAGCCCGGGTACGCGACGCGCGCGACGCCGCGCTGCTTCTCGAGCCACGTCGCGACCTTCGTCGCCGTGTACTGCTGCCGCTTGATGCGCACGGCCAGCGTCGGGAGCCCGTACACGAGGATCGACCAGGCCGCTTTCGCCGACAGGATGCCGCCGAAGTCCTTCCGGTAGAGCAGGAGTCGCGGGAGCATCGCCTTCGGGCACACGACCGCGCCGCCGATGTCGGTGCCGAATCCGCCCAGGTTCTTCGTCAGGCTGTGCAGCACGACGTCCGCGCCGAACTCGAGCGGACGCTGGCCGAACGGCGTGGCGAACGTGTTGTCGATGAAGACCAGGACGCGCCGGTCCGCCGGACGGCCGCGATTCGCCGCGTCGGCGGCCTTGCGGACGCTGGCGATGTCGATCAGCTCGAGCGTCGGGTTCACCGGCGACTCGAAGTACAGGATCCGCGTGCGCTCCGTGATCGCCTTGCGCAGCGCGGCCGCGTCGTTCATGTCGACGCGCTTCACGAGGATGCCCTGGCGCTCGTACCAGTTCACGAACAGGGAGTGCGTGCAGCCGTAGACCATCGGATGCGCGACGACCTCGTCGCCGGGGACGAGGATCGAGCTCATCGCGGCCGAGATCGCGGCCATGCCCGAGGCGAACGTGGCACACGCCTCGCCGCCCTCGGCGTCAGCCAGTTCGCCCTCGAGGATCGAGCGCGTGGGCTCGTCCAGGCGGTCGTAGATGTAGACGGGCGTCTCGCCCTGGTCGCTGACGAAGTGGCCGAACTCCTGGAAGCCCCGCGCGCCGCGGCGTGCGCTGTCGAGCCGGTACGTCGTCGACTGCGAGAGAGGCGGCGTGACGTGGTGCGAGAAGTCCCACTTGGCCGAGTGCGACGGCCCGTGGACGAGTCGGGTGGTCAGCTTGTACGTCCTTCGGCGAGCCATGCGACGCAGCGTAGCGCCCGCTCTCGACGCCGGGGACCGCTACGCCCAGCGCGCGCGCGGCCTACTCCTTCGTTCGCAGGGCCGCTCCCGCCACAGCGCCCGTCGCGAGCGTCGGACCGCGGTGCGCGCCGCGCAAGGAGCGCGTTCAGCTCACGCGCAGCGCGAACCGGAACCGGGGCATACCGCTAGCATCCGCGTGCGACGCGTCCGCACCGGCGCGCGCACAGACGACGATGCTGCTCACCTCCCTGGCCGTCCTCCTGCCGCCGGCCTGCGCCGCGATCGGCGCGCCCGCCGCGGCCCAGGCCGCAACCACCCGCCCCGATCCCGTCGCTGCGCCGGCGCCGGTCGACTGCTTCGCGCGGCGCGCGCGCAAGGTCGCGGACCACGTGTGGGTCCTCGAGCGCGCGAACCCCACCGACGCGCCCTTCGAGGGCAACACGACGGTGATCGAGCTGGAGCGATCGCTCGTCGTCATCGACGCGGGCGGCTCGCGCCCGGCGGGCGAGAGTATCGTGCGCGAGATCCGCGCTCTCAGCGCCAAGCCGGTCCGCACGCTCGTCTACACGCACTACCACGGCGACCACGCCCTGGGCGCGGTCGCGCTGCGCGATGCGTGGCCCGAGCTGACGATCGTGTCGACGGATCGCACGCGCGACCACATGACCGGCGCGCCGATGGAGTACGTGCGGACCTACGCCGCGTCCTACGCCGAGATGGCGGCATTCGCGGTGCAACAGTCGCGCGACGAGAAGCTCGGGGCCTCGGAGCGCGCGGGCTGGGCGCGTTTCGCCGCCGCGGGGCCGTGCATGGAAGCTGGCTACGCCGACCCGGTCGTTCTGCCGGCGACGGTGACGTTCACGGATCGATGGACGATCCACGACGACGTCGCGCCGGTCGAGATCGCGCACCTGGGACGCGCGAACACGGACGGCGACGCGCTCGTGTGGCTTCCGCGACAGCGCGTGCTCGTCACGGGCGACGTCGTCGTGCACCCGATCCCGTACGCGTCGGCCTGCTACCCGAAGGAGTGGATCGACGTGCTCGAGCGCGTGAAGGCCTTCGACTACGCGTTCCTCGTCCCGGGTCACGGCGCCGTGCAGACGGATCGCGCGTACGTGGACCTCCTCGTCGGAGCGCTGCGCGAGATCCGCGCGCGGGTGGGCGAGATGGCCGCGCAGGGGATGGAGCTGGACGAGGTCCGCCGCACCGTGGACCTCGCGGCCGTGCGCGCGCGCTTCGTGTCGGACGAGGACGGCTGGGGTCGCGTCCTGTTCGCCAACGTGTTCCTGGGCGCGATCGTCGGCAACGCCTGGCGGGAAGCGCGCGGCGAGCCGATCGTGCAGGGGCGCGAGGGCGGCTGACGGCGCCCGCGTCGTTCAGGGCTTCGTCTCGTTCAGGGCCCAGTCGTACTCGACGTACTTCACCGCGACCATTGCCGGCGCGTCGAGCCACTCCTTGTCCGCCGGGCGGAACCGCGCGATCCAGGCGCGCACGCTGCCGGACTCCTTCTGGAAGTCCTCGGCGAACCACTCGAAGACCCGCGAGATCTCGATCTCCGACTTCGCGCGGTCGAAGCGGTTGCGCGAACCATCGGCGAGCCACGCCCGGACCTGTTCGTCGAGCTGTGCGTCGAGCTTCGCGGCGGTGAAGGCCTCCGCGCGCAGCGCCGGACAGCCCTTGGACGCGCAATTGATCGCCGCATGGACGCGCGCGTCCTTGAACTCGGGCCGCAGGATCTTGTTCTCGACGTCGTTCAGAGTGAGCTTCTCCTTTCCGAGCTTCGGGAAGAGCCGGCCCAGCGGCACGAACTCGCGATCCCAGACCGACGTCTTGTCGTCGCCCAGGTCGCGGATGCTCTGCACGGGATAGCCGTCGAGAACGCGCTTCACCGTGAACGCGTTGTAGGCGTTCGCCCAGAACGCGAACTGCTCGCGCTTCGTGAGCGCCTGGAACCGCTCGGGCTTCACGGCCTCGAGCGCGGCGACGTAGGCGTCGAGCGGCGCGCGGTCCTTCTTGAGGCCGGCGTAGTCGAAGTCGCCGCCGCGCACACGTTTCGCCAGGATGTCGGTCCAAGGAGCATGGATGGAGTCGAAGGCCGCCTGGGTCGTATCCGGCGCGGGGGACGGAACCTGAGCCAGGATCTGGGTCGGCCCGGCAGTGGTCCCGGAGTCCGTCGCCGATGCGACGCGGGCGAGCAGGGGAATGGAGAGCGCAGCGAGCGCGAAGGAGCGGAAGTTCATGATTGTCGTGACCTCGGCGGCGTCTACGGAGGCGGATCGCCAGCATGACCGGGAGAATGGGTTTCGATCCAGGTCGTTGACGGCGTGCATGTTCGGCGCCGCATGGATCGTCGGTGCGTGCACGGCCGTGCGCGCGCCCCTCGACCTGCCGCCGCTGCCCGAGAACAGGCACGGACACCGCGCCGAGTTCCTCGCCGACGGCCGGCTGCTCGTGTTCGGCGGCTTCGACGACGCGGCCCTCTCGGGCGAACGCGGCGGCCGGACCTCGTGGATCCTGGATCCGGCGCGCGGGGTCTGGGAACTCACAGGCGACCTCCCGCGGCCCATGCAATTCCACGGCTCGTGCGCGCGCGACGGAATCGTCTACGCGGTGAGCGGCGACGTCGCGCGGTTCGACCCCGCGTCGGGCGGGTGGCAGGTCGTCGTCGGCGGAGACGCGCTGCCGCGCTCGCACTTCGCCGCGGCGATCCTCGGTGATCGACTGGCCGTCGCGGGCGGGTTCCAGAACGCGCTCGTGGACCTCGCGAGCGGCGCGATCGCACCTCTCGAGGACTACCCGGGCCGCCACGCGAACGACCACTTCGCGCTCGTCGCTGCGCTGGAAGGCGAGCTCCACGTCGCGGGCGGCTACGGCGGCGAGTCGTTCGACCTGTGCACGCAGCACTGGGCGTTCGACGGCGCGCGGTGGACGGCGCGCGCACCGATCCCGCGGCCGATGTCGGCGAAGTTCGCGGCGTGGGCGGCGGATACCGCGTCCGCGCGGCTCTATGCGTTCGACGAGCAGGGCGGGCTCGTCTACGACGCGCGCCGCGACACCTGGAGTCCGGCCGCGACGCCGCCGTGGACCGGCTACCTCGTCATGCCGGCCTGCATCGTGCGCGACGGGTTCCTCTACGTGCTGGGCGGCGAGCAGGCCGGGGGGAAGCCGCACACGATCGACGTGTACGACGTGCGCGCCGAC
>JBGAOR010000125.1:0-12012 GCA_044221705.1 Planctomycetota bacterium
GCCGAGGACGGCGACGACGCGCGCCTCCAGGCGCTGCTCGCGCTCGGCGGCCGCGCAGCGGACGGCGCGGGCGGGGCGCACGACGAGAGCGTCGCCGCGTTCGCGGCCCTGCTCGCGGCGCGCGGCCGCGACGACCGCGCGGCGCGGGCGTGGGTGGCGCTCGCGGCGCAGGCCGAGGATCCGGCTCTGCGCGCGCACGCGCGCACGGAGGCCGCGGCGAGCTTCGCCTCGTGCGCGCGCGGGTTGCCCGAGTTGGAGGCCCGCGCGCTGCTGCGGCACCTCCTGGCGCGGCCGGACCCGCGGATCGAGGACCTGGGTGTTCTGTCGGCGCGCGGCGCGGAAGAAGAGGACGACGAGATGGACGTGGTGAGACTGCTCGAGATCAACCAACGGCTCGTGGACGAGGAGGAACCCGAGAAGCTGCTCGGCGCCATCGTGGAGCACGCCCTGTCCGTCACCGGCGCGCAGCGCGGCTTCGTCGTGCTGGAGCAGGACGGCAAGCTCGTGTTCGACACCGCTCTCGACTCGCGGCGCGGCGACATCGACGCGCCCGAGCTCGAGGTGAGCCGCAGCGTCGTCGCGCAGGCGCTGGAGCGCGGCACGCCGCTCCTCGTCTCGAACGCGGTCGAGGATCCGGAGCTCGCCGCCGCGCCGTCGGTCGCGAACCTCGACCTGCGATCGATCCTGTGCGTGCCGTTCACGATCGACGCGAAGACGCGCGGCGTCGTCTACGTCGACAACCGCGTGCGCGAGGGGGCGTTCGGGCCGCGCGCCGAGCGCTTGCTGACGCTGCTCGCCGGACAGGCGGCGCTGGCGATCCGCCAGGTCCGGCGCGTGGGGGAGATCCGCACCCTGAACCGCCGGCTCGGCGAGCAGGTGGCGCACACCGAATCCGACCTGAAGAGCGCGCAGGAGGCGCTGCGCGACGCGGGGCTGTCGGGCGTCGCGTCCGGCCTCGTCGGCCGTTCGCCGGCGATCCGGCGCGTGCACGAGAGGATCGCGCGCGCCGCGCAGGCCACGCTGCCGGTGCTCGTGTCGGGCGCGAGCGGAACCGGCAAGGAGCTGGCGGCCCGCGCCCTGCACGCGACGGGACCGCGCGCCGCCGGACCCTTCGTGGTCGAGAACTGCGCGGCGCTGCCGGCGTCGATCGTCGAAGCCGAGCTGTTCGGCGCGGCGCGCGGTGCGTTCACCGGCGCCGAGACCGAGCGCGCGGGCCTGTTCGAGCGCGCCGACGGCGGCACCTTGTTCCTGGACGAGATCGGCGAGCTGCCGATCGAGCTGCAGGCGAAGCTCCTGCGCGTGCTCGAGACCGGCGAGGTGCGCCGGCTGGGCGAAGCACGCGTGCGGCGCGTCGACTTCCGCCTCGTCGCGGCCACGAACCGCGACCTCGAGGCCGAGGTGCGCGCGGGCCGGTTCCGCGCGGACCTCTTCTACCGCCTCGACGGTCTGCGCATCGAGATGCCCTCGCTGGCGGAGCGGCTCGAGGACGTGCCGCTGCTCGTCGACCACTTCCTGCGCCTCGAGGGCGCGCGCAGCGGAACCGTGCGCCGCGTCAGCGCGGACGTCGTCTCGGCCCTCTCGCGGCGGGCCTGGCCGGGCAACGTGCGCGAGCTGCGCAACGAGATCGCGCGGCTGCACGTGCTCTCGCCCGGCGACATCTCGGATCCGGACCTCATCCGCCCCGAGTCGGGTACGCGCACCGGCTCCGAGGCGAAGCCCGCGGGTTTCCCGCTCGTCTCGCTGGCCGAACTCGAGCGCATGGCGATCGAGCGCGCGCTCGAGGCCAGCGGCGGCGACAAGACGCGCGCCGCCGAGATGCTCGGCATCTCGCGGGCGAAGGTCTACCAGCGCATCCAGGCCTGGCGCGAAGGTGCCGCGGCCACGAGCGGGGCGGAGCGGCCCGCGGAGCCGAACGCCTGACGCGGACTACGGCTTCTTCTTCGTGCCGAAGACGTCCTTCAGGCCTTCGAGCGCCTGGCCCGCGCCTTCGAGCGATCCCTTGAGGTCGCCTTCGAGCGCGCCCTTCAGCGCCGACTCGGCGTCCTGGAGTCTCGACTTCAGGTCGCGCGCCAGATCGGCCGGGATGATGCCGCCGCCGGCGTCGAGGCTGGCCTTCAGCGCGGCCTCGACGACCGCGGAGAGCAGTTGGCCCACGATCTCGTGCGTCGGTCCGTCGCTCTTGAAGTCCGCGATCTCGAGGCGCGGCACCGTGACGCGCAGCGGTCCGTTCCCGATCGGGAGGTCGGCCAGGAGCACCTCGGCCGAGACGTCCTTGAGCACGATGCGATCGACGACGAGCACGCGCTTCGCACCCGCGTCGGCCTCCGGCGACGGCTTCGCGCCGCCGCCCTTCTGGCTGGCGTGGTCCAGGATGCGGCCGTAGTTCGTGCCCGACGCGTTGCGCTCGATCCGCAGCGCGAGGCCGTCGAGCTCGAGCTCGCGCACGTGGATCGTGTCGCCGAGCAGCGAGCGCGTGTCCCAGTCGGCCTTCGCCGAGCGCAGCGCGAAGAAGGGCTCGGCGCCGAATCCGGGCGGGTTCGCCAGCGTGAGGCCCTCGATCTCGAGCTTCCCGCCCAGGAGTCCGGCGGAGACGTCGTCGACCTTGGTCTCGACGCCCGTGGCCCACGTGCCGCCGCTCTGGACGGCGGTCTTCACGATCGAGCCCTGGAAGATCCACACGAGGCCCAGGGCCAGGACGAGCAGGAGGAGGAGGCCGATGCCGATACGGACGAGGAGGCGCATGGCCCGGACGATAGCGGATGGCCCGCCCGTCCCGCTCGGCGGAAACGGAACCGGCGCACGCGGACGTGCGCCGGTTTCCTGGCGGTCGCGCGCGCGGCGCGATCAGGGACAGAACTGGACGTGCACCGCGTTCGTGATCGCGGCCGGCCCCTGCGGACCGCGGTCGCGGAAGAACGCCTGGTAGTTCGTGTGCTGGCCGATCATGCCCGGGTTCATCGCGATCGGCAGCAGCGCCTGGCCCATCGCGTCGAGCTGGAAGTGCGCGACGGTCGTGAGCGGACCACCGAGGAGGAACGTGCCGCCCTCGAAGGGGACGCTGGCCGACAGCGGGCCCGATCGCACGAGCCCGGTCGAGTTCGGGTTGCCGTTGCGCACCACGAGCGCGAAGCCGATCCCGCCCACGCTGGGCGTGCCCGACCACGAGAGCGCCGGGATCTGACCGTTCGACAGGCGCTTCGCGGCGCCGTAGGCGATCGGCGGCACGCACGTGTTCGCGGTGAAGTCGACGACCGCCGAGCCCTTCAGGATCGGCGCGCTCTTCCCGTGCAGGACCCACTGGTTGTAGGCGACGAGTCCCGCGCCGTTCGTGACGTTCGTGTCGCGCAGGAACTCGATGTACTCCTTCGTCGTCGTCTGGTGGAACACCTCGACGACCGCGCTGGCCGCGCCGGGCGGGATCGCGAACGCGGTGTCGTCCCAGTACTGCTCTTCCGCGTACGCGTACGCGACCGGTTCGGCGTCGACGGCGTCGAAGCCCGGGTTCGTGAAGCCGCGCGGGGGAATGCGGTTGTCGGAGTAGATCTTGTTGTTCAGCACGAAGTGGAACGTGTGTCCGACCGGCAGCCCCGTCGCGGCGGCCTGCGCGGCGTCCACGCCCTGGTGGATCTCGTACACCTTCGTGTCGCCCGTCGTGAGCGTCGCGGTCGCGCTGTCGTAGGCGCCGCGCTCGGCGATCACCTGGTTGCCGGCGTCGAGGAAGGCGACGTGGATCCACATGCGCCGGCCTTCGCCATAGCCCGTCGGCAGCTTGTGGCCCGTCTGGTTCACGATCCGCACGCGCAGCTGGCCCTGGTTCGTCCAGCCGTACACGTCGACCGCGTCGTTGTGCATCTCCTGCGTACGCACCGCGGCGTCGGCGACGGACTGGTTCGAGAGGCCCGTCTCGAAGTCGGGGTAGAGCGCGCGCACCGCGCGCAGGACCCAGGAGTTCACGCCGTTGAAGTTGTGCTTCGGCAGGTCGTTGCGGATCACCGGTCCGAGCACGGGCTGGCACGCGCCGCCCGTCGTGTCGGGCATGTGGCAATCCTGGCAGGTCGAGTAGGCCGACAGGTTGCCGCCGAAGCGAGCCTGACCCATGGAGTCGAGCATCTCGATCGGACCGTCGGCGAACTGGCTCTGCTGCCACTCGCTGTACGTGCGCTCGATCGGGAACTCGTCGTACTTGTTGTGCGTCGGGTGCGGCGCGTCGAGCGCGTTGAGGGCGAACGTGCCGTCGGGCTGCTTCGTCTGAGTCGGGTTCGAGAGCTCGTGGCACGTGCCGCAGTTCAACGACTCGCGGTGGTACGGCGACTGCGCCCAGTCGTGATAGAAGAAGCTCGGGCCCAGGTTGAACGGTCCGCGCCGCACGTCGAGCGGGTCGATGATGTACTGGCCGTTCCCCGGCGTCGGCGGCAGGCCGGCGGTGTCGTGGACGCGCTCGAGGATGCGGTGGTCGACGCGCGGGTTCTGGTTCGGGTCGAAGAACGGATCCACCATGCGGTGGCACAGGTTGCACGTGACGCCGTCGAGGTCGCCCAGGCTGTTGTCGAGCGCCGAACCGTCGGAGGGCGTGCTGCGGCCATCGAGCCAGGCGCCCGCGGCGTGGCAGCGCAGGCACCACTCCCCGGAGTTCGCCGCGTCCTGGTTCGCGATCGCGAGCGCGGCGTAGAAGACCGGGTCGCGCCCGGCCTGGCCCATCATCGATGCGGCCCAGTGCTCGTACGGCTCCGTCTCGGGATCGAACCCGCTGTGACAGCCGGTGCAGCTGCCGGACGTGGCGATCGGCTGCAGGATCGTGTTGGGCTGGGTGCCCGGCTGCCGGAAGTCGTTGAGCGTCGTCGGGACCTGGGTCTGGACGACGGCGCCGGCGGTCAGGGCGCCGGCGGCGATCAGGAGGGCCGCGAGTGCGAAGGGGCGCAAGGTCACGATGGCTCGATCCCGGTTGGTGGAGAGGCGGAGGGCGGAGTGGCGCGAGCGGTCGCGGCTCGCCACGCGGGCGAGACTCTGCACGGAGCGGGGGATGCCGTTCCGACTCGGGTGCAACGAGCTCAGTGAATCCTCCCCCGGACCGGCGAACTGGTCAAGGTCACAAACCGCGGCCGCGAAAGTCCTTCCGGCCCGGGGAGTCGGAAATTCCAGCGCGAAGTGCGACCGCCGGCGGGTCCGAGCGGTCACGGGGGTGCACGCGCGCCCGTCGGGGCGCAGCGCGCGTGCGCTTCCGACCCTGCGCCCCCGTCGAGGACCACCCATGCACTTCGCGACTGGCTTCTTCCGTCTGTGTGCCGCTTCCACCGCCCTGGCCGCCGCGGCCGCGGCGTCGGTTCCCTTCCAGGGGCCCAGCGCCGCGTTGGCGCGCGTGTCGAGCGAGGAGTTCCTCGCCAGCCCGCCGCCGCCGCAGACCGGCCACGTGGTCATCACCGAGTTCATGAAGGACCCGAACAGCGTGACCGACACGCGCGGGGAGTGGATCGAAGTCCACAACAACCTGCCCTGGCGCGTGAACCTGGAGGGCTGGATCCTCTCCGACGACGCCGGTTCGATGCACGTGATCAACACGGGCGGCGCGGGCCTGCGGATGGGGCCCGGCGCCTACCTCGTGCTGGGCAACAGCGCCGACCTGACGCTGAACGGCGGCGTGCAGGTCGACTACGTGTGGAGCTCGTTCTCGCTCGCGAACGGTGCCGATCAGATCGTCCTGTCGCGTCCGGACGGCACGCTGGTCGACCGCGTCGCGTACGACGACGGCGTCCTGTGGCCGGACCTCGCCGGGCGTTCGATCTCGCTGCGCATGACCGCGCGCGACGCGCTGCTGAACGACGATCCGGCGAACTGGTGCCATTCGTCGAGCCCGATCAGCGGGACGAACCCCGACCTGGGCACGCCGGGTCGCGACAACGACGCCTGCCCCTGAGCCGGCGTGCGCTCGGCCGCGGCCTGTGGGGAGGCGCGGCCGGCCGAACCGGCCGAGCGTGCCCGCGCCTGCAGCGGGCCGGAGGACGAGCGGAAATGCAGCTGGCGCCGCGGATGCGGCGCCAGCTCGAACTCCCGATGGCCTCCAGGCGGAGGCCGCGTGGGATCACAGCGTCCAGGCGATCTCGTAGCCGTTCGTCAGGTTGAACGTCGAGGCCGTGCAGAACGCGGCCGCGTTGCGGTACCAGCACTGGTAGGTGCGCGTGCCGGGCGTGGTGACGAGGCCGCGGACGGAGACGAGCGGGTCGGCTCCAACCGGGAACGACGACGTGCCCGCCGCGTTGAACTTCGTCGACAGGCGGATGACCGCGCCGCCGGCGCAGCGCAGGCCGTCGCCGAACACGACGCCCACTCCGCCGCCCTGCTGGTTCGTGCCCTGGAAGTACAGCGCGCTCGAGTTCGGCATGAGCGTGCCCGTGAGCACGACCGTGTCGGCCGAGATGCTGGGCGTGCCGGTCGCGTCGAGCTTGCCGCCCGTTCCGAGGGAGTTCAGGCAGCCCTGGCCGTTGCCGACCACGCTGTTGTTCCCGCACGGGCAGGCGAGGCCCGAGCCGTCGCCGAAGCAGTAGGCCGTTCCCGTCGGGCCGGTGCCGCAGTTCGGGTTCGCCGTGCCCGGCGAGACGTCGATGTAGCCGGCGGTCGGGACGAAGTCGAAGTCGAGGACCTGCGCGTTCCAGCCGAAGGGCGCGTCGCCGCAGCGGACGATGCCGGCCGGGAGGAACGTGCCGTCCGTGAACACCTGCGCGCCGTCGAACGTCACGTCGGTCGCGCCGCCATCGAACAGCGCGGCCATGTCGCGGATCGTGATGGCCGGGTCCGTCGCGAGGAGCGTCACGGTGCCCATCCCGCCGACGCGCATGTCGGAACCGATCAGGCCGAGGACGCCGGGGACGTTCGTGGTCTCGATGAGATAGAACGTGTTCGTGCCGTTCTCGAACAGGTTGATGTCGGGCGGCGAGCCGGGACCGGTGGCGATCTGGTTGACGGCCGGGAGCACGTTGGCCGAGCCGACGGTGTAGAGGCCGCTCGCGCCGATCGTGCCCGCGGAGAGGTCGATGGCGACGTCGAGCGCGCCGAACGAGCTCGTCGAGTCTCCTTCGAGGACGCAGAGCATGTAGCCGTTCAGCGAGGTGCCGGCCGGGCCGCGCAACTCGATGAACTCGCGGTCGTCGGTGCCGGTGTGGCTGACGAAGACCTCGTTGAGGAGGACCTGGGCGGAGGCGGAGACGGCGAAGAGGGCCAGGCCGGCCGCGATGAGAGCAAGTTTGCGGAACATGGGCGAAGGGGTTCCCCGGGGATTCGGCTGGATGCGCGCGCGGGGCTGGGGTCGACCAACCGCGGCGATCTCCACACGGAGCGGGCGCGTTTCCCCGAGGCTCGGGGAGGGGGGGCGCACGTGTGCGGACCGACGCAGCTCCTGAGGCGGCGTCGATCGTCCAAGTCTATCCCGTGCCGTTCCTGGCCGGGAGGGCCGGGGCGCTTCCTGCGCAAGATTGATCCGGCGTCAACGGGGAGCTGACGGGAGCAGCAGGAACCCGGCCTGGCAGTCCAGCTCGTTGGGGTCGTGGACGACCCGCGCGAGATCCTCCGGGCAGGCGAAGCCCCAGCGGGCCTCCACGGGCTCGCCCCGGCCGGCGTAGCCGGTCTTCTCCAGGATCTGGCGCGCGGCCTCGAGGTCGACGTCGGGGCCGTCCGGCGTGTGGCACGGAGCCGTCACCCAGCTGCCGTGCCGGGCCAGGAGCTTCTGCAGGCGCAAGACCTGGGCGGGCTCGCCCGCCAGACGGTTCCGCGACTCGCCCGGGTCCTCGTCCAGGTGGAAGAGCTCGCTCTTCTCGGGGTGGAGCGGTCGCCACACGAGCTTCCACCCGTCGTCGATCACGGCGTAGAGGAAGTCGTCGAACGGCCGCTTGTCGATCATCGCCGCGTTCAGGTCGTAGCCGTTCACCTGGTCGGCGAACGCCGTGCGCGGCGCGTCGTCGCGGCCCTCGAGCAGCGTTCGCAACGAGCGCCCCGACATCGCGCGCGGAGCGCTCACGCCCAGGTAGTCGAGGACCGTCGGCGCGATGTCGGTCGTGCGCACCGTGGCCGGGACGGACGGCGTGCTCGCGAGCCCGGGCACGCGCACGAGGAGCGGCACGCGGATCTGCTCCTGGTAGAGGATCCGGTGGAACTGCCAGTCGTGGTCGCCGAGTCCCTCGCCATGGTCGGCGACGACGACGACGAGCGTGTGCTCCCACTCTCCCGCGGCCTTCAGGTCGTCGAAGAGGCGCCCGATCTGGCTGTCGAGGTAGCTGACCTCGGCGCCGTAGAGCTCGCGCGACGGGAGCGGCCGTCCGTCGGCAGCGCGCGGCACGGAGGCGGGGATGCGGTCCGCGGGCGGCACGAGGACGTCGTCGTGCGGATCCCAGTAGTGCACCCACAGGAAGAACGGCTGCGCGAGCTCGGCCAACTCCTCGATCACGATGCTCGTCGTGTCGTCGGAGCGGCGCTGCAGCTTCGTGAGCGGCCAGGACATCGTGCCCGCCTGACTCTTCCCCAGCGCGCCCTCGAAGCTCTCGAAGACGTCGAAGCCGTGGTCGAAGCCGTAGTAAGCCGAGACCGGGAACGCGCTGTGGACCGCGGCCGTCGCGTAGCCCTGCGCCTGCAGGATCGTCGCCAGCGTCGGCACGTCGGGCTTCAGGCGGAACCCGCACATGCCGGCCAAGACGCGCACGCCGTGCTCGTGGTTGTCGAGCCCCGTGAGGATCGACGCGTGCGAAACCGGCGTGACCGACGCGGTCGAGATCGCGCGGTCGAAGCGCGTCCCTGCGCGCGCCAGCGCGTCGAGGTTCGGCGTCGGATCCCCGGCGCGTCCGTAGCAGCCCAGGAAGTCGGCCCGCGTGGTGTCCAGCGTGAGCAACACGACGTTCCAGCGCGGCTCGCGCGCGCGGCCGAGGATCCACCACGCCGTCCCGCCGAGGACGGCCAGCCCGAGGGCGGCGAGGACGAGCGCGGATCTTTGCATCCCGCGGATCGTAGGGGCGCGCCGTGCCGCGCGGAAGCGGGGCCGTGCGCGGCGCGCAGCGCAGAGCTACGCTGATCGGATGTCGCGACTCCGTCCCCGCCTCCTGAGAGCCTCCGCGTCCGGGCTCGTCCCCGTCCTCGCCCTGCTCGTGCTCGTCGCCGCCTGCTCGGACGACAAGCCGGCCGCGAAGAAGACGCGCCGGCCCGCGCCGCCGACGCCGGCCGCTCCGACCGTGCCGCCCGACGGCCCGTTCACCGAGTACCACGACGCCGCGAAGACGCAGAAGAAGGCCGAAGGCGAGCTGCGCGGCGGCGCCCGCGTCGGCGCGTGGACGTTCTGGCACCCGAGCGGGAAGGTGTCGGCCAAGGGCGCCTACGTCGACGGCAAGACGACCGGCACGTGGGTCGAGTTCTACGAGAGCGGCGACAAGCGCAGCGAGCGCAGCTTCGTCGACGGGCAGCCCGAGGGGCAGCTCACGGTCTGGTACGAGAACGGGAAGGTCCAGTCGGTCGGCAGCTACCAGGCGGGGAAGCGCCAGGGGCTGTGGACCGACTTCCATCCCGACGCCAAGAAGAAGCGCGAAGGCCGCTACCTCGACGACGCGCAGGACGGCGACTGGACGAGCTGGCACCCCGACGGACGCCTGCAGAGCGAGGCGCACTTCGTGCGCGGGAAGAAGGAGGGGACCTGGAAGTCCTGGACCGCCGACGGGCGCCCGGAATCCGAGGCGACCTACCGCGCCGACCGCTCCGAGGGGCCGGCTTCGATGTGGTACCCGAACGGCCAGCTGCAGGCGCAGCTCAACTACAAGGACGGCATCGCCGACGGCGAATGGCGCGAGTGGCACCCCAACGGGAAGCTCGCGCGCGCTGGCCGCTACGTGGCCGGCAAGCGCGAGGGTCCGTGGCAGTACTTCGCCGAGGACGGCACGCCCGACGCAGCGCAGACCGGCGAGTACGTCGGCGACGTGCTCCAGCCCGCGGCTCCCAAGTAGTCCGACCGGCGCGCGCACACGGCCCGACCGCGCGCGCCGCGCGCGCACCGCCCCGCGTCTCCCACGAACACCGTCGCGCCGCGCAGGCGCCACCCAGCCCCACGACGAAGGACGATCCATGAGCGTGCAGACCGGAACCCAGCTTCGAACCGACCGCGCCGTGTGGGACGCGGTCGACGCCGAAGGCGCGCGCGAGGAGCGCCAGCTCGAGCTGATCGCGTCCGAGAACCACGCCTCGCGCGAGGTCATGGCCGCGATGGGCTCGGTGCTGACGAACAAGTACGCCGAGGGCTACCCCGGTCGGCGCTACTACGGCGGCTGCGAGCACGTCGACGTCATCGAGGACCTGGCGCGCGCGCGCGCCAAGGAGCTCTTCGGCGCCGCGGCCGCCAACGTGCAGCCGCACAGCGGCACGCAGGCCAACATGGCCGCGTGTCTCGCGCTGCTCGCGCCGGGCGAGAAGATCCTGGCGATGTCGCTCGACCACGGCGGCCACCTGAGCCACGGCCACCCCAAGAACTTCTCAGGCGTCTTCTACGCCATCGAGAGCTACGGCGTGGAGAAGGGCAGCGAACGCATCGACATGGATCGCGTGCGCGAGAAGGCGCTCGCCGCTCGCCCCAAGGTGATCCTCGCCGGCGCGTCGGCCTACTCGCGCACGCTGGACTTCCCGGCCTTCGCCGCGATCGCGCGCGAGGTCGGGGCGAAGCTCTTCGTCGACATGGCGCACATCGCCGGCCTCGTGGCCGCGCGCCTGCACCCGACGCCGGTCGGTCACGCCGACGTCGTGACGATGACGACGCACAAGACGCTGCGCGGCCCGCGCGGCGGCCTCGTCCTGTCCGACGAGGAGACGATGAAGAAGGTCAACTCCGCGCTCTTCCCCGGCGTGCAGGGCGGCCCGCTCATGCACGTGATCGCGGCCAAGGCGATCGCGCTGCGCGAGGCCGCGTCGCCGGCGTTCGTCGCCTACCAGAAGCGCGTGATCGAGAACGCGCGCGCGCTCGCGGCGGCGCTCGAGCAGCGCGGTCTGCGCGTCGTCTCGGGCGGCACCGACAACCACCTGATGCTCGTCGAAGTGACCGCGACGGGCCTCACGGGCAAGCAGGCCGAGGACGCGCTCGGCCAGGTCGACCTGACCTGCAACAAAAACCTGATCCCGTACGACCAGAAGCCGCCGATGCAGGCCTCCGGCATCCGCCTGGGCACGCCCGCGATCACGACGCGCGGCCTGACGACGCAGCACATGGCGCAGCTCGGCGGCTGGATCGCCGACGTGCTGGCGAAGCCCGGCGACGAGGCCGTCGTGCGCCGCGTGCGCGGCGAGGTGGCCGAGGTCGCGCGCGCGTTCCCGATCTATCCGCGCGCATAGTCTTGCGCGCATAGTCCCGCGCGTTCAGTCCCGCGCGTTCAGTCGAGCGCGGCGACGACGCCGTCGCGCAGGAACCAGACCTCGCGGCGCGGAGCGGCCGCGAGTCCGAGGGCCGCTGCGAGAGCGCGCGCGTAAACGCCGAGTTGCTGCCCGTGGTGGGCCGCGGCCGTCCGCGCGTCCCCGCCGGCGAGGCTCTCCGTCTTGAAGTCGACGACGACCCACGCGTCGCCGTCGCGGTGCACGAGGTCGGCCGATCCCGTCCATGCATCGGTCGGACCGCTCGCGCCGCCGTCGGCCGCCACGACGAGCGGCAGCTCGCGCGCGACGATCGACGTGTCCAGCGCGCGCAGCCGCGCGCCCAGCGGTCCGCGCGCGATCGCGTCGATCAGCGCGCGCGCGTCGGAGATCGCGCGCGCGTCCGCGCCGGAGTCGCGGGCCGCGCCGGCGAGCCGCGCGCGCGCGGCCTCGAAGTCCGGGGCGAGTTCCAGCGCGGCGTGCACGAGCGTGCCGACGAGCCGGGCTTCGGCCTGCGGGAGTGCGGCACCGTGGCGCGCGGTCGCCGCGACCGAGGATGCTGTCGGCGACGTACTGGGCGACGAGATCCGCGGGCGTGCGGAGCGTTCGCGCGCCGCGCCGGAGAGCGCCGCCAGGGACTCGACGTCGCGGCGCGGA
>JBGAOR010000126.1:0-11981 GCA_044221705.1 Planctomycetota bacterium
AGGCTGACCGAAGACGGCCAGCCTCGCACCACGCAGGACAACGAACCCGTCACTCAGGGATCGACAGGTCCGTCGAGCCTACGGCGTCCACGTCAGCTGCACGCCGTTCGACAAGTTGAACGTCGAGGTCGTGCAGAACGCGGCCGCGTTGCGGTACCAGACCTGGTAGGTGCGCGAACCGGGCACCGTCACCAGGCCCTTGATCGAGACGGGCAGATCCGCCCCGACCGGGTACTGGCTGGCGCCGGCCGAGTTCGCCTTCGTACCGAGCCGGATGATCGCGCCGCCTGCGCAGCGCAGCCCGTCGCCGAACGCGGATCCGAGTCCGGCACCCTGCTGGCTCGTACCCTGGAAGTAGAGCGCCGAGCTGTTCGGCATCTGGCTTCCCGCCAGGACGATCGTGTCCGCCGCGAGGCTCGCGTTCCCGCTGGCGCGGATGCGGCCGCCCGTCCCGAGCGAGTTGCGGCATCCAGCCTGGTCGGCGGGCAGCGTGTTGTTGCCGCACGGGCAGGCCGTTCCCGAACCATCGCCGAAGCAGAACAACGCGCCGGCGAAGCCCTCGCAGGCGTCGGGGATCCCGTTCCCGTTCGCGTCCGCGGCCGTGCCCTCGGCGATCTCGCGATCGTCGGGGATGCCGTCCGCATCGCAGTCCGCCGAGGCCGCGACGTACAGGAGCACGTTGTAGTCCTCGTCCGGGCTGCCGAGCGTCCCGCCCGTGCCTGTCGAGCGCACGAACTGACCGTCGCCGTCGTTGTCGTACACGATCGAAGCCGAGATCACGATGCCGCCGAGCGTGCGCGCGTCGTCGGTCGCGAGGCCGACGGTCGAGATCCCGCGGTCGGCGACCTCCGCGATGTTGCCCGACCAGGCCGTTCCGGTGGAGATCGAGTCCGCATCGTTCAGCGTGAGGAAGCCGATCACGTAGTCGACGCCCGAGTTCTGCCCGCGGTGGACGTCGCCCTGCGCGAGCACGAGCTCGAGCCGGTAGCTCGACGACGCGGCTTGCCACACGGCGCGGAAGAGGCCGACGCTCACGACGCCGGGGTTCGCGGCGCGCTCGAACGATCCGAGGAACCACACGTTCCCGACCGAGTCGAGCATCGGAGCGGACAGGCACGGTCCGCGGCCCGAGGCGAACGGACGCAGGTTGCCGATCACGGTCGTGCCGTTCTGCAGGATGTTCTTCCCGGTGGCGCCGTCGGTCCAGGCCGCCGCGCGCCACGTCGTCGAGCCGGTGAGCGGATCGATGCGCGCGACCGCGATGTAGTTGCGCGGGTTGTCGAACGGCGCGATCGTCTGCGCCGGCGGGACGAAGCCGTAGTACACGGTCGCCGCCGCGAGCAGGTTCCCGGCCTGGTCCTGTCCCAGCGCGACCTGGGCGGAGCCACCCTGGAACGCGGTCTGGCTGTGGTAGTGGTCGAACTCCTGCGGCCCGGTGGGAGCCCAGGTCGGCTGGTCCGGATCGAGTCCCGCGGCCGGCGCGGGCAGCGTGCGCGCGATCGGCGAGACCAGGCTGCCCATGGGCGACGCCAGGCCCCAGATGGCGAGCCCGTCCCGGATCCCGCCGGTCCCGGTCGCGCCGGCCACGATGGCCGCGGTCCCGTACACGGCTCCCGGGAAGAGCGTCGGGTACGTCCGGGTCGAGTAGCCCACGGCACCGCGGTGATCGGCGAGCCCGGCCAGGTGTGCGTTCGCCGGCGCGGCGACGACGGCGCCCGCCGACGTCTCGAACACGAACTGCCGCGCGAAGTTCGAGCCGATGAGCAGCGGGCGTCCGGCGACGGAGCTCGGCACGGCGTTCGGCACGTTGTGGGTCGTGCTGGATGCGACCAGCAGGTGATCCGTCGCGGCCGCGTCCGCGCCGATCGGGAAGCTGCCGGACAGCGCGTTCAGCGCGGCCGTGCGCGTCGCCGACTTCACGCGGAACAGGTTGTTGCCCACGAGCGCCGAGAGCCCGCCACAGGGGTCGATCCCGCCGAAGTTGTCGGCGCGGAAGTGCACGTTGCCGGCCTCGTCGACGGCGCCCATGCCGAACGCACCCGAGCTGCACGAGTCGCTCAGGCCGTTCGTCGCGGCGGTGATGCGCGAGACGCACAGGCGTGACGGACGCGCGGCCGTGAAGTTCGCGATGCCGCTCGTGACGACCGCCAGCGGCGTGCCGGCCGGATCGCCGTCGGCGAACTCGGCGAAGGCGAAACCCAGCTGAAAACCGCTGAATCCGGCCGTCGGGAGCGATCCCGGCGGGAGGTTGCGCGCGGGATCGCCGTTCACGCCGAAGCCCGGCCCGTTCCACAGCGCGTACTGGCTGCGCAGGAACGGCGTCGAGCTCGCCAGGCGCCGCGAGAGCGCCTGCGCGTTGATCAGGCCGGTGAAGAACTGCGGCGCGTTGTTGCGCTGCTGGCTCGACTTCGCGATCGGCCCGACCGCGAACGTCTTGCCCCAGCTCGAGCGGAACGCGGCGAGGTCGAGCACGTAGTCGTGGATCTGCTCGGAGGCGGAACGCGCGTCGACCGCGTCGCCCGGCAGTCCGTTCAGCAGGGAGACGCTGTCTTGCGTCCGTGCGCTGGCGGCGAGGGCCGCGAGCGCGCACAGGGTCGTGGGAACACGCATGGTGGGATCGTCCGAAGGGGGTCGTGATGGCGCAGACCGCGGAGTCGCTCGAGCGTCGGGCGGCACGCGTCTCGAGGTCACGGTCCGCACGGCGGGTCAACGCTGGATCAGGGCCCAGTCTCCGCCCGGCGAATCCCGCGGCCTAGCCCGAATCGGGGAGCACCGTCGACTCCGTTGCGGCCCGGCCCGCGCGCATCCACACTGCGCCGGCCATGTTCCCCTCCCCCGGATCCCCCGCTCTCGTCCTGATCCCCACCGCCGTCGAGCAGCGCCGGATCGAGGACCACGGCGGCTTCGACGCCGGCCTCGGGATCGTCGCCCTGTGCGGGTTCGGCCCGATCGCGGCCGCGGCGCGCACGGCCGAGCTCCTGTCCGCGCTGCGGCCGTCGCGCGTCGTGCTGGTCGGCATCGCGGGCACCTTCGACGCGGAACTCCTGCCGATCGGTCGTGCGCTGGCGTTCGACGCCGTCGCCGTCGAGGGCATCGGCGCGGGCGAGGGTCGGTCGCTGGCCGGACCGGCCGCGCTGGGTTTCCCGCAGTGGCCCGCGGTCGGCGGCGCCGAGGCGATCCACGACCGCATCGTGCTGGCGCGGAGCCGCGTGCGCGACGCCGAGCGCCTGCGCGATCCGGCGCGCACGGCGCTCCTGCTCTCGACGTGCGCCGCGTCGGCCTCGACCGCCCAGGCTGCGCTGCGGCGCGAACGCTTCCCCGAGGCGCTGGCCGAGGACATGGAGGGCTTCGCGGTCGCTTTCGCCTGCGCCCTGGCGGGCGTGCCCTGTCAGATCGTGCGCGGCATCTCGAACGTGGTCGGCGACCGCGAGCCGTCGCACTGGCGCATTCCCGCGGCGCTGGCCGCGGCGCGCCTGTGCGCCCTCGACGTCCTGCGCCACCCGGGCAGCGCGGCGTGAGCGCGCGGCGCGTCCGCCTGGGCATCTCGCCCTGTCCGAACGACACGTTCGCGTTCCACGGCCTGCTGACGGGCGCGGTGAAGCCGGCCGGTCTCGATCTCGAGATCGAGCTGGCGGACATCGAAGCCCTGAACCGCGGCTACGCGTCGGGCCGCTACGACGCGGCGAAGGCGAGCTTCGCGGCCGCCCTCGGGTGGAGCGCGTCGAGCGTCGTCCTGCGCGCCGGGTCGGCGCTCGGGTTCGGCGTGGGCCCGCTGCTCCTGGCGCGGGCGGGTGCGCCGCCGCTCGCGCCGCGCACGGCAGGCACGGCGGCCGCGGCACCGCGGGTCCTGTGCCCGGGCGAGCGCACGACGGCGCACCTGCTCTACCGGCTGTTCCACCGCGGCGAGGGGCGCGTCGAGCAGGTCGTGTTCTCCGACATCCTGCCGGCGCTCGAGCGCGGCGAGGCGGACTACGGCGTGTGCATCCACGAGGGCCGCTTCGCGTACGCTCGGCACGGGCTCGTGCTCGTCGAGGACCTCGGCGCCACGTGGGAGCGCTCCCGGCAGGCCCCGCTGCCGCTGGGCGGCATCGTCGCGCGGCGCGAGCTGGGTCCCGGCGCGATCGCGTCGCTCGACCGCTCGATCCGCGCGAGCCTCGAGCGCGCGCGCGCGGAGCCCGACTCCGCCCTGGCGACGATGCGCGCGCACGCGCAGGAGCTCGACGACGACGTGATCCGCGCGCACGTGGCGCTGTACGTGAACGAGTGGACGCTCGACCTGGGACCGACCGGCGCGCGCGCGATCGCCGCGCTCTCGCGCGCCGCGCGCGACGCGGGCCTGATCGACGATCACTTGCCCGAACTGGAAGTCGCCGCGGCCGGCGCTCCGTAGTTGAGCTCGACGCAGGTCGCCGGTCCGCTCGCGGGTCGCGTGACCACGAAGACGCGGTCGTAGGATTCGTCGGCGAGCATGGGCATCCCCTGCGCCTCGACGAGGGCCGGGAGCTTCGAGCCCAGGAGCTCGGCCACGCGCGGAACGGTGTTCGAGTGCCCGCACACGACCGCGATCGAGCCCGCGGGCAGTGCGTCGAGACGCGCCACGACCTCCTCCGGCTTCGCGGCCGGCACGGCCTCGCTGGCGAGCCCGAGCCGCGCGGCGAGCGGCGCCAGGGTCTCGCGCGTGCGCTTGAGCTCGCTCGTGTAGAGGTGCGACGCGCCGCACGCGCCGAGCAGGCGCGCCAACTCGGTCGCGCGCGCGAGCCCGGCGGCCGAGAGCGACGGATCGCGCGGATCCTTCGAGGTCGCGTCCTTCTCGGCGTGACGGAGCAGGATGACGGTGCGCGCGGCCGGCGGCGGCGTGTCCTCGGCGCGCGCCCAGGCACTGGCGAGACCGACCGCGAGGAGGACACACAACGCCGTGAGGACCGGGACGAGTCTCTTCATGCCGCCATGAGACGGCGCACGCTCGCGCGCCGCAATCGGGTCCTCGCGCTCCCACCGCTCGACCGGCGGCGATCCGGGGAAACGAACGCGCCCCGCGCGGCATGCGCACGGGGCACGGCGTGGGTCGGTGGGCTCGGGGTTCCCGAGCGCGCAGCGTTCAGCGAGCCGGCGGCGGCTTCGGAGCGCCCGGAGCGGCGGGCTTCGCCGGCGCGCTCGTGCCGCCCGCGTCGCGGACCTCGAGCATCTCCTTGCGGATCTCCTGGGCGATGTTCTTGATGTCCATCATCGCCTTGCGGACGCGCGAGGTGGCGGCCTTGTTGCCGGCCTCGGCCTTTTCCACGTCCGCGCGGGCATCCGTCACGGCCTTGACGAGGTTCTCGAAGTTCTGGCTCATCGTCGGTGTCTCTTGGTCTTGGGGGCCGCGCGGGGCGTGCCCAGAGGGGTCAGGGAGGCGTCTGGATAGCCCTTCGGGGGCTCGGCGATCAAGCGCGGTGTCCGTCGCGGGGCGCCGGCCGGGCCGGGATCGGAGTCGGCTCTCTGAGCTTAACCCGAGTTCCGACAAATCGTTCCATCAGCCTTTCAGGTCTCGCGCGCGGACGCCGGCGAGCTCCAGGACGAGCGCGAAGTGGGCCGCTTCCACCGGTTGCACGGACAGGCGCTGGCCCTTCTGGAGCACGGCCATCCCCAAGAGGCGCGGCTCCGCGCGCAGATCCGCCAGGGTCACGAAGCGCGGACAGCGCGCGATCGCCTGCACGTCGACCTCCCACCACGTCGGCTCCTCGCGGCGGCTCTTCGGGTCGAAGTGGTCGTCCCGGGGATCGAACTGGGTCGGGTCCGGCCGCGCGGCGCTGGCGATGCGCGCGACGCCGGGGATGCCCGCCGGATCGCAGCTCGAGTGGTAGACGAGGACGAGGTCGCCCGGCCGCGTGCCGTCGCGCAGGAAGTTGCGCGCCAGGTGGTTGCGCACGCCGGTCCAGCCCGTCGTGCGCTGCGGCGAATCCCACAGCGCGTCGAACGGGAACGAATCCGGGTCGGTCTTCAGGAGCCAGTGGCGCACGCCGGCGCGATCCGGGCGGTCGACGCTGGCGTTGCTCAGCGCGCCGCGGGCCGCGGCGGACTTCTGCGCCGTCCCCTTCTGCGCCGTCCCCCTCGGGGCGGTGCTCCTCGGCCCCGCGCCCGTCCGCGCCGGTTTCCGCTCGCGCGGGGCCGGGCTCACGCGGGCCTCCGGAGCCCCACCGGGCCGGACGCCGGATCGCGCAGAGCGGCGGGCGAACCGAGGACCTCGTTCGCGAGGATGGCGCGGCGCAGCGCGGCGCGGCGCGCGGCGGCATCGACGCCGTCGCCGAAGAGGACGTTCGGCCGCGCGGCGCGCTGGATCGTCGCCGCGGCGGTCGGCGCGCCGAGGGACGTCATCGGATCCGAGGCGACGTTCGTGCGCCGGCCGGCGCCGGACTCGCGCTCGCGCTGCAGGAAGGCGATCCGCGACTCGCGCTCCTCGCGCAGGCGCCGCTCGTTCTCCTCGCGCGCGCGCGTCTCCTCGTCCGGGATGAAGTGCTCGGGGTCGGCCGTCGTCTCGTCGTCCGCGGCCTCGACCTCGTCCTCGGTCGGCGACGGCTGGAAGTCCGAGAGCTGTCCCGCGAGCTGTGCCGGCGGGGCCATCTCGGCGGCCGTCGGCCGCGGCACGGGCGGGGGCGCGGCCTGCGCCGCGGGTCGCGCGGGCGGCGCGGACTCCTCGCCGCGCATCAGCGCCTCCCAGCGGCGACGCGCTTCGTCCATCTGGGACGCGGAGTCGGAGCCCCCCGCATCGGCGGAGCCGCGGCGCTGCTCGAGCTCCTTCTTCTGCTTCAGCGTCTCGCGCAGGCTGCGCAGGATCGGCAGGCCGATGAAGAAGAAGACGAGCAGGGCCTGGATGAGCCATACGGGCAGGCCCTGCTCGGGCGCCAGGAGCATCGGGAACGCGAGGTGGGACACGACGCAGGCCGCCTACTGCTGCTGCTCGGCCGCTTCGCCCGGGCCCGAGATCGCCGAGCGCATGCGCGTGTCGCTCTCGATGTTGCGCAGGCGGTAGAGGTCCATGACGCCCATGTTGCCGCTCTTCAGCGCGGCCGCCATCGCCATCGGGATCTCGGCCTCGGCCAGCACGACCTTGGCGCGGTTCTCCTGCACGTGCGCCTTGAACTCCTGCTCGGCCGCGACGGCCATCGCACGGCGCTGTTCGGCGCGCGCCTGCGCGACGCGCTTGTCGGCCTCGGCCTGGTCCGCTTGCAGCCGTGCGCCGATGTTCACGCCGATGTCCACGTCGGCGATGTCGATCGACACGATCTCGAACGCGGTGCCGGCGTCGAGGCCCTTCGCGAGCACGTTCTTCGAGATCGAGTCGGGGTTCTCCAGCACGTCCTTGTGCGAGGCCTTCGAGCCGATCGTCGACACGATGCCCTCGCCGACGCGCGCGATGATCGTCTCCTCGCCGGCGCCGCCGACGAGGCGCTTGATGTTCGTGCGCACCGTGACGCGCGCCTTGGCGAGCACCTGGATGCCGTCCTTCGCGACCGCCGCGATCTCGCTCTTGCCCGAGGCCGGGTTCGGGCAGTCGATGACCTTCGGTGTGACGCTGGCCTTCACGGCCTCGAGCACGTCGCGGCCGGCGAGGTCGATGCCCGACGCCGTGCGGAAGTCGAGCTCGATGCCGGCGCGGTTCGCGGAGATGAGCGCCTGCACGACGCGCTGCACGCGGCCGCCGGCCAGGAAGTGGGCCTCGATGTCGCGCGTCGTCACGCCCTCGATCCGCGCCTGGACGAGCATGATCTTCGCGTCGAGGATCGTCGCCGGGCTCACCTTGCGCAGGCTCATCGCGAACATGTCGAACGGCCCGATGCCGGCGTTCGTCGTGACCGAGCGCACCCACAGGTTGGCGTAGCGCAGCACGATCACCAGGAAGACGAGCAGGAACAGGCCCAGCACGAGGAACAGGCCGATCTTCCAGACCGGGAACTCGTCGGACGCGGGCGACTGCGTCGCGGGGCGAAGCTGGAGGGCGAGTGCGAGGAGGTTGTGTTCGATCATGGGGAGGAGATTCGTTCGGGGGGAGCGCTCGCGACGGCCCGCGGCGGGTCGTGCCCGTCGAGCGCCGCGCGAGCGTGGACTTTCAGTGGGGATTCGTGCGCGCGACCACGACGCGGTTGCCCGCGAGTTCGATGACCTTCACGCGCGCGCCGGCCTCGATGGCTTCGCCGCGGCTGACGACGTCGACGCGGCGACCTTCGAAGATCGCGACGCCCGCGGGGCGCAGGAGCGAGTCGACGACGCCCTCCGCGCCCAGCATGCGCGCGTCGCGCGGATCGACGGCGGCCGTGTCGGTGAACGTCGGCCCGGGGTTCACGAGCATCTTGCCCAGCGGCCCCTTCGGCAGGAGCTTCATGCCGGCCAGGATCGCGATGGGCACGCCGATCGCGCTCGCGACGAGCAGGTTGACGCCGAACGCCGGGTCCTGCGAGAAGGCCCACGCGACGGCGGCGATCAGGCTGATCGCTGCGGCGGCCCCCAGCGCGCCGAGGCTCGGGAACAGGAACTCGAGCACGATCAGCACGAGACCGAGGACGAACAGGGCGATGGGCCAGCTCATGCGTGTTCTCCGCTCGCGCGTTCGACGACGAGTCGGCCGACGCCGACCTCGACGACCCGCACGCGCGCGCCCGACTGCAGGAAGGGACCGAGCGAGCGGGCCTCGAACTCGAGTCCCGGCTGGTCGTCGATCTCGACCTTGCCGACGGGCCGCAGGTCGGTGAGCGCGGTGCCGCGCGCCCCGAGCGCCGGCAGCACCGCGCTCTCGGGCAATCCGCCCGCGAACGCGACGGCGGTGTCGGGCACGAGCACGGCGCCGCGCAACATCGGCGTCTTCGGCAGCCAGCGCGAGATCAGCAGCGCGACGGCGACCGCGACGACGGCGGCGATCGCGTACTCGAGGCCGGTGTCGAGGAGGCGCTCCCACAGGAGCGGATCGGACCACGACCAGCCCGGTCCGATGCTGGCCAGGACGAGTCCGCCGGCCAGCAAAAGCGCGCCGGCGATCCCGAACCACAGCGATCCGGGCAGCACGAGGATCTCGAGCACGATCAGCGCGAGGCCCAGCGCGACGGCGACGATGTGCGGGACCTGGGCCAGTCCGGCCAGGTACTTGCCCGCGATGACCGCCAGGAAGCAGGCCGCCGAGAGGATGCCCGGCAGTCCGAACCCGGGCAGCTTCAGCTCCAGGTATCCGAGCACGAGCGCCGCGAGGATGAGGAACGGCGTCAGGCGTTCGAGCCACACCACCGCCAGTTCGCCGGTCGAACGCTCGAGCACCGCGCTCGCGTCGCCCGCGCCGTAGCCGAGTCGCTCGAGCACCTGCGCCAAGGTCTCCGCGACGCCGTCGGCGAGACGCAGCTCGACGGCCTGTCGCGCCGTGAGGTTGAGGAGCTTGCCCTTGCTGCTGATCGTCGCGACGAGTTCGTACGGCTTGCCCGACTCGCGCAGCGTGTCCCACGCGTCGAGGTCCACGAGCCGGAGCTCGTTCTCGACGCGCACCTGCCGCACCTCGACGTCGGGATCGACCATGGCCTTGGCCAGCGCGGGCGGCCGTCCGCGGCGTTCCGCCATCGACGCGAACTGAGAGCGGAGAAACGACAGCTCCTTCTCGCGCACGCCGTCGTCCTCGGGGAGCGGCATCAGCCCGCCGGGGCCGGCGAGGACCGGGTACGCGGAACCGATCGTGCCCGACGGCGTCATGTACACGCTCTGCGCCGTCAGCGCGATCAGCGCACCGGCCGACGCGGCGTGTTCGTGGATCCAGCAGGCGAGCTTCAGCCCGTCGTCCTCGGCCGCGAGCAGTTGCTTCTGCAGATCCCAGAGCACCTCGAGGCTGCCGCCGGGGGTGTCGAGCTCGATCAACAGCGTTTCGGCATCCCGGTCGCGCGCGGTGCGGATCCCGCGGCTCACGAGCGCCAGCGCGCCCACGTCGATCGGCCCGGAGAGGCGCACGTGCTCGACGCGCGGCCCGGCGGGGGGCGTCGCGGGTGCCGACGGGCCGCAGGCGGCCCCCCACCACGCGAGGAACAGCACCGCGGTCCACGCGCAGACGGCGCGGAGACGAGCGGCGGGAGCAGGTGCGGCGGGACGGGGGGACATCGGAGGGCGAGCAGTCTAGGGACTTCGAGCGCCGACCCTCCATCCGGGCCCGCGGAAGCGGCTGGAGACGGCGCGGAGCGGGGTCGGGCGGGTGGACTGGAGGGTGCGGGGTCTGCGTGTCGAAACCGGGAACGTACGCCGCGCGCGGACCGCGCGCTTGCCGGGTCGGGGCGGGACACCTACGCTGAATACGGAGAAACGATCATGAAGAAGCTCATCGCCGTCGCCGCCGCCCTGGTCCTCGCCTCCGCCGTCACCGTCGGCGCGCGCTCCACGGACGCTCCGGCTTGCGTCGTGCACTCGCACGTCGCGGGCGTCTCGGATCCCGACCCGACCGACTGCCCGTTCTGCGGTGGCAACCCGCAAGTGCACGTCCGCGCGCTCTGGACGATCCAGAAGGAAGTCGTGCGCGTCTACCAGCTGCGTCTGCTCTGATCGCCAGCGGCTGCGAGCGCGTCCCGCAAGCGACGACGGGCACGCGCCGACCCGCACCGCCCCCGACGAGCGCGCCCGGATCCGATCCGGCGCGCTCGCGTGCATTTCCGGCCGTCCTGCACGGCGGCTTGCACGGCGGCTTGCACAGAGCGCGCGCCCTGCGCGGCCTCGTGCGCGCTCGCCTGCGCCAACTCGACGGTCGGCCGGCGCGGAGCATGTGTGGCGGGAGCGCATGGGAATCGAACCCACCGGCCCCGCTGTTCACGAAGCCCAACCGGCTTTGAAGGCCGGGCGGCACACCAGCACCGATCCACTCCCGTCGTTCGAGCCATTGCAGACGCCCGACTGGCGGCTTGCAAGGACCAGCCGGGTGCGGGGATGCTCTTCTCGCGCTCGACCGAGCAGTCCCGAGTTCCCGTGCCCCTTCGCGATCACCCCGACATGACCCTGCGTACCCTCGTCAGCTTCGCCGCCAGCGCGCTCGTCCTGGCCGCGTTCCCCGCCTGCTCCGCGCCCTCGCACGCCGCCCCGTCCGCGCCGTCGGACGGCCCGCACGCGGCCATGTCCGAGGAGGAGGCCATGAAGAAGATGATGGAGATGGCCGCGCCCGGGCCGGCGCACCAGGAGATCGTGTCGCGCGCCGGAACGTGGGACGTCGCCTACAAGTACCGCTGGAGCCCCGATGCGCCCTGGACCACGGCGCAGGGCAGCGTGACGTCGAAGCCCGTGCTGGGCGGACGTTACCTCATGGAGGAGCACTCCATGGAGATGATGGGCATGCCGATGAGCGGCCTGCTCTTCCTGGGCTTCGACAACTCCACGCAGGAGTACACGTCGCTGTGGATGGACACGAGCTCGACGTGGTGGGTCGAGGCGCGCGGCAAGAAGTCCGCCGACGGCGCGATCGAGATGTCGGGCACGATGAAGGACATCGCCGGCGAACGTCCCTACCGCATGAAGTCGTGGTCGAAGTCGGCCGGCGTGATGGAGAGCGAGATGTACGACACGATCGGGGGCCGCGAGGTCCTCGTGATGACGACCACCTCGCACAAGAAGCCGTAGTCGGCGGCGCGCGACCGCGCGATCAGGCGTTCGAGGTCGGGAGCAGACGTCCGGGCGACCCGTCGTCGGCGTCCTCGGTCAGCCCGCCGGCCCAGCGCCGCCAGACGCGCTCGCCGTCCTGCCAGGCGACGAGCCCGCACGTGAACGGCACGCCCTCGGGACGCGCGTCGAAGTCCGCGGGCAGCGCCACGCGCACCCCGCGCGCGCCGCGGTAGGTGCGGCCGGCGCAGCGCACGATCACGCGCGGGTCGCGCAGGTGGCCCGGGGACTCCAGCACGACGGTAACCCAGCGCGCGCGGCGGCGCAGCACCAGCGTCGCGGGAGCGTCGCGCGGCGCATCGCGCAGCAGGAAGAGGCGCCGCGGGATCGCGTCGGCGATC
>JBGAOR010000127.1:0-11912 GCA_044221705.1 Planctomycetota bacterium
GGGAATCGGCAACCTGTTGGCAGGCTGGCACACCAGAGCAATGCAGCTACAGAACGAGCGTATTGCAGCGGCGATCATCCATGACGCAATAGAACATGCACAGCAAAAACAAACCAAAGCAGGCCCCCGAGGACGGGCGCGCGAACGACGCGCTGCGCGACGAAGTGGCCGGGATCGCCGGCGTCCGGGCCTCGGCCGTCGCGCTCGTGTCGGGCGCGACGTCGCGCGAGAAGCGGTTCGAGATCGACGCGTCGGAAACGGCGGTGCGCGCTCGCATCGACGCGCTGCGCGCGGCGGGAGAAGGAGCCAAGGACGCATGAGCACATCCGCACTCGACTCCGCCGTGGAACTGGCGCTTTCGGCGCTGAAACAGCGCGAGACCGCCGAGCCGCAGGCCTTGTTCCTGCTGGCGACCGGCGGAGCGACGCTGGCGACGCGCTTGACGGCGCTGGAGCGCATCCCGTTCGCGAAGATCGACGGCGCGCCGGCCGCGTGGCGCGAGACGACGCTCTACACGGGGCGTCTCGGCGATCTGTCCGTGTGGCTCGTCGACGACGCGCCCGGCGCGGCCGAGGACGGCGGCCGCGAGGAACCGGGCGAGCCAGCCTGGGCGCGCGGGTTCCCGGTGTGGCTCGCCGCCGCGGCGGGGGCCTCGGTGATGGTGCACGCGTCGGCGGGCTACGCGCTGCCGAGCGCGAAGAAGATCACGCCGGGGACGCTGGCCTTCGTGCGCGACCACGTGAACTTCTCCGGGAGGACGCCGCTCCTCGCGCTGGGCGCGTCGGACCTCGGTCCCCTATTCCCCGACACGTCGCAGTTGCACAACGTCGAGCTGCGCGAGGCCGCGCTGAAGCTGGCGGAGAAGCTCGGCGTGCGCGCCGCCGAAGCCGTGGCCGCGTGCGTGGCCGGTCCGTGCCTCGAGACGGCCGCGGAACGGCTGTTCTGGGCACGCGCGGGAGCGGACGTCGCCGTGCAGGAGCTGCAGAACCCGCTGATCGCGGCGGCGCACGCCGGGTTCGCGGCGCTCGCGATCGTGTGCGTGACGGACGCGGGCGAGGGCGCGAGCGACGTCAAGGGCATCGTGACGCGCGCTGACGCGCTGGCGGCGGCGCTCGAGGACCTGCTCGTGGGCCTCTCCGGCGAGATCGCGAGCGTGGCGATCGATTCGGGGGTCGAGGAACGGTGAGCCGCGCGCGCGTCGCGGTGTTCGTGTCGGGCGGCGGACGGTCGCTCGAGAACCTGGTCGAGAGCTCGCGCGCGACGGACCTCGGCGCCGAGGTCGTGCTCGTCGTCGCGAACAAGCCCGGGATCGGCGCGCTCGAGCGCGCGGCGCGCTTGAGGATTCCGAGCGTCGTGCTCGATCCGGAACGCAAGCTCTCTCCGCCCGAGTTCTCGCGCGACGCGTTCGTCGCCGTCGAGAGCTTCCGCTGCGACCTCGTCGTGCTCGCGGGCTTCCTGCGCCTCTTGCCCATTCCCGACGCGTGGCTGGGCCGCGTGCTGAACATCCACCCGGCGCTCCTGCCCGCGTTCGGCGGCAAGGGCTACTACGGCCACCACGTGCACGAGGCCGTGCTCGCGCACGGCTGCACCGTGTCGGGCTGCACCGTGCACTACGTGACGAACGAGTACGACGCGGGGCCGATCCTCCTGCAGCGCGCATGCGCGGTGCTCGACGACGACACGACGGACTCGCTGGCGGCGCGCGTGTTCGACGAGGAGATGGTCGCGTTGCCGGACGCGGTGAGGATGCACGTGAGCGAGCATCCGCGGTCGCTCGCGGCGAGGGCGAAGGCGCGCGGGATGGGTTGAGCCGGCGAGCGGCGACCGTCCATCACGCACGGGCCCGCGTGAGCCTTCGATCCTGGTGCCTTCGAGAGAGAGCGCGCGAATCGGCGCCAGCCCGCTCGTGATTCGCGTGGTTTCCTGCGCAGGATCTCGCACCGGCGGCGGTGTACCGCCCGATGACTTCACTCCCGCTGATCGCGTCCCTGCTCGGGACCCTCGCTGCACTCTCCCGAGGCCATCCGTCGCCTCAGGTCGCGGAAGGATGCGTCGAGTTCGTGGCGACGGACAGCGAAGCGGTGTCGACGCCGTCGGGCACGATCCGCTTCTGGACGCGCACGGGCGGGCGCTGGACCGCGATCGAAGTGGCCGTCGAGGAAGGTCTGTTCCGCGCCGAGTTGCCTGTCGCGAGTTCCGCGCTCCTCGTCGGCCGCGCCGTGCTCGACGGTCGCGAGGCCTGGTGCCCGCTGGGCCTGCGACGACCGCGAGGAGAGGCGCAGTACGCGCTCAGCCTGCGCGAGGTGCGCCCGACGACGTTGATGGTCGTCGACGCGGGGGGCCAAGACGTCGCCGACCCGGAGATCCGCATCGTCGATGCACAGGTCCGCACCGGCGACTCGTCTTGGACGATGGTCTCGACGCCGTACTCGATCCCGTTGTGGTCCGCCCCCGAGGCGACGCCCAATGTGCCGGGGACGTGGATCGGCGAGCACACCTACGCAGTGCGCGCCCCCGGGAAGGCGCGCGCGACGATCCACATCGATCCGCGCCTCGGAGGTACGCACGTGATCGCGCTCGAAGCGGAAGCTCGCCTGGACATCACCTTGGAAGGCTCGCCGATCGTGCGTGACGCTGTCTATCAGCTCGTGATCGACGACGGCTCGATCGACGACCGCGCGGGCACGCTGGTGTTCACGAACGAGGTCCGCACGCTGCGATTCGAAAGGCTACGCGCGGCACAGTACGTGATCACGCCGGGCCCCCACGAACCGATCAGCAGACCGGTTCCCGATGCACTCGTCGCCGCGCGTTTCACGCTCGCAGCCGGCGAGACGCGCTCGATCACCCTGCAGCACGGCGAACGATCGAGTTCGACCGAGGCGCACGGGCGCGAACCGGGAATCGCGCGCGAGCTGCGAGGAATGCTCCACGTCCCGGCGGCGTGGAACGCGACAGGCATCACGATCGAGCTGCAACGACGGGATCCGGCGACGGGCTCGTATGCGACCCGCAGCCAAGCAGCGGTCGTGCACGCCGACCCGGCGGATCCCGAGTGGTATCGCTGGAGCGCGGGCGACGTCGCTGACGGCATGTGGCGTGCGGTCGTACGTCCGATTCCCTGGTACGGTTCGTTCGAGCTCGAGCCCGGGACGCCGCGCGATGTCCAACTCGTCATCCCGCAGCCGGTCCCGATCACGGTCGCGGTCGTCGACGGAAGGTCCGACTCCGGGATCGAATCCGCCCGTGTGTCCTGGCACGCGTGCTCATCGGATCACGCGCAGGATGTTCACGGAGTCGAGGTCGCGGAAGACGGGTATCCGGGCTCGTACTCGTTCGACGCGACGGAGGGCGACATCGCGGTTCGGGTGGAAGCCGACGGGTATCTGACGGCACACGAACACCTGCGTGTACTGCCGCGTGGATATGGGCACACGCACTACGTTGTTCCGCTCCTGCCCCGGGCGCGGCAGGGCATCCGCATCGTCGCGTACGAGCGCGAGGGCGCAGGAGGCCTCGTCCCCGCGAGCGAGTTCCGCGTGCACGCCGTGCCTGTCCGTTCGACCCGCACCGTTCCGGTCTCCGTCGTCTCGGATTGCGTCGCCTGGGTCGAGGTCGATCGCCCAGGCACGTACGACGTCCAGCTCCTGCCGTCGGCACAGTTCGACACACCAGCGCCCGTGCGAATCGACGTCACCTCCGACACCGCACCCACCATCCGAGTCCGCCTGGTGCGCTCGGAGAAGTGAGCGGAGGACGAATCCGATGCAGTTCCCCTTCCTCCTCACACTCGCGAGTGCCGTGGCAGACTACAGCCATTGCAAGCCCGCGTACTCCTGGATCGTTCGTGCTCGATGACGCCGACGGGACGCGCACTTTCGCGGAAGTCGTGACGAGTTGGCGTCGCGTCGTGTGGGAGTTCTCGACAGGGGGGACCACACGCAGTGTCCACCGAATCGAGTTTCGTGCGAGGTCGAGGATCGGGCTCGCTGGAGTGTGCGCCTACGTGCTCGGATAGTCCGCGCAATGAACTCCCGACGGTCACCCGATGTCCGCCGTTCCTCGCCACGGCACGCGCCTTCACGCCTGCGCTGGGCGTGGTCGCCCGCTCTCCTCACGCGCAGCGCTCGACCACCACGTCGCGCGCCGGCCTCCAGATCCGGCCCTCGATCTCGTCGCTCGGCAGGTAGGCGACCGGGCCCTTCAGGAGCTGCCGCGCTGCACGCTGCAGGCGCAGCGCGCTGACCGCGGCGTCGAACGCGTCCTCGCTCGACTCGGCGAGACGGAGGAGTTCCTCGGGCTGGTCCGCGAAACGCGCCTGCAGGTACAAGGCGCGCGCCACGCGGCTCGACTTGTTCACCGGGCCCGTGAGCTGCCGCGGGTAGATCTCGACCGCCATCGGCAGGCGCGGCGGGTCGAAGGGCCAGATCGCGAAGCCCGCGTCCTGCAGGTCGCGCAGGTACGGCATGCCGCGCAGCGAGCCCGTGCCGACCGAGCCCGCGCCGCCGATCTGGAAGACGCTCTTCGGACCGATGCCGCGCTCGCGCACGGCTTCGCCCTCGGTCGCGCGCCACGCCGGGTGCGCGGCGTCGAACGCGGGGCAGCGGCTGCCGGGCTTGCCCCAGAAGGGATGCGGCGACTCGGCCAGCCAGCGCTCTCCGTCGCGCGCGACGCGCTCCCACAGCTCGCGCGCGGTCTTCACGCCGAGTCGCGCGAGGAACCAGGCCGGCCCCGAGAACGCGAAGTCGAGCCCGACGACGACGCGGCCGTCGCGGCGCGCGCGGTCGATCAGCTCGGCGATGGTCTCCGGCCGGTCGCGGCCGCATTCGAGGCGCGTCAGGCGGATGCCGGCCGTGCTCGGCGGGCCGCTCGCCGCGCGCCGCGCGGACCGGCTCGCGGCCGCGGTGCCGCGCGCAGGACGAACGCCGTCCGCGTCGATCGCCGGGCCCGCGCGAGTCTCGGCCAGCCAGATGCGCTGGCGTTCGCCGGAGAGCGCGCCGGACCAGTCCACCGCGATGCACGCGGGCGGAGCGCGTCGCGCGGCCATCACGTCCTCGCGATCGGCGACGCCGCCGCGTGCGGGAGGAGAGCCACGAGGCTCAGCACGTCCTCGAGGTTGTGGCGGAAGACGCCTTCGAGCCGGTGCGGCCGGTCGCCCAGGAAGTCGAACCACGCCGCCGGCGCGAAGCTGCCCGGCAGGTCGTCGTCGCGCGTCACGCCGGCGAGCTCGCGCTCGAGCGTCTTCAGGCGGCAGTTCTCGAAGCGGCCCTGGTTCGCGCGGCGCAGCGGCCAGTAGAGGTCGAGGTGCGGCGTCGTCGCGAACGGCGGCGCGACGCCGTGGATGCGCATCTTGTCCTCGAGCCGATGGCGGTCGAACGACTTGCCGAAGAAGGACACGATCGCGGACGCGCCGGCGATGCGCTCGGCGGTCTCGTGGAGCAGCGCGCGCTCGTTCCCGGGATGGTCGAGGAAGCCCTGCCAGACCTCGAAGCCCGCCGGCGTGAACGCGCCGAGGCCCACGAGGAACACGTACGTCCCCGCGCCGCCCGACAGGCCCGTCGTCTCCGTGTCGAGGTAGACCGCGCGCTCGAAGTCGATCGCGGCGAAGCGCTCGTCGCGCGCGGACGCCGCGAGCAGCGCGCGGTCGAACGCGAGCCCCGCGTCGAGCGTCCGGTCGCCGTGCGCGTGCGCGCGCGCGAACGAGCTCACGCGCGCCAGCGCGCCGCCGCGGCTCGGCCCGAGTCGCTCGGGCGGTCCGACGTCGACGCGGCGCGGCAGCTCGGACGCGGTGGCGAGCGGTGCGGTCGCGTCTCCGACGCTGAGCAACGCGCTGCGTCGCGCGAGACGTGTGCGCAGTTCGGTGGCGTCGTACGGTGCCTGGAACGACCCCGACGGATTCGCCCGACGAACTGGCAGCTCGCGCGGGGCTGCCGGCGAATCCGTCGGGGTCGTTCCAGGCACCGTACGATCAGCCGGTTCCTCGCGACGCAGACGCCGCAGCCGATCGCGCAGGGACTCGCTCACGCGACGGGCTCCGGTTCTTCGAGCGGGACCGCGGCCGGGTCGGGTCCGGCGACGAGATGCGCCAGCACGCGCAGCGCCAACTCCTTGCCGAGCGGTCCGACCTCCTCGGTCGGGCCGACGCAGCCGGGACAGCCGTTCGAGCAGGCGCACTGCGACACGACCTCGAACGCCGCGCGGCAGAGGTCGCGGTAGTTCTGGAAGAGGATCGTCGCGAGCCCCACGCCGCCCTGCACCGCGTCGTAGATCGTGATCGCCGGTCGTCGGAAGTGCGGCGAGCGCACGTGCGTGCTCAATCCCAGATCCGACGGCTGGCAGCGCAGGTAGAGCGGCGCCACGCGGCGGATCAGGCTGCCCACGCCGCGCCACGCGGACCCGCGGTCGCCGCCGGCGAGGCCGAGCTCGCACGCGGCCGCCTCCGACAGCGTGAGCACGAAGGCCTCCGTGTCGAGCTCCTCGGGCGGCAGGTGGATGTCCTCCGCGCCGACGATCTCGCGCGTGTAGAAGCGGATCTTCTTGTACTGCGTCGCGACGGACGTGACGTGCACCTCGCCGCGCCACACGGAGTGGTCCTCGCCGTGGGTGTCGTGCTCCACCGGGATCACGGGCTGTTCGACGGGCGCCTCGGCGCGCGACCGCATCCGCCGCTCCTCGAGGCGCAGCACGCGCACCGACACGTCCAGCTCGGCCTCGGTGAAGTAGTCGCTCTCCACGCGGCGCACGTACGCGCGGCGGTTCTCGTAGTCGAAGCGCTCGACCTTCCACGTCTCGCCCTGCACCTGGTAGATCGCGCCCTCGTGCACGGTCGTGATCGACGTCGGCCGGTCGATCTCGCCGATCGCCTTCTTCGTGTCCGCGTCGAGGACGAGCACGTTGTCGGCCTCGCCGCCGGCGAGCTTCACGTCCTGCGCCGGGTACGCGTCGGCCATCCAGTGCCACACGCCGTCGCGCTTCAGGAGGAGGCGCGATTCCTCGGCCAGGTAGTCCAGCACGCCGGCCGCGTCGCGCACGTCGCCGTACGCGGGATCGTCGAGCGCGCCGGACTCGTCGCCGCGCTCGCGGAACGGCAGCTCGAAGGCCGCGCACTTCACCTGCTCGGACAGGATCACGAGGTTGTCGGGATCGAGCCCCAGCCGCTCGCGCGGCGTCGCGAAGAGCGAACCGGGATGGCGCACGAGGTACTGGTCGACCGGATCGCTCTGCGCGACCTGCACGACGAGGCTCGGCTTCCGCCGGCGGCCGACGCGGCCCGCGCGCTGCCAGAAGCTGGCCTGCGAACCGGGGTATCCGACGAGGACGGCGACATCGAGCGCGCCGATGTCTAGCCCCAGCTCGAGCGCGTTCGTCGACACGACGACCTTGACCTTGCCGGCGCGCAGACCCTCCTCGATCTCGCGCCGCAGGTCGGGCAGGTACCCGCCGCGATAGCCGCGGATCTCGTCGGGATCGAGGCCCAGGTTCGGCGCCGCCTCCTTCAGGTAGCGCGTGAGCACCTCGACCGCCGTGCGCCGCTTGCAGAAGAAGATCGTCTGGTGCGCCGGGCCGCACACGGCGGTGGCGAGCTCGCGCGCTTCCTCCAGAGCACTCGCGCGCAGACCCGCGACGGGGTTCAGCATCGGCGGGTTGTACACGCCGAACGTGCGCGGCCCCGAAGGCGATCCGTCCTCGTCCACGACCTCGACGTCGCGGCCGATCAGGCGTCGCGCGTGCTCGCGCGGCTCGCGCAACGTGGCCGAGCACAGGAGGAACTTCGGATCGGATCCGTAGTGCCGCGCGATGCGCACGAGCCGTCGCAGCACGTTCGCGACCGAGCTGCCGAAGACGCCCGAGAGCGTGTGCACCTCGTCGATCACGACGTAGCGCAGGTCGCGGAAGAGCTCCGACCACTTGGCGTGGTTCGGGAGGATCCCGGCGTGCAGCATGTACGGGTTCGTCAGCACGAGGTGGCCGCGGTCGCGCAGCGTGCGCCGCACGCTGGGCGGCGTGTCGCCGTCGTACGTGTACGCGTGCCACGGCGCACCCAGTTCCTCGACGACCGATGTCAGCGACGACGTCTGGTCCTGCGACAAGGCCTTCGTGGGGAACAGGAACAGCGAACGCGCCGAACCGTTCGAGCGATACAGCGCGTCGAGCACGGGCAGGACATAACACAGCGTCTTGCCCGACGCGGTCGGCGTGGCCACGAGCGCGTCGCGCCCGGCGGTCGGATCCGCGCCGGACAGCGCGATCTCGACGAAGCGCGCCTGGTGCGCGTACAGCGACTCGAAACCGCGCCGCCGGTAGAGCTCGACGAGACGCGGATCGAGCGCGGCCGGGAACGGCGCCGTGCGCGCCGCGCGCGGACCGACCTCGTGCCAGTGCTCGAAGCGCGGAGCCCAGCGCGGTTCCTCGCGCAGGCGCGACACGATCTCGGCGACGCCGCGCGCCGCGCGCGAACGCCGCGCGCCCCCGCGTCGCGGATCGGGATCCGACACCCCACGGCCCCGCCGCGAGCCGCGCCCGCCCGCCGCGTCCGGGTCCGTCTCGCCTGCCTGCTTCGTCATCGCCGGCCCCCTCGCCGTTAGGAGGATGTTAGGGCTGCCGGGGCCCGGAGCAAGCGCGCTCCCGCTTCAGGAACCGGTCGCACCGCGACCCGCGCGTGCGCGCTCCCCTCGCAGCCCGTTGAAAAGGCCCCGACTGCGGCTTCGCGGACGCATGCGCTGCTGCGTCGGGCTCGGCGGGCCGTGCTCGGCGGCCAGGAAGGCCGCCGCCGCCGTCCCTACTGTCGCCCTCCCTGCATCGCATGCACCGGCTGCGCCTCGCCACGGGACTCTCTCAACAGGCTGCTAGACACCCCACGTGACCAGGACCGCGCTCGACGCATTCGAGGACGCGCCGACCGGCGGCGGGCAGAAGGCCGCGTTCAGGTCGCGATGGTGCACCTGGTACACGCGCGTCGCCCCCGGGACGAGGAGGTCGCCCGCCGCCGCCGCGCGCGCCGAAACGCTCGGGTCGCCCGGCGACGGGACGCTGGACGTGCCGCCCGTCGCCTGACGCGTGAAGAGCCGCAGCAGGGCGCCGCCCGCGCAGCGCAAGCCGTCGCCGAACGTGGTCGGGGACGGGCCGATCGAACCCTGGAAGTAGAGCCCCGGCGCACTGGGCGTCGTGCCGACGACGGTCAAGGTCAGCGTGTCGGCCGACAGGCTCGCGATCCCGCCGGGGAGGAGCCGCGACCCGTGCCCGGTCGAGTTCGCGCAACCCTCCTGCGCGCCCGGTGAGCTGGCGTTCCCGCACGGGCAGGCAGCGCTCTGCGTGTCGCCGAAGCAGAGCGCACGCGCTTGCGGCCTCAGCGAGAGGACGTGTGCGGCGGTCGGCGTGTCGCCCGGGTTCACGAAGTTCTGCTGGTAGCGGCCGCCGAAGCTGACGATCGAGCCGCCCGCGCCCTCGAGCAAGGCCGCGCACGTCTTCCACGGCGCCGCGGCGACGTGGGTCCAGCTCAGGCCGCCCGCGCGATTCCATTCGGCGACCACCAGGTTGCGCTGGGTCTGGTAGTACGGGTTCGCGCTCGTCGCGTACGTGCGCCCGGCCACGTGGACCTCGCCCGTGCTCGTGACGAGCACGCGCTCGAACGCGTCCCCGAACCCGGCGCCGTCCCACGCGCGCAGCCAGGCCGGCGTGCCGTCCGCGGCGTACAGCGCGACGAGCGCGTCGGACGCGTCGATCGACGAGCCGCCGGTCCCGGCGAGCGCCACGCCACCCCACCGGTCGAATGCGACGGACGACCAGAGCGCGGACTGGCCCTGCGGCGCGACGCGCGTCCACAGCACGTTCCCCGCGACGTCGTACAACCGCACGATCGGATCGTTCGACGCGTCGTTGCCGGCGGCGGCGAGTTCGCCGTTCCCGCCGAACTCGAGCGCGTGCACGGTGAAGTCGAGCGGCGCGCTCCAGCCGAGCGAGCCGCCCGGCTGCACGACGAAGATCTCGGTCGGCGAGTGCGCCGCGGCGCGCCCCACCGCGTCGATCGCGGCCACGCCCGGTTGGCTCGTCGTCGACACCGGCGTCGTCGTGTACAGCGGATTGCCGGCCGCGTCGAAGCCCACGACGGCGAGCTGCGTGCCTCCCGAGACCACGACGCCCACGATCGTGCCGCCGATCGTGGCGCGCAGGCCGCCGCGGACGAAGCTGGTCGCGCCCGCGACCGCGCGAGACCACAGCTCGACACCGTCCTCGGCGTACTTCACGATCCGCGGCGTGCCCGCGCGGTAGCCCAGGTACGCGGCCCCCGCGGAGTCCGTCGCGACCACGACGGGCTGGGTGAGCGCGAGGCTCGCCACGTTCGCCGTGCGCGACCACACGACCTGCCCCGCGTCGTCGAGCCGCAACAGGAACGCGTCCGCGGAGACGTAATTCGGCCCGGGGATGTTGACGAGGTCCTCGTACTCGGCGCCGGCCGCGTAGAAGCCTCCGCCGGAGCGCGAGGCGCACGCTTCGATCGCGAGGTTCGGGTTCGCGGAGGCGGCGAGGAACCGCTCCCATTCGGCCGTGACCTGGGCCGTCGCCGAATGCGCGAGGGCCGCGAGCAGGAACGAGACCTGGGCGAAGCGCAGAGCGTGCATCACGTTTCTCCGGTAGCCGTTCGTGCGCGCTGGGCGCGCTGCGGCGGCGGACGGCGCGACTCGGATCCCGACTCGCCCCCCCCCCGACCCCGTCTCCGTCCCATGCTAGCCCCCATCCCGCGCGCACGCTGGAATCAAGGCGAACGGCGGACCTCGAAGACGCGCTCGATGCCGCCGAAATCGCGCTGGAGACGCGCCTCGAGACCGCGCGACTCCGCCAGGTGCTTCGCGCGCGAGCCCTGCCGGTGTCCGAGCTCCACGAGCAGCGTCCCGCCCGGCGCGAGCAGCACCGGGACGCCGTCGAGAAGGCGGATCAGGTGGTGGTCGGGGTCGCCAGCGGGCGCGAAGAGCGCGGCCGCGGGCTCGAAATCGCGTACCTCGGGAGCGAGGTCGGCCGACTCCTCGCGCGTGACGTACGGCGGGTTCGCGACGAGGAGGTCGAAGCCGCCGCGCGCGCGCGCGCGCTCGGCGAGGAGCGCGTAGCCGTCGCCGAGCGCGAGCTCGACCCGCGGCGCGATCCGCGCGGGCACGTTCCGCCGCGCCCAGCCGAGAGCCTCCGCGGACGCGTCGACCGCGTACACGTCGAGGCCCTCGATCTCGAGAGCCAGCGTGATCGCGAGGACTCCGCTGCCCGTGCCGAAGTCCGCGGCGCGCGCGAGCGGAGCTCCCGAACCGGCGCGTCCGCGCGCGATCTCGCGCGCGCGGTCGACGACGAGCTCGGTCTCCGGCCGCGGGATCAAGGCGCCAGGACCGACCAGGAACGGCCGCCCGTAGAACTCGCGCTTGCCCGTGAGGTACGCCGTCGGCTCGCGCTTGCCGCGCCGCACGAGCAGATCGCGCGCGCGCGCGATCTCCTCGTCGGCGAGCGGGCGGTCGTGCTGCAGGAAGAGCCGCAACCGGTCGAGACCGAGCGCGTGCGCGACGAGCAGCTCGGACTCGAGGCGCGCCTCATCGATCCCCTTCTTCAGGAGGAACTCGCGCGCGAGCTTGACCATCTCGCCCGCGGTCTGGGGCTTCACGGGCTCGGAGGGCTTCGTCACGGGCTGCACTTGCGCGCGATGCTACACGAGCGACGCGCGGCGACGTCGCGTCTCGCGCCCAGCGATTGCCCAAGCCGATCTCCTCCCGCGCGAGAGCCTTTCGCGGGACGACCCGAAGCCGATGCCACCGGTCCGTCCCTGACCACCACCAACTCGTGCGCGCGGTGCCTGGCTCACTTCCCGCGAGTTCGTGACCGGGCCAACGGATCGTGGGCCGCCCCCCTGGGACCGAACTCGCGTGAAGTGAGCCAGG
>JBGAOR010000128.1:0-11818 GCA_044221705.1 Planctomycetota bacterium
CGCGCCGCGGGCCACGTCGACGTGCGCCTACTGCCCGTCGCCGGCGACCGGCACCGGCCCGTCGCCGAACGGCCCGTTCGGCAACAGGTCGCCGTTCGCCTGCGAGCACTTCTCGAAGGGCAGGTCGGCGACGCTGTCCACGGCGTACTTCTCGATGAGCACGGCGTAGATCGCCGGGTCCGTGATCTCCTCCTGCGAGGAGAACGCGGAGAGGCCGTCGAGGCGGATCCAGCCGGCCATCTTCGTCGGGGCACCGAGGATCTCGTCCGGGTCGTCGCCCTGGTCGTCGAGCACGGACGCCAGCGTGGCCGGAGCCCACTGCACGAGCGGACGCTTGTCCCAGCAGTAGAAGCTGGCGGTCTGCGACGTCACGTCCTCCGAGTCGTTGTAGACGAGGAACTGGACCAGCGTCGTGAACGAGCTGCCGCCCGAGAGGCCCAGGATCACGAGGTCGCTCTGGAACTGCGCGTTCGTGCCGGGCGGATCCTGACCGAGGAAGCGCGGGATCAGGATCTCGTCCGGAGCCTGCTCGTACTCGCCCAGCGCGGTGAGCGGACCGTTCAGGTCGCGGATCCCGTCGCCGTCGTCGTCGTTGTCGGCCAGCTCGGGTCCGATCCCGAGGAACGACACGGCGTTCATCGCGTACTCGACGTCCTCGAGCCCGTCGACGATGAGCGCCTGGCCGATCAGCTTGTTGCGCACGATCGGCATCCCGCCCGGATTGCCCGGTCCGGGCGTCACGCGCTTCGCGAAGGCGTAGGCATAGCCGCGCGTCGAGTTCGGGTTCACCGTGCTGGTCAGGAACGTCACCGTGTCGCAGGGCGTGAGCCGCAGCGTGTAGTCGGTCTCCTGGCAGGTCAACGCATCGATGAAGCGGAACTCGACCCAGATGTCGCCGTCCTGGATGTCGCAGCAGCCGTTCGTGATCGAGAACAGCGTCTGCGACTGCTGGCGGTTGTCGTACTCGGGGAAGAGCAGCAGGCTGCCGCACGTGTTCCGGTCGACCTCGCGGCACGAGGCGATCGTGACGCACGCCTGGGCGGTGCAACCGCAGGAGTTCGTGACCTCGTAACAGAACCGGTCGCCGGTCGAGAACATCTTCCCCGGCTCGTAGCGCACGGTGCAGTCCGGCTGGACCGTGGCGGTCCCGAACAGCGGGTTCGTGACGATGGTCACCGCGCACGGAGCCGTCGGCGGCATCGCCTGGCAGCCGGTGCAGGCCGGGAACGTGCAGCCCTTGCCGGGCGAGTCGTTCGCCAGCACGTCGATGTCGAGCGGGAACGTCGTCGTCGGCAGGAGGTCGATCCGGTCGTCCACCGCCAGCGGCGTGGAGCGGATCGTCACGATCACGTCGGCCTCGTCCGCGCAGATCAGGCCGGTGCCGCCGCGGATGCGGTAGCGCGCGGTGGCGGTCGGCGGACAGTTCCCGAGGCTCGAGTCGTACGTGACGATGCAGCCCGACACCGAGAAGCCCGGCGGGTAGGGCTTCACGAGCTCGACTTGATCGCACGAGAGTCGCCCGCACGACGTGATGTCGTTCTCGAGCACGTTCACCGACGTCGTTTCCCCGCAGCAGATCGTGAGCGGATCGTCGACCGCGTTCACGGCGCAGATCGTGACGGTCAGGACGGCGGTGTCGCAGCACGGCGGCGTCTCGTCGTTGCAGACGCGGTAGGTCGCCATCACCGTCCCGCTGCTCGGGGTTCCCGGGTTCGCGTACACGATCTGGCCCCCCGCGATCGAGAAGCCCGGGGGCGGCGTACCCACGAAGGCCAGCGACGCCGGCACGAGCGATCCGCAGTTCGTCGTGTCGTTCGCCAGGACCGGGATCGAGACGGTCGTGCCGGCGCAGATCAGGGCGGTGTCGTCCACGGCGTTCGTGCTGCAGATCGTGACCGTGAGGGTCGCGGTGTCGCAGCAGGGCGGCGTCTCGTTGTTGCAGACGCGGTAGGTCGCCGTGACGGTGCCGGAGCTGGGCGTGCCCGGATTCGAGTACTGGATCTGGCCGCCCACGATGCTGAACCCGGGCGGCGGCGTGCCGACGAAGGCCAGCGAGCCCGGAACGATCGAACCGCAGTTCGTCGTGTCGTTGCCCAGCACGTTCGTCGTGACGGACGAGCCCGCGCACACGCGCGCCGTGTCGTCGACCGCGTTCGTGCTGCAGATCGTGACGGTCAGGGTCGCGGTGTCGCAGCAGGGCGGCGTCTCGTTGTTGCAGACGCGGTAGGTGGCCGTGACGGTGCCGGAGCTGGGTGTGCCCGGGTTCGTGTACTGGATCTGGCCGCCCACGATGGCGAACCCGGGCGGCGGCGTGCCGACGAAGGCCAGCGAGCCCGGGACGATCGAACCGCAGTTCGTCGTGTCGTTGGCCAGCACGTTCATCGTGACCGACGAGCCTGCGCACACGCGCGCCGTGTCGTCGACCGCGTTCGTGCTGCAGATCGTGACCGTCAAGGTCGCGGTGTCGCAGCAGGGCGGCGTCTCGTTGTTGCACACGCGGTAGGTCGCGCTGACCGTGCCCGAGCTGGGCGAGCCCGGGTTCGTGTACACGATCTGGCCCCCCACGATCGTGAAGCCCGGCGGCGGCGTGCCGACGAAGGCCAGCGTGCCCGGGACGATCGAACCGCAGTTCGTCGTGTCGTTGGCCAGCACGTTCGTGGTGACGGAAGCACCGGCACACACGCGCGCCGTGTCGTCGACCGCATTCGTGTTGCAGATCGTGATCGTCACTGTCGCCGTGTCGCAGCACGGGATCGCCAACGAGTTGCAGACCTGGTAGGTCGCCGTGACGGTCCCGCTGCTCGGCGATCCGGGGTTCGTGTAGACGATCTGACCGCCGGCGATCGAGAAGCCCGGCGGCGGCGTTCCCACGAAGGCCAACGACGCCGGGTTCAGCGTCCCGCAGGTCGTCGTGTCGTTCGCGAGCGCGTTCACGGTCACGGACGATCCGGCGCAGACCCGGCCTGTGTCGTTGTTCGCGGTCGTCTCGCACACGGTGATCGTGACGAGGCCTTCGTCGCAACACGGCGGGACCTGGTCGTTGCAGACGCGGTAGGTGGCGACGTATGTGCCGGGCGCGATCCCGTTGGCGTTGAACACCACGTTCGTCCCGGAGACGGAGAAACCGGTCGGCGGCGTGCCGACGATCACGACCGAGGCCGGGTCCAGGAGGCCGCACGTGGTCGAGTCGTTGGCCAGGATCGGTACGGACACCGAGCTGCCGACGCAGACGCGCGCGTTGTCGTCCGCGGCGATCGTCTGGCAGACGCAGGAGCGGTAGGTGATCGTCACGCGCAGCAGCGCCCACGTGTTCACGATCGTCGCCAGATTGCCCGGCCCGATCACCGAGCTGCCGTCCGTGGAGACGTGGTTGAAGACGATCTGCTCGCCCGGGGCGCCGGCCGTGAAGGCCGCGAGTTGCGCCGGATTCGTGATGCGGAAGCAGCGCGAGACCGTGTTCTCGAACGTCTGGTCGTAGCCCGAGGTTCCGCAGTTCGTGCCCGTCGGCCCGCAGAAGTCGATCGTCCCGTCGAACGCGCCCAGCGTCGGGTTCGCGGCCACGTTGCTGTTCGGGATGATGATCTGACCCAGCCCGAGGCCCGGCGGGGCGAAGACCTCGCTGTTCAGGTTCATGTTCACGCTGACGGGCTGCGGCTTGTCGTCCAGGTTCTCGGCGCGCGCGCGCACGCGCGCGGAGTACTGGAAGGTGATGTCGGCCTGGATCAACGAGCCGCAGACGCCGGGCTGCAGTTGGAACTTCGGCACCTGGATCGCGTGGTACCCGGTGGATGTCGCGCTCCAGGTTCCGTTCTGCGTCCCCAACGGACAGCCGAAGCAGGTCGCGCTCGTGGGCGGCTCGCCGAACGTCGTGTCGACCTGGTTGCCGCCGGTGCACGTGACCGCGGGCGTCGACGAGCAGTCCTGCGCGTACGCGGGTTCAGCGAGTTGGAGTGCGCCGATCAGGGACGGAACGGCGAGCAAACGACTCAAGGTGCGCATCGGGTTGCCTGGCGACACGAAGCCGAAGGGAGGGGAAGCGACGATCCCCGAGTGCGCGTGCCGACCGAGCAGGCGAATCCGATCGACCCGGTTCCGGCGCGCGGAAGCGGGGCTCGGAGCTGCGTCCGTGCGGAACCGGTTCCTCCACGCGGGAGGGAACTCTCGGATCGGCGCGGCGGGCGGGGCGGGGCACGATGCGAATCAGGTCGTCGGGCGGAAACTCGCAACCCCCGGATGACGATTCAATCGGTCCAAATGCAGCTTCGTGAATTTCGACGCGCTGGCGCCCAGCACGTGCGGGAACAAAATCGGACTCAGGCGCTGCCCGGTCCGGGCCGATCGAACCCGCCGCGATCAGCGTGGCGCGCGCAACAACCTCTTCGCGATCTTCCCGCTGCCCGTCCGCGGCAGTTCGGGCAGGAACTGCACGTGCTTGGGCGCCTTGTAGTGCGTCAGGCGCGCGCGGCAGAACGCGACGATCTCGCCGGCCTCGGTCGCGCGTCCGGGGCGGAGGACCACGGCCGCGCACACCGACTCGCCCCACACCGGATCGGGCGCGCCGTACACCGCCGCCTCGAGCACCGCCGGGTGCGCGTAGAGCACGTGCTCGACCTCGGTCGAGTACACCTTCTCCCCGCCGGTGATGATCATGTCCTTCGCGCGGTCGACGATCGTCACGTAGCCCTCGCCGTCGATCACCGCCAGGTCGCCGGTCTTGAGCCAGCCGTCCTGGAACGCCGCGGCCGTCTCCTCGGGTCGGTTCCAGTAGCCGGGCGTCACCGTCTCGCCGCGCACGCGGATCTCCCCCACGGTCTTCTCGTCGGCGGGGACCTCGCGACCGTCCTCGCCGACCACGCGCAGCTCGACCGTCGCGAACGCGCGGCCCGTCTTGGCGCGGTAGCGCATCTGCTCGTCGAGCGGGAGCCGCTTCAAGTGCTCCTTCAAGAGCGACAGCGTGAGGTACGGGCTCGTCTCGGTCATCCCGTACGTCTGCACGTACTCGCAGCGGAACGTCTCGACGATCCGGCGCACGACCTCGGGCGCGATCGGCGCTCCGCCGGAGAGGATCGCGCGCAGGCCGCTCCAGTCGCGCGCCGCGGCCGTCTCGTCCGCGACCATGAGGTTCAGCATGGTCGGGATCAGGTTCGTGATCGTGACGCGCTCGCGCTCCATGAGCTCGAGCGCGGCGCGCGCCTCGAAGCGCTCGAGGTGCGCGTGCCGGCCGCCGGCCCACGTGACCGCGAACGTGGCCCAGGCGTCGGCCAGGTGGAAGAGCGGCGCGACGTGCGCCCAGGTGTCGCGTTCGGAGATCCCGAGCTCCGCCAGCGTCCCGAGCGCGTGCGTCACGACGTTCCGGTGCGTCAGGATCACGCCCTTCGGCCGGCCCGTCGTGCCGCTCGTGTAGTAGAGGTGCGCCGGCGCGTCGCCGGCCGGTTCGACGGCCGTGAACGCGCCCGGCGCTGCGCGCAGCGCGCACTCGTACTCGACGCTCGGGACCGACACGGTCGCGGAACCGCCGATCCACGTCACGCGCTCGACCGGCGCGCCGAGAGCGAGCATCTCGGCGACGAGCGGCGCGAAGGCGGCCTGCGCGATCAAGTGCCGCGATCCGCAGTCGCGCAGGACCTCGACCTGCTCGGCCGCCGACAAGCGCACGTTGAGCGGGTTCACCACGAGCCCCGCGAACGCGCCGGCGAAGTACGCCTCGAGGAACTCGGACCGGTTCCAGCACAGGACCGAGACGCGGTCCCCCGGCGCGAGGCCCAGTCCGCGCCAATGCGCCGCCAGCCGCGTCGAGCGCGCGTGAAAGGCCGCGTAGTCGACCACGGCGCCGCGATCGACGATCGCCGCGTTCTTCGGGTGCAGGCGCGCGGCGCGCGCGAGGAGGCTGCCGATGTGCATGCGGGGGCGGCGCGCCTAGTCCTCGTCCGCGCGCAGCTTCGCGAGGAGCGCGAAGTCCTCGATCGTGCTCGTGTCCCCCGTCGTTTCGACGCCGGCCGCGACGTCGCGCAGCAGCCGGCGCATGATCTTCCCGCTACGCGTCTTCGGCAGCGCGTCGCTGAAGCGGATGTCGGACGGCCGCGCCAGCTTGCCGATGTCGTGCGCGACGTGCTCCTTGAGCGCCTCGCGCAGCGCGTCGTCGGGCACGACGCCCTTCACCACCGACACGAACGCCACGATCGCCTGGCCCAGCAGGTCGTCGGGCCGGCCGACGACCGCCGCCTCGGCCACCTTCTCGTGGCTGACGAGCGAGCTCTCGACCTCCATCGTCGACAGTCGGTGCCCGGCGACGTTGATCACGTCGTCCACACGCCCGAGGACCCAGAAATAGCCCCGCTCGTCGCGACGCGCGCCGTCGCCGGCGAAGTACATCGTCCCGTACTTGCCCCAGTAGCCGTCGCGGTACCGGTCGGGGTTGCCCCAGATGCCGCGCAGCATCGAGGGCCAGGGCTTCCGGATCACGAGGTAGCCGCCCTGGTTCGGAGGCAGCTCCTTCCCGTGGTCGTCGACGACGGCCGCATCGATGCCGAAGAACGGTCGCGTCGCCGACCCGGGTTGCGTGACGGTCACGCCCGGCAGCGGCGTGATCGCGATCGAGCCCGTCTCGGTCTGCCACCAGGTGTCGACGATCGGACAGCGCTCGCGTCCGATCTCGCGGTGGTACCACATCCAGGCCTCGGGGTTGATCGGCTCGCCGACCGAGCCGAGGAGGCGCAACGACGAGAGGTCGTGCTTGCGCGGCACGTCGTCGCCCAGGCGCATGAACGTGCGGATCGCGGTCGGCGCCGTGTAGAAGATCGTGACCTTGTGGCGGTCGATGATCTCCCAGAACCGCGCGGGTGTCGGCGTCGTCGGGGCGCCCTCGTACATCAGGATCGTGGCACCGTTCGCCAGCGGGCCGTACACGATGTAGCTGTGCCCGGTGATCCAGCCGATGTCGGCGGTGCACCAGAAGAGGTCGCCCCCGCGCAGGTCGAAGACGAACTGCGTGCTCAGGTACGCGCCGACGAGGAAGCCGGCCGTCGAATGCACGATGCCCTTCGGCTTGCCCGTCGAGCCCGACGTGTAGAGGAGGAACAGCAGGTCCTCGCTGTCCATCGGCTCCGGGGCGCACTCACTGGACGCCTCGGCCGCGAGCTCGTGGTACCAGGCGTCGCGGACGTTGCGCCACTGCACACGGTTCTCGGCGTGCTTCACGACCAGGACCGTGTGGACGTCGGACAGGCCCTCGACGGCCTCGTCGACCTGCGGCTTCAGCGGCAGCACCTGACCGCGGCGCCAGCCGCCGTCGGCCGTGATCACCGCCGTGCAGCCGCCGTCCAGGATGCGTTCGCGCAACGCGTGCGCGCTGAATCCGCCGAACACGACCGAGTGCGCCGCACCGATGCGAGCGCAAGCGAGCATCGCCATCGCCGCCTCGGGGATCATGGGCATGTAGATCGCGACGCGGTCGCCCTTCTTGACACCGCGCGCCTTGAGCACGTTCGCGAAGCGGCACACCTCGAGGTGCAGCTCGGCGTACGTCAGCGTGCGCACCTCGCCCGGCTCGCCCTCCCACACGATCGCGCGCTGGTCCGCGCGGCGGCCGAGCGCGTGCTGGTCCAGGCACACGGCCGACGCGTTGATCCGCCCGCCGGTGAACCACTTCGCGAACGGCGCGCCGCTCCAGTCCAGGACCTGCTCGAACGGCCGCATCCAGGGCAGCTCGCGCGCGATGCGCGCCCAGAACTGCTCGGGCTGGTCGATCGACTCGCGGTACATCCGCTGGTACGCCTCCTCCGTCGCGATGCGCGCACGCGACTGGAACTCGCGCGACGGCGGGAAGTGGCGGTTCTCGTGGAGGATGTTCTCGATCTTCTGGGACATGCGAACTCCGAGATGCGGGCGTGCGAGCGTAGCGGTACACGCGGCCCGGGGGAACACGCGCGGGGTGGTTCCGGGACAGTGGCCGGGGAGTGTCCCGTTGGCTTCGGAGCTTCGTGTCGTCCGGGGGGACGGCTCGCAGCGTGTACTGGGAGTGGGGGAAGAAACAGGAGCGGAAGCAGAACCTGATCCAGAAACAGAAGTGCTGGTGGTTCGGCGCGTGAACGCGCCTCACGTGCGCTCGCGGAACAGCGTGAAGTAGCGCGCGACCTTGCCCGCGAACCGTGCCGGACTGCGCAGCTCGCGCACGAGCCGCTTCGGCCGGCGGTAGAAGCGCCGGTAGCCCTGCTTGATCTTCTCCTGGATCTCGGCCGCGGTCATGTGCTCGTTGCCCTCGAGGGCGTGGACCCCGGTCATCGTGGCGTAGTCGAACTCGCGCGTGCCGCGCAGGATCTGGAAGAGCGGCGTGCCGGGATACGCCGTGACCGCGCAGAACTGCACCTGGTCCGGATCGAGCCGCTCGACGAGCGCGAACGTCTCCTCGGCCATCTGCGGCGTCTCCTCCGGGAAGCCGACCATGCAGAACGCGCGCGACTCGACGCCGTAGTCGCGGCACGCGTCGAAGACCTCGATGCAGCGTGCCAGGTCGAGCTTCTTGTCGCCGTCGAGGAGCTTCGACCCGCAGTGCTTGCGCTGGATCTCGGCGTTGCCGCTCTCGACGCCGACCGACAGGTGCCGCAGACCAGCCTTGGCCATCGCCTGGATCAGCTCGCGGTCGAGCACCTTGATCGCCGTCTCGCACTGCCACTCGAGGTCGAGCTTCTCGCGCTGGATCCCCGCGCAGATCGCCAGCACGCGGTCCTTGCGCGTGGTGAAGATCGGGTCGCGGAACACCACGTGACGGAGCCCGTGGTTCCTGTGCAGGTCGATCAGCTCCGACAAGACGTGCTCGGGGCTGCGGAATCGGAAGCGCAGGCCTTGCGCCAGCGTGTACCCGCAGAACGAGCAGTTCAGCGGACACCCGCGCGAGCTCTTGACCGTCGTGATCGGTCCGGCGATGCCCGGGAACCGGTAGGCCTGGTTGTCGAGGAGGTGCCGCGCCGGGATCGGCAGGTCGTCGAGCTTCGCGATCTTCTCGCGCTCGGGCTCGTGGACGACCTCGCCCCCGTCCTTGCCACCGGCGGGGGCGCGCCAGCTCGTCCCCGCGACGCCCGCGAGGTCGCGCTTCGCAGCCACGCGCTCGGCGATCTCGCGCACCGTGTACTCGGGCTCGCCGCGCACGACCGCGTCGACGTTGTCGGCCGCGAAGATCTCGCCCGGCGTGTACGTGACCTGCGACCCGAGGATCGCGACCGGGATCCCGAGCTCGGCCCGCAGCGCGCGGCACAGCGCCAGGTCCTGATCCAAACTCGTCGAGCTCGAATCGACGAGCACGAGCTTCGGCCCGAGCGCCGCGATGGCCTTCTGCGCGCCGAGGACGTCGACGCCGGCCGCGTCCGAGTCGTGGATCGCGACCTCGTGGCCCGCGACCTCGAGCACGCTGGCCACGTGCGCCAGCTCGATCGGCGGGTAGAGGAGCCCCGGATTGACCGCCATGCCGAAGCCCCCATCAGCCCGCGGCTGACGCGGAACTCGGGCGGGCTGGGCGGGTTGACGAGGACGATCTTCACGACGGGGCGGCGCGGGCCTTCCCTCTATCGTACTCCGCCCACCGCGGGACCCAATCGGACCGATTCGCCTGCGCGCGACCCGTCCGTAGCGCTCGGCGATCCGTCCAGCGGGCCGTCGGGGCCGGCGCGCGGCGGTTGTAGACTCCCGCACCGATGCGCCCCGAAGACGTCGAGGAGGTCTGGTCGATGCTCGACCGCGCGCACCTGGAACGGGTCGTGCGGCAGGGGCCGACGCCCGTGTTTGCCACGATCAGCGGGGCCCACCTCTACGGATTCGCGTCGCCCGACAGCGACGTGGACGTGCGCGGCGCCTACCTGCTCGGGGTGCGCGAGGTGCTCGGGCTCGGAGTGCCGGAGGAGACGCGCACGATCGCCGAGGCGACACCCGTCGACCTCGACTGGGTGGCGCACGACTTGCGCAAGTTCGCACGGATGCTCGTGAGTCACAACGGCTACGTGCTCGAGCAGCTCTACTCGCCGCTCGTGGTCGTGGACACGGCCTTGGCCGAAGAGTTGCGCGCGCTCGGACGGGGCTGTGTGACGCGACGTGTGGTGAAGCACTACCGCGGCTTCGCCCGCGGCCGGCGCGAGCGGCTGGCGGAGCCCGAGCCGACGGTGAAGCACCTCCTCTACGCCTACCGGGTCTACTTGGCTGGGATCCACGCCATGCGCACAGGCGAGATCGTCTCGCACCTGCCGACGCTCGAACAGCACGTGCGCGTTCCCGAGGTCGACGAGCTCGTCGACCGCAAGCGCGCCGGTCGGGAGACAATGAGGCTCGAGACTGGGGAGCTGGCTGCGCACGCGGTCGTCCTCGACCGACTCGAGCGCCTCCTCGACGAGGCGCACGCGAGCAGCACGCTGCCGGAAGAGCCGACGACGCGTGCGGCTCTCGAGGACTTCGTGCTGCGCGCCCGGCTGGCGGCGTACGTCCCGTGACGACCCGCTTCGACCTCGCCGCACACACCGTGTTCCTCGCGCTGGGCGGCAGCCACGCGCATGGAACAGCGCGCGGAGGTTCCGACCTCGACCTGCGGGGCATGTGCGTCGTCCCGCTCGCCGTGCGCGTATCGCCGAGCAACACGTTTGAGCAGTACGAGGGTACGCTCGACCGCACGCTACACGCACGCATTGCGGCGCAGCTCGCCGCACGACCTGATTGCGCGCGCTCGATCGACCGGAAAGCCGAAGCGGTCATCTACGACGTCGCCAAGTTCGTGACTTTGTGCGCGAACGCGAATCCGTCGGCGCTCGAGATCCTCTACACGCATCCCGACGACTGGCTGCACCACGCTCCGCCTTGGGACGTGATCCACTGCGAGCGTGCGCGCTTCCTCACGCGCCGCGTTCAGCAGACCTTCCTCGCGTACGCGCTGGCTCAGCTCGCGCGTATCGAGATGCACCGCGTCTGGTTGCGCTCGCCGCCGGCGCGCAAGCCGTCGCGCGCGGACTTCGGACTGCCGCAGACGACGACGTTGTCGCGCGACGACCAGGATCGCGTCGAAGCGGCGATCGAAGACCGCTTGCGTCGGTACGGCGTCGAGCGCGGGACTCTGGCGCCCGAGTCGCGCGCTGCGATCAAGGGTCACATGGACGCCCTGCTCGCCGATCTGATGTCCGTAGCCGCGGAAGACGTCGGAGCGAGCGCGCGCGAGGTCGCTGCTCGCGCACTCGGACTCCCGGCCGAGGTCCGGGAGACGATCGGCGCCGAGCGTCGGTACCGCGGTGCGATGAGGCAATGGGAGTCGTACGAGAACTGGCGCGCGAACCGGAATCCGGCGCGCGCAGAACTCGAGCGTCGCTTCGGTTACGACACGAAGCACGCCGCGCACCTCGTGCGCATGATGCGCATGGGCCTCGAGGCGCTGGAGCTGGGCGACCTCCGCGTGCGCCGTCCTGATGCGGCCGAGCTGCTCGCGATCCGCGACGGCGCGTTGACGTACGACGCGCTGCGCGAGCTCGCGTCGTCGCTCGAGCAGCGCATGAAGTCCGCCGTGGCGACGTCGAGCCTGCCGGTGGACGTCGCGCCGGATCTCGCGGACGAACTCGTGCGCGCGGTCGTGCTGCCGCGCGCGTGGTAGGCCGGCCTTCCCTCAGGCCTTGCGCACCGCGCCGCCCAGTTCGCCCACCGCACGTTCCACGCGCGACAGGTACCTCTGGACGTCCTCGTCCGTCAGCGTCCGGTCGGCAGCCTGAAGCACGACGTGGTACGCGAGCGAGCGCTTCCCGGCCTCCAGGGTCCCGCCCGAGTAGACGTCGAAGAGGTCCACGGACTGGGCCAGGCC
>JBGAOR010000129.1:0-21698 GCA_044221705.1 Planctomycetota bacterium
GAACACGGCCGCGTCGCCTTCCCGCAGGCCCGAGCGCTCGATCGCCTGGTACGGCGTCGAGACGGCGTCGGCGACGACGGAGAGCGAGGCGAGGTCGATGCGCAGCGGATTGCGCCGCGCGTCCTTCAGGTCCGGGACGGGGCACAGCCCGCGAGCCGGCACGCGCACATGGCTCGCGAAGCCGCCGTGGACGTCGTTCCCCGGGAAGATCTGCTTCGGGCAGATCGACCCGCGGCCCTCGCGGCACGCGCGGCACGTGCCGCACGGGATGACGGCCGGGACGACGACCTCGCGGCCGAGCCAGCTCTCGGCTCCCGGGCCGGCCGCCACGACCACGCCGCTGATCTCGTGGCCGAGCGTGAGGGGTAGCGCGTGCTTCGTGGGCACGCCGTCGTAGTAGAAGCCCAGGTCGGTGTGGCACACGCCGCAGCCCGCGACCTCGACGAGCACTTCACCCGCCGCCGGCGATTCCTCGCGCAGCATGGTGACCAGCGGTTCCTTGGGTGCCGCGAACGCCCAGCCGACGACTTGCACGGGTTCCTTTCGGGTTCCCCACGATCGAGGAGATGCCCGCTCTCACGGTCGCGGCTCCGGGCGCGTGCGGCCATCGGCCGAAGTTCGCAGTGCGGACGGCGCCTGGTGCGTAGCCGCGACCCGATGCACGCGCGGTGAGCGGCGAGTGGCCGCGATCGGCATCGTCGAGTTCAGCCCGATTCGCCGCCGAGTTCTGCGACCTGGTGCGGCCTCTACGAGGCGATTCCGCCGACTGCCGGTTCCCCTCACGACGACTCTGGGTTGCGCTCCTCGAGGGCGTTCATCCCTCAGTTCCCGCGACTCACGCTTCAAAGGTCCCCATGCGAAACCACGCTGCATCCCTGCTCGCCATCGGCATCTTGTGCGCCGCCAACGCCCAGGCACAGACGCCCATCGGGCACGCGTTTCCGGCCCTCTTCACCGAGGATTTCGACCTCAAGACGGCCGGCATCGGCCCTGGATTCACGGGCTTCAAGGCCAGCCCTTTCGGCGCCGACGTCGCCACGATCACCGCGCTCCAGCAGACGCAGAACCTGGCCATCAACAACCGCCAGAACGTGCTGCCCCCGATCGGAGTCAACAACCTCTACGGCATCGGCAACGACGTGCGGATCCAGTTCGGCGAGGAAATCGCCCTGACCCGGTTCGGCGGCCAGTTCTCTCGGACGAACATCGCCGTCGGCGTCTCGACGGTGACGATGCAGTTCCTCGCCAACGGGGTCCAGGTCGGGAACACGATGACCGTGGCGCTCCCGCCGACGGGCGGCCCCGGGACTTCCGCCTACGTCTGGATCGGCTTCGACACGAGCGCGATCGGCGCGTTCAACGAGGTGCGGATCCTCGGCAACGGGACGAGCCCCGGCTATGTCGGGATCGACTCCCTGCGGGCTACCCCCTGAGATCCCCGGGTCGAAGCACGGCGACTCGACGCGACACGGCGGCGCCCCGCGATCCCGCGCGGCACCGCCGTGCTGCTCGTGCTCAGCTGCCGAACTGCCGCAGGTGGTGGTCGAGGTGCTTCCACTGCAGCGTGTTCCAGTCCTCGGGCGTCAGGTGTCCGAAGAACGGATGCGGTGCCTTCGTCACGCCGTCGGGCCCGCCCCGGCCGAAGCGCTCGACCAGCGCGAGCAGCGCGGCGCGCTCCGTCTCGAGATCGCGCGGACCCGACACCTTGAACTCGGGCGCGGTCGGCAGATTGCGCCCGAACGGACCCGGCGCCAGCAGCTGGCGCTTGGCGATCGGCCCGAAGATCCAGCCCAGGAGTCCGCGCTTCAACTGCACGTCGCCGAGCGCGACGCGCAACGCCACCTGGCAGTGCGCCAGACACTGCGCCGCGTCCATCTTGCCCCACTGCCGCGCGGAATCGGCGCGCACGGAACGGATGCGCTTCGTCATGGCCGCGAGTTCGGTCGGGTCGTAGAGCGCGGGAGTGGACATGCGCGAGAACTCCAGTCTGCGCGCGGATCGCCGTCAAGCTCCATCCAAGGCGACGAGAGCACCCCGCACCGACTCGACGGGCCTCGTCGCGCGGCCGCAGTCGGTCGCCAGGCTGTTTCCTCCACGGTCCGGCGCGACTACCCTCCTCGCGCGGTCCGGGAACTCCGCCGCAGAACAGGCAGGCACATGCGTGTGAGCACGATCACGATCGCCGCGGCGCTCCTCGTCGCGGGCGGCTGGACGACGGCGACTTCCGCGGATCAGGCGCAGCCCGTGCGCGTGACGGTCGACAACTTCCGCCGCGCCGAGTCCGACACGTACTTCGCCCGGTTCGCGAAGGAAGGCGGGTTCGGGAAGTTCAAGCACGAGCGCGAGCTCGCACCGATCGACAACCAGACCGTGATCCGGCTGAACCGGGACACCCTGTACTCGTTCGGCGTCTTCGACCTCGACGCCGGGCCGGTCACGGTCACGCTCCCCGATCCCGGGAAGCGGTACATGGCGATGCAGGTCATCGACGAGGACCACTACGCCCCCGAAGTGCTCTACGCTCCGGGTGCGAGCACGTTGACGCGGGAGAAGATCGGCACGCGGTACGTCTGTCTGGCGATCCGGACGTTCGTGAACCCGGGCGACGCCGCCGACATCGGGGCCGTGCACGCGCTTCAGGACGCCATCCGTCTCGAGCAGAAGGCGGCCGGCACGTTCGCGATCCCCGATTGGGACCCGACGTCGTTGAAGAACGTCCGCGAGGCGCTGCTCTCCCTGACGGCCGCGAACGGCGGGATCGAGTCGGCGCGGATGTTCGGGCGGAAGCAGGACGTCGACCCGGTCCAGCACCTGCTCGGCACGGCCTCGGGTTGGGGCGGGAACCCGCCGAGCGCCGCGCTCTACGCCGGCGCCGTGCCGAAGCGGAACGACGGCAAGACGGTGTACCGGCTCACGGTGAAGGACGTCCCCGTGGACGGGTTCTGGTCGGTCAGCGTCTACAACAAGGACGGGTACTTCGAGAAGAACGCGCGGAACGCCTACACGGTGAACATCGTCACCGCCAAGCCGAACGCGGACGGTTCGGTGACGATCCAGTTCGGCGGCGACGAGCGTGCCCCGAACTGCATCCCCATCATGCCGGGCTGGAACTACGTCGTGCGGATGTACCGCCCGCGGAAGGCGATCCTGGACGGCACCTGGAAGTTCCCGGAGGCCGAGCCGGTCGAGTGAGTCGCGAGTCCACGCGGCGCGGCGCTCGGAGAAGCCTCGGCCGGGATGTGCCGACCGACGGATCACGGCGCGGGGACAGCCCCCCGCGCGGCCCGAACTGCGCGAATCGCGTCGACCGCCTAGAATCCGAGTCGTCCTTCGACCCATCCGGCGAGGCCAGTCCGGGCCGTCGGCGTCGATCCCTTCCCCCACGCTTCGACTCAGGGCCCGCTCATGATCCGCTCCGCACAGCGCACGTCGTGCTTCGTCGCCATCGGACTCGCGCTCGCTCCCCTGGCCGCCGCGCAGACTCAGACGGTGTCCCATTCCGTCCCCTACGCGTCCCAGGTCCTCACGCAGACGTGGACGTCGACGATCACCGTGCCGCGCTTCGATCCGAGCCTCGGGCACCTGACCACCGTCGTGCTCAACCTGGACGGATTCCTGCACGGTGCGTCGCGCCAGGAGAACGTGAGCGCGGCGCCGATCTACGCCCAGGCCGAGACGACGGCGGCGCTCACGCTGAACAGCCCGCCGCCGATCGAGCCCCTGGCGGTCTTCCCCGTGATGGTCGACGGCCAGGCCGATCTGCCGGCCTTCGACGGAACGCTCGACTACGCGGGCACGTCCGGATTCAACCGCCCGTTCGCGCCGGTCTTCGGCGGGCCGGGATCCGACTACCGGCAGCGGGTCCTCTTCAACGCCGCGGACCTGGCTCCCTTCCTCGGGCCCGCGGGCGCGCCCGGCACGATCGCGTTCGGGGTGCAGGCCAGCCAGAGCGTGGACAACCAGACCGGTCCGACGCTGGCCGTCGATTCGCTGGCCACGATCTCCGGCACGTTCCGCCTCGACTACCTGTACGAGGTCCTGCCCGGCGCGATCTGCACGTCCGCGGCGAGTTGGGGCGGGTGCCCCTGCTCCAACGCGGGCTCGCCGGGTAATGGCTGCGCGAACTCGCTCCACCCGGGCGGAGCAGGGCTCGCCAGGACCGGCGTCGCTTCGCTCGCGAACGACACGCTCGCGCTCACCGCGACGAACGTCACCGGCGCGAGCGCGATCTTCGTGCAGTCGAACGCTCTGCTCGACCCGGGCATCTTCTTCGGCGACGGACTGCGCTGCGTGTCGGGCGCGACGATCCGCCTGGGCGCGAGTCCGGTCGCGGCGGCATCGTCGAGCTATCCGCAGGGAGCACAGCTCACGATCTCCGTGCGCGGAGGCGTCGCGGCGCCGGGCCTGCGCTATTACCAGACCTACTACCGCAACAACGCGAGCTACTGCACGGCCGCGACGTTCAACCTGTCGAGCGGACAGGCGGTGCTCTGGCAGCTCTGAACCCGGTCAGCCCAGGTCGAGCGCGCCCGTCGAATCCGCGAACCGCTCGATCTCCACTCCCGTCCGCCGCGCGAGAGCGAGGTGCAGGTTCGCGAGCGGCGTCTCCTTCGGCGCGACCACGTAGCGCCCGCCCTTCACCCCGCCGCCGAGCACCACGATCGGCAGATCGCCGTGGTCGTGTCGGTTGCCGTCGCCGATCCCCGATCCGCACAGCACGTGCGTCGAGGTCAGCAGCCGCTCGCCGCGTTCGTCCGCCTCGGCCAGCCGGCCGACGAATGCGCCAGGCACTCCATGTGGAAGCGGTCGATCCTCGCGATCTTCTCGCGCTTCGCGGCGTCGCCGCCGTGGTGGCTCGTCTCGTGGTGGCCCTCGGGCACGCCGATCGAGACGTGACTCGCGTTGCTGCCCTCGTTGCCCAGGCCGAACGTCGCGATGCGCGTGCTGTCCGTGCGCAACGCGAGCGAGCACGTCGACAGCAACCGCGCGTGCTCGCCGCGGTCCTTCGGCACGCCCGCGGCCGGCCGCGGAATCGGGCGCATCGCCGGCGCCGTCTGCGGCGCGCGCCAGTCGCGTTCGAGCTCGCGCACCGACGTCTCGTACTCGTCGAGCTTGCGGCGGTCGTCCGCGCCCAGCGTTTGCGCGAGCCGTCGCGCGTCCGCGCGCGCGAGATCGAGCACGCTGCGCCGGCGCGCGAGCCGCGCGGCGCGCTCCTCGGGCGCCTCGTCCTCCTCGCCCTCGCGGAAGAGGCGGTCGAACAGCTGGCGCGGATCGACCTCCTTGGGCACCGGCGTGCTCGGACCCGACCAGGCCAGGTTGCTCGAGTACGCGCAGGCGTAACCGGAATCGCACTGGCCCGACTGCGCGCCGTCCTCGCACCCGATCTCGAGCGAGCGGAAGCGAGTCGCGGTCCCGATGCGCTTCGCCGCGATACTGGTCGATGCTGATGCCGACGTGCACCGCGCCGTCGGCCTTGCGCGGCTGCGCGCAGGTCAGGAACGCGGCGCCGGCGCGCGCGTGGTCGCCCGGCCCGTCGCCGTTCGCGCGCGCCGTCTGGAGGTCGAGTCCGCCCAGCACGAGCAGGTCGGACTTCCACGGATCGAGCGGCGCGAGCGTCGGCGGCAGCACGTCGAGCGCCCCCGGCGCAGCCGGCGTCCACACGTCGCGGTTCACGCCGTTCGGCGTGTAGACGAAGACGAGGCGGCGCGGCGCGGCATCCGTCAGGCCGGAACGCGACGGCGAGCTCGCGCTCGCGCGCGGCGACATCGCGTCGAGAAGCGGCAGCGCCATCGCCACGCCCGCGCCGCGCAGGATCGTCCGCCGGTCCATCGATCGCATGGGTGACATCGTCGTCGCTCGCGCGCCTCAGCGCCGCCGGAACTCCGGCGATTCCACCAGTTCCTCGATCAAACCCGCCAGGGTCGGTTCGCGGCCGGCCGCGGCCACCGCCTTCCGGACCCAGCCGTCGTCGGCCGGCGACAGGCTGCGGCCCAACGCGTAGATCGCCAGCAGCTCGAACAGGCTGCGCACGAACGCGGGATCGTCGGCGAGCAGAGCCTTGAGCTGCGCCGGACCCGCGAACGATCGCCCGTCGGGCAACGTGCCCTGCGCGTCGATCGGGAACTTGCCGTCGCGCGAGCGCCAGCGACCGATCGCGTCGAGGTTCTCCAGGCCGAAGCCGAGCGGATCGATGCGCGCGTGACAGCCGGCGCAGGCCGCGTCGGAGCGGTGCTTCTCGAGCCGATCGCGCAGCGAGAGCTCGGCGCCGCCGTGGTCGGCGTCGGCCAGCACGCCCACGCCCGGCGGCGGGGGCGGCGGCGGCGCGCCGAGCAGCGCCTCGAGCACGAACTTGCCGCGCGACGACGGGCTCGTGCGCGTCGGATAGCTCGTCGCGGTCAGCACGGCCGCGAGCCCCAGGATCCCGCCGCGCGCGCCGGCGTCGAGCGGGATGCGCCGCATCGCCGTGCCCGTGATTCCGGCGATCCCGTAGTGCTTCGCCAGGCGCTCGTCGACGAAGGTGAAACCCGGATCGAGCAGCGCGCGGGCCGGACGCCGCTCGCGCAGCACGGCGTCGAAGAGCATCGTCGCCTCGGCCAGCATCGACGCGCGCAAGCTCTCGTCGAAGTCGGGGAAGCGCGTCGGGTCCGGTGCCGCGCGCTCGAGCCGGCCGAGCTGCAACCACTGCGTCGCGAAGCCCTCGGACAAGGCTTGCGAGCGCGGGTCGGCGATCATGCGCCGCACCTGACCGCGCAGGTGCAGCTCGCCCGCGTCGACCTGCTCGTCGAGCTCGCGATCGGGCGTGCTGCTCCACAGGAAATACGCGAGGCGCGCGGCCGTGGCGCCGTCGCCCAGGAAGAGCCGGGCCTGGTCGTTCAGGAGGCTCGACGCGGGCCCGATCAGCTCGTCGGGCATCTCCTCCGGCCGGTACAGGAAGTTCGGCGACGTCAGCGCGACGACGATCGCCGTGCGCACGCGCTCCTCGAACGTCGGGGCCTTCGCGGCGACGTCGACGACGCGCGCGATCTCGTCGGGCTCGACCGGCCGTCGCCACGTCCGACGCAGCAGTCGTCCCACGACGTCGCGCAGCGTTCCGCGCGCTTTCGGCGCCAATTCCTCGCGCTGGTAGCGCGACGGCTCGGGCCGATCGAGCGGGCCCTCGATCTCGAACCACTCGAGCACGAGGTTGCGGTCGCGCGCCTTCGGATCCGCCGCCTCGGGCGCCCAGAAGTCGTTCAGGAACGCGACGGCGAACTTCGTCGCGCCGCCGGGGAGGTGCACGAACGCCTCGACGGTCCGCGCGTCCGGTGCGCGCTCCGGCACGTCGGCGCGCAGCACCTCGCGCGTCCCCACCTTCACGGCCAGGCGACAGGGATCCGGGCCGGCCTGGTCGCCGTGCGCGCGCAGGCGCAGCGCGTAGTCGCCCTCGCGCGGCAGCTTGCGCGTCAGCGAGACCTCGCCGTTCGAGTACAGCCCGCGGAACTTTCCGCGCGCGCTGCTGGCCTTGCCGGCGGACAGCTTCGCGCCGTCCACGCGCTCCTTCGGCGGCTCGGGCGGGTCGGGCAGCAGCACCGCACGGTCCGCGACGCGCTCGGCGAGGCGCAGGTGCGTCTCGACGAGCAGCTCGGACGTCGACAGGACCGCGCCGATCGTGTCGAAGCCGTGCCCGATCTCGTCCGCCGGCAGCTCGTCGGCCTCGATGGGCACGCCGAACAGGTCGCGGATCGTGTTGGCGTACTCGCGCCGGTTCAGGCGGCGCAGCACGGTGCCGGTCGCGCCGGGGTCCGCGGCCTCGGGTCCGAGCGTCGCGTCGAGCCAGCCGAGCAGGGCCTCGCGCTCCGCGGCGGCGAGCGGGGCCTCGCCCTTCGGCGGCATCTCCCCACCGCGGACTCGCTTGCGCACGGCGCCCCAGGCGCGCGTTTCGGCCGGGAAATCCGGCTCGAGGCGGGCCAGGTCGAGCTCGCCCTCGGGGTCGTCTTCCGCGTGGCACCCGAAGCAGCGCGCGGCGAGGACGGGCCGGACGCGCTCCTCGTAGGCGCGGTCCTCGGCCGGGGTCCCGGACGCGGCGCCCTGCGGCCAGGCGATGAGGAGGGCGGCCAACATGCGGTGCCCCAAGACTAACGGACCGTGCTGCGCTCGGACGCTGCGCGGAACGGGAACTCGGGATACGGTGGAGCACCCTTTCTGTCCCCTTGGAGCCCGTCATGCGCGTCCGCAGCCTCATCCCCTTCCTCGCCGCGTCCATCGCGTCGGCCGTCCCCGCCTTCGCGCAGGGATCCGACCTGTGCGCGTCCGCCCAGGCCATCAGCGGCACGGGCACGTTCGCCTTCAACAACTCGGCGGCGACGACCGACGGCGTCCCCGACGCGACCTGCAACTTCTTCTCGCAGTCCGACATCACGAACGACGTGTGGTTCGCGTGGACGGCGCCGAGCAGCGGGTCCTTCACGATCACGACCTGCTCGCAGACGACGATGGACTCGAAGATCGCGGTGCTCGACGGATCGTGCGCGGGCGTCGTCCTGGCGTGCAACGACGATTCGTGCTCGCTGCAGAGCTCGCTCGACGTCCTCGTGACGGCGGGCAACGTGTACGTGATCCGCCTGGGCAACTACCCCAGCGCGGTCGGCAACTCGGGCACGTTCAGCATCGCGCCGCAGGGCCAGCTCGTCGTGCTCGACACCCAGGTCAACCCGGCGAACGGGCACACCTACCACCTGCTGGCGGCCGGCACGTGGACGAACGCCGAGGGCACCGCGGTCGCGCTCGGCGGCCACCTCGCCACGGTGAACGACGCGGCCGAGAACACCTGGATCCAGAACACCTGGCAGAACTACCAGGGCACGCCGCACGACCTGTGGATCGGGTTCAACGACGCGGCCGTCGAGGGCACGTTCGTGTGGGCCGACGGAACGCCGGTCTCGTACACGAACTGGGATCCGGGCGAGCCGAACAACGCGCTCACCGGCGAGGACTACACGAACATGCGCCGTGACAACCTCACGGGCAACTGGAACGACCTCGGCAACGCGCCCTCGGGGTACTTCAACGCCGTGTTCGGCGTCGTCGAGATCGGCAGCACCGGCACGCCGATCTGCTTCGGCGACGGCTCCGGCACGGCCTGCCCGTGCGGCAACAACAGCGCGGTCGGCGCCCAGGTCGGCTGCCTGAACTCGTTCGGCCAGGGCGGCAAGCTGATCGCCAGCGGCTCGCCGAGCATCGGCGCCGACTCGCTCGCCCTGCAGGGTTCGCAGATGCCGAACAGCTCGGCGCTCTACTTCCAGGGCACGTCCACGCTCGGCTCGGGCGCGGGCGTCGTGTTCGGCGACGGCCTGCGTTGCGCGGGCGGCTCCGTCATCCGCCTCGGCACGAAGTCGAACACGGCCGGCGCGTCGCAGTACCCGGTCGGCGCGGACCAGAGCGTGTCCGTGCGCGGTCTGTGCACGGCCGGCGCGGTGCGCACGTACCAGGTCTGGTACCGCAACGCGGCCGCGTTCTGCACGGTCAGCACGTTCAACCTGACGAACGGCATCACGCTGACCTGGAACCCCTGATCGGCGCACCCCTGAACGGCTTTCAGGAACCGACGCGTTCCACGAACCAGTAGACGCCGAGGACGGCCACGGCGAGCGACGCCGCGCTGGACACCCAGCGCAGCCTCGACTCGCCCGAGCCGTCCTCGGCCGATTCGGGGCCCGAGTCCGCACCTCTCGCGACGGCGCGCGCCGCCGCGGACGCGAGCAGGAGTGCCCCGACGACCGCGACCTGGCCGGCCTCGACGCCCAGGTTGAACCCCGCGAGCGCCGACAGCTTGCGCGGCTCGGACGCGAGCGTCGCACCGATCGCGCCCGCGAACCCGAGCCCGTGCACGAGGCCGAACACGAACGCCTCGATCCACGGCGTGCGACTGCCGCGGCTCCACAGGTTCCGCGCCGCGACCCAGGCGATCGACAGCGCGATCGCGGGCTCGACGACGCGCGCCGGGAGGACGACGACCTCGAATGCGGCCAGCGCGAGCGAGATCGAGTGCGCCAGCGTGAACGCCGTGACGACCACGAGGACCGGGCGCAGGCGCCGCGCCCCGAGCACGAGCGCGACGACGAACGCGACGTGATCGAAGCCGAACAGGATGTGCTCGACGCCGTGGTGCACGAACGCGCCGAAGACGTCGAGCGCGCGCGTCCCGCTCGCCTCGGCCAGCGTGTCGAAGCGCCACACCGGGTCCTCGACCCACAACAGTCGGCCGGCGGGCTCGGCGCCGTTCCAGGCGATCTCGCAGTGGTCGCGGTGGAGCGGATCCGATTCGCGGAACAGCCCGAAGTCGATCGTGATCCCGGTCAGGTCGCGCCCGGCGTCGAAGCGCAGCACGAGGTCGACCTCTGTCGGCGAGCTGTCGCGCACGAACGCGACCTGCGCCACGCGGCCCGCGAGCGGCGCGCCGTCGCCGTCGGCCAGCCTCCATCCGGAGAGCACGTAGCGCTCGAGCACGTCGCGGCCCGCGTCGAGCTCGCGCGCCTCGATCCGGCCGCTGCCGTCGGCGTCGAGCGGCAGGCACTCGCGCAGCGTCTGCTCCTGGCAGCGGATGCGCGCCTCGACGCGCGCGCCGGCGACGTCGACGCGCGTGCTGCTCACCGACGTCGGGTGGGCGGCGAGGAGCGCGGCGAGGAAGGCCAGGTTCGCCAGGATCATCTCGCCACTTTCGCGGCGAACGGCCGCCGCGGATGGCGAGAACGGGAAAAGTCGGCCGGTTTCCTGGAGGATCTGCGCCGCGCAGGCCGACATCACCGCATGCCCAGTCCCCTCCCCGCGAGCACGCGCGCCGGCATCGACCTCGGCGGCACGAAGATCCAGGCCGCGATCGTCGCCGAGGACGGCCGCGTGCTCGGCGAGGCGCGGCTCGCGACCCCGACGGAGGGCGGCCCGCGAACGATCGTCGCCGCGCTCGCCGAGAGCCTGCGCGAGTCGGCGCGTGCCGCCGGCGTCGAGATGCCGAAGCGCGTCGGCGTCGGCACTCCCGGTTCCGTGGACGCGCAGCGCGCGACGGTCACCGGCGCGCGCAACCTCTCGGGCCGAGCGGCGTCGGTGCCGGCTCGCCGCGCTGCTCGGCGGAGGGCTGGGCGCGCAGGTCGTGCTGGGCAACGACGTCGGCGTCGCGCTCGACGCGGAGGCCGCGCTCGGCGCCGGTGCCGATGTCGCGGCGTGTTCCTCGGGGTCTGGTGGGGCACCGGCATCGGGGGCAAGGTCGTCTTCGCCGGCAAGCGCTGGCTCGGGCGCGGCGCCGCGAGCGAGATCGGTCACGTCGTGATCGAGATGGGCGGCCGCCGCTGCCCGTGTGGCCGCGAAGGCTGCGTCGAGGCCTACGCCGGACTGGCGCGCGCTGGAGGAACGCGCGCGCAACCCGCACAGCACGGCCGCAAGACGAAGCTCTTCAAGATCGCCGCCAAGAAGGGCCGCGAACGGCTGACGAGCGGTGTGTGGGCCAAGGCGCTCGAGGAGGACGACGAACTCGCCCACGAGCTGATCGACCACGCCGTGCTCGCGATCGCCGCAGGCGCGGCATCGGCGGTGAACCTGCTCGACGTCGAGACCGTCGTGATCAGCGGCGGACTCGGGACGCGGCTCGGCGAACCGTACGTCGCGAAGATCGGCCGCGATGGCCGTGCCGCCTGGCTTCGCTCCGGGCGTCCCGCCGCGGAGCCGCGCCTGTCGAAGCTCGGCGGAGTTCGCCGGCGCGGTCCGGCGGCGTTCCCCTTGACCGCGGTACCAGCGCGCGCTCCACATCCGGGACATTACGATCCCGACATGCCCGACAAAGTTCGTCCCCCACCGCGACCGCCACGTCCCCGACGCGCCGCCCGAGTTCGCCGCGCGCGTTCTGCGAAGTCATGGCGAAGCGGCGGACCGTGCGCGAGTTCAGCGACCGCCCGTGTCGCTCGCCACGATCGAGTGGCTCTCGTGCGCTGCGCCGGCGGCGCCCGAGCGGCGCGAACAAGCAGCCTGAGCGCTTCGTCGCCGTGCGCGATCCCGCCGTGAAACGCGCGATCCGCGCCGCCGCCGAGAAGGAAGAGCGCGAGTTCTACGCGCACCGCGCGACGGCCGAGTGGCTCGCCGACCTCGCGCCGCTCGGGACGGACGCGTCGAAGCCGTTCCTCGAGGTCGCGCCCTGGCTCGTGGTCGTCTTCAGGCTGACGCGCGGCGACGGCGACTCGCAGCACTACTACGTGAACGAGTCGGTCGGGATCGCTTGGTCGGCCTCTGTTCTCGCGGCGGCGCACCACGCGGGGCTCGCGACGCTGACGCACACGCCGAGCCCGATGGGGTTCCTGCAGGAGGTGCTCGGTCAGGCCGAAGCACGAGAAGCCGTTCGTGCTGATCCCGGTGGGCTACCCGGCCGACGACTGCCGCGTGCCGGAGGCGCTCTCCAAGCCGTTGGCGGAGATCCTGACCGTGATCTGACGCGAGTAGCACGACCCACTCAGGCCTCGCACGAGTACTGACCGAAAGGGAGATCCGGAATCCTTTCCAGCCGCCTCATGATGCACATCCCGACACGGGTCATCGCGATCCTGTTCCTGCTCCCTCCCGCCCCGCTTGCCTTACGCCGCAGTCAGGCTCCCGCGGTGTGGCGGGAGCCAGGTCGGCAGGTCATGGATCAAACCGTTCTTCGCTGAGAACGCGTGCGGCCGGAGCGCCTGACGACGGCGAGCACGCGGACATCCTGCGCGCGGGAGGCACCGCGCCTCGCGGTGCTGCGCGCGCAGACCAGGACGCGCGCGCAGATCGCCGAGGCGGACGCGGACGAGCTCCTGCGCGCGGTCGTCGGGAGGCGCAGCCGCAGCGCACGCCGACTCGCGCTCGCGACCGCAGCTCCGGACGCGGCGCAGCAGTCCGAGCGCGCCGCCTGGCACCTGCTGCGCGGCGAGGACGACGCCGCGCTTCGCGCGCTCGTCGCAGGCTTGCCCGCGGACGACGTCGGCGCCGATGCGAACCTGCTGCGCCTGCTCGCCGCACTGGCCTCGTCCTCGGTGACGGATGCGCTTGTCGAGGCCCACGTGCGGACGCGTGCGAGCCTGCACGGACCTCTCGCGGCGCTCGCCTTCGACGCGGATCGCGCGCTCCTGGAGCTGGCGGCCTCGGAGCTGCGCCTGGAGGACGAGTCGCGTTACGACGGCGCAGGCCAGGACGATGGGTCGGGGGAGAGCGGGGGAGCCGTACACGCACCGGCGTGGGTCCACGGCGAGTTCCCACCGGACGATGTCGCAGCCGCCATCACGCGGCGCGATGCGGCTCGCTGCCGCGCGCTCGTCGCCGAGGCGCAGGGACTGCCCGAGCTACCTGGCCGACCGCGACGCGCGTGCTCTCGAAGTCCTCGCGCGCGCCCGCGCAGCGGACGTGCTCTCGCCCGAGCCGTCTTCGAGGCCGCGTGGATCCGGAACAGTCGGCGCGAGTTCGCGCAAGCGCTCGAGGAAGTCGACGCCGGCTTGCGCCGCGAACCAGGGAGACGCGCGCGGATGGGCGATGCGCGCGGCGACATGCGACGCGCGCATCGCCCATCCTGGTTGCAGCAGCGGCGCGCCGAGATCGATCAGCGCACGTCCGCGCAGGCGCGCCAGGAGTTCGAAACGCGGCGTGCTGTCCTCGAGGTCGCATCGCGTCCGGTGGGGCTCGCCGTGGATACGCCGGCGGCGTCGCCGCATCGTGGCCTGCGCCGTCTTCGTCCTCCAGGCGACCGCCAGCTCCAGAGGCGCGCGATCGAGGCGAGGCGAGCGCCGCGAGAGGTCCGTGCAGGCTCGCACGCGTCCACACGTGGGCCTCGGCAAGCATCCGTCACCGAGCGTACATCGGCGCACGTCGTCGCCGCGGCGTACTGGGCGGCGCGCTGGCGGACCCTGCTGCGCGGAGCGCGGTCGCGCGAGTCGGCACGTGCGCTTGCACTACCTCCACCTCGAAGCCGCGCGCAGGCTCGTCCTGCGGCTCCCGATCCGCGCGCGCAACCGCAGTGCAGGATGTCACGTGCTCGCCGTCGTCAGGCGCCGACCGTGCCGCGTGGATGCCAGACGAATTGCTCGATCCGCAGACATCCACTCCCGCCGCGTGCGTACGCAAACGGATCGCGGTGGCCAGCGTAGTCGGGATTGTGGCAGACGTAGCGCAAATCGCCAGTCGCGCTCGATGCGAGACTAATGTGCTTCTCGCATCACCAGCAGCTCTTGGAGAGCGCCGCCTCCGGCGCGGCAGTCGTCAGGTAATACAACACGAACAGCTTCTCGGCTCTCGGCCGGCAAATTCCTCGCTCGGCGTGTCGATCAGCGCAGCCCCGCGTCGCCGCGGCGTAGGCCGACCGCGATCCCGACCGGCGTTCGCGCATGGGTGCTGCGGATCGTCGCCGCGTCGAACTGAAGACGACCACGAGCCAGGGCGCGGCGCAGGGCAACTCGGCCGCGTCCATCCCGAGGCGAGCGCGAGGTCGGCGGAGCCACTCAGCCGTCGCGGTGCGCTGGAACTCGCGCTCTTCCTTCTCGGCGGCGATCGCGCGTTTCCTGGCGGATCAGCAGCAGAACTGCGCTGTTCGCGCCGCTCGAGGCGCCGCCGGCGCACGTCGTGGCGAGCGGCGACGTCGCTGAACTTCGTCCTGCGCTCATGACCAGGTACGCGCGGCAGGCGGCCATGTCGGCTGGTGGCGACGAACTCGGCTCGAATATGTCGGGATCGTACATCCTGGGCGCGCGCTGCGTCGCGCGCGTCAGAGCAACGCGCCGACCGCGCCTGGCCGAAGATCGCCGGGCTTCGACAGGCGCACCCCGGCGGACTCGGAGCGGAACAAGTGCGGTACGGCCGCGATCTTATCGCGACGTATTCGCCATAGCGATCCACGGCGACCTCGACGTCAGCCTTCACCGCCGATGCCGCCCGCGGCGATCCTGGCGCCGTAGTCGAACGCTCAGCTGTCGTTGCGATCGTCGTCTTCGCCAGGCAACACCGCCGCTGGTCGTTCGCGGTATGCTGGACGGCGGAGATATTGAGGAGGCTTCGTCTTGCGGCCGTGCTCGGTGCAGCGCGCGCGTTCCTCCAGCGCGCCGTCCGGCATCGAGCAACCTTCGCGGCCACGCAGCGGCGGCCACCCATCACGTGACGATCTCGCCGCGGCGCCGCGCCCAGGCCAGCGCTTGCCGGCAGCGATGCCGGTGTCCCTTTGGCGAGGAACATCAGCGCCGACGCCGAACGCGAGCTACCGTCGAGATCGTTGCCCAGCGCCTGCGCGCGGCATCCGCCGAGCAGCGCAACGGCGGCCACGACGCCGTCGAAGCCCGAACGCCGGTCACCGTCGCGCCGCTTCTCCGTCCACAGGGCTCCAGTGCGGCGACGCGGCTCGGCCTCGACGCCGGCGGCGCTCTGCTCGCGCGGATCGGCGACGATCGTCCGCGAACTTTCCTCAAGTCGAGATCGCAGCGCGCGGCCGTCCTCGGCGACGATCACGCTCTGGATCTTCGTGCCGCCGAGATCGGTCTGCCAGCACGCGTGGATGAGAACTGGCCATGTGGGTCGTGTCCCGTTCGAGACGCGGATCTGGAAACCGGCGACTCCCGTTCCGGCATCCGGAGCCGGAGCGCTCGCCGCGAAGTGGGCGGATGCTCCCTGGCGATCCTGGCACCTCCTCGCCGCCCGCCCGACGTCGGTGAAGCCGCGCGTCGGCCAGGAACTGCGCAGTATTTTGCTGGCGATCGAAGACGCGCATCGCACGTCGATCGAGCGGCCTGCTCTCCGGATGGAAGCTTTGGCCGGCTGGCGGCCGCCGCTCGCGGTACCGCGTGGCGCAGGTCGCGTTGAAGAACAGCTCGCCCACGGAGGTCGACGTCGTGCTGCGCCGGCGCGAGCGCGACCTGACCAGGATCACGATCGAGTTCGCGCTGTTCCGCGAGTCGGATCCCTCCTGCGACCGCTGCGAGGTCGTGTGGAACGGCGCGCCGGGCCGCCTGTTGTGGGTCGAGGATCCGGTGTGGCGCTTCGACGTGCTGGCCGACGCGGGCAGGACGAGCGCGCTCGACGTGTTCGGCGCCTTCGTGCGCCACGGCGTCGAGCACATCCTGTCCGGCTTCGACCACGTCGCGTTCGTCGTCGCGCTCGTGCTCGGGGCGCGGCGCCTGCGTCCTGTTCTCGTGGTCGTCACCGCGTTCACGCTGGCGCATTCGATCTCGCTCGCGGCGGCGGCGTTCAAGGTCGTCGTGCTGCCGGCGAGCCTCGTCGACCCGCCATCGCGCTGTCGATCCGCGTGGGTCGCGGCGCGCAAGCCTGTGGAGCCGCGGCGCGCCTGCGCCGTGGATCGAGGCGTTCGCGTTCAGGCTCGTGCGTGCTGCTCGGTTTCGCGGGCGCGATCGGCGCGACGCTCGCGTCCCGAGCCGCACCAGCTGTCGGCGCTCGCGGGTTTCCAGCCTGGAGCGTCGAGGCCGGGTCCGGTCGCGGTCGTCGGCGCGCTGCTGCTCGCGTTCGCTGCGGCGCGCGCGCTTGCGAGAGCCGCGGCGTCGAGCACGAAACCGACCGAGGACGGCTCGGGCGAATTTGAAGCTGCGCTGGGTGTCCAGCGCGGCGTCGCTCGCCGTGGCCGTCCTCGGCGTCTACTGGTTCGTGGAACGCGTCGGTTCCTGAACGCGGATCAGGGGATTCCAGGTCAGCGTGATGCCGTTCGTCCGGGTTGAACGTGCTGACCGTGCAGAAGGCGGCCGCATTGCGGTACCAGACCTGGTACGTGCGCACCACGCGCCGGCCGTGCACAGGCCGCGCACGGACACGCTCTGGTCGCGCCGACCGGAATGCTGCGACGCGCCGGCCGTGTTCGACTTCGTGCCGAGGCGGATGACGGAGCCGCCCGCGCAACGCAGAACCGTCGCCGAACACGACAGCCCGCGCCGAGCCGAAGGCGGACGTGCCCTGGAAGTAGAGCGCCGAGCTGTTCGGCATCTGCGATCCCTGCAGGGCGAGCGAGTCGGCGCCGATGCTCGGCGAGCCGCTGGCGATCAGCTTGCCGCCCTGGCCGAACGAGTTCAGCCGACCTGGGCCCCGACCGCGCTGTTGTTGGCGCACGGGCGAGGCCGTGCCCGAGCCGTCGCCGAAGCCTGGGCGTGCCGGTGCTGCCGATCTCGACGACGCCGTAGACCGCGCTGAAGTAGCCCGAGGGCGCGTTGCCGAGGTCGACCAGTTGCCCGTGAGGGTTGTCACGGCGCATGTTCGTGTAGTCCTCGCCCGTGAGCGCGTTGTTCGGCTCGCCCGGGTCCCAGTTCGTGTACGTGACCGGCGATCCGTCGGCCCCACACGAACGTGCCCTCGGCCTGGCCGTCGATGAACCCGATCCACAGGTCGTGCGGCGTGCCCTGGTAGTTCTGCCAGGTGTTCTGGATCCACGTGTTCTCGGCGCGTCGTTCACGGTGGCGAGGTGGCCGCCAGCGACCGCGGTGCCTTCGGCATTGGTCCAAGTGCCGGCCGCCAGCAGGTGGTAGGTGTGGCCGTTGGCAGAGTTGACCTGGGTGTCGAGCACGACGAGCTGGCCCTGCGGCGAGATGCTGAACGTCCCCGAGTTGCCCACCGCGCTGGGGTAGTTGCCCAGGCGGATCAGGTAGACGTTGCCCGCCGTCACGAGGACGTCGAGGCGAGCTCTGCAGCGCGCACGAGTCGTCGTTGCACGCCAGGACAGCTCCCGCGCACGATCCGTCGAGCACGGCGATCTTCAGGTCCATGTCGTCTGCGCGCACGTCGCGATCGTGAACGATCCGCTGCTCGGCGCCGTCCACGCGAACCACACGTCGTTCTGTTGTCGGACTGCGAAGAAGAAGTTGCAGGTGAGCGTCGGGCACGCCGTCGGTCGTCGCCGCCGAGTTGTTGAAGGCGAAGTGCCCGTGCCGCTTGTTGACAGCCTGGGCGGACGCGCACGGGTCAGACCCTGCGCGAAGGCGGGGACGGCCGCGCGATGGACGCGACGGGGATGAGACTGCAGACGCGCATGACAGGCTCCAAGGGACCGAGAGGGCTCCCCACCGTATCCCGAGTTCCCGTTCCGCGCAGCGTCCGAGCGGCGCACGGTCCGTTAGTCTTGGGGCACAGCATGCTGGCCGCCCTCCTCCTTTCCTGGCCGCAGGGCGCCACGTCGGGACCCCGGCCGAGGACCGCGCGTACGGATCGGGTCCGGCCCCTGCTCGACGCGCGCTGCTTCGAGTGCCACGCCGAAGCGACGATCCCGAGGGCGAGCTCGACCTGGGTCGGCTCGAGCCGGATTTCCCGGCCGATCGCGCGCCTGGAACGCGGTGCGCAAGCGCGTGCGGACCGGGGAGATGCCGCCGAAGGGCGAGGCGCCGCTCGCGGCCGCGGACCGCGACGCGCTGCTCGCCTGGCTCGACGCCGCGCTCGGGCCCGAGGGCCGCGGAGCCGGCCACGACGAGGACGTGATGCGCCGCCTGAACCGGCGCGAGTACGCCAACACGATCCGCGACCTGTTCGGCGTGCCCATCGAGTCCGACGAGCTGCCGGCGGACGAGATCGGACACAACTTCGACACGATCGGCGCGGTGCTCTCGACGTCGAGGCTCCTGGTCGAGGCCGCTGCGCTGGCCGAGCGCGTCGCCAGCTTCCGTGATGCTGCCCGATCCGCCCGAGCCGCCGAAGGAGCGCGTGGACAGCGCGCAGATGTCCGCCGGCAAGGCCAGCGGCGCGCAGCGGGTTCCCGCGGCGGCCTCTACTCGAACGGCGAGGTGTCGCTGACGCGCAAGCTGCCGCGCGCGGGCGACTACGTGCTGCGCCTGCGCGCGCACGGCGACCAGGCCGGGTCCGGATCCGTGCCGGCTGGCGGTGAAGGTCGCGACGCGCGAGGTGACCCGCGCCGACGTGCCCGAGCGCGCGCCCGACGCGCGCACCGTCGAGGCCTTCGTGCACCTGCCCGCGGGATCGACGAGTTCGCCGTCGCATTCGACGACTTCTGGGCGCCGGACGCGGCGGATCCGAAGGCGCGCGACCACAACCTCGTGCTCGAGTGGTTCGAGATCGAGGGGCCGCTCGACCAGCCCGAGCCGTCGCTATCAGCGCGAAGTCGCCGAACGCGCGGATCGCGCTGCGCGACGTGGTCGGGCACCTGTTGCGCCGGACGTGGCGCCGCCCGGCCCGACGAGATCGCGCGCGTCGTCGACCTGGCCGCGAAGGCGCCGACGTTCGAGGAGCGCGTGCGCACGGCGATCGTCGTCGCTGACGTCGCCGAACTTCCTGTACAAACCGGAGGAGCCGACCGAACTCCGCCGGAGACGACGAAGGCGTCGGACGCGCTGCGCCTGGAGAAGCGGGTCCCGACGCTCGACGAGCACGCCGTCGCCGCACGGCTCGCGTACTTCCTGTGGAGCAGCACACCCGACCGCGAGCTCGACGAGCAATCCGACGCTGGAGGCGAGCTGCGCCTGCGCCAGTGCGGCGCATGATCGCCGACCCGCGCTCGCAAGCCTTGTCCGAGGGCTTCGCGACGCAGTGGCTGCAACTCGGCCGCCTCGAGCGCGCGTCGCCGGATCCGAAGAGCTTCCCCGACTTCGACGAGCCGCTGCGCGTCGATGCTGGCCGGGCGACGATGCTCTTCGACGCCGTGCTGCGCGAGCGCCGGCCCGCGCGCGCGCGCTGCTCGACCCGGGCTTCACGTTCGTCGACGAGCGCCTGGCGAAGCACTACGGCATCCCGGCGTGAGCGGCACGGCGATGCGGCGCATCCCGCTCGACGCCGGAGCGCGCGGCGGGATCCTCGGGCTCGCCGCCGTGTTGCGGAGCCGAGCTATCCGACGCGCGCGAGCCCCTCGTCACGGGGGAAGTTCGTGCTCGAGGCGCTGCTCGGCGCGCCGCCGCCGCCTCCGCCTCCCGGAGTCGGCGTGCTGGCCGACTCCGACCACGGCGGCGCCGAGCTGTCGCTGCGCGATCGGCTCGAGAAACACCGCGCCGACGCGGCCTGCGCCGGCTGTCACGCGCGCATCCGATCCGCTCGACCGGCCTCGAGAACCTGGACGCGATCGGCCGCTGGCGCTCGCGCGACGGCAAGTTCCCGATCGACGCGGGAGGCACGCTGCCCGACGGCCGCGCGTTCGCGGGCCCGGCGCAGCTGAAGGCGCTCTTGGCCGCCGACCCCGCCTTCGTGCGCTGCCTGTTCGAAGAGCTCGCGATCTACGCTGGGCCGCAGCCTGACGCCGACCGACGACAGCTGGATCGCGACCGCCATCGCCGCAGCCGGCGCAGGCGACGCTGGCCGGCCTGATCGAAGAACTCGTGGAATCGCCGGAGTTCCGGCGGCGCTGAAGCGAGCGGGACGATGTCACCCATGCCTCCCATGAACCGACGGACGGTTCGGCCTGGGCAACGAGGGCAGCAACGCGAGTCACGTCTCGATCGGCGTGCCCGAGGGCCACCACGAGATCAGCCACCACGGCGGCGACGCCGCGAAGCGCGAGAAGATCGCGAGGATCGACCGCTTCCACATGGAGTGCCTGGCGCACCTCGTCGGCCGGCTGGCCGAGGCGGACGAACGCGGCGAGCGGCTGCTGGACTCGACGCACGTGCTGTGCGGATCGGGGATCGGCGACGGCAATCGCCACGACCACGGCGACCTGCCGATCGTGGTCGTCGGAGGCGGCGTGAAGGGCGGTCGCTACGTCGTCGCGCCGAAGGAGACGCCGCTCGCGAACCTGCACCTCGCGCTGGCGCGGCGGACGGGAGTCGAGATCGAGCGTTTCGCGGATTCGACCGGCGTGCTCGACCTCGGCTGATCGGGTTCAGGGCTGCCAGAGCACGGCCTGTCCGCTCGACAGGTTGAACGTCGCTGCCGTGCAGAAGCTCGCGTTGTTGCGGTAGTAGGTCTGGTAGTAGCGCATGCCCGGCGCCGCGATGGCGCCGCGCACGGAGATCGGGAGCTGCGCGCCCTGCGGATAGCTCGACGAGGACGCAGCGATCGGGCTCGCGCCCAGGCGGATCGTCGCACCCGAGATGCAGCGCAGGCCGTCGCCGAAGAAGTTGCCCGGATCGAGCAGCGCGCTCGACTGCACGAAGATCGCGGTCGTGCCCGTCACGTTCGTCGCGGAGAGCGCCAGCGTGTCGCCCGTGAGCGACGCGATCCCCGACCGCGCGAGGCCTGCACCGGCCGCGTGGACCGAATTCCGGCAGCCGTTGCCCGGCGAACCCGCGTTGGAGCACGGACATCCGCCCCAGCTCGCCGCGGACGTGCAGATCGCGCCGGGCAGCAGTTCGTATTGGTAGTCGATGCGGAACGTGCCGGAGATCGTGGCCAGCGAATCGACGGCCAATTCCGGGCCGGTCTGGTTGTTCACGCTCTGGCTGGCCTGGACGCCGAACGCGATCGTGCCGGGCGCGCCCGAGGGTCCGAGGAAGGGGGCCAGGTCCGCCGCACTGAAGAGGACCCGCTGGCGGTAGTCGGATCCCGGTCCGCCGAACGTGGGCACGAACGGGCGGGAGAATCCGGACGTGCCCGCGTAGTCGAGCGTCCCGTCGAAGGCCGGCAGGTCGGCCTGGCCGTCGATCATCACGGGGAAGACGCCCAGCGGCTGGATCGGCGGCGGGGTGCTCAGCGTGAGCGCCGCCGTCGTCTCCGCCTGAGCGTAGATCAGCGCGGCGCTCACGTTCTCCTGGCGCGACGAACCGTGCAGGAACCCGTCGAGGTTGAGAACGACGGTCGTCAGG
>JBGAOR010000130.1:0-11497 GCA_044221705.1 Planctomycetota bacterium
GCCAGTCGGTGCCTTCAGGCCGCGGAATAGCTCGTCGCGCGGCGCTCGCCCTTGACCTTGACCTGCCCCGACTCGATGAGCTTCTTCATCACGGGGCGCATGGCGTCGGAAGTCGTGCCCAGGGCGGCCGAGATCTGCTCGCCGCGCTGTCCAGGGTTCTTGCGGACGTACTGGAGCAGCGCTTCGGAGTCGACCGAGCCGCCGCCGCCGCTTCCGCGGGTCTTGCGGGCCTGTTGGGGCACCACGGTGCCCGTCAGCGACAGGCAGGCGGCGAGCGTGGAACGCGCCGATTCCAGGGCCTGGCGCAGCGGCACGTCGCGCGTCTCCGCGGCGGCGGCATCGATGGCCTTCACGGCCTTGCTGACGTGCTTGAGGGCGGGGTCCTTCTTGACCTTCTTCTCTTCCATTCGCGACTTGAGTTGCGCGATGCGCGCCTCGAGTTCTGCGATCCGATCCGTTTCCGAACGTCGTTTTCCAGCCATGGCTTCCGTGCAGCCCGCGATGGATCCCGCGAGCTGTTCTTTTCGAAGTGGTTCTGTGGAGTTGCGTCCCGGCCGCCCGAACGGGCGTGGCTTGGCGGTCCGAGCGGGCACGAACGACGGATTCCCGCCTGTGCCGACCCACCGAGTCGGGACTTTGAACGGCGAAGTCTACCGAAGGAATCCTCGCTCTGCGATTGGCCAATCCCGGTCCAGGTCGGTCGGCAGTGTGGCCGGCGCCGTTTCGCGGCCCGGGACCCGGGGAGGACTGCGCCGAACGTGGTCCATGGATTCAGGCCCGCGTTGCGCGCTTCTTCCCGCCGCGCGGTGTCTGTGGCGACCCGAAATGGCGGCGGGGCCCGCGAACGGGCCCCGCGTTCCGAGGACGAAACCGTCCGCTGAACGTCAGATCGTGACGTAGCTCCCGTCGAACTTCCGGAAGGTGAACCCGCCGAAGTTCTCGGCATAGGTCGCGCGCTGCTCCGCGAGGATCCGGATCGCGAGCTGCTCCCCGAGCCGCAGCGACTCGTAGCCGTCGGAGCGCCAGTGCACGCCGGCGATGTGCCGGCCGTAGGCGACGTTCATCGCCAGCTTGTTGAGCTCCGTCTCGACCGTCATCGCGTTCGCGCCCGGACCCGTGTAGGGCACGAGCGAGAGCCCGTCGTCCGTCGGGACCTTCGGGTTCTGGATCGGGAACGGGCCGTGGAACAGCGCCTTGATCACCGTGATGCAGGCTCCCGCCACGGTCGCGTGTCCGGCGGTGTACGCCGGGTGGCTCGGGCAGCCCTCCGTGAACACCTGGGGCAGATAGGCGCGACCGCCGTAGCGGCTCTGGATCTCGGCGACCGCCGCCGAGTTCAGGACGTCGGGGTGCAGCGGGTACGGCCGATTGTTCGCGAGCTTGTGGTGCACGCGGCCGGCGAACAGCTCGGGCCGGATGCGACGGTGCACGTTCCACTTTTGGAACCATGTGGCCTTCAAGACACGCGTCGCGACCTCCGTGGAGATCGTCATGAAGTACGGCCCGCCGAACGTCGCGAAGCCCTCCTGCATCAGGGTCAACGCGTAGGGATTGCCCTGGCCCAGCGGACAGCCCATGCCCCCGCCCGTGAACGGGTTGTTCGGGTCGGGCGGCGCCATCAGGTGCAGCAGGCCCTGGAAATACGCCTGGTACAGCACGTCCATGTGCACCCAGCGCGACAGATCCCGTCCCGTGCGCATGTAGCGCAGGTCGGCGTTGTCGAACACGAGCGTGGACGTCGGGCGGATGCCGTTCTGTCGCGCCAGCCAGTCCGCGTCCGTCGTCATGAAGTCGAAGCCCGGCTGCAGCGTGCGCATCCGCGGCTCGATGTGCTGCGCGCCGAACGGCTGCGACTTCCACCAGAACTGCGACAGGTACGGACCGACGTCGCAGCCGTACGCGCTGTCGCGGAACAGCGTCTGCGGCGTGACCTGACCGTTCTGGCGCGGGCCGCGGAAGTCGCTCAGCGCATTGAGGTCCGCGCACGCCTGCGCGACCATCGGGTGTGTCGCGTACTGCTCGAACGGCACGTCCCGCAGGAGCGCCATCCAGTAGTTCTCGACGATCTCGCCGGCCATCTCGGCGCTGGCGAACGCGGGCGGCGCCGCCACGGTCGTCTGGTGCGAGTCGAGGCCCTGCAGGTCGAAGGCCTTTCCCGAGAGCGGGCTGTGGAAGCGCATCCGCTGCTGCGAGTTCGGGCAGCCCGAGGGCACGCTCTCGATCGCGATCTGGGTGCCCGTGTCCAGGGCGCTCTTGAACGTGGCGTAGGCGTTCGGGTCGACCTCGCCGAACTGGTTGTGCGGGAGGCCCTTCGAGTGGCTGCCCCACTTCTCGGGATAGGCCTCCTCGTCGCCGTTCGTCGGATGGCTGACGAGCGTCGCCTTCCAATTGCGCAGCGCGAGGCGGTGGCGGATGTCGTAAGCCTGCTGCGCGCGGGCTTGGTAGTCGATCGGTCCGGGCGGCGAGGTCGCGGGCCCCTGCGGCGCGGCGGCGGCGGGGTTGGCGCCGCCGAGCGCGGGGATCGCCGCGCTGGCGGCACCGAGGGCCGCGGCGCCGGAGACGCCGCCGAGGAACGAGCGGCGATCGAAGTCGGTGTGTTGCGTCGGCTCGTGCTCGAGCGGCGCACCTGCGTTCGTTTGCGAGGTCTCGGACATGACTTGCGGTTCCTGGGAGACAGAAGCGGGACCTCATCGAGGCTACCCGAGGTCGCGGATTCTCGGGATCCACCGTCGCTTCGATGCGGCCGGGGACCGCGCGCGAGAGGGCCGGGAACGGGGTCTGGAAACGAAACCGGGGCCCTCGCGGACCCCGGTGGCTCCCGATCGGTCGGCCGACCGTCAATCCATGTGCGCGACGACCCGCTCGTCGCCCATCTGCAGCTTGATCCGGGCCTGGCCCGGCGCACGCCCGAAACGCTCGAGGTGCGGCGCCAGGAGCGTCGTGTAGGCGCGCAGCACGCCCTTCGTCGAGAGTCGGTAGAGGAAGTCGACGCCGGTCCAGTAGCGCGGACCGGTCAGCCCCTGCGCGTTCGCGTAGATCTTCGCCTGTTCGGCGACCAGGTACTCCGCGTGCAGCATCGAGAGGATCAGCAGCGGTCGGTACATCCAGCCGATCTTGATGACGCGCCGCGTGAACGGCAGCAGGAACGGATAGCGCACCGTCAACGTGAACATCTTGTGGAGGTTCTCGATCGCCCGCTTGTCGTCGTACTCGATCGGCACCGTGCGGCGGAAGTTGACCGGGAAGTCCTCGTAGGCCGACACCGCGTAACCCATCGACTTCGTGATGTCGTTGATCTCGAAGCCCGGGTACGGCTGCATCAGCGAAGCGAGCGGGTGATCGACCTTGCAGTCGATGTTGAGCTTCAGCGTGTCGATGTCGTCCTCGATCGTGCCGCCCGGGCCGCCGAGGATGTTGAGCGAGCCGAGACGGATGCCGTGCTTGCGGATCCAGCCCGACGCGTCGACGAGCTGCTGCCGCGTCGTGTGCTTCTTGAACACCGCGTTGCGCACGTAGTCGTTCGCGGCCTCGAACGCGATGCGCGCGTACACGCAGCCGGCCTTCGCCAGGAGCTGGATGTGGTGCTCCGTGGTCATGTTCGCCATCAGGATGACGTCGAACGGCAGGCCGACTTCCTTCGGGTAGCGCTCGCAGAACTCCTCGAGCCAGTCCGTGCGCAGGTTGAAGATGTCGTCGACGAAGTGGACGAACTTCAGGTTGTACTTGCGCTTGACCTGGTTGATCTCGTCGATGATGTGCGTCACGCCCCGCTTGCGTACGTACTCGGGATTGCGGATCCCGTAGACGTTCTTCTTCATCGCGTGGTGGAAGCAGAACGTGCACGGCATCGGGCAGCCGCGCTGCGTCACGAACACCTTGCGGTCGGAGTCGCGGTAGATCGCGCCGGCCTCGTACACGACCTCGCGGTCGGGGAAGCCGATCGTCTCGATGTCCTTGATGATCGGGCGGACCTGGTTCTCGTGGATCTCGCCCGTCTCGCGGTTCTTGACGTGGAAGTTCTCGCAGTCGTAGACGTTCTTCCCCTCCGCCAGGCGGTTCAGGAAGTCGACGATCGCCAGCTCGCCCTCGCCGCGGCAGATCGCGTCGATGCCCTCTTCCTTCACGTACTCCGGCGAGAAGGTCGGGTGCGGACCGCCGGCGATCGCCCACACGTCCGGCAGGACCTCCTTCACCTTGCGGTTCACGTCCGCGAAGTACACGTGCATCCCGGTCGTCATCGAGTAGAGGACGACGTCCGGCTTGTACTCCAGCACCTTCGCCAGCCAGTCCTTGTCCGGGATGAAGAGGCACTTCGACTCGTGCCCGGCATCCTTGATGGCCCGCGAGAGGTACATGACGCCGAGCATCTCCTGGGGGAGGTACTCGTCGATGAAGAGGACGCGCATCCGTCGCATGGTGTGCGGTGCAGGGTGAGTTCGGGCCGCGGGCTGGATTCGGGTGGGGCCGCGGGAGGCTGACGGTCCGGTCCGATCCAGAAGTCTATCGGACCTTTTCGGCCCGGGGTTTCGAATCTGCCGTGAGCGTAAGGGGGCGAGTGCCGACGCGGCCCCCGGGAGCCCAGGGCCCCGTAGCCCCCGCGTTCGCGCCGGCCGGAACTTCTTCCGTCGCCCTTCCGGAGCGATCGTCGGGCCCCTTCGGGGGTCCAGCCCGGCCCGCGCGGCGCCGGAGCTGCCGGGTTTCCGGACCGGGCGAGGAGCCGCGCCGTCCCGCGGACGGGCCGTTCGAGCTGGCGCTCCGACGCCAGCCCTCCTCGACAACCGGTCCTCCCCGGACTCAGTCCATGTGCGAGACGACGCGCTCGTCGCCCATCTGCAGCCGGGCCCGGATCTCCTCGGGCGAGCGGGCGAAGCGCTCGAACACCCGCGCGAAGAGGGCCTGGTACACGCGGAAGACGCCCTTGGTCGACAGCCGGTGCGCGAAGTCGACGGGCGCCCAGTAGCGCGGCCCCTTCAGCCCCTGGGCGTTCGCGTAGAGCTTCGCCTGCTCGGCCACCAGGTACTCGGCGTGCAGCATCGAGAGCACGAGCAGGGGCCGGTACATCCACCGGATCGCGATCACCCGTCTGGTGAACGGCAGCAGGAACGGATAGCGCACCGTCAGCGTGAACATCTTGTGGAGGTTCTCGATCGCCCGCTTGTCGTCGTAGGCGATCGGCATCGTGCGGCGGAAGTTGACCGGGAAGTCCTCGTAGGCCGACACCGCGTAGCCCATCGACTTCGTGATCTCGTTGATCTCGAAGCCCGGGTACGGCTGCATCAGCGAGGCCATCGGGTGGTCCACCTTGCATTCGATGTTGAGCTTCAGCGTGTCGATGTCGTCCTCGATGGTCCCGCCCGGGCCGCCGAGGATGTTGAGCGAGCCGAGCCGGATGCCGTGCTTCCTGATCCAGCCCGCCGCGTCGACGAGCTGCTGCCGCGTCGTGTGCTTCTTGAACACCGCGTTGCGCACGTAGTCGTTCGCGGCCTCGAACGCGATGCGCGCGTAGACGCAGCCGGCCTTCGCCAGGAGCTGGATGTGGCGCTCCGTGGTCATGTTCGCCATCAGGATCACATCGAACGGCAGGCCCACTTCCTTCGGATAGCGCTCGCAGAACTCCTCGAGCCAGTCCGTCCGCAGGTTGAAGATGTCGTCGACGAAGTGGACGAACTTCAGCTCGTACTTCGCGCGCACGGCGGCGATCTCGTCGAGCACGTGCGTCACCGACCGCTTGCGCACGTACTGGGGATTGCGGATCCCGTAGACGTGCTTCTTCATCGCGTGGTGGAAGCAGAACGTGCACGCCATCGGGCAGCCGCGCTGCGTCGCGAAGACCTTGCGGTCCGACTCGCGGTAGATCGCCGCCGCCTCGTACACGACCTCGCGGTCGGGGAAGCCGAGCGACTCGAGGTCCTTGACCATCGGACCGGCCGGGTTCTCGTGGACCTCGCCCGTCGCGCGGTCCTTGACGTGGAAGCCTGGGCAATCCGCGACGCTCTTCCCTTCGGCGAGCCGGTTCAGGAACTCGACGATCGCCAGCTCGCCCTCGCCGCGGCAGATCGCATCGAGACCTTCCTGCCTCACGTAGTCCGGCGAGAACGTCGGGTGCGGACCGCCGGCGATCGACCAGACGTCCGGCAGGACCCCCTTCACCTTGCGGTTCAGGTCCGCGATGTGGACGTGCATGCCCGTCATGACCGAGTACAGGACGACGTCGGGCCGGTACTCGAGGACCTTGGTCAGCCAGTCCCTGTCCGGGACGAAGAGGCACTTCGTTTCGTGCCCGGCGTCCTGGATGGCCCGCGAGAGGTACATGACGCCGAGCATCTCCTGGGGGAGGTACTCGTCGATGAAGAGGACGCGCATCCGTCGCATGGTGAGGTCGGCCGAGGTGGGTTCGGGTCGCGTGCGCGGCTCCCGCCGGCCCTCGAAGGGGTCGGGGTGCCACCCTGAAGGCTATCGGATATTTCGGATGCCGGCTGTCTGCTATTGCCCGAACCCCGTTCCTTTCCGCACCGGAGGGCTCCCGGGGCCACGCGGCCGCCGCGGTCAGGCCGAGCCGAGCGCTCCGCGGCGCGCCGCGAGCCGCGCGAGCTGGGCCTCGACGTCCGCGAAGGTCAGGTCGCGCCGGAACTCGTCCCGGCGCGCGAAGCCGGCCTCGACGAAGCTCCGCCCCAGCGCCGGCTCGGCGAGCAGCCAACGCAGCGCCTCGCGCAGGTCGGCGGGGTTCTGCGGATCCACCAGCAGGCCGTTCACCCCGTGCGCGACGACCTCGGGGTTTCCGCACACGTTCGAGGCCACGATCGGCGTCCCGAGCGCCTGGACCTCGAGCAGCGTGTGCGACAGGCCTTCGTACCGGCTGTTCAGCACGAACACGTCCGCGGCGCGCACGTGCAGCGGGATGTCCTTGTGCGGGACGTTGCCCAGCCAGTGGACGCGCTCGCCCAGCCCGAGCTTCTCGCCGAGCGCCGTCCACTCGGCCTGCATGTCCCCGTCGCCCGCGACGAGCAGGTGCACGTCGTCGGGCAGGCCGACCAGCGCCTCGAGGATCCCGTCGACGCGCTTCCACACCATCAGCCGACAGATCGTGAGCACGTAGCGCTTCCCCGCGGCGAGCCCGAGCTTCGCGCGCGCCTCGTCGCGCGTCTCGCGCACGTCCTCTGCGCGCGGACCGTGGTACGCGTTGTGGATGCGCTGCACCTTCCCCGCGGGGACGCCGTAGCCGATCACGATCTGCCGCAGGAACTCCGAGCAGGCGATGATGTGGTCGCTCCACTTCCACCAGCGCCGCTGCAGCGCGCGCGTCAGCTTCACCTGCCAGCCGTACGGCTTGCCCTGGAACGTGACGATGTCGTCGTCGCCGCACCAGCCCTTCCGGTGCGAGATCTCCCACGCGCCGTCGACCATGATGCGGATCATCACGGGCTTGCGGCGCAGCTTCGCGGCCAGCACGTGCAGCAGAGCGAGGTGCTCGTTCACGTAGACGACGTCGGCGTGCTTCGCCGACTTCCACACCTGCCAGAACGCCTTCAGGTAGCGCAGCGGCAGCGGCCCGCGCGCGATGGACACGACGCGGAACGGCCAACCCTTCGGCTCGGGGTCGGAGCAGAACGCGACCACCTCGACCTCGTGTCCGCGCTCGACGAGGAAGCGGCCGAGCGACGGCACGTAGACCGCCGGCCCGCCGAGGTCGGGCGGAAAGATGGGCGAAGTGAGCAGCACACGCAGGCGCCGCTCCGGCCGCTCGGGGGTCTTCGCGGTCACGGTTCGAGGACTTCGAGGCCCGGGGCGCGGTCACGCTCGGGCGGGCGCGAGGCTCGGCCGGCGTTCCCGGTCGCGAGGGACGCGGTTTCGGAGGTCGCCGTCGCGCCGCGGAACGCTCGGGCGCCCCTCACGGCTTCGCTCCTCGGATCGAGAGGCATCTCGGCGCGCACGACTTCCATGGGGGGATGGTAGCCACCTGGGTTACATCGGCATCCCGACCTCGATCCTGGCGCCCGATCCGTCGGTGCCCGTGCACCCCGGGAACGCTGGAGGTCTCACCTGCTCGGATCGGCGGGCTGGATCCGCGCGAGCTCGCGGGCGCGCCCGCCGGGGACGGCGCCGCGAACCGAACGTCGGCGTCCATGGCCCGGTCGCCGCCCGGCCGCGCGCCGCGCTTCGCGTCACGGATGGACCCGCCTATCCTCCTCGCGCCCATGACCCGCGCAGCTCCCATCGCCATCGTCGGCGCCAGCGGGCCGACGGGGATCCACCTCGCGCGACTCCTCGCGACGCCGGCGCAGCCCGTGCGCGTCGTGGCCCGCGACGAAGCGCGCTTGCGCCGCGTTTTCGCCGGCCTGCCCGTCGACGTGCGCGCGGTCGACGTGGCCACGCCGGAGGGCGCGGCCAGCGCCGTCGACGGGTGCGCGCTCGTCTACGACTGCGTCGGCCTGCCCGCGGCGCAGATGGACCAGCATCCCGTCGTCGCGCGCGCGCTGGCCGGCGCGTTGCGCACGAGCGGGGCGCGCTGCGTGCAGATCTCGAGCTTCTGGAGCTCGCTGCCCGTGCGCCGTCTGCCGATCGACGAGTCGCACCCGCGCGAGGGCGGCCCGCCGTGGGTGCGCTGGCGGCGCGAGGCCGAGGACGTGCTGCTCGCGGCCGGGGCGTGCGTGCTCCAGCTCCCCGACTTCTTCGGCCCCGAGGTGCGCGGGAGCAGCTGGCAGCAGGCGATCGCGCAAGCACTGCGCGGCCGGCCGATGGACGCGCTCGGTTCGGCGGACATCGTGCGCGACGGCATCTTCGTCCCCGACGCGATGCGCGTCGCGATCGACGTCGCGGCGAGACCCGCGGCCTTCGGCCAGCGCTGGATCGTCCCCGGCAGCGGCCCGATGTCCGCGCGCGAACTCGCGCGGTTGTGCGGCGCGATCCTCGGCCGTCGCGTCCGCGTGCGCACCGCGGGGCCGGTCCTCCTGTGGATCGCGAGCCGCTTCGATCCCGATCTGCGCGCGTTCCTGCCGATGGCGCCGCACTACTCCCGGCCCATTTCGTTCGACGGCGCGAAGCTGGCGAGCCTGGTCGGCGAGCCGCGGCGGACGCCCTGGCCGGAAGCGGTGCGCGCGACACTCGACTGGCTGCGCGCGCAGAGCGACGGTTGAGCGGCGCCGCATGCACGACGCATCGAGCCGGTCGGTCCCCTGGCTGCGCGCGATCGCGGTGTGGGCCCTCTTCATCGCGGCGGAGAGCGCGCACGGAGCGGCGCGCGGCCTGTGGCTCGAGCCGCGCGTCGGTGCCGAGCTCGCGAACCGCGTCGGCTTCGTCGTCGGAACGGCCCTCGCCGTCGCGATCCCGATCCTCTGCGCGCGTTGGCTCGGAGCGCGCACCACGCGCCAGTGCCTGCGGGTCGGCGCCCTGTGGTTCGCGGCGACGCTGGCCTTCGAGGTCGCCTTGGGCCGCCACGCGCGCGGCTGGTCGTGGCCGCGCATCGCGGACGAGTACCGCGTCGATCGCGGTGCGCTCATGCCGTACGGATTGCTCGTGCTGGCGGCGATGCCCTGGATCGCGGCGCGCGTGCGCGGCCTGCGCTGAAGCGCATCAGCCCAGCGCGCGGTCCCAGGCTTCCTCGTGGAAGCCGACGAGCCACGCGTCCCCCGCGCGCACGGCCGGCGCGCGCAGGTTGCCGGTCGGACCGAGGATCGCATCGACCAGATCGTCCGGGAGCGACGCGCCGCGCGCGAGCTCGAACTCGGCCGACTTCTTCCCCTTGGCGACGACCACGCGCCGCGCGCCCGAGAACAGCGCGGCCAGGTCGGGGCGCCCGTAGCGCTCCTTCGCGGCGTTCACCGTCGCACGGACGGTCGGGCGCCGCGCCTGGATCCAGGCGTCGGCGCGGCCACAGCTCGTTCAACCCTTGCGGTGGTAGTACCAGTCGATCGCAGCGGCCATGTCGTCGCCTTCGCCGCGTTCAGCGCGACGCGCAGGCCGTGCCCTGCGCGGTGAGGCGCTCGCCCTCGATCGCGCTCAGGCGGTCCACGGTGATGTCGCCGGTCGGGTAGTCGCCCGTGAAGCAGGCGTTGCAGAACTGCTCGATCTTCGGATTGCCCGCGCGCGCCGCGGCGTTCATCGCGTCGCGCTCGAGGTACACGAGGTGGTCGACGCCCAGCATCGCGCCGATCTCGGGCGTCGACTTGCCCGTGGCGACGAACTCGCGCTTGGTCGCCATGTCGATGCCGTAGGGACACGGCGCGATCAGCGGCGGCGAGGTCGAGGCGAAGTACACGTTCCGCGCGCCGGCGTCGCGCGCCATCTTCACGATGCGCGCCGCGGTGTTGCCGCGCACGATCGAGTCGTCCACGAGCAGCACGTTCTTGCCGTCGAACTCGAGCGGGATCGGGTTCAGCTTGCGCCGGATCGAGTTCTGACGGCTCGACTGGCTGGGCATGATGAACGTGCGCCCGATGTAGCGGTTCTTGACGAACCCCTCGCGGTACGGGAGCCCCATCTCCATCGCCATCGCCAGCGCGGCGTCGCGCGAGCTGTCGGGGATCGGGATCACGACGTCGGGCTCGGGAGCGTTCTCCGCGCGCCACTGTCGCGCCAGCGCCTCGCCGAACCGGCGGCGCGTCTTGTAGACCGACACGTCGTCGAGGAACGAGTCCGGACGCGCGAAGTAGACCAGCTCGAAGATGCACGGCCGGTGCGGCTTGTCCGTCAGCTTGCGGCGCACGATCTTGCGGTCGTGCATGATGATCACGGCCTCGCCGGCGTCGAGGTCGAACGAGCGCTTGTAGCCGTTCACGTCGAGCACGACGGACTCGCTGGCGCACGCGAACCAACGGCCCTCGGGCGTCGTCTTCTCGCCGAACACGCAGGGCTTGATGCCGTACGGATCGCGGAACGCGACCATCCCGACGTCCGGGATCACCGCGACGACGGAGTAGGCGCCCTTGACCTGCTCGAACACGCGCTTCACGGCGTAGAACACGTCTTCCGCGGTCGGATTGTGGCCGGGGCGCATGCGCTCGTTCAGCGCGCTCGTGAAGACGAAGAGGATGACCTCGACGTCGCACGTGCTGTTCAGCCGCGTGCCGCTCTTCTTGAAGTGCCGCTCGTGCAGCTCGAGGAAGTTCGTGATGTTCCCGTTGTGCGCCATCGCGACGCCGACGGGGAACGTCAGGTGGAACGGCTGCGCGTCGTCCTTCGAGCCGGATCCGACCGTCGGGTAGCGCACGTGGCCTACGCCGAGGTTGCCGCGCAGGCGCGGCATGTTCTTCTCGTTGAAGACCTCGAGCACGAGCCCGAGCCCCTTCTTCACGTGGAAGGAATCCGTGAACGTGACGATGCCCGCGGCGTCCTGCCCGCGATGCTGGACCGCGAGGAGCCCTTCGTAGATCTCGCCCGCGACGTCGAAGCCGTCGGGACCGTAGATGCCGATGAAACCGCACATGGGGACCGCTCCGCGGGCGCCTGCTGATCGCTCGTGAAGAGCGCGAGTGTAAGGCATGAGCGCGCGTGCGCCAAC
>JBGAOR010000016.1:0-66126 GCA_044221705.1 Planctomycetota bacterium
GATCACCACGTGCCAGACCCAGTCGTATGCGACCAAGGTCGCGGTCTACGCGGGCCCGGCGTGTCCGCTCGGACTGCCGCTCGCGTGCAACGACGACGGGTGCAGCGGCGACGCGGCCGCCGTCTGCTTCCCCGTCGTCGCGGGCGCGGGCTACCTGATCCAGCTCGGCAGCGAGCTCTCCATCGGCGGGCCGCGCGAGTTCGAGATCTGGAACGCCGGTCCGGCGATCACGGACCCGTGCGCGCCGCTCGACACCGGCGTGACGACGACGGCCCTCCGGAGCGGCGCCTCGATGGTCTGGATCCAGCGCTTCGGCGACGTCGGCGGGTCGACGACGGTCACCGAGATCTCGACGGCGTGGGGCAGCGCGCTGTCCCCGCCGAGCGCGAACCCGATCGACGGTTCCCCCGGGCGCGTCGCGATCTGGGACGACCCGAACGAGGACGGCGAGCCGGACGACGCGGTCCTGCTGCGGTTCGTCGACGTCGCGATCACGGGCTCCGGCACCGACGCGTTCCAGGTCGTGCCGCTCGTGCCCCCGGTCACCGTCAGCGGCCGCTACTTCGTCGGTGCGGGGACGGGCGTGCCGCTCAACGTCTACCCGGCCCCGTTCTCGCGCGCTGCGACGTGCTCCGGATGGGAGCGCGCGTGGGTCGCCTCGGCTTCCCCGGGCCCGCTCGACTGGGCCGTCCTGTCGGCGAACTCGCTGCCCCCCGGCCACGTGGAGGACTTCGGGTTGATCGGCCAGTTCCTGCTGCGGCCGACGTGCAGCGCGACCGTTCCGTTCGTGCTCTTCTGCCCGGGCGACGGCACCGGGACGGCCTGCCCGTGCGCGAACTCGAGCGCGGTCGGCGCGAGCGAAGGCTGCCGCAACTCGCTCGGCATCGGCGGTAGCCTGCGCGCGATCGGCACGCCGAGCCTCGCGGCCGACACGATGACGCTGGTCGGCACGCAGATGCCGAACTCCTCGGCCCTGTACTTCCAGGGCACGACCCAGCAGAGCGGTGGCGCGGGCAGCGTGTTCGGCGACGGACTCCGCTGCACCGCCGGCACCGTGATCCGGATCGGGACGCGCACGAACTCCGGCGGCGCCTCGCAGATGCCGGGCCCCGGCGGCGCGCCGATCTCGACGACCGGCGCGGTGACGGCGGGCGCGACGCGCACCTATCAGGTCTGGTACCGCAACGCGGCGAGCTTCTGCACAAGCTCGACGTTCAACCTGACGAACGGTCTCCAGACGACCTGGCAGCCCTGAGCCGGCGTCGCCGGGCTCGACGATCGATCCCGCATCGACGTCGAGCCTGGCGCGGCTCGCATCCGTCGCGCGCGCGGACGAGCGAGGCCGGTCGCCGCCCTGGAGGCCCGGGGAACATGCCCGGGCGACGCATCCCGGGAGCCGCGCGACCGTGCGCGCTTCGGAACCCGCGCGCGAACGCGGCTAGCGCGGCGCTTCGTCGCGGATCGATATGTTGTCGACGTCCGCGTCCTCGCCCGTTCCGCCTGCGCGGCCGTCTCGGCCGAGGGTGTAGATCTTCGGCACCGGGTTTCCCGGGCTCGGCGGCTCGTACACGTAGTCGCGATCCCACGGATCCTTCGGCAGTACCTGGGCTTTCATGTACGTCGCGCCGTTCAAGTCGGGAGTGATCAGCGGCTCGAGCGAGTCGGGGTACCTGCCCGAGTTGTTGATCGCGTAGTTCTCGAGCGCGGACTCGATCACGGTGATGTCGGTCAGGGCTCGACCCCGCCTCGCCTTGGCGAGGTTCGCCTGGATCTTGCCGACCACGTCCTTGGGCGGCGGTTCCGTCGCAGCCTGCGCGGGCTCCTTCGTCGGCGCGGGGTCGGCGGGAGGCTTGGCGAGCTCGTGCGACGGGGTCGGCGACGGCCGCGACGCGGTCGCCGGTTCCACGGGCGCGACCGGCGCCGCGGACGGCGGAGGAGTCGCGGTTCCGTGATGCCCGCAGGCGGACACGAGCACGAGCACGGCGGGTGCGATGGGAAACGACGAAGCGAGGCGAGTGGTCATGGGAAGTTCTCCGTGGCTCCACGATCGGCGATCGGGGCGACTCGGTCCAGGATCGTCCGAGTGCCGATGCCGACGCGATCCGTGCAGTGGTTCGACGCGGGCGTCACGGACTTCCTGCGAGTTCAATTGGGTGCGACCGGTACCCCCGACTCGACAACTCCTCGGACCGGTGCCTGGCTAACTTCCAGCGTGTTCGGATGCGGGGAATGGGCTGCGGGCGACATTCCCCGGAAATGAACCCGCGGGAAGTTAGCCAGGCACCGGTCGGAGGGGTTCGCGGGTCCGCGATGCGAGGTAGGCGTGCGACAGGAGCCCCAGCGCCACGATGTGCACGAGCTGAACGGCGTGCAGGCCGAGGCCGGTCGCGAGCGCGAGGTCGTGGGGCACGCCGAGCGTGCCGAAACCGAGCACCCAGCCGAGCTCGAGCGTGCCGAAGTTCGCGAAGGCGCTGACGGGTATCAGGCTCGTCAGGATCGCGAGGCTCGAGCCGAACGTGGCCTCGGCCAGCGTCGTCGTCTCGGGCAGGCCCAGTGCGCGCGCCAGCACGGCGCAGAAGAGGAAGATCACGAACCAGATCGGGATCGACACGAGCGCGGCGCGCAGCAGGCGTCCTTCGCCGCCGGCTTCGCGCAGCGCGCCGGCGATCCCGTCGATGCGCGTCGCGACGCGATCTCCCACCGACGTGCGCGCGAGTCCCAGCACGCGGATCGCCCCGCTCGCGAGGCGCGCGAGGAGGTCGCTGCGCAGCGTGAGCCACAGCACCACCAGTGCAAGGGCGGCGAGGCCCGCGCCGAGCGGAACGAACCACGGGATCGCCGGGAACGCGCCCGACGCGTGGATGACGAAGCACGCGATCGAGAAGCCGGCGGCCAGCACGGCGATGTCGAGCAGGCGCGACACGACGAGCGACGCGATGCCCGCCGCGGCCGGCACGCCGCACGCGCGCTGCGCGTAGACGACGAACGTCGCCTCGCCGATCCTCGCCGGCAGCACGAACGCGGCCAACGTGTGCGCGCCGCAGACGGCCAGGAACGGCGCTGGTCGTACGCGGACCGTGCTCGGCATCAGGATCGCGAACCGCCACGCGCGCAGGACGTACAGCGCGACGTGCAGGCCGAACGCCGGCAACCACGTCGCCAGCGTCAGACGTCCGAGCGCGTCGACGAGCTCGCGCGGCTCGAGCCCGCTCCACCACAGCGCGAGCGCCGTCAGACCTCCGGCCACGAGGACCGAAAGCGCGACGCGGACGGGGGTGCTCATCGAGACGGACTCGGACGGATCGTCCGGTTCGTCACTCGAACTTCACGTGCGTTCCGCCGGAATCCTCGGCGAGCCACTCGAGGATGTTGAACTGCCCCCCGACGGCCACCGTGTTGATGACGATGCGGCGGTTCTCGTTCCAGGACGCGACGTGCTCGCGGATCACGAGCGGCTCGACGACCTCGCCCATCGACGGCTCGCCGTCGCTCATGACGAAGATCGTGTCGACCTCGGGGTCGGTGAACGCGTCCTTGAGCGAGTCGTACAGGTTCGTGCCGCCGCCGGCCTGCAGCTTGTCGACGTAGGCCAGCGCGTCCGCGCGGTGCGCGGGGTCGCACGGCACGAGCGCGCCGTCGGTCCAGCGCTCGACGCCCGACGAGAACACCATGATGTTGAAGAACGCGCCCGGATCGAGGTTCTCGAGGCACTTCTTCAGCTCCTCGCGCGCGACCTCCATGCGCGTCCAGCCGGCCTTGCCCTTGTAGTCGTTCGTGAGCTTCTCCTCCATCGAGCCCGAGACGTCGATGATGAAGATCACCCGGCGGCTGACGATCTTGATGCCGAAGAACTCGCTCTTCACGCGCGTGATCTGGCGCAGGCGGTGTTCTTCCTCGCCCGAGCGCACGGTCTCGAGGTCGACGTCGGACAGGAGCTGGATCTTGTCCTTGGCCGTGGCCCACCAGTTCGCCCACGACTTCGCGTCCTCCTGGAACGGCTGACCGGTCAGGCGCCACAGCGCCTGCGCGAACTCGCTGAGGAGACGCCCCTCCTCCTTGCTCATCCGGTTGACGATCGCGGTGACGCTCTCCTTCGTGCGCATCTTCTCCAGCGCTTCGAGCGCCGCGAGCCGCGTCGACCAGTTCGTGTCGTCGAGCGCCGCGACGAGCCGCTCCAGGTGCGTCTGGTCGGTGGTCAGGCCGAGCTGCGTCAGCGCCATGTTGCGGACTTCGGGGTCGTCGCTCTTCGACAGCGCGATCAGCTCCTCCACCCACGTCTTGTCCCCGACGCGGATGCGCGCCACGGCGTCGAGCGCCGCGCGCCGCACGTCCTTGTCCTTGCTCTTCTCGAAGAGCTTCGTGAGCGCCGTTCCGGCCTCGAGTGCCCGCCGCTCGCCCAGGATGCGCGCCGCGCCCGCGACGACCTCGGGCTCCTTGTCGGACAGCATCTTCAACAGGGCCTTGTCCACGCGTTCATCCTGCAAGGATCGAACGGCGTACATCTGGAACAACTTCTCGTGCGCCTTCCCCTTCCCCAGTTCGCCCAGCAGTTCCTTGTTCACCGCCGGGTCGTTGAACGCGGTCAGGATCTCCGCCAGCCCGCGGCGCAGCTCGACCGGGATGTCGACGCGCAGCGCGCGCTTGATGAACTCCGGCGCGGCCTTCGTGCCGTCGATCTTTGCGACGATGCGCGCCGCGACCACGCGGTTCTCGGGCTGTTCCCCGTCGTTCTTCACCACGGCCCAGGCGATCTCGAGCGTCTTCTTGTCGCCCCGCTCGGCCAGCTCCTGCAGCGCGCCCTTGCGGATCTTGGCGAACCCTTCCTTGGTCGCCGATTCGACGAGCTCGTCGATCGTGAGCTTCGGCGCGAGCGCCGAGAACGCGAGGAGCCGCATCGAGTTGAGGATCACGCCCGCGCGCGGCTTGGCCTCCTCCTCGTCCTTCTCGCCCTTCTTGGCCTTTTTGACCTTGGGCTTGCCCTTGTCCTTGTCGCCGTCCTCGTCCTTCTTGGGCTTCCAGATCTCGCGGTACCAGACGTGGTCGGCCTCGGTCGCCAGCGCGATGTGCGCCTGCAGCGCGCGCTCGCGCACCGCGTCGTCGGCCGGCGACTTGACGATCAGCTCGAGCCAGTGCTTGCCGCTGATCGGGCACGAACCCAGCGACTCGACCGCCGCCGCGCGCAGCTCGGCCTCGGGCGAAGCGGTCGCCTCGTCGGTGAGGCGCTGCATGGCCTTCTGCTCGCACTCCGCGACGCCGTCGAACAAGCGCAGCGCGCGGACGACCTCGCGCTTCATGAACACCGTCTGGAACTCGTCGTAGGCCGCGAGCAGCGCCTCGAGCGCGCGCGGCGTCCGCAGACCGCCGAGTTCCTTGAGGACCTCCTCCTTCGTGCGGTCGCCGTCGGCCTTGATCTTGGCGACGAGCTCGGCCGTCTTGTCCGCCGTCCCCTGCGCGTCCTGCGCCGCGGGCGCGGCGACCAGGACGGAACCGAGGATCAGGGCGAAGGCCGCGAGGCCGAGGAGAGCGGAGCGGAAGGTCATCGTCGGCGCGGGGTGCGGGTTGTGCGGCAAGGCAGTTGCTGGGGCGACCGGCGTCGCTTGGGCGGGAACGAACCAGGAGTCGAGCCATGAGATCGGAAACCTCTTCCAGCGGACTGTCAACTTCGAACGCGCTCGGACCGATAGGGCTCATCCCGCCCGCCTACCCGCGTTTCGGTGGCGACCGGCACCCCGTGCCCGCCTACCTGATCCCGTACCCCCGACGGCCCGAATCCGTGAACCCGCTCGCCAGCTCGACCTCCCTCCTGTCCTCCGACCGCGCCCGCATCCTGCTGCGGCGGCTGCGCGACCTGAACCTGGTCGCCGGCCCGGTGGCGCTGTCGCGCGAGGCCTTCGTGACGATCGCGGGCTGCCTGTCGCTCGACGGCCCGGCCGAGGCGGGGGTGCGCTACCTGCTGCGCTTCGTGGACGGCTCGGAACGGACGCTCGAGATCGGCTGGAACGGCTCGGGGCTCGTGATGAGCGTCCTGGGTCCGGGAGCGGCGGACGCGCGGACCCTGCGCGCGCCGGTGGGTTGCGATTCCGACGGCCGGGCCTGCGTGCCCGCGATCGGCGCGCGCGTGCGGCCGGACACGACGGACCGGCGCGAGCTCGAGCACTTCCTGCGCCGGGTGGTGCGGGCGGTGGCGCGCTGACGCGATCGGTCACTTGCCCGACGGCAGCGGGCTGAATCCGGACTTCGATTCCGGATCGACGCGGACGTACGAGTCCTGCGCGCTCGACATCGAGAGCGCCAGCGAGAGCCGCGCTCCGTCGACGCCGCGGCTCGCGAACGCCAGGACCGACCGCGCGGAGATTCCTCCCGGGATAGGTGCCCGCGCTTGCGTCCACGCGTCCGCGCCGACGACCTGCGCTCCGTAGAACGCATCATTGCGTCGGATGATGCCTTGCGCGTCGGGCTCCAGACTCGCTCCCGACACGCGCAAGGGCGTCCACGCCGCGTTCGTCGCGACGTCGCCGTAGAGGACGACCGGCAGCGGATCGTCGGAGAAGGACGCCCATTTCTGGACACACCAGTGCTGACCGTCGGAGGCCGGCTCGACGAGCTGCGTGTCGCTCACGACCAGCGGCACGTCGCCGCATTCGTACCAAAGGACCTGCTGATCGAGCCGCGCCCGTGCGAGGAGCGCGCGGTCCGTCTCTGCATCGCCCTGCGTGCCGTACACGAGCAGCGCGCGGCCGGGGATGCGAGCCTGCGGTCGCGCGCCCAACGCCGCGCGTCCGCGCTCGCGCTCGTGCGGGCTCAGGCGTCCGCGCTCGTAGCTCGCGTCGAGATCGCACAGGACAGCGCGCGCAGCTTCAGGGTCCTCGTCGCCGTACACGACGACCGGTGCGCGGTTGCCCGCGCGACCGGGTGCCCGCTGTTCCGAGATGCTCCACCAGGTCACGTTAGCGCGCCAGATCGAGAGTGGCGCGATGCAGCCGCCGTCGACCCATCGCTCGACGATGCCCGGATGGTCCTGCGTCGGCACAAAGAAGTGTCCGAAGTGGACGTGCAGGTGGTTCAAGCGATCGCAGCTCGCGTTGAAGACCGGCACATGGACCGCTTCGTCGTCGCCGGTCGTGTTCGGCCACCCGACATCCCACGTCCCGATGACGCAGCGCGTCGCGGGCTTCCACAGCTCGAGCTCCCACCCCGCTGTCGCCTCGACGACGAAGACGCGGTTCTCGCCCTTCTTCAGCGCGACCGGCACGCCGCGGTCGCCGCGTCGCTCGGGGTCGCCGATGTGGACCGAGCCGTTCACGACGAGCCAGCGCGCGCCGGTCAGCCGCGCCATCCGGACCTCGTCCGCGTCCGAGTGGACGCTCGCATACGCGCACGCCGCCGCCGCGAGCGGAACGCCGAGCCTCGCCGTCCACCCGTCCTCGCCCGCGCGCGGCGCCGCGCGCTCGGGGTCCAGGATCCACGGGAACGCGAGGAGGGCCGCCTCCCCGCTCGTCTCCGGCACCGCGATCCACTCCGCCGGCACGATGGGCGCCGGATCAGGCTCACGCGGGCCAGTGCGATGCGGACCGCCGATGTTCCCGAAGCCCCAGATCGAGTCGTCGTCGCGCCAGTCTTGGGCGCGAAGGACGGTCGGCAGCGCGAGAACGGACAGGGCGAGGCATGCGGCATGGATGCGGATCACGGTCGAGACCTCCACGCGCTGAACCGCCGCCGAGCGCGCAGCCTGTGCACGAATCCATGCGGACGAGCGGGCTCGTGGCGGACCAGCCGAGCCCACGCGCCCGACTCGCGGACGCAGGCAACCCAGCAGTCGAGAGGCGGCCCCGATCCGACCGGCGCGCTCCCTCGGTGCAGATTGCAGAATCTCCAGGCAACCCTGCCCGCCGGCCGAGCGCCCCGATGACGAAGACCTACACGACGCTCGCGCGCGCCCACCACGAGCTCTACCAGTCGATCTCCGACTACGACCGCGAGTTCCGCGAGCTCGCCCGGATCCTGAAGCGCGCCCGAGCCCGCCGCGTGCTCGAGATCGGCTGCGGCTCGGGCAACCTCGCGCCCCGCTTCCTGGCCGCCGGCTGCGACTACGTGGGCCTGGACCAGTCCGCCCAGTTCCTGTCGATCGCGCGCGAGCTCGCCCCCACCGCCGGCTTCGTGCGCGCCGACATGCGCCGATTCCGCCTGACCCCGCGCTTCGACGCCGTGCTGATCACCGGCCGCACGTTCACGCACATGACGACGAACCGCGACGTGCGCAACGCGTTGAGCAGCGCGCGCCGCGCGCTGAAGCCCGGCGGAACGCTGGTCTTCGACAACTTCGACGCCGCGACGATCTTCGCGAACAGGAAGCGCCGCTTCGTGAACGCCGCCGAGCACGGCGGACGCCGCTATCGACGCGTGGTCGTCAACACGATGCTCCCCGAGCGCGGCTGGCTGTGGCGCTGGAGCTCCGACTGGACGATCCGCGAGTCCGGCCGCACGCGCCGGATCCACGACGAACGGATCCTGCGCGCGTTCACGCCCGACGAGATCGAGCTGCACCTGCGCCTCGCCGGCCTCGAACTCGTGCGGACGACCCGAGCCGGCGCCGTGCTGACGACGATCGCGCGGCGGCCGTGAGCCCGCTTCCCCAGCCGACGCCCGCGATGCGACGATGAGCGCGATGGACGACCGCCACCGACTGTTCGGCGCCGTGCTGGGGACCATCCAGGCCGAGCTGGACTGGGAGCGCCTGGGCCGCGCGTACTGCGAGGGCGACGGGACCGACTTCTTCGACTACGAGCTGCGCGAGCGCTGGCTGGACGTCGGCTTGCAGATCGGCGCGACGCTGGCCGAGGCGCTGAACGGATCGAAAGGCCGAAGCGTCTACGTGGGCGCGGCGCTGGCCGAGGTGCCGACGATGCTGGTCGAGTCGATCGTGCTGGGGCGCGACGTCGTGTGGATCAACCTGCCGGGCGACGAGATCGACGAGCTGGCGCGGGTGATGCGGCTGGCGGCGGAGAAGTTCGGGATCGCGCTGCCGATGCCATCGTTCGAGAGCCTGGAGAGCCTGCCGCGTGGCGCGTTCGACCACGTGTGGATGGTGAGTGTGCTGACGGATCCGGATCACTTTCCGGCACTGCACGACGAGCTGTACGAGAGGCACGGGACGGATCTGGCGACGGGGCGTGGGTCGCTCGTCGAGGATCGGGAGCGCGCGGAGCGGCTCGTGGGGAGCGTGCTCGCACTGGCGGCACCGGCGGCCCTCATCACCACGACGGACGAGGAGCTCGAGATCGCGCTCTCCATGGCGGAGGCACGCAGATCGACGCTGAACCCGATCCTCGCAGACCACGTATCCGCCATCGTCGGCGACCAACTGCGCGTGTGCCGGTCAAGCGTCATGCCGGGCGCGAGTTGACCGACCCCTGCGCGGGTGACGCCAGGGGCAGGCGCGCAGCGGATTGAGCAGACGATTGCGCAGCCCCGAGCAGGGGTTTGGGTGTGGGCCTCAGGGCACGGCGAGTTCGACATCGACGCGCGTAAGCGGCTCCACCGTGAACGAGCCGCCGACCGGACTGCCGTCCGAACCGACCGTGGACCACTGGTATCGGCCGTGCGGGATGCCGTCGATGCGGAGCTTGCCGTCGGCACCTGTGGTGAACGTCGGACTGCTGGAGTCGGCGAGGCCTTGGCGGATCCACTCGATCGCGGCGGTCTTGAACTCCTCGGATCGAATGTCGATGGCAAGGTCGCGAACGGGAAGGCCGGCGCGCCTAGCGGTGAGGACGACACTGCCGCGGCGGCGGACGTCGATCGTGTGGATGAGCGAGGGGCTGGCGGCGGTCAGAGTGATCTGCTTCGGCCACAGTGCGGCGTGGATGAAGCTCAGGGTGTATTCACCAGCACCAAGATTGATGAACGCAACGTCACCCTCAGGAGTTGACTTATCGATTGCGACGGTCATCGATCTCCAGTCGGGGACGAATGCATCGACGACGCATCCAGAAATCGGCGTCGTCCCATCTGAGATGCGAACCCGAATCTCTGCCGACGGGTCGAACACCAACTTCTTCTCCGTCGGGGCGAGCGCAACCGCTGAAAAGCGCTGAAATCCACGCTCGCCCCCATCGCAGAGCACATCGACAGGAACGGACGGCGGCACAGGGCACGTTGCAATACCGGCCACGTCTGCCTTTCCGGACCCCGTCCATGCCCCATCCTGCTGGAGAAAGACCAACGCAACATTCGGAACCGGCTCTCCACGACGATTGACTACGCGAACGACGGTCTCATCGGCCGATGCTTCGATGCGAATCGGCTTTGGCGCAGCGCGAAGGCTCTGGATTCGAAGATAGCTGATCACTTCGCGATTCTCATCCACGAGACATGCGACCGCGTCGTCGAATTGCACGCCGGCGATATCCAGATGTCCCGACTCGGGAATGGTCGCGTATACCTCACGATTCAGCCCTCGCGCACCGGGAGCAGCATCGATCAGACCGAGCACTGCGGGCCGATTTCGAGCGTTGACGCGCTCGTCGACGACCTCGAACGAGAACGAGGACGCGCGCGGCATCGCGACGTCTACCTGGTTCAGCAGACGTGACTCGAGTTGCACCGATTCCTCGCGACTAGAATCGTCCGGAGCGGTCACACGGATTCTCCACTGCCCAGCGGACAGACCTGTGAACTGCGCACTTCCGGTCGATTCAAAAGGCCGTGCGCTGCGCAGCTCCGGACCGGTGAGCTGGACAAGGTATCGAGTCGGATCTGCGTTCTTCTCGAGGATCAGGCGAACCTCGAGGGAGACTCCCCTCGAGAGTGGAATTACTCCGACGTCGTTGTCCCGGTTCACAACACACATCACTGTGTGGACCGATGTGGCATATCCGTCCTTGCTCACCTCGAGTGCACCTCGGCCGCTGGCGAAGGCTGTCAGCACGAATCCGCCTTCGGCACCAGTACTCACTGGCGCCGCGAATTTGCCCATTAGCACACCGTCGGCTGACGTCCATGCCTGAACTACGGCATTGCGTATCGGCTCGCCTGTCAGCGCATCGATGACCTGGCCTGTTGCAGCCAACGCGGCTGGCAATTCGATGGTCACCGGATCGCTGATGACATCCGGGCGAATCGTAACGTGTTCGACATCGCTGCGCGGCAACTCGTCTCCGACGGCAAGGATGCACAACTCTCCGATGGGAGCCTGATCGAGGATGAAAGACCCATCCACGCGATCTCGAAAGCCCTCGACGCGATGGTTCGATGCACTTCCAGACCAAGAGTAGATCTGGAAGTCGCGGACTGGCTGGCCGGCGTGGATCACCTTGCCGGTCACGGAACCAGCGCGGTTCAGCGCGACCTCGAGGTACGGCGCGACGTTCGCCTCGATCGGATACTGGGCCCGGGACTCGACGTACCCGGAAGCCTTGGCGCTCAACCAAGCGGAGCCGGTCGGGATTCGCCCTACATCGGCCATGCCCGTGTCATCGCTGATTCCGCGAGCTTTCTCCCAATGGCTCCCGACCTGCCATTGGAAGAACACGTACGCGCCCGCTATAGGGTTTCGCACCTCATCAACCACCCGAATCGGAACGACAACGCCTCGCCGGACGTGGATCTCGAGGCCAATCGCTCCCCCGGCAGTCGATGGGTCGAGATCGACGCTTGAGGCGATGAAACCGGGTCCTTGAGCCTGGATTGAATAGCGAACGCCGCGAACCAGCGGGAGGCGGATGGGCCCGAACATCGCCCGCGGAGACAAACTCTCCACAGCCACTCGGTCTCCAGCGGATCCGATCAGGGCATATGCGGACACCGCGGCGCCGACTAGCGAGGTATCGACCTCATCGGCGATCACTCGCCCCGTCACGATCAGATCCTCGGAGAGTCGAAGCTCGACGTCTGCGGTCCCGTGCGCCCGCTCGACCGACGAGATCCGCGAATCATCCTCGGCCCACAGGAGCTGATCGCGTTCAAGGGCCGGAATATTTGCATTACCTTCGACGTCTGTCCGCGCCTGAAGGTAGACGTAGTTGGCAGCGGTGCGTTCGGGTCCTTGCATCGGACGGCGACCCACACGATTGACGTCGTAAACACTCTGAACGAGAACCCCTTCCAGGGGTCGTGACTCATCGTCGATCACATGCACTCGGACGGCACCATGACTAACAAGCTCGATTCGTGCCGGTAGCGAGGGCGTTTCGCCGGGGGGGAACGCTAGGACGCGAAACCCTGACATAGGATTCGACACGACGAGGTGAGAGCCCAGTGAGTCAGCCCCCAGCGGCGCTTCGATCTTCAATCGACCATCGTCGCTCGAGATGGCATGGACGGCGGCCCCCATGAACTCTCTCCACGCGCGGAAGGGCCACGTCGGCTCAGCCTCCCAGGCACTCGAGTCCACGTACCAGAACGCATGTGCACCTTCGACGGCACGCCCGTCCGCGTCGACGACGTCGCAAGCTCTTGAAGTTGCGCTGGACCGAGCGCCGACTTGGCTCCCCGGTTCGACCGGATTTGACGCGGGGGTCTTGCCTACTGGTGCATCGACGACGGACGGTTGCCCTTGCCGCTCACGCTCAGGATCGCTCGCGACTCCGTTCCGATCCATTCGCGACCCGATCCAAGCGCTCAGGCCGATCAGCAGCGCGAGGGCAAAGAACAAGAACGCGAGGCGTCGTGACACGTTCACTCCGGGTCAGGGTGTTTGTCCGGGAGGTGCGCCGTGCGCGATCTGATTGGAGGCTAGGCCAGGGCTCGTCCTGCCCCCCCCAACTTCAGGCCGCGGCGGCACGGCCGTGCTACCGCTCTGAGCCTGAACGACCCAAGCGGTGAGGAAAGTGATCGCCGTCATGGCCAGGATGCACCGAAGGTCGCTAGATCGCAAGCGCACCGAGCACCTCCAGAGCAAGTGTGTGCGGACTATGCTGTATGGACTCAAGTGCTTGGCTCAAGCGCTTGCGCCGGACCGAGTCAACGATGCCCTCTCGGCCCTTGTACCACGCGCGGAACTCGGGAATCGCTGCCGGGTCGGTTGTCAGAGCACTGTCGAATCGCGCGAGACTTGACTTAATTTTGGACTGTTCACCGATGAAGAGCGCACAAACTGCGCAGCTTGCTTGGGCAAGCAACCATCGCTCGTCCATGCGACACGCACGATCGGCAGCCTCCCAAGCGCGGTCGTACCTGCCAAGCTGGAAGAGCAGATCGCCCGCGTTGGTCCACGCGACCGTTCGACTCTCACTGCCGGCGCCACTCGCAAGAACGTGCTGGAGAACGAAGAGTGCGGCGTCACATAGCCCCCCCGCTCGCAGATCTAGACTCGCGTAGATCCTAGAGGTGTCGGTGGGCACCAGCCGGTGGGCAGCTCCAGCGAGCTGTCCGCTCACGGGCCAGTCATCGAGGACGGGAGACACGCAGCGCTTCAGGAGCGCCATGGCGTCGCCATCAGACTTGGAGTCAGCCGACGCATGCACGGCATTGGAAGCCGCGGTCCGGACAGTGGCTAGCGAGGGCATCGCAGCGCGCAATGGCGCGAAAGCTCTATTGGCGACGAAACCGCGCGTAGACTCACCCATCGTCAGCCGGTAGTACGCCGCCTGCCTCAACGCAAACGCCACCTCCTCCCGGTACACCTGCACCAGGTGCCTCTCCGCCGCCGACAGCCCGGCCGTCCGCGCGTGCACCACCGTGTCCCGCTCCAACACCGTCCGCGCGACATCCTTCCGCGGGACGCGCAACAACGCCGACCCCGGGCGCCGCGCGACCTCGCGCAGGATCTCCTCGACCTCCGGCTGCAGCGTGATGACGTCACGGCTCATCGGCGCGATCCTCCAGGAAGGCGTCCAGGTCCAGCTCGTCCCGTAGGCCGAGCAGCCACAGTGCTCGCTTCACGCATGATCGTGCACGCTCCTCCACGAGACCGTTGCTCGCTGCCCACGCTGCCGGCTTCTGCCCATCGATCACGATCCCGAAGAACGCGCTGCGCACATCGTACGCGGCCTGGTTGAACGCTGCACAGCCGCGGGTCACGAGCGCGGGTTCGACTCCCAGGACGTCGGCTACGCCTCGAATCCATGGATCCTCGGGGATTTCGAGCAGATCGCGAGCTCGCAGCACCTCGGCGTCCTCCGCGACGAGCTCCTTCAGCGCCTTGCGGATGTGCTCGGACAGCCAGATGTCCAGCCCGGGCACGCCTTGGTACTTCGCCGCGTGGCGTGCAACGTGCGCGCACGTGCGCAGGTACAGCCGTCGCGAGTCGATCAGCAGCGCTTGCGACATCGTCCGTTGCTGACAGCGCGGTCCGAGCCCCAGCGGGTCGCCCTCGATCAGCTTCGCCAGCACCTCGCGCGGCGAGCCCACGTCGAGCACACCTCGCCAAGTCGGTTCGACTGGGCGAGGTAGCTCCGACTCCGGACTGGGGAGAGGTTCCACCATCGTCCGCCACGCAAACGGGACGCGGGGAAGCGCGCGCGGCTGCCCGGATGGTAGGTGCCCCCGCGCGAGCCTGTCCAGACGCCGAATCCCTCTCGCGCGATCCGTCCGGCGGCGTCACGCTGCGCAACGCGACTTCCACCGCCCGTCGAGCTCGCGCCGGCCCCCCGACTCCGCCCCCCACATGCCGAACCTGCCCCGCCCGTCCCGCCGCACGGTCCTCGCCGCATCCGCCGCCGCCGCGAGCCTCGCCGCCCTCCCCGCCTGCTCCGCCTTCGGCGGCAAGCGCCGCACCTCCGGCCGCCTGCGTCACGCCGCCATCGGCTGCGGCGGCATGGGTGGGGTCGACCTCGCGAACATCTCCTCGCACCCCGACGTCGACGTCGTCGCGCTCTGCGACGTCGATGCCGGCACCCTGCGCAAGGCGGCCGAGAAGTACCCGAACGCGCGCCTCTATCGCGACTGGCGCCTGCTCATGGATCACGAGGACGACTTCGACTCCGTCCACGTCACCATCCCCGACCACATGCACGCGGTCGTCATGCTCGCGGCGCTCGAGCGCGACAAGCACGTCTACGGCCAGAAGCCTCTCACCCGCACGATTCGCGAGGTGCGCGCGGTCCGCGACGCGGCTCGGCGCGCTCGCACGGCGACGCAGATGGGCATCCAGAATCACTCGCAGCCGCGGTTGCGCGCGGCGCACGAGCTCTTCCAGCAAGGTCACATCGGCCGCGTCCACACCGTGCACGTCTGGACCGATCGCCCGAACGGGTGGTGGCCGCAGGGTGTCGGGCGGCCGGCGGCCATCGATCCCGTCCCCGTCGATCTCGACTGGGATCTGTGGCTCGGCGTCGCGCCCGAGCGGCCGTATGCGCAGGGCGCGTACCACCCGTTCGCGTGGCGCGGGTGGAAGGACTTCGGCTCGGGCGCGCAGGGCGACATGGGGTGTCACCTGATGGATCCGGCCATGTGGTTCCTCGAGCTCGACGCGCCGCTCAACGTGCGCTCGGACGGGCCGGTGCCGAACGACGAGACGTTCCCGCTGTGGTCGGAGACGCGCTACGAGTTCGCGCCCACGAAGCACACCACGCGCGGACCGCTCGTGCTCGAGTGGCACGACGGCGGGCACAAGCCGCCGGCGGCGCTGCTCGCGGACCTGAACGCGGGCGAGGTCGGCGGCAACGGCTGCATGTTCGTCGGCGAGAAGGGCGCGATGATCGCGAGCTCCGAGGCGCTGCCGCGGCTCGTCGGCGACCCGAGCTTCGCGAACGTCGCCATCCCGACCGGCAATGAGGTGGACCACTGGCACCAGTGGGTCGACGCGTGCCTCGGGCGCGGCGAGACGGTGGCGCACTTCGAGTACGCGAGCAAGCTGACCGAGGTCGTGCTGCTCGGGAACGTCGCGCTGCAGATGCCGCACGAGGAGCTGCGCTGGGACTCGGCGGCGCTCGCGTTCCCGGATCGGCCGGAGGCGGACGGGCTGCTCGGGTCGAGGTATCGGAAGGGCTGGGACTGAGCGGCCAGCTGGGCACTCCGCTCGGATCGCCGGTCACGTCCACCGGTAGAGTTGAGGCCTGCCAGCTCGACGAGCTGACCGATTCGAAGTCAGGAGAAGGCTCCGATGGCACGAAGAAAACGGACGTCGGCCGAGGTCGGGGTCCACGACGCCAAGGCCCGGTTCGGCGAGCTCCTATCGGAGGTCGAAGAGCACGGTGTTTCGATCACGATCACCCGTCGCGGTGTACCGGTTGCGCAGCTGGTTCCCGTGACGGGCGGGTCCAAGCGATCCCCCACCGACCTCCTGCGCCAGTTCCTGGAATTCCAGGCCGCGCACCCGTTCGACGGGATTACTGCAAAGCAGCTCATCCGTGAGGGGCGGCGGGGCTGAAGCTGGTCGTCGATCGCAACCCAGGATGCAGAGCTGGCGCGTGCAGCCCGGGAGGCGGGAGTCCCGGTATTCGCCGCCGCTTCGGAGCGCTGACGGGCAGTAACCGCCCTCGCCGACTCCGGTAGTCTTGTGCCCGTCCGCTCGCACCCGAACAGGTTGGCCCGAATCCCCTGCATCAGGGAAGATGCGCGCCCCACCGTTCGTCGCTCCCGCCCGCGCAACGCCACCTTCCCGCGCTCGACGCCCCCACCATGCAGCCGACCGCCGCGCCCGCACGCAGCTCTCATCGCACGACCCACGAGTTCCTGACCGGCGTGCGAGCGCGCGTCGGGACCGTCGTCGTCGGACAGGACGTCGTCGTCGAGCGCTTGATGATCGCGCTCTTCACCGGCGGGCACATCCTGCTGCAAGGCGTTCCAGGCCTCGCGAAAACGCTCTTGGTGTCGGCGCTCTCGAAGTCGATCGACCTCGGCTTCGCGCGCATCCAGTTCACGATCGACCTCCTGCCGTCGGACATCCTCGGATCGGAGATCCTCGATCAGCGCACGAACGAGTTCCGCGTGCGCAAGGGACCGATCTTCACGAACCTCCTGCTCGCCGACGAGATCAACCGCGCGGCGCCGAAGGTCCAGGGCGCGTTGCTCGAGGCCATGCAGGAGCGCAAGGTCACGATCGGCTCGGAGACGTTCCGCCTGCCCGCGCCGTTCCTCGTCATCGCGACGCAGAACCCGGTCGAGCAGGCGGGCACGTTCGAGCTGCCCGAAGCGCAGCTCGACCGCTTCATGCTCGTGCACCGCCTCGAGTACCCGAAGCCCGCGGAAGAGCGCGAGATCCTGATGCGCAACGCGTCCCTCGGCATCCAGCGCCAGGACAAGGGCGCGATCGTGCAGACCGAGTTCGACGTGCTCTCGCAGGCGCCCGTCGGCGGATCCGAGGACCTCGTCGCCGCGATGGAGGCCGTGAACCAGGTCCACGTCAGCGAGACGTTCGTCGAGCACGTCGTCGACCTCGTCAACCGCTCGCGCGTGCACCCGGCGGTCGAGCTCGGTTGCTCGCCGCGCGCCGGGATCTCGCTGGTCAAGGCGTCGCGCGCGCGCGCGCTGATCCACGGGCGCGACTACGCGGTGCCGGACGACCTGTTCGCCCTCGCCGAGGACGTCATGCTGCACCGCATGCGCCTCAAGTACGAGGCGATCGCGGAGGGCCTGACGAACCGCGCCGTGCTGCACGAGATGCTGCGCACCCTCGGCGCGCCCGACGCGAAGAGCTGAGACGCGATGGATCCGATGCACGGATTCGTCGAGGATTTCGCGCACCTCGACGCGCGCCAGTTCACCGTCGCCGTGCGCAAGCTCGCCGACGGGCTGGCGTACGGCATCGATCGCTCGCCGTTCCTGGGATCGGGCGTCGAGTACGTGCAGTCGCGCCTCTACCAGGAGGGCGACAACGTCCGCTCGATCGACTGGCGCGTGACGGCGCGCACGGGCAAGTTCCACATCAAGGAGTACGAGGCGCCCAAGTGCCTGCCCTCGTGGCTGCTCATCGACACGTCGGCGTCGATGACGATCACGTCGACGAAGCACAGCAAGTACGAGACGGCGCTGTTCGTCGCGGGCGGGCTCGCGCTGGCGTGCCTCGACCGCGTCAGCCCCGTCGGCGTCGTCGCGGTCGGCGAGCGCGGGCTGCGCATCCAACCCAGCCTCTCTCGCGCCAAGGTCATGCAGTGGCTCTTGCAGCTGCGCAGCTTCCGCTACGACGAGGGCACGCGCCTCGGTGCGCGCGTGGCCGAGCTCGCGCCGAGCCTCGCCTCGCGATCGCTCGTCGTGGTGCTGTCCGACCTGCACGACGAGGACGCGCTGCCCGCATTGAAGCGGCTGGCGGCGCGGCACGACGTCGTCGCGCTGCAGTTCGTCGACCCGGCCGAATCCGGGCTGTCCGGCGCCGGGTTCTTCCGCGCGCGCGAGGCCGAGAGCGGCAAGGAGTTCGTCACGCGCGGCAAGTCGCAGTGGTCCGATCCCGAGCGCGCCGCGCGCGAGCTGCCGAAGGCCGGCATCGACCACCTCATCATCCGCACGGACCGGCCGTACGTGCACGCGCTGCGGAACATGCTGCGTGGGCGCGGCTTCATCGGGAAGGGCACGCGATGAAGTCACGCTTGTCGCCGTTCGACCTGGCGATCACGGTGGCGGTCGTCCACTTCGTCGCCTCGTGTCTCCTCGTGCTCGTTCATCTCTGCACGACCTGGGATCCGGAGCCTATCGTGGAGACGATCTGGACGACCGGCGCTCCGCTGTGGAGTGCGATCATGTTTCCGGTGGGCATGCTGCCCCAAGCTTGGTTCTCACCGCTTCCGATCCACCCCTTTCCGCTGAACAGCTGCGTGGTCGGATTCTTGAGCGCCGTCGTGTTCCACTTCGCTCACCGCATCGGCTCTCGTCGACCAGTCGGCAGTTCATTGCCCAATCCGACCTCGAAGGACACGCCGGCAGAGAGCCCCTTTCGTCTCCCGGAGGGCGCCAGACGCGTTCGGACGAGGTCGTGGAGGTGCGATTGGAGTGCTCTTCCCTGGCTCCTTACGCCTGTCGCGATCGGCGCGCTCCACCTCGTCGTCGTCTTCGCGACCATGCTCGTGCAGATGGGGATGTACGGCATCGACGGAGGCGGCCCGCCGCGTTGGGTCACCTTCGTGCTGTACTTCCCGGCATCTCTGCTCCCAGTGGAGATGCTCACGGTATTCCATCCGTTCTACGCAATATTCGGCAACTCGCTGGCGTTCGGAGCCTTCGTCACCCTGTGCCTTTTCGCTCGGAGAGCGCTCCGATCGAGTTCGCACACGCAGAGATCGTCCGTCGTCGCGCAGAACGGGTTGGAGCGCGCGTGACGAAACGAATCTTGAAGCAGCGGCGTTCCCTGGTCGGCGCGATCGGCTACGCGGTCGGCGCGCTCGCGGCGTTCAGGATCGCGCGTCGTCGGAAGCTCTGGATGCAGCACGCGGTGGTCGGAGGCGCGCGATGAGTCCGTCCATCCGTCGTGCGGTTTTCTATCTGCTCGCCACGCCGGCCCTGACCTCCGTTTGGTTCGTCCTCTCTGCGTTGTTCACGGAACCGCTCTATCAACTGGATGAGTCGAGGTTTGCTCCGCTCGAGTGGCCGATGACGTGGGTCCACGCGATCGGGTTGGCGCTCCTGTTTCCGGTGCCGACCCTGATGGACGCGCTCCACGTCCCGCACTTGGCCAGCGACGGAATGAAGTTCACGACCAACTGCCTCCTCTGGGGCTTCGTGCTCGCCTTCTTCTCCGAGCGCTGGATCCGTCCGGGTCCGTCCCGCACGTCCAAGCGCATCCGCGGCGCTCGCGTTCCCTTGACCGACGAACAGATCCGTGGAGCGCGATGAAGTCGAATCGCACGCAACCGTGGTCGCCGCTCGCACTCGGGTTCCTGATCGGCACCGCGCACTTCTTCTTCACGCTCCTGCTAATCTGCTGGGCAGTCCCCCTCTATGGCGTCGTGATTGCGCCGTGGCGGGTGGTGGTGGGGCAGGGCGCCATCTTCGTGCTCCTCTTCCCGACCATCATCGTCTTCGGCGTGCTTCCCTCCCTGGTCCTCCACAGCCCGATCGTCGGCATCGTGGCCACGCTCGTCATAGCGAAGCGGCGTCGCTCGGCCGCGCTTCGAGTCGAGGGGGTCGCGGCAAGGCACGTGCGCCGCTCGACTTTCGACCTTCTGGGTCTCGCGCTGATCGCCGTGACCGCGCTGCAACTCGCGCCGACGGTTCGCGCGACGACGCTGCAAGGACAACGCGTCTCCACCGTCGGCATCCCAGCAGCCATCACCGACCTCGTCCTGCCCGGCAGCGAGCTCGAGGTCCTGCCCCAGGACGCGAAGACCCCCGTCGTCCTGCGCATCACGCGCGTTGCGCCGCACGGCACCGAGTTCCGCTACGACATCGAGTGGACCGGCCTCGACGTCGGTCACCACGACCTGCGCGCGTTCCTGCGGCGCAAGGACGGGACGGACGTCTCGAACCTGCCCGAGATCGGCGTCGACGTGCGCACCGTGCTCGGCCCGGGCCTCGTGAAGCCCAACCATCCGCCCGAGCACGAGGTCCCGCATTTCGGTGGCTATCGGGCTTGGATGATCGCGATCGGCGTCGCGTGGGCGATCGGGCTCGTCGCGATCCTCTCCATGTTCCGCAGGAAGCGCGCGGAAGACCACGCGGCGCGCGCGCGGCCGAAGACGCTGGCGGAGCGCCTGCGTCCGCTGGTCGAGAGCGCCATGCGCGGCACGTTGAGCTCGGCCGAGCGCGCGCAGCTCGAGCTGGGTCTCGTCGCGTACTGGCGCCGGCGCCTGGATCTCGACGACGAGCGCCCGGACGCGGCGCTGGCGGCGTTGCGCCTCCACGCCGAGGCGGGGCCGCTGCTGAACCAGCTCGACGCGTGGCTCTACAAGCCCGGGACGAGCGGCACGGTGGACGTCGCGGCCCTGCTCGCGCCGTACAAGGACCTGCCGCCGGACGCGATCGACATCGAGCTCGCGCTCGCGGCGGGGAGGCGCTGAGCCGTGGACCTGCTGGCCTCGTTCCGCACGCCGTCGGTGCTGTTCCTGCTGGTGATCCCGGCGATGGTGATCGCATGGGTGTGGACGCGGCGCGGCGGCGCGGTGTCGTTGCCGCTCGACCATGCGGAGCCGGTGCCGCGCAAGTGGACCACGTTCTTCCTGCGCTCGGCCGAGACGGTGCCGGCGCTCGTGCTCGCGCTCGTCATCGTGATCCTGGCCGGGCCGCAGTCGTGGGACGAGCCGCGTTCGAAGCGCGTGCTGACGAACATCCAGGTCTGCGTCGACGTGTCGGGCAGCATGTCGGCCAAGTTCGGCGAGGGCACGCGCTACGAGGCCGCGATGCGCGCGACGGACGCGCTGCTCGACCTGCGCAAGGGCGACGCGTTCGGGCTGACGTTCTTCGGCAACGCGTCGCTGCACTGGGTGCCGCTGACGACGGACACGTCGGCGTTCCGCTGCGCGGCTCCGTTCATGAAGCCGGGCTCGTTGCCCTACTGGTTCAACGGCACCTCGATCGGCGCGGCGCTCCTCGCCTGCCGCAAGGAGCTGATCGAGCGCGAGGAGGGCGATCGCATGATCATCCTCGTCACCGACGGCTACAGCGCGGACCTCAGCGGCGGCCGCGACGAGGAGATCGCGCGCGAGCTCAAGAAGGACGGCATCGTCGTCTACACCGTGCACATCGCCGAGGGCCAGATCCCGAACGAGGTCGTGCGCATCGCGGCGCTGACCGGCGGCGAAGCGTTCAAGCCCGAGGACGAAGAGGGCCTGAAGCGCGTCTATGCGCGCATCGATTCGATGCAGAAAGCGCGCATGGTGAAGACGCAGGCCGAGGCGGCCGACCACTTCGGTCCGTGGGCGCTGGGCGCGCTGTCCCTGCTCGGACTCGGCCTCCTGGCGCTGTTCGGGTTGAGGACGACGCCGTGGTGAGGGATCCCGAGCTGGCGCCGCTGATCCTGGCGGGCGTCGTCCTGTTCCTCGCCGTGGTGGCGGAGTGGATCCACGCGTTCCGCGTGCGCCGTGTCGCGCGATTGGCGTTCGGGCCGAGCGGCAAACCGGCGCCGTGGGCGCGCGGAGCGGCGGCGGCGCGCGTCCTGGCGTTCACCGCGCTGGCGTGGGGCCTCGCGACGCTCGCGCTGGGCGAGCCCAAGCGCTACGACCTCTCCGGCGCGCGCTCGCGCGTCGAGCACGATCCGCACCACGTGCTGCTCGTGCTCGACGTGTCGCCCAGCATGCGGCTCGTGGATGCGGGCCCGGACAAGAAGCAGAGCCGCATGATGCGCGCTCGCGACCTGATGGAGTCGTTCTTCGACCGCGTGCCGATGGAGGAGAACCGCGTCACCGTCGTCGCGACCTACAACGGCGCGAAGCCGGTCGTCGTCGACACGGCCGACGTCGAGGTCATCCGGCACATCCTGGGCGAGCTGCCGATGCACTGGGCGTTCCCCACGGGCAAGACGAAGATCTTCGACGGGCTCGAGGAAGCGGCGCGCATCGCGAAGCCGTGGAATCCGGGGTCGACGACCGTGATCCTCCTGTCCGACGGCGACACGGTGCCGGCGACGGGGATCCCGAAGATGCCGGCGTCGGTCCGGTCCGTGCTGGTCGTCGGGGTCGGCGACTCGATAGTGGGCAAGTTCATCGACGGGCGGCAGTCGCGCCAGGACGTGCCGACCTTGAAGCAGATCGCCGCGCGCCTGGGCGGCACGTACCACGACGGCAACGCCTACCACATCGGGACGGGCCTGATCGCCGCGGCGATGGGGCGCGAGGACGAGGACGTGTTCGAGCGCCTGACGCGCCGCGAGTACGCGCTGATCGCCTGCGCGACCGGTGCTGCGACCCTGGCGTTCCTGCCGCTTCTGCTCCAGGCGTTCGGGACGAGGTGGAAGCCGGGGGCGTCGAAGCGCGCCGCCTCGGCCCGGGCCCGGAAGATTGCCGAAGAGACGGCTGGTAACCGGGTGGCGCCGGCGGCGCTACCATGAATCGGTCGGCCGGACCCCGGCCGGGACGAGGACCGCTCGCATGAGAAAACTCCTGCTGTTCGGATGGCTGCTCCTGCCGGTCGCGGCGGGCGCGTACCACTTCGGCCCCGGTCAGGTCGCGCTGCGCGCCGACCAGGCCGCCGACTCGGCGCGCGAGGCGGCGACTCTCGCGGCCGAGGCGCGCGCGATCGCGGCGCGCGACGGCGACCCCGAAGCGCGCGGCACGTGGGCCGCGGCGGTCGAGGCGTACGAGCGCGCGCTGGCGGAGCTGCCGCCCGGTCGCGACGCGGAGGGTCGCGCGCTGCGGCTCGAGCTGGCGAAGGCGCGCATGTTCGTCAGCGAGCTGCCCGAAGCGCACCGCGACCTGATCTCGCTGCTCGACGAGCTCGAGGCCGACGCGGTGCCGGACCAGGCGCTGATGTCGGAGACGCGCGCCGCGCTGGCGAACGCGCAGTACTACCGCACGTGGCTCATGCGCCTCGAGGGCGCGCCGCGCGACGAGTGGGAGCCGGAGATCGAGGCCTCGCGCCAGAACTACCGTCTCGTGGCCGAGACGGCGGCGGCGCGCGGCGACACGGAGGTGGCGCGTCTTTCCGAGCAGGACGTGGAAGCGGCCGTGCGCCTCGCGCGCATGGAGCTCTCCGACCTGCAAGGACTGCCGCTCCCCTCGCAGTGACAAGGTTGTGGCAGTGGCCGCGGTCGCGGCCAGAAACCCGGCAAGAGACCTGGCAAGAGCCCGAAGAACGGCGGCGGCGCCGGATTGGGCCCGCTCCCCGACGGCTCGGGCTCGTGAGCTCGTAGCGTTCGTCCCCGCATCGTCGCTCGCACTTCGTTTCGCAGGTTGACCCGCGCCGTCGACGCGCGTGGTCCGGAGATCTCGTGATGACGCTCTTCCGCGCTGGTTTCGTAGCCGCTCCCCTCCTGCTGATCGCGACCGCTGCCTCGGCGCAGGTCACCACGATCACGCGACTCGGCTCGCTCGGGTACGTCGAGTCGGTGTCGTTCGGCGAGGAGATGCAGGAGCCCGAGGTCGTCGCCGAGGAGGCGCCGCAGTCGGACGCCGCGCCGGCGAAGACGCCCGCGAAGCCCAGCGCGCGGCAGGAGAAGCTCAAGAAGCTCGAATTCGACCGGCGACCGTCGGCGATCTTCGCGGCCTGGACCAAGTCGCTGAACAAGGAGGAGGCGCCCAAGACCGGCGCCGGCGAGCCGGCCACGGGCCCGACGCGGGTCCCGGAGGAAGCGGACTTCTTCGCCGGTGCGGCTCCGGGAGCCGCTGTCGTCTCCGCGAGCGGAAGCAGCTCGGTGGCCGCGGTCCCGGCGACTCCGGTCGTCGTGGGCGGATTCGCGATCACGGCGATCGGCCAGCCCGTGGCCATCGGCGGCCAGACCTCGACGAGCGCGACGCCCGCGGCGCCCGCTGCCCCAGTCGTCGAGGAGCCGCAGCCCGCCGAGTCGAAAGAGGGCGACGCGCAGGCCGCGGACAAGGACGAGAAGGCCGCGCAGAAAAAGGCCGAAGCCGAGGCCAAGAAGAAGAAGGCCGAGGAGGAGGCCGCGGCGAAGGCGGCCGAAGCGAAGCTGATCGAGGAGGAGATGTCCGCGCTGCAGCGCAACGTGACGCTGGGCGACTGGGCCGCGGTGCGGACGTACTACGCGACGCTCACCGAGGACGAGCGCAAGGCCGGGTACGAGCGCATGCTCCAGTCGCTGCAGCAGGGTCCGCAGAAGAAGCCCAACGTCCCGCAGCAGGGGCAGCCGTACCTCGAGAAGAACCGCTTCTCGCCGGCCGACGTGCTCGGGCTCGCGGAGGTGCGCGGCGCGAAGCTCGAGAAGGCCGAGCTCGACAAGCTGGGGCAGATCCTGCGCCAGGCGCTCGACCAGGGTCACCAGATCGACGGGTTCCTGGCCGAGATCGGACCGCGCGTCGGCAGCGACGGCTTCGCGTTCGACCGGCGGCAGCTGGCGCTGACCTTGACCGCGGCGAACGAGCTCGTGCGCCTGGGCGACTGGCTGCCGGCGTTCGACGAGGCCGAGAAGGCGAACGACCGCGAGGGCTTGAACCTGCTCTCGCGCCACTACCTCGCGCAGTACGACCGCGAGAAGAAGACCGAGTGGCTCGTGAAGGCCTGGCGCGTCACGCAGTCGGCGCTGGCCGCGGGCGACGTGAAGGAGGAAGCCAAGAAGGAGGCGCTCGAGCGCGCCGTCGACATCGCGCCGAAGATCCAGAAGGACCTGGGCGCCGCGTGGCTCGACGAGAGCTTCACGTCGCGGCCCGAGCGCGGCATGGAGATCCTGGCCGCGATCGGCACGTCGGCGTCGCTGTCGCTGGCCGCGAAACCGATGGACGTCGAGTACCGGACGCGGCTGCTCGACCTGCAGACCACGGCGGCGAAGGCGCTGCTCGCGGCGGCGCCCGAGCGCGCGGACTCGTGGGCGCGCGAGCTGACGGTGCTCGCGCACAACTGGCTGCGCGAGGCGCTGGTCACGTACCAGTTCGACCGCTCGACGTCGCTCGGACCGCGCATGCAGCGCGACAACTACGGCAACTTCTTCTACTGGGACCCGGACAGCCAGCAGTTCCAGGGCAACCAGCCGCAGACGATCAAGATCGCGAAGCTGCTCGAGATCCGGCCGGACGAGGCGTGGCTGGCGCGCGTCGAGTCGACGCTGCGCCCGAAGATCGACATGGTGTCGGCGCAGCTCCTCTTGAAGGTCGGCGAGGAGACGAAGGCGTTCCCCTACATCGAGGGGCTCGCGGCGACGAACCCGAAGCCGGCCAAGGAGCTCGTCGACGAGTTCCTGCGCGTGTGGGCCAAGAACCACGACCCGAACCAGAACCAGCAGCGCAACCAGTACGTCTACTTCTACGGGTTCGAGGAGCGCGCGAACTCCATCCCGCTGACGCGCTCCAAGCAGGAGCGCAACCTGAAGGAGCTGGGCGAGTGGCTCGCGCGCCTGCGCAAGCTGCCGGTCGAGATCGACCAGCAGCTCGTCGCGAACGCGTTCTCCGCCGCGCACGGCAAGGCCGAGGTGTACCGCCTCGAGACGATCGAGCAGCTGTTCGGGTCCATCGACGCGCTCGACCCGAAGACGCTCGCGGCGCTGCTCGAGAAGATGCGCCTCAACCTGGCCGAGGTCTGGAGCGACCCGGCGGTGCAGAAGGACGCGAAGACGAACCGCGGCCAGCAGGACATCCGCGCCGAGGTGCTGCGCGGCTACGAGCTGGCGCGCGCGACCGTCGAGCGCGCGGTGGCGGCGCAGCCGGAGAGCTGGCGGCTCGTGCTCGTGCAGGGCTGCATCGAGCACGACGAGAACGACTACCGCGCGACGCTGCAGAAGGACTCCGAGTTCACGAGCCGCCGCGGACAGGCTCTGGCGACGCTCGAGCGCGCGGCGGGGCTCTACGCGAAGCACGTCGAGGAGCTCGATCGCGACGACGAGTCGACCGACGCGTTCGTGACGTGGTTCTACGCCGCGCTGGGCGCCGTCGACCTGAAGAACGTGACGCACGAGCGCCAGCTGGCCAGCGCGGAGATCCCGAAGATCGCCGCCGCGCTGCGCGGGATGCCGGGCGAGCGCGCCGAGCGGCACGTCGCGTCCTTCGCGAACGCGATCTTCACGCGCATGGGTTCCGCGGCGCCGGCGGTGAAGTACCGCTACGTGCGCGAGGGGCTCGCGATCGTGGGCGATCACGACCTCGCGGCCGAGGCGCGGAAGCTCTACGACTACTACCAGGACCTCGTCACCGAGATCCAACTGCGCGCGACGATCGACGGCTCCGACCGCGTGGGTCACGACGTGCCGTTCGGGCTGCGCGTCGACATCCGCCACACGCACGCGATCGAGCGCGAGTCGGGCGGGTTCGCGAAGTACCTGCAGAACCAGAACCAGAACAACTTCGGGTTCAACTACGGACGCCCGCTCGAGGACTACCGCGACAAGTTCGAGGAGGTCGCGCGCGTCGCGCTGAACGAGCACTTCGAGGTGCTGTCGGTGACGTTCAACGAGCCCAACGCGCGCTCGAAGGCCGACCCCGAGTACGGCTGGCGCGTCACGCCCTACGCGTACCTGCTGCTCAAGCCGCGCGGCGCGCAGGTCGATCGCGTGCCGCCGCTCCGTCTGGATCTGGACTTCCTCGACACGAGCGGCTACGCGGTGCTGCCGATCGAGTCGTCCATCGTTCCCATCGACGCGCGCGACGCGGTCGGCGACGCGCGACCGTTCGAGAAGCTCGCACTGACGCAGACGCTCGACGAGCGCCAGGCGAAGGACGGCAAGCTGCTCCTCGAGGTGAAGGCCAACGCGCGCGGGCTCCTGCCGCCGCTGTCGGACCTGCTCGACGTCGCGCCGGCCGGCTTCGAGGTCGTGAAGACCGAGGACCGCGGCAACTCCGTCGTGAAGCTCGAGGACGAAGGGTCCAGCGTCGCGACCGAACGCCTGTGGACGGTCCACCTGAAGGCCAAGGCCGGCCAGACGGTGCTGCCGAAGACGTTCACGTTCCCGACGCCGAAGGTAGAGACGACGACGCAGGAGCGCTTCCGCTACGTGGACGCCGACCTGGCCAGCGTCGAGCCGACCGTGTCGCTCGAACAGCGCTACGGCGAACCGAGCCGCGCGTGGATCGCTTGGACGGCCGGCGCGATCGTCCTCGTCGCCGCCGGGATCTGGCTCCTGCGCCGCAGCACGCGCCCCGCCGCGCCGAAGGCGAGCCGCTTCCAGGTCCCCGAGTCGCCGACGCCGTTCAACGTCATCGGCCTCCTGCGCGACATCCAGGCGAACGACGGGCTCGCCCCGGACGCGCGCACGAACCTCGCCAGCGACATCGACCGCCTCGAACGCCACTACTTCGGCGACCAGCAGGCCGAAGCCCCCGACCTCCGCGGCGTGGCGCAGACCTGGGTGGCACGCGCGCGCTGAGCCTCCCCCGCGAACTCGTTCGCGCGGTGCCTGGCTCACTTGCGCGATGTTGGCCCGGATCCGGCGCGGTCGGTCCCGCGGACGGGCCAACTCGCGGCAAGTGAGCCAGGCACCGCGCAGAGGTGTTCGCCGTCGCGGGTCAGCGCGACAGGATCTTGCCCTGGTTGGCGAGGATCCGGTGCTGGTTGGCGAGGATCGTCGACTGGTTGTGGCGGATCGCGGTCTGGTTCGAGAGGACCTTCTTGAGCTGACGCTGGATCGTCCGTTGGTTCAGCAGGATCGTGCGCTGGTTCTTGAGCGATGCGGGCGTGTTCTGGGACATGGTCGGGTCTCGGGGCGGGAATGGTGCTGCGCTCGAGGGCGCGGGGATCGTGCGGACTCTCCGGACTCGGAAAGCGCGAGTCAAGGTGCGCGCGAGTTCGCGCTAGCATCCGTCCCATGCGCCACGCCCTCCTCCCGCTCGCGCTCCTCGCCCTCGCGGCCTGCGCCTCGAACACCGCGGCCCCGGTCGTTCGATCGACCCCGGCGGCCCCCGCGGGACCGACGGCGCCGGTCGAACGACCGGATGCCCAGGTTCCGCCGCCGCGGGCCGCCGCGGAGCAGCCGGGCTCGCTCCGCAATGCCCGCGTCGCCATCGAGCGCGGGCCGAATCCCGGGCCGCTCACGTACTTCGCGAACGCGATGACGGACGCGGAGAAGGCCGAGATCGCCGTCCTGGCCCCGCACGTGCGCATCGTCGCGGGCCTCGATCGCGCCGAGGCGGTCCGTCGCGCGCCCGAGGCGCACGGCGCCGACGCGTCCTACGCCACGCCGGAGTTCCTGCGCGCGGCGAAGAACCTCGTCTGGCTGCAGGCCCAGAGCGCCGGCGTCGACCGCTGGGTGGGGATGCCGGGAATTCGCGACGTCGACCGGATCACGCTCACGAACCTGCGCGGCGTCCACGGTCCCGCGATCGCGGACCACGCGTTCGCGATGCTGCTCGCGCTGACCCGCGACCTGCCCGGTCACCTGGCCGGGCGCGCGAGGGCCCAATGGCGGCGCGGCGGATCCGGAGACTTGGAGCCCATCGCGCTCGATGGGCGGACGCTGCTCGTCGTGGGCCTGGGCGGGATCGGGACCGAGATCGCACGGCGCGGTCACGGCTTCGGGATGCACGTGATCGCGACGCGGCGCGGCGACGATCCCGCGCCGGATTACGTCGAGCGCGTCGGCAAGCCCGACCAACTCCTGGCGATGCTCCCCGAGGCCGACGTCGTCGCCATCGCGGTCCCGCTGACGCCCGAGACCGAGCACCTGTTCGACGCGCGCGCGTTCGCGGCGATGAAGTCCGCGAGCTACCTGATCAACATCGCGCGCGGCCAGGTCGTCGACCAGGACGCGCTCGTCGAAGCGCTGCGATCGAAGAAGCTCGCCGGCGCGTGCCTCGACGTGACCGAGCCCGAACCGCTCCCGCCCGGTCACCCGCTGTGGAGCTTCCCGAACGTCGTGATCACGCCGCACGTCGCGTCCGACGCCGTGCTGACCGACGCGCGCCGCTGGGCGCTGTTCCGCGAGAACCTGCGCCGGTTCGACGCGGGCGAGCCGCTGTTCAACGTCGTCGACAAGAAGGTCGGCTACTGACGGAGCTTCGGCGGACGCTCCGAGCGACGCCTCAGCCGTCCTGGGCGCCCAGGATCGCGCGCGACCACGTCTCGGCGCGCAGCTTGGCCTTCAGCCGCTGCCAGCGCTTGATCGCGGCGTCCTCGGAGATGCCGAGCTTCACCGCGGCCTCGGCGCACGTCTCCCCTTCCAGTCCGCAGTGGACGAGCAGCATGCGCTCGACCTCCACCAGCGCGCCGGCCTCGTCCAGGAACGCGCGCACCGATTCCTCGCGCGCGACGCGCTGCGTGAAGCTCGTCACGTCCTGCGGCACGCCCTCGAGCGCGAGCATGCGCGACGTCACGCCGCCGGGCGTGTCCACGATGTCGTTGCGCGTCGCGCGGATCGACTCCATCAGGATGTTCTTGCCGATGCGGAACGCCCACGCGCGAAAGCTCACGCCGCGCTCGTCGAAGCGCGAGAACCCCTGCATGCCGCGGATCCAGACCTCCTGCACGAGGTCCTGCGGATCGAGCCGCGCGCGCAGCGCGGGCCGGATGCGCAGCTCCGCCCACGCGTAGAGCGCGGGGGCGACCTCGGCGAAGAGCGCCTCGAACCGCGGATCCTGGCGGCGGCGCGTCGTCCCGGTTTCTTCGGAGCTCATCGGTCCCCCGGATTCTACGGCGCGCGCCCGGATCGAGTACGCCGGAGCGCCTTGGAGTAGGATCGAGCCCGTCGGAAGTCGTCCGCGCCAGAACCCATGACCGAAGCGACGGACTCGAGCGGATCGATCCTGTTCGACTTCGCGGACCAGCTCCTCTCCGACATCGAAGCGGACCGGCTGCGGCCGCTGGCGCACTATCTGGCGCGTTTCCCCGGTCACGAGGAGAAGGTCGCGCGCGAGTACATCGCGCTGACCAGCGGTCAGGCGGAATCGGGCGCGAAGAAGAGTGGCGCCGCGCGGCCGCTGGAGCGCATCGGACCGTACAAGGTCGTCGCGGTGCTCGGGCGCGGCGGGCAGGGCGTCGTGTACCGCGCGCTCGATCCGCGGCTCGATCGCACGGTCGCGCTGAAGGTGCTGACCATCCCCGTGGCGAGCGTCTCGCAGGGCCGCCGGACGCGCTTCCGCCGCGAGGCCGAGATCCTCGCGCGGCTCGACCACCCGGGCATCTGCACGGTGCTGGACGCGGACCTCGACGCCGAGTCGCCGTACATCGCGATGCGCTTCGTCGAGGGCGAAACACTGGCGGCGGCGTTGATCCGCGTGCGCGAGGAGCGCGAACGCCGGATCACGCCCAGCTCCGGCGGCGATTCCGCGACCAGCGCGTCGCGCATCCTGGCCCCGCAGCGCGCGCTGGAGCTGGCCGAGACGCTGTCGTTCTTCGAGCGCGTCGCGCGCGCGCTGCACGCGGCGCACGAGGCCGGCGTCGTCCACCGCGACGTGAAGCCCGGGAACATCATGGTGTCGACCGACGGCGCACCGGTCGTCCTCGACTTCGGCCTCGCGCGCGACGACGGCGAGGACTCGGCGCAGCTGACGCGCTCGGACGAGGTGTTCGGCACGCCGGCCTACATCTCGCCCGAGCAACTCGAGAGCGGACGCCACGTCGATCGCCGCACCGACGTCTACTCGCTGGGCGTCGTGCTGTACGAGTGCCTCACGCTGGCGCGGCCGTTCCAGGGCGATTCGAACGCGGCGTTGGCCGAGGCGATCCGGCACGAGCCGATGCCGACGCCGCGCCAGCAGAACCCGACGCTGCCCGACGACCTGGTGGTCGTGCTCGAGACCGCGCTGGAGAAGGACGTCGAGCGCCGGTACCCGACCGCGCTCGAGTTCGCCGAGGAATTGCGGCGCGTGCGCGAGTACGAGCCGATCGTCGCGCGGCCCGCGGGCCCGCTCCTGCGCCTGCGACGCTGGGGCCAGCGCAACCCGGTGATCGCGACGGGCACGATCGGCTCGATCGTCGCGCTGTCCGTCGCGCTGACGGTCGCGCTCGTGCTCCTGCGGCGCGTGCGCACCGAGGAACGCCGCAAGGAAGCCGCGCTCGCGCTGTTCGAAGGCGGGTGGTACCGCGACGAAGCGTCGAGTTCGCTGCCCGACGCGCAGCCGCGCGCCCTGCAGTTCGCGATCGCGGCGGCCGAGCGCGATCCGGGGCTCGCGAGCAACCGCGTCCTGCTCGCCGCGCTCGACTCGCTCTACGAACGCCAGCTCCTGGTCGGCCACGAGCGCATGATCTTCGACGCCGACGTCGACCCGCGGGCGCGCCGGATCGCGACGGGGTCGCTCGACGGCACGGCGCGCGTGTGGGACGTCGACACGGGGCGCGAGATCGCGCAGTTCCGGCTCGGAGGCGGCACGGTGTACTCCGTCCGCTTCGCGCCGGACGGAAAGCGGCTCGCGTTCGCGGGGACCGGCGGTCGCGCGCTCCTCGTCGACCTCGACGCGCCCGAGGCGGCGGCGATCGAACTCGCCGGACACACGAACGACGTCTACGGCCTCGACTTCAGCCCGGACGGAACGCGCGTCGTCACCGCGTCGCGCGATCGGACCGCGCGCGTCTTCGACGTCGCGACGGGACACACGGTCGCCGTCTGCGCGGGACACACGGGATCCGTCGCGGAAGCGCGCTTCCTGCGCGGCGGCGCCTGGGTCCTGACGCGCTCGGCCGAACCTTCGGGCGGTTCGAGCGTCTCGGAGTCGGATGCGACGAAGCGCATCTTCGACGCGCGCACGGGCGCCGAGCTGCGCGTGCTGGCCGGGTCGCCCGCGATGGCGACGGCGATCGACGCGAGCGCCGACGGCCGCTGGGTCGTGGCGGCGTGCGAGGACAAGTCGGCGCAGCTGTGGGATCTGGACCGGGCTGACCCGGCGCCCGCCCACGTCTTCGTCGTCGGCGGGCGTTACCACTCCGCGCGCTTCTCGCCCGACGGTGCCCGGCTCGCGCTCTCGTGGGACGCCGGGGCCAAGGTGGTCGACGTGGCGACGGGCGCGGACCTCTACGTGCTGCCGAACCACGGCCATCGCGCCGTCGTGCGCATCGAATGGAGCCCCGGCGGACGCGAGCTGGCCACCGTCGCCTACGACGACGCGCTGCGCATCTTCCGCGCCGAGGACGGGGCGCTCCTGCGCACGTGCCGCGGCTCCGCGCGGCAGATCATGGGGCTCGCCTGGAGTCCGGACGGATCGTTCCTGACCACCTGGCACCGCCAGAGCACGGCGTCGGTGTGGTACGGCGCCGACCGTCCGTTCCTGCCGGTGCTGCGCGGGCACTCGGGCCCGGTGCGGACCGCGCGTTTCTCGCTGGACGGACGCCACGCGCTGACGGCCTCGGACGACGGCACGGCGCGCTCGTGGACCGTGCCGGGCGGCGCGCGCGAAGCGGTGTACGACCCGTCGAGCGCGGGGCTGCCGCGCGCGCCGCTCGTCGGCGCGGCGTTCGATCCGACGGGCGTGCACGTCGCGACGACGGATGCGCAGGGTCGCGTCCTGCTCTGGGCTGCGGACGGATCGCGCCTCGAGCGCCGCTTCGACGCGCGCGGCGCGGCCGGCATCGCCGCGGCGTTCTCGCCCGACGGCGCACGGCTCGCGTTCGCGGACGGACCCGGCGCGGTGCGCGTGTTCGAGCTCGCGACGGGCGCCGAGCGTTCGATCGCCGCGCACGAGGGCGACCTCACCGCGCTGCGCTTCTCGCCCGACGGCCGGAGGCTCGCGACCGGCGGCAGCGACCGGCGCGTGTGCGCGTGGGACGTGGAGGCCGAGCCCGGTCGCGAGCTCGCGTGGCGCTCGGAACCCTTCGAGAGCGACCTGCGCCAGCTCACGCAGGTGTTCGACATCGCGTACTCGCCGGACGGCCGCTGGATCGCGGCCGCGCAACAGAACACGCGGATCGCGGTCTTCGACGCGGACGGCCGCTTCGTCGCGTCCACGCCGATCATCGCCACTCCGGGGCTCGTGACGTTCGCGCCCGAGCAGTCGCTGCTGCTCGGCACCTCCAAGTACGGCCGCACGATGACGATGTGGAGCTTCCCCGACGCGGGCGCGACGGCGGAGCTCGTGAACCGGACGAGCATGGGCCTGCCCGGCGAGCACCACACGAACAGCATGACCGCGCTGGCGAAGGCCCGCTCCGCCCCGTGGGCCGTGACCGGCTCGCTCGACCGGACCGTGCACCTCTGGGATCTGAACCAGCGCCGCTGCGTCGCGGCCTACCCCGGCCACGCGGACGCGATCTACGGCGTGGACGTGACGGCCGACGGGACGTGGATCCTGTCGGCGTCGGGTGACGGAACGGCCCGGCTCTGGCCGCGGGATCTCCTCGGCGCGGCGCAGGCGGCGCGTCCCACCGGATTCGCGGCGGTCATCCAGCCGCTGCCCACGCCGGCGGCGGGCCGATGAGCGATCGATCGACCGCGCGTCTCCCGCGGCTGGCGCGCACGCTCGCGCCGTTCCTCTTCGGACTCGTCGTGTGGCTCGCGCACTTCGAGCCGCCGAGCGGCGTCCCGGGCCCCGGCCTCGACGCCGGTTGGCTCGCGGCGATGGGCCGATTCCTCGCGGACGGCGCGCACGCCGGGACGGACTGGATCTTCACGGCCGGTCCGCTCGCCGGGCTGCACTCGCCCTACTACCAGCCCGAGCTCTTCTGGTGGAAGCTCGTCGCGTGGGAGGGCGCGTGGCGCCTGTGCACCGTCGTGTGCCTCGTGCTCGCGACGCTGCGCATCGAGAGCCGCGTCGAGCGCGCGTTGTGCGGACTGTTCCTCGTCTGCGCGACGCTCTACTTCGATCCGTGGGCGCTGGCCACGCTGGTCGCCGGCGCGGTGCTGCTCGACGACGACGAGCACCCGCCGCGGCCGCTCGTCGAGTGGATCGTGCTCGTCGCGATCGGCGGCGCGGCCCTGGCGAAGTTCACGATCCTCGTCGCGGCCGTCGCGCTCTTCGCGGCGCTCGCCCTCGCGCGCGGCCTGCGCCGCGGACGCGCAGCCGGCTTCGCGCTCGCGGCGAAGGCGTTGTCGGTCCTGGCCGCGCTCTGGTTCCTGGCCGGACAGCGCCTCTCCGACGTGTGGCCGTACCTGTCGAACACCTGGCAGATCGCCAGCAACTACAGCGAGGCGCAGTCCACGCCGCCCCATGCGACGTCGTGGGTCGTGTCGGGGCTCGTCAGCATCGCCGCGCTGGTCCTCGCGCTGCTGCTGTGGGCGCGGGGTGGCGGCGCGCCGCGCGCACGGCTCGCGACCGCGCTCGGTCTCGCATTCGTGCTGTTCTGCGCCTGGAAGACGGGGTTCGTGCGCGCCGACGACCACCCGACCTTCTACTTCGCCTTCGCGCCGCTCGCGGCGCTGATGCTGCCGGCGCCGCGAGCCGCGAGCCCGCGCGGCGGATTCCGCGCGCTGCGGCTCGCCGCGTTCGCCGTCGGCTGCGCCGGTTCGCTCCTCACGGCTCCCGCAGGAACCGGGGAGTACGTGCGCGAGCTCGCGCGCGCGCCCGTGCGCGCCGGCCGCAACCTCGCGGTGCTGGCCGGGCCGCGCGCGCACCGCCGCGATCTCGAGGAACAGCTCGCCCAGCAGCGCGAGCGCTACCCGTTCCCGGAGGTCCGCGCGCGCGTCGGCGCCGAACCGATCGACTGCCTCGGATTCCAGCAGGGGCTCGTGCTGCTGCACGGCCTGCACTGGACCCCGCGTCCGGCCTTCCAGGGCTACATCACGTTCACGCCCGAGCTGCAGCGCAGGAACGCCGAGTTCCTGGCCGGTCCGCGCGCGCCGCGCTACCTGCTCTCGCGCTTCGAGTCGATCGACGGTCGCTGGCCGGCGATGGACGACGCGCTCGCGCTCGAGGTCGCGAGCCGCGCGTACGCGCCCGTCCTGCAGGAGCGCGAGTACCTGCTGCTCGAGCGGCGCGACGGACCGCCGCGCGACGTGCGGCGCACGACGGTCGTCGAGCGCGAGCTGCGCTTCGGCGAACCGCTCGCTCTCCCCGCCGCGGGCCCCGGCGCGGCGCAGCTCCTCACGCTCGACCTGCGCCCGACGGCGGCCGGCTGGCTCGCGCGCCTGCTCGAGTCGACGCCCGCGCTCACGATGCGGCTCACGCTCGACGACGGGACGACGCGCACGGGCCGCGTGGTGCCCTCGATGATGCGTTCGCGCGTGCTGGTCGACCCGGTCGTCGAGACGGCCGACGAGTGGACGGACTGGATGCTCGGCCGCGACCTGCAGCGCTGCGTCGTCCTGGCGATCGAGCCGCCGCCGGGCGGAGCGTGGCGGTTCCAGCCGTCGTTCGCGGTGCGGGTCGAGCGCGCGGAGGGACTCCAACCGGAACGCCGCGCCGGGCTCGAGCCGGCGAGCTGGATGGCGGGCGTCCTGCCGACCGCTCCCGACGCGGTCTACACGGCCCGCGTGCCGGCGCGGGCGACGGTCGACGGGCGCGCCGTGGGCGTCGTCCATGCGCCGAGCCGCCTGACGTGGCGCCTCGCGCCGGGGAAATACCGGCTGCGCGTGCGCTACGGCGTGCTCCCCGCTCCCGGCCAGCGCGACCCGGCCGCCGCGGGCGAGTTCCTCGTGCTCGAGACGGGCCCGGGAACGGTGCGCACGCACCTGCGCCGAGCCTTCGGGCCGGACGCGGACCTCGTGGGGCTGGGGCCGCAGACCCTGGAGGCCACGTTCGAGAGCGCCGGCCGCGGGAACCTGGTGCTGGCGACGACCGCCGGCGCGGGCTGGGCCGGACCCGGAGCACTGGGGATCGAAGCCGGCTGCTACTGGTCGGAGATGTCCCTCGAGCGGGTCGCGAACGCCGGGGACTGAACTTCCCCGGGATTCCTGTCCGGTAGGCGGCGCGCCGCGCAACGAGGTCCGGCCCCGAGCCCGCGGGCCCCTGCCAGCCCGGGCGCAATGCGCCGTCCAGCGATGAATCCCGCATCGCACCCCGCCGTTCCTCGGGGTCCCCGAGCCGCGCCGAGTCCCGACAGAGGGTCGCTCGGCGCGGCTCCCCTTCCCGGGTAGGTTCCCGGGATGCCGCGCGAGATCCTCCACCAGACGAGCGCGGATTCGCGCCGCGTCCCGTGGCGGAACGGGCGCGGGACGACGGAGGAGCTCGCGATCTGGCCCGCCGGCGCCACGCTCGAGCGCGGCGACTTCGACTGGCGCATCTCGAAGGCGCGGGTTGAGGAGGCCGGGCCGTTCTCCGCGTTCCCGGGCTTCGAGCGCACGCTGGTCGTGACGGACGGCGCGGGGCTCGTCCTGCACCACGGCGACGGCGCGCCGCGGTCGCGCGTGCGCCCGCTCGAGCCCTGCCGGTTCGCGGGCGAATGGCCGACGCGCGCGGAGCTGGTCGCGGGCCCCGTGGCCGACTTCAACGTGTTCGCGCGGCGCGGGGCGGTCCGGGCGGAGGTGGCGATCACGCGACTCGGCGCGCGCCGCATCCGCGAGAGCGCCGGTCCGGGCCACGCGTTCCTGCACGTGCTCGCCGGTGCCGCGACCGTGCGCGTGCCGCGCGAGGAGGAGCCGTTCGAGCTCGATGCGGGCGACAGCCTGTGGGCGCGCGAACTCGGCGGCGAGGAGGAGCTCGAGATCGCGGGGCGGTCCCCCGCGACCGTCGTCGCGCTCGTGCTCGTCGCCGCGGATCGCCGCGGTCCGCCCTGAACCTTCAGGCCGCGCGCGTCACTGCGCGTTGGCGCGCACGTGCTCGCGCCAGGCCTTCTCGATCTCGGCCTCCTTCAGGCCGACCTCGCTCGTCAGCGCGCCCATCGAGAGCTTGCCCTTCGCGCCTTCGCGCACGTACGCCCCGAAGCCCGCGCGCAGTGCGCCGTCGCGACCGTAGGCGAAGAAGTGCAGCAGCGTGTAGGCGCAGGCCGACATGTCGGCCGCCTTCGGCCCGTCGGTGAAGTCGTTGGGCGCGCCGCGGAACAGGCGGTCGAACGCGATGTCGGTCGCGGCGGCGCGCTGGAACAGCGGCTTCGCCGGGAGCTCCGGGCTCGGCCAGGGCTGCGTGCGATCGGCGGGCACGGCCGACGCGAAGTGCTGCGCGATCCCGGTCGCGACCCAGGCCGACACCTGCGCCGTGGGACCGGCGCTGCGGCGCAGCGCGCTGAAGAGCATCTGCCGCGAGAGCTCCTCCACCACGGAGGGCACGTCGACCGGCTTGTCGGCGGCGGCGTGCAGGCAGTTCTCGGCCGCGCCGAACCACACACGCTGACCGGGGACGGGCGGGCTCGGATACGCGCCTTCGCCGGCGTACAGGCGGATCTCGGGCAGCTCCTTCTCGTCGAAGACGTAGAGGTCGAGCGGGTTCGAGAGCAGGTCGTAGAAGATCTTGTGGAAGCGCTCGAGCTCGAAACCGACGTCGAGCGCGCGCTCGAGCGCCGCGTCGGTGCGCACGACGAAGTGCGTCGTCTGGATCTCGTACGCGTCCTTCCACTTGGGTTGGGTCGCGCGCAGGTCGCTCAGCTTGCGCGGCTCCTTGCCGAACTTGACCTGCACGTCGTCCTTCAGGCCGCGCGCGTCGAGGGCCTTGATGGCGTCGGCGTTCGCCACGTCGACGAGCAGCACGCGCAGCCACAGCGCGCGCGCCTCGGCCGAGAGACCCTTCTTCTCGCAGTCCGCCGCGAGGGCGGCGAGCGCCGCGGCGTCGCCCTTGGGCAGCTGACGCGCCGTGAGCTCGCCCAGGCTGCGCTCGAGCGTCGTGAGCTCGGCGATCTCTCCACGCGGTATCGTGCGGTCCTTCTTGTTCTCGCGCAGGACGATCGAGTCGCGGCCTTCGTGCACGACGCGGCCTTCGAGCACCTTGCCGTCCTGCAGTTTGACCTTGTCGGGCCCCGAGGCGGCGACGAGGAGCGCGAGGGAGACGAGCAGTTCTTGGATCATGTTGGTTCAGGACTTCGTGGAGTTGCGCGTCGAGCGTGCCGCCGCCCGTGGCTTGCGCGCGGGGCTCGCGACCTTCGTCCGACGACGTTCGAGCGGGACGACCCAGCCGGCGCCGAGCAGGTAGCCGAGCATCTGATCGACGGGAGCCTCGAGGCCGATGTCGCCGACGCGGACGAGGCCGTTCTCCGGCGCGCGCACGCGAGACGGGTCGAGCCCGGCGCGGCGCAGCGCGCTCCGGAAGTCCTTCGCCGACTGCGGCTCGACGAACATGCGCGCGTTCTCGCCCAGGAACTTGCCGAAGCCCTCGAACGCGCGCCCCGTCTGCTCGCGATCGCTGGTCCCGCGCAGGGACTCGACCAGCGTCGCCGCACCGAACGCGAGCACGAGCGGCTCCTTCGTGTAGCGCCGCAGGTACTGCATCAGCTGGAACGCGCGGTCGTGGCGCGTGACCAGCACGGGCGCGTCGCGACGGGCGAGCGCGCGGACGCGGCCCAGGATCGCCGCCGTGCTCGGCGCGCGCTTCCCGTTCCGCGGGAGCGCGTACACCTCGCTCAGCGCGATCGGAGGCCGCTCGAGTCCCGGGTTCTCGTCGCCGAGCTGACGCGCCGCCGCGTTCAGCATGTGCGTGGATCCGGATCCCGGCCCGGTCACCGGGTGGCGCTCGATCACGATCGGGCGCTTGCGCAAGTACTCCGTCGGCGGCACGAGCTCGCCGCTCCGCGTCATCAGCACCGCCGTGGCCAGGCCCTGCCGCACGATCTCGACGCCCAGCTCGCCTTCGCTCGCGCGCTCGAACGCCGGTCCCGACAGGTCGACGTCGTCGATCTCGATGCGCGCGAGCGACAGGCACGCGAACAGCGCGTCGAGGACGCGCTCGCGCTTCCCGAGCTCGAAGAACGCCGCGTGGACGAGGTTGACGCCCAGGATCCCGAGCGCCTGCTGCTGCAGGAGGTTCGTCGCGTCGCGCAGGTTGACGTGCAAGAGCATCTGGCTCGGCTTCGCGCCGGGCTTCGTCTGGAAGCGCAGGCCCATCCAGCCGTGACATTCGTTCGTGCCGGCGTAGTTGCGCGCCGAGACCGTGTCCGCGAACACGAAGAAGCGCGACTTCGCGCCGCGCTCGCGCCCGAGCCGCTCGAGCAGCAGCGGGTACTCGTGGTCGAGCATCGCGACGAGCCGCTCGCGCGACACGTAGCGGCCGGACTTGCCGTAGATCGCGTCGCTGAACGCCATGTCGTAGGCCGAGATCGTCTTGGCCACCGTGCCGGCCGCCGCGCCGACCTGCAGGAACCAGCGCGCGACCTCCTGGCCCGCGCCGATCTCCGCGAAGGTCCCGTAGCTCGTGGGGTCGAGGTTGACGGCCAGGGCGCGATGGTGGGTGTCGAGTGTGACGGTCATGGGCGTGCTCGGGATCCGGACGTGGGCGCCTGATGGTCGTGATGCGGCGACACGTTGGCAACGGACGGAAGCGTTCTCGGGCGCCGCGCGGGCGGATTCCCCGGTCCGAGGCGCACGATCCGACTTCGCGCGGGACCGGACCCGTGCTCGCGTGGGGCCGCGGTGTCCGGTCCGGCGGCCGTCGTCAGCCCATCACGAAGTACACCCACGGCGAGCCGATCAGCAGGTACACGACCAGGAACGCGATCGTCGTGATGAGGCCGAGCTTGTAGAGCTCGCTCTGCTTCAAGTACCCGCTGGCGGCGAAGATGATGTTCTGGCTGCCGCCCTGCGGCGTGATCACGGAGAAGTAGCTGTTCGCGAAGAGCAGGCCGAACGCCATCAGCGGCACCGGCACGCCGCCGCGCATCCCGACGTCGAGGAACACGCCGAACAGCGCCAGCATCTGCGAGGTCTGGCTCACGAACAGGTAGTGGATGGCGACGTAGAGGACGATCAGCGTCACGTACAGGGTCGGCCACGACAGGCCGCCCAGGCTCGTGGCCAGTCGCTCTCCGACGTAGCCCATGAAGCCGAGCTCGTTCAGCTGCGCGCTCATGGCGAACAGGACCGCGAGCCAGAGGAACGTCGTCAGGGTGTCGCCCTGCTTCGTGATGTCCTCGAGGGTGATCACGCCGAAGAAGAGCAGCACGCCGAAGCCCAGGAACGCGACGCTGGTCGTGTTCAGGCCCAGCTTCCCGCCGAAGACCCAGCCGGCGACCATGAGCACGAAGGTCGCGGCGGTGATCCACTCGTCGCGCGACATCCCGCCCATGCCGGCGAGCTCCTTGCGCGCTGCTGCCGGAGCCTCGGGCGTCTTGCCGACGCGCGGCGGGAAGATCCAGGCCACGAGGAGCGGCAGGAGCGCGATCGCGGCGAGCGACGGCACCGCGGACGCCAGCATCCACTTCCCGAAGTCGATCTCGAGCCCGGCTTCCCTCGCCATCTGCACGCCGATCGGATTGCAGGACGTGGCCGTCATCCAGAGTGCCGACGAGACCGCGAGGCTCGCCATCGTGCAGAACATGAGGTAGCCGCCCAGCCGGCGCTTCTCCTCGTCCCCAGGCTCGGAGCCGGCGCCCTTCGCGACCGACAGGACGATGGGGTAGAGCACGCCGCCGCGCGCCGTGTTGCTCGGGAACGCGGGCGCGATGGCCGCGTCGGTCAGCACGATGCTGTAGGCGAGGCCGAGCGACGAGCCGCCGAACAGGCTCACCATGAACAGGCTGATCCGACGGCCCAGGCCCGACTTCACGACGGCCTGCGCCACGATGAACGCGACCACGACGAGCAGGACGCTCGAGTTGGCGAAGCCCGAATAGGCCTGCTCCGGCGTGATCGTCTTCGTGAGGACGATCGCGCCGACGGCGAGCATCGAGGCCGTGAGCAGCGGGAACGCGCCGAGCAGGACCGACGCGATGGCCGCGGCGAAGACCGCGAAGAGGTGCCAGGCCGGCGCGGTCAGACCGGCCGGGACGGGCAGGAACCAGATGACGAGCGCGATCGCGAACGGCGTCGCGCGCTTCAGGCGCAGGGCGGTGCTCATTTGGGCGCGCCTCCCGCCGCGGAGCCCGGACGGACGCGGCCCTTCAGTTCGACCGCGCGCCCCGAGATCGAGCCGTCCTCGGCCTCCATCACCCACTTCCACGAGAACTCGTACGTGCCCGTCGCTCCGGCGTAGCGGCCCGTGCCGCCCACGATGGTCCCCGTGATGCGGTTCTTCGCGGCGGTGCCCTCCCCCACGAGCTCGCTGAACACCTGATCGCCGCGCTCGTCCGTCCACGAGCTGCGTCCCACGAGGCCGGTGGCGCTGTCGGCGAGCGCGACGACCTCGGAGTGGAACCCCACTCCGGCTCGCCGTGGTCCCGTGAGCAGCATGGTGCCGCGCAGGTCGAGGATCGCGGCGCTACGGTCCGTGCCGAGGGAGAGCACGCGCCGGCTGCCGGCGGCGGTCCAGCTGCCTTCGAACTCGAGCCATTCGCCGTTGATCCCCGCCGGACGCGGCGTTTCGCCGGCGGGCCCGCAGGCGCCGGCGGCGAGCGCCGCGGCGAACAGCAGTCGCCGCACCGGCCAGGCGCGCGGATGAGCGCGATCCTCGCGGTCGTTCCTCGTGATGTCGTCCATGTGCGTGCTCCGGAGGCGGTGACTCAGTGACCGCGAGCATGTCCCGTCTTCGTTCGCGCGCGCGCGGGCTCCGCCGGCGCCGCGACGACCGCGGCCACGGGCTCGTTGGCGACGACGGGGCCGCATGTCTCGGCGAAGCCGGCCTTCACGAGCGTCTCGCGCACGCTGCTCGGGATGGCGGCCAGGCGGAACTCGATTCCGCGCGCGGCGAGCGTCTCGTGCAGGTCGATCAGGAACTCCGCGCCGGCCAGGTCCGCCATCGGCACGGCGCCCATGTAGTAGACGACGCGGCGCACGTCCTGTCGCTCGGCGAGCAGCTCGAAGACGCGGTCGCGCACGTAGTCGACGTTGAAGTAGAGGAGTCCGCCCGTGCTGCGCACGACGAGCACGCCCGGCGTGCGCTCGTTGCGCGGGTCGCGGATCCGGTCGGCGAACTGCTCGGTACCGGGGACGAGGCCCAGCTCGGTGACCGGCGACCGCGCCGCGCGGCGCAGCAGCATCACGATCGAGAGCACGACGCCGATCAGGACGCCGCGCAGCAGGCCTGCGCCGAGCACGCCGACGAGCGCCGCCGCCGCGACGGCGAACTCGGCGCGGCTGAAGTGCCACAGACGCTTCAGCGCGTGGACCTTGAAGAGGCCAGCGACGGCGACGAGCACGATCGCGGCCAGCACGGGCTGCGGCAGCGTCTGCAGCAGCCCGGACAGGAAGAGGACCACGAGCAGGATCAGCACCGACGCGAAGAGCCCCGACAGCGGCGTGCGCGCTCCACCCGACTCGTTCACGAGCGACTGCGACATGCCGCCGCTCACGGGCAGGCCGCGACCGAGCCCCGCCGCGAGGTTCGCGGCTGCGAGAGCGAGGAACTCCTGGTTCGTGTCGACGCGGTAGCCGTGCTTCTGCGCGAACATGCGGCCGATGGCCGCGGTCTCGACGGCGGCGAGCAGGAAGCACGCCATCGCGAGCGTCAGCAACTCGTCCGCGTCGGCGAAGCCCACGCCGGGCAGACCGAGCGTCGGCAGCCCTTCCGGAACCTCGCCCAGGAGCTTCACGCCCCGCGAGCCCAAATCCAGCGCGCCCGCGGCCACGATGCCGCCCACGACGACGAGCAGCGCGACCGGCTGGTTGGGCAGGAACACCTTGCCCAGGATCAGCAGCGCCAGCGCCGAACCGCCGAGCGCGAGCGCGGCCGGATGCGTCTCGCCCACGTGCGCGAGGAAGCCCGCCATCCGCTCCCAGAAGTTGCCATGCGAGCCCGGGATGCCGAACAGCTTCGGCAGCTGCGTGCTCGCGAGGTGCAGCGCGATGCCGGCCTTGAACCCGACGAGAACCGTCTCGGAGACGAAGTTGACGACGGATCCGCCGTCGAACACCCACGCCACGAACGAGAAGAGACCGACGAGCAATGCCGTGCAAGCGGCCAGCCCGGCCGTGCGCGCGGGATCGCCATGACCGAGGTCGGCCAGCGAGGCGCCGATCAGGAGCGACACCGCCGACGTGACGGTGATCGCCGTGTGGCGCGAGCTGCAGAAGAGCCAGAACACGAGGCCGGAGAAGAGACATGCGTAGAGTCCGGCTTCCGAGTTCAGCCCTGCCAGCGATGCATCCGCGATGCCCGCGGGCAGCAGGTAGGCCGCCAGCGTGATCCCCGCGACGAGATCCGCGCCGATCCAGGCCGCCTGGTACTCGGCGAGCCGCGCGATGCCGGGCAACCAGCGCGCGAGCCGGCCGGGCCGGTCTGGATGTGCTGCTGGGTCGCTGCTCATGTTGCACCGATCTCCGCGCGGAGCGCGGACGCCGTCAGTACTTTTCGGGGACGAACTTGCGGCCCTCGAGGCTCTTCTGGTCGTCGTAGGCGTGCTTCATCGAGCGCTTCGGCAGCTTGACCTTCTCGCGCGGCAGCTCCTCGTGCGGCACGAGCTTCAGGATGTGCGCGATGATGTTGAGGCGCGCCCGTCGCTTGTCGTCCGAGCGCACGAGGTACCAGGGCGCGTGCTTCGTGTCCGTGGCCTCGAGCATCGCATCGCGCGCGCGCGAGTAGTCGTACCAGCGCTCGCGCGAAGGCAGGTCCATCGGGCTGAGCTTCCACTGCTTGCGCGGATCGTCGATGCGGCTCTCGAACCGCAGCTTCTGCTCCTCGTCGCCGACTTCGAGCCAGAACTTGATCAGGATGATGCCGGCCTTGACGAAGTCCTTCTCGTACTCCGGGGCGCGCTCGAGGAACGCTTCCGCCTGCGCGTCGGAGCAGAACCCCATCACGCGCTCGACCCCGGCGCGGTTGTACCAGCTGCGGTCGAAGATCACGACCTCGCCCGCCGCGGGGAAGTGCGGGATGTAGCGCTGCATGTAGATCTGCGTCTTCTCGCGATCGGACGGCGCCGGCAGCGCGACCAGGCGGAAGACGCGCGGGCTGACGCACTCGGTGAGGGCCTTGATCGTGCCGCCCTTCCCGGCGGCGTCGCGCCCCTCGAAGATGACGATCACGCGCAGGCCTTCGTGCTTCACCCACTCCTGCAGCGTGCACAGCCGCGCCTGGAGCTTCTTGAGCTCGCTCTCGTACTCCTTGCGCTTCATGCGCTTCCCGCCCTTCGGCGACTCGTCGTCCTTCGTCATCGCGCGGCTCCTTCCTCAGGTCGTACGTCTCGGTCGTTCGCGGGCTCCGCGGACTGCGGCCAGCCGCCGCCCAGCGCCTTGTAGATCTGGATGAGGCCGACGACCTCGTCGCGCAGCGCGCTCGTCTCCTCGAGCTCCGCGTCGAACAGCGAGCGCTGCGCGTCGAGCACTTCGAGGTACGCCGCGACGCCGCCGCGGTAGCGCAGCTCGGCCAGGTCGACGACCTTGCGCTCGGCCGTCACGCGCTGGCCCTCGGAGGCGCGCCGCAGGCCGGCTTGACGGAAGCCGACGAGCGAGTCCTCGACCTCGCGGAACGCCTGCAGGACCGAGCGCTCGTACGCGTACAGCGCCTGACGCTGCTGCGACTCGGTCACCTCGACGCGGCGCTGGTTCTGTCCGGCGTTGAAGATCGGCTGCAGCAGGTTCGCGCCGATCGACCACGACTGGGCCGGAGACTCGAACAGGTCGCCGAGCTCCGTGCTCTCCCAGCCGAACGATCCGGTCAGCGCGATGCTCGGGTAGAGCAGAGCCTTGGCGGAACCGATGCGCGCGTTGGCCGAGACGAGTTGCTCCTCGGCCTGGCGCAGGTCGGGCCGGCGATCCAGGAGCTCCGACGGCAATCCCGCAGGCACCGCCGCGGGCAGCTCGAGTTCCTCGAGCGCGCGGCCGCGCGGGATCCCGCCCGGGTTGCGGCCGAGCAACGTGGACAGCTCGTTCTCCTTCTGGCGCACGAGGCGCTCGAAGTCGAAGACCAGCGACGCGGTGCGGTGCATCTCGGCCTCGGCCTGGCGCCAGTCGAGCTCCGACGTGAGTCCGCCCTCGAAGCGGTCGCGCGCCAGCCCGACGTACTGCACGCGCGATTCGAGCGTGCGCCGCGAGATCTCGAGACGCCGGTCGAAGTCGCGCAGCTCGACGTAGGCGCGAGCGACCTCGGAGACGAGGGTCAGCACGACGGCTCGACGCGCCTGTTCGGTCGCGTAGAGCTGGGCGAGCTCGGCCTCCGTCGCGCGCCGGATGCGGCCGAAGAAGTCGAGCTCCCAGAACATCGTCGCGCCGACGGTGTAGAGCTCGTTCTGGTTGTCCAGGCCCGCCGGGATGTTCGGGATCCCCTGGCGGCTGGCCTGCACGCTGCCCGCCGACGCCTGCGCGTCGATCTTCGGGTAGAGGTCGGCCTTCGTGAAGCCGTAGATCGCGCGCGCTTCCTCGATGCGCTCGACCGCGATCTTCAGGTCCTTGTTCTCCCCGAGCGCGATCCCGATCAGCTTGACCAGCTCGGGATCCCGGAAGACCTCCCACCACGGCGTGTTGGCCAGCGACGTCTGCTCGCCGGTGCTGACGTCGCGCCAGCCCTCGGGCAGGGGCAGCTCGGGGCGCGCGTAGTCGGGACCGAGCGTGCAGCCCGCGGTGAGCAGGAGCAGTGCGACGAAGGGACGTGCGTCCATGTCAGTGCGCCCCCCCTTGTGCATCCGTACCGGGGCCGTGTGGGCCGGGACCGTGACCGTCCTTGCCCGCGTTCGCGTCGCGCGCGGCCTGGGCCGCGGCCATCTTCTTCTTGCGGCCCAGGAGCTCGACGAAGGCGAAGTTGCCCGGGATCAGGAACACGCCCATCGCGGTCGCGATCAACATGCCCCAGAACACCGCGGTGCCCATGACGTTCTGCGCGCCCGCGCCGGCGCCGCTCGCGCGCATCAGGGGCACGACGCCCAGGATGAACGCGAACGCCGTCATCAGGATCGGCCGGAATCGCAGCCGCGCCGATTCGAGGGCGGCCTCCTCGATCCCCATGCCCTCGTCGTGCTTGGCCTTGGCGAACTCGACGATGAGGATCGCGTTCTTGGCCGCGAGTCCGATCAGCATGATCAGGCCGATCTGGACGTAGACGTTGTTGTCGTAGCCCATGAGCCACGCTCCGAAGAACGCGCCCAGCACGACCAGCGGCGAGCCGAGCAGCACGGCCCAGGGCAGGCGCCAGCTCTCGTACAGCGCGGCCAGCAGCAGGAACACGAACACGATCGCCAGCGCGAACGTGGGCCCGGCCGGTGGCGCGATCTTCTCCTGGTACGAGAGGGACGAGTAGGCGAAGCCCATCTCCTGCGGCATCGTCTGGGCGAACGTCTCCTCGAGTGCGGCCTGCGCCTGGCCGGACGTGTATCCCGCGCCGGGCACGCCGTTGATCTCGACCGAGCGGAACAGGTTGAAGCGCGTCGTGATCTCGGACCCGGCCTTGGACCCGATGGTGAGCAGCGTCGAGAGCGGGATCATGTCCTCGGTCGTCTGGCTGCGGACGTAGATGTCCCCGATGTCCGAGGGCTTGCTGCGCGCGTCGGCCTCGGCCTGCACGTAGACGCGGAACAGGCGGCCGAAGCGGTTGAAGTCGTTGACGTAGGAGCCGCCGAGGATCGTGGCCATCGCCTGGAAGGCCTCGTTCACCGGCACGCCCAGCTTGCGGGCCTTCTCGCGGTCGAGCTCCACGTCGACCTGCGGGTAGGACGGGTCGAACGACGTGAACAGGTTGGCCAGCTCGGGGCGCTTCCGCGCCGCGGCGAGGAACGTGCTCGTCCGCTCGCCCATGTCGGCCACGCTCAGCGATCCGCTGCGATCCTGCAGCAGGAAGTTGAAGCCGGCCGACGCGCCGAAGCCCGAGATGGTCGGGATGTTGAACGGGAACGCGACCGCCTCCGGGATGCGCGCGAGCTGCCCGCTCAGGGTCCGCATGATCCCCTTCACGTGGAGCGCGTCCGTCTTGCGCTCGGCCCACGGCTTGAGCCGGACGAAGATCGTCCCGAAGTTCGGCTGGTACGTGCTCGTCACGGCGCCGTAGCCGCCGATCGTCTGGTAGGACTCGAGCCCGTCGGTCTTCGCGAGGATGCCCTCGACCTGCGCCAGCATCGCGCTCGTGCGCTCGAGCGAGGATCCCGGCGGCAGCTGCACGGCGACGCCGAAGATCCCCTGGTCCTCGTCGGGGATGAATCCGGCCGGGACCATCTTGCCGAAGAAGCCCGCGCCCGCGACGACGGCGCCGATGATCGCGATCGTGAGGATCGCGCGACGCACGAGGAGGCGCGAGACGGAGACGTAGCCCCCGGTCACCTTCTCGAAGCCCGTGTTGAACAGCTTGAAGAACGCGCCCAGCGGACCGCGCGCGGGCTTGGCCGGCTTGAGCAGCATCGCGGAGAGCGCCGGGGACAGGGACAGCGCGCTGAAGGCCGACAGCAGCACCGAGATCGCGATCGTGAGCGCGAACTGCTGGTACATCTGGCCGGTGAGGCCGCCCAGGAACGCGACCGGCACGAACACCGCGGTGAGGATGAGCGCGATGCCGATGACCGGCGCGGACACCTCCTTCATGGCCTGCTCGGTGGCCTCCTTCGGGGTCTTGCCGTGCTCGATGTGGTGCATCACGGCCTCGACGACGACGATCGCGTCGTCGACCACGATGCCGATGGCCAGCACGAGGCCGAACATCGAGAGCGTGTTGATCGAAAACCCGAGCAACGGGAAGAACAGGAAGGTGCCGACGAGCGAGACGGGCACCGTCAGCAGCGGGATCAGCGTCGCCCGGAAGTTCTGCAGGAAGATGAAGACGACGAGCGTGACGAGGATCACGGCCTCGATGAACGTGTGCACGATCGACTCGATCGAGGCCTCGACCGCCGGAGTCGTGTCGTACACGATCTTGTAATCCATGTCGGTCGGGAAGAGCGCCTTCGCGCGCTCCATCGTCGCGTAGATCTCCTCCGAGGCCTGGAGCTGGTTGGCGCCCGGCAGCAGGTAGAGCGCCATCGCGCCGGCGGCCTGGCCGTCGAGACGGCCGAAGGAGTCGTAGTTCTGCGAACCCAGCTCGGCGCGGCCGACGTCCTTGATGCGGATCTGCGCGCCGGTGTCCGACTCGCGGAGGATGATGTCCTCGAACTCGGCGGCGGTGATCAGGCGGCCGCGCGTGCTGACCGTGTAGGTGAACTCCTGGTCGGCGGGCGACGGCGCGCCACCGATCTTCCCCGTCGGCGCCTGGAGGTTCTGCTCTTTGATGGCCGAGATGACGTCGCTCGGCGTCAGCCCGAGCTTGGCGAGCTTGTCCGGCTGCAGCCAGACGCGCATCCCGTAGTCCGTGCCCCCGAACAGGTCGACCTGCGCGACGCCGCGGATGCGCAACAGCTGGTCGCGCAGGTTGATGCCGCAGTAGTTGATGAGGAAGTTCGCGTCGTAGCTGCCCTTCGGCGAGTACAGCGAGATGAGCATCAGGATGCTCGGGCTCATCTTCTTGACGGTCACGCCCTGCTGGGTGACCTCCGCCGGCAGACGCGACTGCGCGATCGACACGCGGTTCTGCGTGAGGACGTTCGCGTTGTCCTGGTCGACGCCGACCTTGAAGTTGACGTCGAGCTGCATGCGGCCGTCGCTCGTGTTCGACGACTTCATGTAGATCATGTCGTCGACGCCGTTGACCTCCTGCTCGATCGGAGTGGCGACGGACTGCTCGACCGTCAGGGCCGCCGCGCCGGGGTAGTTCGCGGTGATGCGGATCGTCGGCGGCGCGAGGAACGGATACTGCTCGATGCTGAGCCCCTTCAGCGAGAAGAGGCCCATGAGCACGATCAGGATCGAGATGACGATCGCGACGATCGGCCGGCGGATGAAGAAGCTGGCCATGGCTTACTTGGCCGCGCCGTTCGTGGACTTGGTTTCGCCGTGCGTCGGCTGCCCCCCGCCGCGCGGGGCCGGGCTCTCGCCCGCGGCCTTCGCCGGATCCTCCTCCTCGATGAGCACGGTCTTCGGCTGCACCTGCACGCCGGGCCGGATCTTCTGCAGCCCCTCGACGACGACCTTCTCTCCGGCCCTCAACCCCGAGGAGATGACCCACAAGGAATCCCTGCGCTCGGCCGGCGTGACCATGCGCTGCTCCACCTTGTCGCCGGCGGAGAGGACCATGACGCTGTAGACGCCCTGCTGCTCGAGCACGCAGCGCTGCGGCACGAGGATCGCGCCCTTCCGCTGGTCGACGGTCGCGCGGATGCGACCGTACTGGCCGGGGCGGATGATCTGGCCCGGGTTCGCGAAGGCGGCCTCGACCATGATCGTCCCGGTCTTCGGATCGACGTTGCGATCGACGAAGACCAGCGTTCCGGGCGACGGGTGGATCGTCCCGTCGGCCATGATGAGCTCGAACGTCGTGGTGCGGTCCGCTTCGCCCGGCGTGACACCAGTCCCGCGCTTGCGCGCCATGGCCAGGTAGTCCTTCTCCGGGAAACTGAAGCGCACGTGGATCGGATCCGTGCGCGAGATCCGCGTGAGCAGCGTGCTCTGCCCGCGCCCGACCAGCGTGCCGGCGTAGACCTCGGTGCGGCCCGCGAGGCCGTCCTCCGGCGCGACGACGCGCGTGTAGGAGAGGTCGATCTCGGACTGCTCGACCATGGACTTGGCCGCTTCGACGACGGCCACCGCGGCCTTCTCGAGCGACACGGCGGTCTCGTACTCCTGGCGCGAGATGGCGTTCTTCGCGACGAGCGGCTCGTAGCGCGAGACGTCCTGGTGCGCGCGCGCGAGCTGGGCCTCGGCTTCGGCCTGGCTGGCCTTGGCCGTCGCGAGCCGCGCCTGGAACGGGCGCGGGTCGATCGTGTAGAGCAGTTGTCCCTTCGTGACCGGCGTGCCCTCCTTGTAGTCGACGGTCTCGATGAAGCCCTCGACGCGCGCGCGGATCTCGATCTCCGTGTTGCCGCGCGTCTCGCCGATCACCTCGACGTAGGAGGGCACGTCGCGCTGCAGCACCTCCGCCACCTTCACCTCGGGCGGAGGCGGGGGAACGACCGGCACTTCCTTGTGGCAGGCCGCGAGCAAGCACAGCACGGGCAGGAACGATCCCAGGGAAAGCGGGCAGCGCATACGGGCTCTCTTCTTCGGGTGCGCGGAGCCGGGTCGCGTTCGAACCGGCTCCGGAGGGCGGGGCATCGTACCCGTGGAGTGCGCGCTCTCCACGGACTCTGCCCGTGGATGGTTCGCGCCTGGTCGGGGGGGTGTTTGCAGCATGGAATCGACCTCTTCGCCGCGGGCGGAACGGCCCGCGCGGCGGTCAGCGCTTCGCCTTGGACGCCGGCTTCCGGGCGCCGGCCAGAGCACCGCTCTTCTTCCCGGCTCCCGCCGGCGAGGCACGCTTGCCGGTGTCGGCCTCGTAGGCCTCGCGGTACACGCGCGCGACTTCGCGCACGGCCCGACCGATGTCGTCGTAGACGTGGTCGTCGAGGTTCGCGAACGAGATGCGCACCGACCAATCGGGAGCGGCGAACCCGCTGCCGTTGAGCAGCACGATGCCGTGGTCCCGGGCCAGGCGGAACACGATGTCGAGCGGGTGCACATTCTTCTTCATCCACGCGACGACGTCCTCGCCCAGGTTCTTGCGGGCCCAGAACTCGAAGTCGATCAGGCCGTAGTAGAAGTCGAAATACTGGTTCGGGTCGACCTGGAGGCCCAGCCCCTCGAGCGTCGCCTCGACGCGCTTCTTCACGATGCCGATGCAGGCCTTCTGGTAGTCCTTCCTCCCGTCCATCAGCTCGGCGAGCGAGAAGAGCGACATCATCACCTGCTGCGGGAGCGAGAGCCCGGCCGTGTGGTTCAGCGCGACGTCGCGGCTGTCCGCCACGATGCGGTCGATGAACTTGATCTTGCGCGGCTCGAGCGTGAGCCCGCCGTAGCGCTTGTCGAGGAGCTTCTTCGTCGACTCGGGATGCTTGGCGATCATCGCGTCGAAGATGTTGTCCTCGTGCAGCGCGATCGTCCCCAGCCGCCAGCCCGTGCAGCCGAAGTACTTGCTGTAGGAATAGACGCCGATGGTGTTGCGCGGGAACGCGCCCATCAGCGAGCGGAAGCCCGGCACGAACGTGCCGTACACGTCGTCGGTCAGGAGGATCAGGTCCGGCCGCTTCTTCAGCACCGCCCCGATCTTCGCGATCGTCTCGGGCGCGAGCGCGACCGCGAACGGGTTGCCCGGGTTGACGACGAAGAACGCCTTGACCTTCGGGTCGAGCAGCTTGTCGAGTTCCTCGTCGGAGTACTGGAACCGGTGCTCCTGCTGCGCGTGGATCTCGACGAAGTGGAGGTCGTAGTCCTCGAGGTGCGCCATCTCGAGGTAGGGCGTGAAGATCGGCACGCCGAGCGCGATCGTGTCGCCGGGGTTCAGGATCCGGTTGCTCTTCAGCGACTTGAAGATGTAGCACATGGCGGCGGTGCCGCCCTCGACCGCGTAGATGCCGAACTTTCCCTTCGGGCGCGGATCGCCGCACATCGCCCACTGCAGGTACTCGTGGACGATCTGCTCGTTGTGCACGAGCATGCGGTCAGGCACCGGATAGTGGTCGCCGATGATGGAGTCGACGAGTTCGTGCACGAACGCGTCGGCGTCGAAGCCGAACTTCTTCGTGGACCACGGCACCATCCGCTTCAGGAACGGCGCGCCCGGCATGTCGTCGTGCTTGGCGAGCCAGGCCTTCAAGCGCGACGCGATGCCCTGCGCCTTCGGCATGCCGCCCACGCCCGGCGGCAGATCGAGCACGCGCTTGCTCTCGGTGACGGCGAACTGCCCCAGCAGGAAGAACGCCTCGCGCGGCTCGGTCGCGACCCAGTTCGGATTGCCGCGGCCGGCGTTCAGGTACGAGATCGAACTGTCCGCGGCGGTCTTCGTGGCGACCTTCGCGAGGAAGTCCTTGATCTCGAACGGGCCCAGCTTCTCGTACTGCTTGAGGTTCATGCCGTCCATGGATCCACCTGATTCTCTCGTCGTTCCCGGCGGCTCGCGCGAACGTGCGCTCCCGCCGGTTCGAGGGAACCCGGTCGGGCCGGGCCCCCTCTCTGGGAAGTGTTGTCGATCGTCGCCGCCGCGCTTTCCCGGCGCGGGGCGCCTGTGCGTCACGACAGGAGCAGGATGAGGACCATGCCCCAGATCGTGAGCAGCGTGTTCCCGACCGCGTAGGTCACGGAGTACCCGAGCGCGGGGACCTGGCTCTTCGCCGCGTCGCAGACGAGGCCCAGCGACGCGGTCGTCGTCCGTGCTCCCGAGACGATGCCGAGCAGCAGCGCGTCGTGGAACCGGAAGACGAACTTGCCGATGAACATGCCCAGGACGAGCGGGATCGTCGTCGCCAACGCGCCCCACAGGAACAGGCTGACGCCCTGCGTGCGCAATCCGTCGATGAAGCCCGGGCCGGCCGAGATCCCGACGATGGCGATGAAGATGTTCAGGCCGACGTTGTTCATGAACCAGACGGTCGGCGAAGGGATGCGCCCGAACGTCGGGCGCACCGAACGGAACCATCCGGACACGAGGCCCGCGACCAGCGCGCCGCCGGCCGTCGACAGCGTCAGCGGCACACCGCCGATCTTCCAGACCAGCGCGCCCACGAGGGCGCCCAGCGCGATCCCGGCGCCGATGAAGGCCACGTCCGACACGTCGCTGGGTCGATCGACGGTCCCGAGCAGCTTCGCGGCCGCCTCGGTGTCCTGGGTGCGCCCGACGACGGTGAAGATGTCGCCGCGCTCCACCTTGGTGCTCGGGAGGATCGGGATGACGGTCGCCGTCGCCCCGCGGACGATCTTGCGCAGGAACACGCCGCGCGCACCGGGCGACTTCGCCAGATCGGCCAACGTCTTGCCGTCGACATCCTTGTTGGTGACGTACACGTCGACGCCCTCGATCGGCACGTCCAGCAGCGCGGGGTCCTCGACTTCCTGCGCGCCCTCGCCGATCGCCTTGACGAGCACCTCGCGCGCGCCGGCGACGGCCACGACGTCACCCGCCGCGAGGACCGTGTCCGCCGTCGCCTCCTGGATCTTGCCGCCGCGTCGCACGCGCAAGACGAAGATGCGCGCGTCGGGCACGAGCGCCTCGGCCTCGACGGCCCGCATCCCGTCGACCTTGCCGCCCGGCTTCACCTGGAAGGCCCGCACGACCCACTTGTGCCAGGCCGATCCGGGACCGCCCATGTCCTTGCCCGCGCCGCCGCCCTGCTTCTCCTCGTAGTCCTTGCAGGCGGCGACGAGGTCGATGCGCAGGAGCGCCGGGCCGAGCAGCGCGATCACGAGCGCCGATCCGACCGTGCCGAACATGTACGTGACCGCGTAGGCGACCGGCATCGAGTCGATCATCGCCTTGGCCTTCGCGGGATCGAGGCCGAGCTGGTTGATCGAGTCCGTCGAGAGCCCCATCGCGGCCGAGAGCGTCTGCGAACCCGAGTAGAACCCGGCCGCGTAGCCCAGGTCGTACCCGACGTACTTCACGATCAGCACGGGGACGATCAGGCTGAGCAGGCACTGGACCACGGAGAATCCAGCCTGCGGCAGGCCGTCCTTGGCGACGCCGCGCACGAACTGCGGCCCGACGCCGTAGCCGACGGCGAACAGGAACATCAGGAACACCGTCGCCTTGAGCGGCTGCGAGATGGTGATCCCGCCGATCTGCCCGATCAGCACGCCCGCCAGGAGCGTGGCGGTGACCGCGCCCAGGCCGATGCCCTTGAATTTGAACTTGCCGAAGTAGAACCCGATGGCGAGCGTCAGGAAGATCGCGATTTCGGGGTACTGGCGCAGCGTAGCGAACAGCCAATTGTTCACGTGTTCCTCCGATCAGGAGTGCGGTCGCCGTTCAGCGCCCCACATCCACTGGGACTGTTGGACATGTGCGGGTCTGCCCGCAGGTTCACGTAGGAGAGCCTCAACGAGAGCCGCCCTTCCCGGCGCCGACGGCCTGAGCGGGCGCGGCGGCCTTCCTGGCGCCGGCGGACGCCGGCGCCGTCTCGCCCAGGGCCGACGGCTTGATCAACTTGAGCCCCAGGCTCGCGTCGTAGCCGTGGATCTCCTTCACGTCGAGCTTGCGCATGAACTCGATCGTGTCGGCCTCGATGACCTGGCCCGGCACCATGATCGGGAAGCCCGGCGGGTACGGGATCACGAAGTGCGCCGAGACCATCGCCGGCCCCGACTTCAGGCGCTGGTCGATCTCGGGGCTCATCAGCTGGATGTGCTCACAGCGCGAGGCGTCGTACGCCATGTAGAACGCGGTGCGGATGTCGCCTTCGAGCGTCGCGCCCTTGGGGTCGGTGCGGAAGCGGTCGTGGAACCGGCTGAAGTTCGGCAGGTCGGGGACGTCCTTCGTCAGCGCCTTCACGCGCTTCTCGAAGTTCGCGCGCGCCGGCGCGCCGCCGCTCTTCAGGCGATCCTCGATGCCCTGGCTGATCTCGATCAACACCTTGAGCAGGTTCGCGACGTCGCTGCGCGTGTTGTTGATGTTCGTCTGCAGCAGGATGGAATTGCGCGACGTCTTGTTGAGTTGGATCTCGTACTCGGCGGCCAGCAGGTTCTTGAACTGCGTGCCGTCGAAGCCCGCGGTACCGCACACGAGCGTCAGGCGCGTGGGATCGAGCACGAACTCGTCCTCGCGGAACGCGCGCAGCGCGTCGACCCACGTCCCCCCCTCCGTGAAGCTCGCGAACCCCGAGGGCCGGAACTCGGCCGGGATCATCTCGCTCGGCTCCAGGACGCGGAAGTACTTCGACACGAGCGCATGGCGGTTCACCTCGCGCCGGATCTCGAGCGCGTTCTGGATGGCGCCCATGACGAGCTCGTAGCCCTCGAGCTCCATCTGCCGGCGCGCGACGTCCAGCGTCGCGATGATCTGCAGGTTGGGCGAGGTCGACGCGTGCGTGAACACGGCCTCCTTGAAGGCCTGCTCGTGCTTCGGGAAGTCCTCGTCGCCGACGAGCACCATGGATCCCTGCCTCAGCGCCGACATCGACTTGTGCGTCGAGTTCGTCTGGTACACGCGCAGCTTGGCCTTGCGCGGATCGGGCACCAGGCGCGCTTCCATCACGCGCTTGTCCTTCGGGTCCAGGTCGGCGCCGAGCTTCTTCTCCTGCGCCAGGTAGCGCTCGAGGTACGCCGGATCCGCGAACGCCTCCTGCAACGCCGCACGGGCGCCCATCGCCGTGCGCGGGCGGTAGAACGGCGAGAAGCGCGCGAAGCCGAACCAGGCCTCGTCCCACAGGAACACGAGGTCGGGCTTGATCGCCAGGCACTCCTCCATGACGCGCCGCGTGTCGTAGACGTGCCCATCGAAGGTGCAGTTCGTCAGCGTGACGAGCTTCACCTTGTGCAGCCGACCCGCGGCCTTGAGATCGAGGAGCGCCTTCTTGACCGCGCGCAGCGGCACGGCGCCGTACATGGAGTACTCGACCAGCGGGAACGCCTCGACGTAGTACGGCTGCGCGCCGGCGAGGACCATTCCGTAGTGGTGCGACTTGTGGCAATTGCGGTCGACGATCGCGATGTCGCCCGGCTCGAGCAGCGCCTGGTGCACCATCTTGTTCGACGTCGACGTGCCGTTCGTCACGAAGAAGACGTGGTCCGCGCCGAACGCGCGCGCCGCCGCGTCCTGGGCCTTCTTGATGTTGCCCGTGGGCTCCAGGAGGCTGTCGAGACCACCCGTCGTCGCCGAGGACTCGGCCAGGAACAGGGTCGGGCCGTAGAACTCGCCCATGTCCCGGATCCAGTTCGAGCGGAAGATGGACTTGCCGCGCGCGATCGGCAGCGCGTGGAACGTGCCCACCGGCTTCTGCGCGTAGCGCTTGAGGTTCTCGAAGTACGGCGTGTCGTAGCGCTCCGCGACGCCGGCCAGGATCGAGAGGTGGATCTCGAGCGGCTCCTCGACCTCGTAGAAGACGCGGCGAATTCCGGCCGCGGCCGGATCCGAGATGATCTCTTCGATCCGCCGGTCGGCGAGCAGGAACACGTCGAGCTCGGGCCGGATCTGCTTCACCGCCTTGGCCAGCATCAGCCCGTATTCGCCCGAACCGGCGGCCTTCGGCTCGAACGACAGGCGCGAGGCGAGCCAGCTCTTGAAGAGCGGCGTCTCGTTCGCCGACGCGAAGGGGATGCCGTCGTAGATGACGACCGACTCCAGGTTCACGTTGAGGATGACGGCCAGCAGCGCGTCCTCGACGGTCCCCACCAGGACCGGCTCGTACACGAACTCGTCCTGCGGGCGACGCAGCTTCCGGATCTGCTGGATCTGCGCGTGCCAGCGCGCGTGCGGCGTCGGCGTGACGAACAGCGCCTCGAAGTACGGGCGCGTCGAGGAATCGCGCAGCGCGGTCGGCATCGTGCGCTCGTTGCCGGTGCCTTCCTCGTCGCTCTCCCAGTCGCCGGCTTCATTGCGGTAGTTCCGCGACATGAGCGCGCTCGTCACGCGTTGGACGAGACGGAGCGCACCGTGGGCGTCGCCCGCGGCGACGCGCTCCTGCAGCGACTTCAAGAGTCGCAGTCCGGGGAACGCCTGCAGCGATTCGAACGGCTGGATCAGCTCGACTTGCCGGGCACACTCCGCCTTGAGCGCCGCCGCGCCGGCGCCGGTCGGCTTGGCCGCCCAGGCCTGCGCGGCCTTGCCCAGGTCGCGCCAGCGATCGAGGCGTGCCGAGACGGCGGAGAAGAAGTGGTCCAGGTCGGCGTGTGCGTTGGAGGTCGAGCTCATGATATCGCCTTGCTGTTCGAGCGTGTGCGGTCCGGGGAGTCGGAGTTGATTCGGTTGGGTTTTCGGGGACGTCGCGCGATTCGCCTCTAGAGGTTGAATCGGATGGCGAGCTGGAGGCGGCTCGCGTCGCCATTGCTGCCGTCGAATTGCTCGTTCGTGCCGTACAGGTATTCGATGCCCGTCCAGGCGCGATCCGAGAACTGCCAGATGAGGTTGGCGGCCGCGTACTGCAGCGTCTCCGAGGAGTCCGTCGGCAGACCGGCGGGCAGGTCGCCGGAGACCCAGCTGTAGCAGACCGTGCTGCGGTACGCGTCCGACCAATAGTGCTGATAGGAGGCGAGCCAGGCCGTGGTTTCGACGGCCTCGAGATTCCCGCCGGCATCCGGAGCCGCCGTGATGCCGCCGCGGTAGCGCCCCACCCCGTCGCCGTACGTGAACTGCAGGATCGCGTTGTCGCGTCCCCAGGTCGTGATCAGCGCCGACAGGTTCACGCCCCAGAGACCAGCGCGCTCCGTCGCGCCGACGTCGGGGTTGTAGCTCGCGAGGCCGCCGAAGGCCGACGCCTGCACGTGTCCGCGCGAGTTCTTCCAGATGTAGTTGGCGGTCACGTCCGGCAACGTGTCCTCGACGACTCCCGTGGTCGTGTCCACGCCGGCGACGGCCGACGCCGGGTCCTCGATCGAGAACGAGTAGGAGTCACCGCTGTCGAGCCTGTTCGTGTAGCGCACCTGGGCCGTGCGGACCTGCGGGAACCCGATCGGCGATTCGAAGTCGAGCGTCTCGGGCATGCCGGCCTCGTCCATGAAGCTCGTCCACGTCTGGCCGGCGAGCACGGCCCCCATCGCGCCGTACGCATGGCGCAGGCGGAACGCGTTGCCGCTCCCCTCGAAGTCGCCTTCGACGTAGACCTTCAGCTCTCCGCTGGAGGTCGGCGTGCGCACGTCCAGGTTCAGGCGCGTCTGGTTCGCCTGCAGGAGCGTGTTGCTGCCGTCGCTGCCGTCGGTCGGGATCGTCCGCGGGTCGAAGGCGTTCTTCGATCCGATCGGATTGAAGTCGTGGATCAGGTCGACCTTGACGTAGCCGCCGAGCTTCACCGTCGTCTCGCCGATCTGCCACTGCAGCCCGTTGGGCTTGAAGGCGGGCGGGGTGAGCGGCGGGGCCGCCTGCTCGGGCGGCGGCGCGAGCGGGGCGTCGCCCGGAGTAGCGGTGGCCTGTTGCGCGCGTGCGGCGGAGTTCGTGGCGAGCGCGGCAAAGAGGGAACACCAGAGAAGCTGGAATTGGTGTCGGCGCATGAGCGCCACCCTATCGCCGCGCGCGTACGCACGGACTCCGTCCAGGTGCGTAAGGGTGAGGGGGAACACTGGGGCTCACCTTCGGGAGGGGGTGCTCACAGCCACTGCGCAGGCCCCCATGGCGATGGCCGCGCACGCAGCGCGAGGTTCCTCAGGCCGGCGGTTGCGGCTGGCGGTAGAGCGCGGTCGTCCGCCAATTGAAGCGGATGGCCAACATGCGGACGACGAACACACTGACGATCGTGACGATCGCCGACTCGTCCGGCGGGAAGTCGGTCCAGCGCAAGAGCCCCAGGAACAAGCTCGCGCCGCCGATGGCGACGAGCGCGTAGAACTGCCCCGGTTTGAACAGCAGGGGCTCCTCGCGGACCAGGATGTCGCGCATCAGCCCCCCGCCGACCGCGGTCATCGTGCCACCCAGGATCGCGGCGGGGATGCCGAGTCCGGCGTCGAGCGTGCTCTGCACGCCGAGGACCGCGAACGCTCCGAGCCCGAGCGCGTCGACGACCGCGATGGCGCGGCTCAGCCGGTCGACGTAGCGGTGGAACACGAGCGTCGAGAGCGCCGCGACCAAAACGGCCAGCAGGTAGCGCGGATCGGTCAGGATGCTCGCCGGCCCGCTCGAGAGCAGGAGTCCGTCGCGGATCAGCCCACCGCCGCCGGCGGTGATGAACGCCAGGAACACCACGCCGATCAGGTCGTATCCGCGCCGCAATCCGGCCAGCGCTCCCGTCACGCCGAACGTGAAGAACGCGAGCAGCGTGAACCACAGGGGCAGCGCGAATTCGATCCTCGCCTCCTGCATGCCGATCTGCGACATGCGCGGATCCTAAGCGACACCGGTCGGCCCGGTGCCACCGGCCACCCGCCCCGAGCGGCCGGTCCCCAGCCCATGCGGCGACCGGCGGGAAACGGAGAAGCGCGCGGCGCGGGACGAGGCGGCGAACCGAGTAGGGCGCGTTCGCGGCCGATCCGGGAAGAGACCGTCGCGGGTGTCGGCGCGTCGTGATCCAGTCCGCGGTCCGCCGGCCCGCGCTCAGCGCTTCGCGTCGAACAGCACTGCGATCGCCTTCGCCTTCTGGCGGCCCGCCTCGCCGGCGACGAGTGCGTCCTCGAGATCGCGCAGCGCGTAATAGCGCACACGATTCACGCGCCGGGTCTTCCCGCCGCGCTCGAGCGCGTTGAGCGCGTCCCCCACCGCCGCGGGCCCGACCAGGTCGTGCAGCCCGACGAGCAGCGCGAGGACGGAGCTCCGGTCGCGCAGCCCGGGCTTTGCCCGCTGCTCCTCGAGGCCCTTGCGCTCGATCGACAGCGTGCGCCACTGCGCGTCGCGCAGACCGCGCAACGCGGACGCATCCGCCGCCGACTTCGCCAGGTGCTCGACGATCGCGACGCCCGTGTAGTGCGCCCAGGCGTGGTGGTCCTCCTCGTCGCTCGCGCTCCCCCACATGGCGATCACGTGGCCGAGTTCGTGGCACAGGCCGTAGAAGAGGAACTTGCCGTCCGCGGTCGGGGAGCTGAACGAGTCCTTCGAGATCACGGGGAAGTCGATCTCGGAGTGCCACGGGAACTGGGGCGCGAAGTGCGGCGGACTCTCGATCTTCGGCACGAGGTGGACGCGCACGCGCAGCTTCTTCCCCGGGACCTTGCTCCAACTCGTGAAGTGGAAGCCGTCGCGGTAGGCGTCGAGCACGAGGTCGAGCGTGTCGCCGATCGCGGCCAAGGCCGGCGCCTCGACGCCGTCCAGCCCGCGCAGCAGGAAGCGCGATCGCGAAAGCGCGATCCCGAGCCTCGGCGCCTCGGCCGGCGCGACGACACCGAGCTTCGCGCGGATCGCCTCGAAGTCGTCCATGCGATCGAGATCGAGCGCCGCCTCGCCGACGACGAGCAGGTCGGCCGGAGCGGCCTTCGGATCCGCGAGCAACCGCTGGAGCGCCGCGCTGGCGCTCTTGGGCAGCTTCTTCGCCAGCGCGACCTCGTCGGCGTCCGCCGGCTTCGCCGCGTGCGCGTCGTTGATCTTCGCCACCGCATCGCGGTAGGCCTCCACGTCGGATGAGGACGCGGGAGAGGCGGGTCCCGCGCCGAGCCCGATGACGAGCAGGGCGATCGCGACGGCGACGCGCGGGACCGGGTCGAGCGACATGACGCGTCGATGGTGATCGGCGAGGGGTCCTCCGCGCAAGTTCGACTGCAGTTCGGCCCCCGACGGGGCGACGCCGATCGTGGCAGCGCCGTGCAGTGGCGCTCAGACGCTCCTCGGCGTGTCGGGCATCGACGCCCCCGCTCACTCGTGGAGGTCGCACGGGACTTCCCGCCCCGTCCCGCGCACCACCATCCGAACCGACCCGCGTCAGCGATTCCCGTCAGGACTCAGCCGCAGTCCGTGCCGAGCGAGGATGCGCGCACATTCCTCGCGCGACCAGTTCGAGAAGAGCGCGCCGAGATCCGGATCGACGACGAACGCCACTTGGCGGACGTCGCTCGATCCGGGGTGACGACGCCGGAACGACGCCGCGCTCTCGTCGTCCCCCGCCCGCGCGGAGGTGCCGAGCAGCGTGTAGGTCGCGAGGCTCGACGACAGCGGGCGGTCGACGGAGATCGCCAGATCGAGCTCGCCGAGATCGGTCGCCTCCGGCCCCGGCTCGACCTGGAATGCAGCCAGTGGTTCGTTGAACGGCGGATCGATCGACGGCGTGTGGTAGAGGAGATACGTCCCCGCCGGCAGCACCCACTCGAACCGACCATCCGACGAGATGGGCACATCGGGACGCTTGCGCCCCGATTCGACATGGAAAAGTGCCAGCTCCACCTCGGGGTCCTCGGCCAGGATCTCGAACACCTCGCGCTTCCAAGGGGTGATCTCGTGTCCCCGGTCGAACGTACGAACGCGCCCGAACACGACTCCTTCCCCGGCCGCGAGTTGCACGGGCGCACCGGCGCTCGGAGTGCGTACCGAGAGGCAAGCCGCGAGGAGCGCGGTGGCGCAGAGAGCGCAGATCCAGGCAATGCGTCGATTCATCCGCGACCCGGAGAGCAGCTTGCGGATCGGGGGCAGACGACGCCATGCCGCTCCGCCGATCCGACATTCGCTGGCGGCCGGCTGGCACACCCGGCGGGATTCGAACCGACGACCTGTGCTCTGGAAAGGCGCCGGACGTGATCCGTAGGTGCGGCAGACAGCCGCGGCGAGGGCGCCGCGCAGCTCGTGTTGCAGCCACGTTGCACCGCCCGGATGGGGCCGGTGGGCGGTGAGCCGGGTAGCGCGCGCTCGACCCGGAGCCGACGATGCCGGCATGGTCGCCTACCAGCGCAAGATCGAGGTCCGCACGCCAGGTCGCGGTCTGACGGACCTCACCGACCGGGTCGCCGAGATCGTCCGCGCCTCGGGCATCTCGCTGGGTACGTGCCTCGTCTTCTGCCGCCACACGTCCGCGAGCCTGCTGATCACCGAGAACGCCGACTCGTCGGCCCGCCGCGACGTGCTGGCGTGGCTGGGCCGTCTCGCGCCGGACGGAGACTCTCGGAACTCCCACGACGCCGAGGGGCCCGACGACAGCCCCGCGCATCAGCGCAGCGCGATCACGAGGACGAGCGAGACGATCCCGGTGACGCACGGGAAGCTCGCGCTTGGAACGTGGCAGGGCATCTTCCTCGTCGAGCACCGGCTTGCTGGGCACTCGCGGTCGATCGTGGTGCACGTCAGCGGGGAGTAGCGGAGCGAAGACCGCATTCACTCAGGCATCGGGCGTGGAGTTGGCCACCGAGCCGCCAGGGTGGGCCGATCTCCTTGGACCGGTTGGCGATCCTGACGAGTTTGGGCGGCACCTGGGGCCGAGGCGGCAGCAAGAAGCCCTGTGCGACCGCGCCGCGCGCCCACGTCCCGCTCAGGTGGCGCGCCACCCCGAACCGACCCCGTCTTGTCATCGCGGATGCGTTTGCCTCAGCATGACGGCGATGAGCAAGCCGGTCCGAGCTGACTACGGCCTCGACGCGCCGACTGTCGTCCGCAACCTGCTCATCGTCTGCGCGCTCGGCATCGTCTCGCTGATCACGCGGCTGGCGGGCGTGTGGGATCGAGAGTCGGCCTTCGCGCTGCTCGGCCGACCGCTGATCTCGGTAGGTCTCTCGTGCGGTGCGATGGCTGGCTGGATGATCTGTTCGAGCAAGTACGGCAAGGTGCGCGAGCGCGAGGAGTATCTCGACCTGCTCACGTGGCGAGGTGACGAGCGCGTGCTGGATGTGGGATGCGGGCGCGGGCTGTTCCTGATCGGTGCTGCCAGGCGACTGCCTGCGGGCCGGGCAACCGGCATCGACATCTGGCAAGCCGAGGATCTCAGCGGCAACACGCCGAATGCGCCGCTGGAGAACGCGAGGATCGAAGGCGTCGCCGACCACGTCGAGGTGCAGACTGCCGACGCGCGCAAGCTGCCGTTCGAGGACGCCAGCTTCGACGTCGTGCTCTCCAGCGCCGCGCTGCACAACATCTACAACGTCGCGGAACGCCGGACTGCCGTGCGCGAGATCGCGCGCGTGCTGAACGTCGGCGGGCGCGTATTGATCGTCGATGTTCGACACATCCGCGACTATGCAGAGACGCTCCGCACCGCTGGCTTCGACGCGCGTAGCGTGCAGGGGATCTTGTCCACTCTGATGTCGATTCTCACGATCGGCCGGGTGCAGATCGGTTACGTGGTCGGCCACAAGGCGCGGTGATCTACCGCTGTCATCGTCCCGGCGCGGCCCGATGTCGGTCGACGCGTCACGCCCCAATCGCCGCTCCGCCCATCGCAGTCGCGGATGCGGCGAGAGGCGCGTTGGTGAGTCACCGGGCGTCCGCGCCTTTGCCCCCGGCCCATGCGAGAGCCTCCTGCGCATCGAGGAACGACCGCCCCCGGATCACTTTGCCGTCGCGGAACCTGTAGACGTCCGCGAGGCGCCCTTCGATCCAGTCCGTGCTGCCCTTCAGCCTCACGCGCACGTGAACGAAGGCGACGACGCTGTCCCCGACAACGACGAATCGCTCGGGCTCACAGCTCCCTTCGGCCCAGGTATTGCGCGCCTTCGAGAAGTGCGCCGTCACGGCGGCGAGCCCGCGATACGTTCCGCCTCCTGCGGGGTCAGTCCACTCGACCTGCGGATCGAACACGCTCACGGCTGCCGAGATGTCGTTCCCGTTGAGCCCGGCGTACACCGATCGCGTCGTGTCCGTATCGGTCATGCCGGCAGTCTACGCCCCACTCCCGCCCACAGCTGCGCCTCGGCCGGACGCACGTGCGCTCATCGAGGACTGGCGCCTGGACTACAACCAGCTCCGCCCGCACACGTCCCTCGCCGGAATGACGCCCCAGGACTTACTTCTCGACCTGACCGGCCGCATGCGGCCGGCCAGGTCGAAGCCACACCGTCAGGTCAACCTGTTCGAAGAAGCGCAGACCAGACCCGGACTCTCATCACTGCTGGATCAACAACGGGGACAGGGTCGCGTCCACGTCCTCGTGAGGCTCAGTGTGTCCAGGGACGGGGTATCCGAGGTCCTGGTGGACGGGGAGTTCCGCGCACACTCCACGTCGTGAGGCGGGGGCTCGGATCGCCTCAGTGGTCCGCGCGAGGTGTTCGGCCGCGGCGACCGAGCGTTGCGCCGGATGCCGGACGCTTCCGCCCCGTCACCTGGACGCGTCTCAGGCCACGAACAGGCGCCGGTTGTGCCAGCGCAAGGCATCTCCGCTGGGTCGCTCGGCGGCGGAGTCAGGGAGCACGCGCAGCGGCTTCCCGTCGAACTCGTAGTATCGCTTGCCGTTGCTCCAGCGGTCGCGAATGCGCGGCGAGACGCGAACCACGTGCTCGGGCGTCACGGTGACGAGACCGTGGTCGAACAGCACGTGGAATTCCTTCGTCAAGAGCATCCCGTTCTGGATGTGATTGCTGCGTGGCCCGAGGTACGGCTGGACGTGCGCCGCATCGAGGACGGGCTCCGTACGTTCGCCCGTGATTGCGCAGCGTGCCCCATACGCGGAAAGGAGTCGCGCCCGGAACGCCCCCTGCCCGACCCGCGGTCGCGCGCGCGCAGTCATGAGTTCGCGCTCGTCCGCGTCAACGAGCGAGAATGCTGGGGCGAACTCCTCTGGCGGAACATGCTGGTCGAGTTGGATTTCTCGCAGGAGCTGGTCCGCGTGCGCCGGATCGCGAATCGTCATCCCCTGCGTGATGTTGCGCGGCCAGCCGCGCTCGTCTCCCCACGGAATCCAGCGCTCTTGCGGCCAGAACATCGCGTCCCGCAGGATGGTGCAGGCGAGCTTCCGCCCGTCCGCTCGCATCGCCGCGAGGTCCTGCTGGCGCCATCCACCGAGCGCCTCGAGGAACCCAACGCGATCGGGGAATCCGTTCCCGGCGCCGAAGGTATCCCAGGCGACGTCGAGTTCGAGCAGCGCGAAGTGGGCGAAGAACCCGTACCCCGCGACCGCGTACCTCGGCCGCTTGAGCCGGAAGAACACGGGTTCTCCCGGGTCCATCCGCCGCATCGGTCGCTGCGCTGAGGGCGACCAGAAGTTCACCTCGTCGACAATGCCCCCGGTGCTCCTCGAGCGCAGGAAGTCGAACCAGCGCTGGTCCGTGTTGGCGACGAAGGGCTCAGTGTGCGCGTCCACGACGCGGATCCTTCCGGCAAACCCGCCATGCGTCAATCACTCGCCAGGAGCGCCGCGCCTTCGCTCCAGCAATCTGTGTCGCGAGGCCGCCCCACTCCACGTCGGAGTCCATGGTCTTGGCCGGCGGGAGTGCGACCGTGGCGCAGTGGTCGGCCTCGTCGAGCGCGCCGGCGAGTCGATCGCCCGACGTCGCCTGTCCTCCTACCCTTCGAACTCGGCAGCCACATCCTCCGGGGCCGCTGGGAGCGGGCGGCGTCGGTCCTGGATTGCCACATCAAAGCGGGCGGGGGTGCCTTTCGCCGCAATCTCGTGAAACGGCCAGTTCCCTGCCGCGAGTGACAATGAAGGCCAACAGTGCTGGTGCACCCGGCGGGATTCGAACCCACGACCTGCGGTTTAGGAAACCGCTGGACGGGAGACGTAAGTGTAGCATACGGATTAGTTTATGGCGATGCGGAGTTCGTGTTGCATCGTGCGTTGCATCAGCAGACCGGGGCGCGCCGGGTGGCGCGGGCATAGCCCGGCTCCGACCATGGCGGCATGGCCGCCTACCAGCGCAAGATCGAGGTCCGCACGCCAGGTCGCGGTCTGACGGACCTCACCGACCGGGTCGCCGAGATCGTCCGCGCCTCGGGCATCTCGCTGGGATCCTACCTCCTCTTCTGCCGCCACACGTCCGCGGACCTGCTGATCAGCGATCCCCATGCCTGCCGTCGACGCACCTACCCAGAAGTGCAAGCGGCGGAGCCCGGGGGACAACGAAGCTGAGCGGAACCGAGACAGCACGGGGCAGGGGGTGCGTACCGCGGCCAGGCTCAGGACCGCCGGTACGCTCGGGCATCCGCTGGACTGTTGGCATCCAGAGTTGACAGATTCCATGCGCCCGCATACGTTCCCGCACGATTAGGAGCAGCTTCCCGTTCCTGTAATCTTGGTCCCCCTCGTGATCGAGAGGAACTTCCATGAATCGCTTCGCTCGCATGGCAACCCTGGTGTTGCTGATCGCGGCGACTTCGCTCCTGGCTTGGGCAGGAGTCAAAGTCGCTAGTGGTCAATACAAGGTCGAAGACTCCAACGGCGTCAAGATCGGCAACGCCGGGGTTTCGACGGATGGCGGGGTCATCGGGTACGTCGATGACCCCAACACATCGCATCCGCCGGACCAGAACGCTGTGTGGAACGTAGCCGTTCGGCCATGGCCATCTGGTCGTCTTCGCGACGCACGCCACGCTGGCCGAGATGGGCCGACGAGACGAAGTGCAGCACTGGTTGGCATTGCGTGAGCGCGAGCACCTGACCTACCGCGAGCTCTCGCAG
>JBGAOR010000131.1:0-11354 GCA_044221705.1 Planctomycetota bacterium
GGGGCGCACGAGCTCGACGCGTGCGCCGCCCGCAGCGCGCTCCACGCTCGCGCGCGAAAGCACGGAGGCGACCGGGGTATCCTGGAACCGGCGACGTCTCCAGCGCGTCTACCCTCCATGCGCATCCCGATCCGGCTGATCCTCGTCGCGGCCTGCGCGTCGTTCGCATCCCATCCCGCGGACGCAGCCGGCGCGACCGAGCGGATCGCGTTCCCGATGCACGCGTCGGGCGTCGAGCTGACCCTGCGCGCCGACGTCGCGCTCGAGCTCGCCGGCCGCGAATCGGTCGTCCTGGCGAACGTGCCCCTGCCGGGTGGATCGGTCGACGTCTTCGTGCGGCGCGCGCGCGCCGAGGTCGACGAACTCGGGATCACGATCGACGGACGGCCGGCACGGCTCGATGCGGACCCGCTGGCCAGCACGTGGCGCGGCCGCATCGTCGGCATCCCCGACAGCGACGTCGTGCTGGGCTTCTCCGGGGTCGGCTCGCGCGGATGGATCCGCTCCGGCACGGACCTGTGGCACCTCCTCGCCGGCCCCGGCGCGAACGGAGACTGGGCCTCGAGCATCTCGCGCTTCGCCACCGAGGACGAGCTCGCGCGCGGAGCCGCGCGGCCGATGCCGAGCTGCGACGCGCGAGCGGTTCCCGGCGCGCAGCCCGCCCCGGCGCAGCGCGGATGGACGGGATCGCAGAACCTCGTCTCGCCGCCGGGCGACACGCGCCTGTGCCGGCTCGCGATCGAGACGGACTTCCAGCTCTACCAGCGCTTCAACAGCATCCCCGCGCTGACGGCGTACCTGAACCAGCTCTTCGCGGCCGCGAGCGCGCGCTACGACGCCGACGTGAGCACGCAGATCCAGATCGTGCAGCTCGGACTGCACTCGATCGCGAACGACGGCTGGGTGTCCGGCGACAACGGCGCGGGCTCGGGCGCGATGCTCGACGAGTTCCGCAACGCCTGGAGCGGCAACCTGCCGAACGGCGCGCACCTGGCGCACTTCCTGTCGGGCGCGGGACTCGGCGGCGGCGTCGCGTACCTGGACGTCCTGTGCAATTCGCAGTGGGGCTTCGCGGTCAGCGGCGACCTGGCCGGCAACACGCCGTTCCCCGTGATGCAGGGCCCGTTGACGTGGGACTTCTACGTCTTCGCGCACGAGATGGGGCACAACTTCTCGTCGCCGCACACGCACGACTACTGCCCGCCGCTCGACCAGTGCGCGCCATCGGGCTACTTCGGGCAGTGCCAGACGACGCAGGTCTGCACTTCGAGCGGCACGATCATGAGCTACTGCCACCTGTGCAGCGGCGGGTCGAACAACATCGGGCTCCTGTTCCACCCGGCCAACGCGGCGACGATGCGCACGGCGATCCAGTGGTCGTGCCTGCCGGTGCTGTGCGCGGCGCCGCTCGAGTACTGCGCCACGTCGCCGAACTCGTACGACCCGTTCGGCGCCTACATCCAGATGTTCGGCTCGAACCGCGTGTCGGCGAACGACCTGCTCCTCGTCACGACCGGCGTGCCGCCGAACTCGTTCGGGCTCTACTTCTACGGGCAGAACCCGGCGTTCACGGCGTTCGGCAACGGGACGCGCTGCGTCGGCAACCCGGTGTTCCGCCTGCCGATCGTCCAGGCGAACCCGTTCGGCGAGACGGATTTCGCCGTCGATTACGGCGCGCTGCACGCCGGCGGCACGATCTCGGCCGGGCAGACCTGGAACTTCCAGTACTGGTACCGCAACCCGGCCGGAGGCGGCGCGGGCTTCAACCTCTCGAACGGCCTCAGGATCCAGTTCTGTCCGTGACCTTCGAGCCGAGCGCGCGCGACAGTTCCTCGTAGGCGCGCCGCTCGGCGTCGGTCGGCCGTTCGGGCACGACGATCGCGACCTCGAGCAGCAGGTCGCCGCGTCCCCCGCCCGCGCGCGGCAAGCCCTGTCCGCGCAGGCGCAGGACGCGCCCGCTCGACGAACCCGGCGGCAGCGTCACGGTCCCGACGGCGCCGTCGGGGCCGGTCACGGGCAGTCGCGCGCCGAGCACGGCGTCGGCCGGCGAGACGCGCAGCGTGCCGTGCACGTCGCCGTCCTCGTCCGCTGCGTAGCCTCCGGGCAGCTCGACGACGAGGCGCAGCAGGAGGTCGCCGTCCGCGCCCGCGCCCTGCGACTTCGCCCCCTGACCGCGCAGCCGCAGCGTCGTGCCGGTGAACGAGCCGGCCGGGATCTTGACCTCGATCTCGCGCGGGACGCCCGAGCCGTCGTCGAGCGCGAACGCGCGCTTCCCTCCGCGCAGCGCGGTCTCGAGGGGGACCGCGAGCTCCGCTTCGACGTCGCGGCCGACGCGTTCCTGCGCGGCGCGCGCGCGCCGACCGCGCTGCGCGAGATCCTCGTCGAACCCCTCGAAGCCTCCACCGCCGAACAGGCTCTCGAAGAACGAGCTGAAGTTGCCCAGGTCGGGGTGTTCCCGCCCCGCAGCGCGACGCCCCGAGCGCGCCGACTGCCAGCCGGGCGGCGGAGTGAACGTCTGGCCGTCCTTCCAGTTCGCGCCGAGCGTGTCGTAGCGCTGGCGCGTGGCCGGGTCCTTGAGCACCTCGTAGGCCTCGGTGATCTGCTGGAAGCGCTGCGTCGCGCCCGCGGTCTTGTCGACGTCGGGGTGCTGCTTGCGCGCGAGCAGGCGGTAGGCGCGGCGGATCTCGTCCGGAGTCGCCGTGCGCGGCACGCCGAGGATCGCGTAGTAGTCCTGGTAGCGAACGGTCATCGTGGGTGTGGGTCTCTCCGCAGGCTCGCCGACGCGCGCGGCCCCTACAACAGGCATTCCGGCCCGCGCGTGGCCGACCTCTCGGCCCGGGCCGTCCGCCTGCCGCCATTTCGGCCGAACTGGCGCCATTTCGGCACCCAACCGCCCCGCCGGGGCTCGCGCAGGCCGTTTTCCGGCCGCGCGCGGCGGCTCGCGCGCGTGGCATCCACCTTGCCTTGCGGGGTTCGCTACCCGGCATGGTGCCGGGCTCACGAGGACGACCACCATGTACGGCATTCGACACCTGCACCTCCGAAACCCCGCTGCCTGGAGCCCGTTCGAGGAGCTCGAGCGCCTCCAGGCGAGCTTCGCGCGCGGCGGCATCGCGCTCGGCGGCGCGAGCGCCGGTCCCGCGATCGACGTGTGGAACGAGGGCGACACCCTGCGTCTGCGGGCTCTCGTCCCGGGCGTGAAGCCCGAGGACCTCGAGATCACGGTCGAGGGCGACGAGCTGACGATCCGCGGCACGCTCGCCGCGGAGGGACCGCAGAGCGGCGACCGCTGGCTGCTGCGCGAACGCGCGGGCGGCAAGTTCGCGCGCACGCTGCAGCTGCCCTTCGCGGTCGAGGCGGACGCGGTGAAGGCGCGCGTCGCGAACGGCGTGCTCGAGATGGAGCTCCCGCGGTCGGAGTCCGAGAAGCCGCGCCGCATCCCGATCCAAACCCCTTGATCCGGAGCACGAACATGAACAGCGAGACGAAGAACGGTTGCGCGACGGTCGCGGAACGCACGGTCGCGAAGACGACGCCGGCCTGCGACGTGTGGGAAGGCGAGGACGGCGTGCACGTGCTGGCCGAGATGCCGGGCGTCGATCCGTCGTCGGTGGAGATCACGGTCGAGCGCGACGTGCTCTCGATCCGCGGGAAGGCGGGGCTGCCGCGCGCCTCGTCGGGTGCGGAAGGAGAGCCGGCGACGATCGCGACCGAGTACGCCCGCGCGTTCCACCTGACCGACACGGCCGACACCGGCGCGATCCAGGCCTCGTGCAAGGACGGCCTGGTGCGCCTGCTCGTGCCGCGGAAGCAGCCGACGCAGCGCAAGATCGCGGTGTCGACAGGCTGAACGATCGTCGCCGGATCCGGTCCCGCGCGAACTGAGGCGCGCGGGATCAGGTCCGGAGGCGAACCAGGAGGTCGGGATGGAGAGCGCCCGTCGCGTCGAGCCGCGCGACGACGGCGCTCTCGCCCGTCTTCAGGTTCTTCACCTGGCACGTGCCCGACTGCCACTCGTCGCTGCCGATGACGACGGCGAATGTGAAACCGCGGCGGTCGGCGTACTGGAGCTGCGTCTTCAGCTTCTTGGGCTCGGGGTAGAGCTCGACGCCGAGGCCCGAACGACGCAGCTTGGCGGCGAAGCCCAGGTAGTCGGCGTAGCGCGCTTCGTCGAACCAGGGCACGAAGATCGGCGCCGTCGCGCGCGAGGTCGGAAGCATCTTCAGCTCCTCCATCGCCGCCAGCAGCCGGTCCAGCCCCAGCGACGCGCCGATGCCCGGCAGGCGCTCCTTCGTGTACAGGTTCGCCAGGTCGTCGTAGCGTCCGCCCGAGCACACGCTGCCGATCGCGGGCAGCTCCGCGAGCGACGTCTCGAGCACGGTGCCGGTGTAGTAGTCGAGTCCGCGCGCGATCGCGACGTCGATCTGCACGGCGCCGTCCACGACGCCCGCGGCGCGGACGCCGTCGAGGATGCGCGCCAACTCGCCCAGGCCGCGCGAGCCCGACTCGCTCGGGTTGCAGAACTCGTGCAGCTTCTCGAGGAGCTCGGAACCGGTGCCGGCCAGTCCCGCGAACGCCATCAATCGCTCGCACTGCGCGGCGCTCGCGCCGGCCGTGCGCTCCATCTCCTCGGCGACCTTCAGCGGCCCGATCTTGTCCAGCTTGTCCAGCGCGCGCAGCACGGCGGCGGACCGTCCCTGCAGGTCGAGCCGCTCGAGCACGCCGGCGAGCAAACGCCGGTTGTTCACGCGGATCGTCGAGTTCGGGAAGCCGATCGCGCGCATCAGGTCGTGCGCCACGAGCACCGTCTCGACGTCCGCCGCGACGCTCTCCGTCCCGATCGTGTCGAAGTCGCACTGCATGAACTCGCGGTACCGGCCGCGCTGCGTGTTCTCGCCGCGCCACACCGACGCGATGTGATAACGCTTGAACGGCATCCCCAGCGCGTTCGAGTGCTGCGCCACGAAGCGCGCCAGTGGCACCGTCAGGTCGAACCGCAGCGCGACCTTGCGCCCGCCGTGGTCCTCGAACCGGTACATCTGCTTGTCGCTCTCCTCGCCGCCCTTCCCGGTGAGGATCTCCTCGTACTCCAGGGCCGGCGTGTCGATCGGCAGGAAGCCGTACGAGCGGTAGACGCGCTTCGCCGTCTCGATCAGCCATTCGCGCGGGATCTGGGCCTCCGGCAGGTAGTCGCGGAAGCCCTTCAGTGTGCGCGGTTCGATGAGGGACATCGGCGCATCCTACGCGATCGAAAGCGGAGGCGTCGACGCGGGCGCGCGCGCGGGATAGCCTCGTCGCGATGCGGACGGCGGCGTGGACTGGGAGCTTGGGCGCGGCGTGCGCGCTCCTGCTCGCCGCCTGCAGCGACGAGCCCAAGCCCGGCGTCGCGGCACCGGTCGCGCGGCGCCCGAACGTGCTCGTCCTGAGCCTCGACACGACCCGCGCGGACCGGCTGGGCTGCTACGGGCACGCCGCGGCGCAGACGCCGAACCTCGACGGGCTCGCCGCGCGCGGCACGCGCTTCGAGCACGCCTACGCGCCCGTGCCGCTCACGCTGCCGACGCACACGACCTTGTGGACGGGACTGCAGCCGCCCGAGCACGGCATCCACGACAACGGGCGCAACGCGCTCGGAGCCGACGTGCCTCACGCGGCCGAGATCCTGAAGAAAGCCGGCTGGAGCACGGGTGCGTTCCTCTCGTCGGCGGTGCTCGACTCGGCGTTCGGGCTCGCGCGCGGCTTCGACGTCTACGACGACCGCATGTCCGCCGTCGACGCGGCCGGCGACGCCGAGCCCGCGCAGCGCATCGGCGACGCGACGACGGACGTCGCGATCGACTGGCTGCGCGGCGCGCAGGAGCCGTTCCTGGCCTGGGTCCACTACTACGATCCGCACTCGACGTACGAGCCGCCCGAGCCGTGGAAGAGCCGGCTGAAGAGCCCGTACGACGGCGAGATCGCCTTCATGGACGCGCAGATCGGGCGCGTCCTGGCGGCGCTGGCGGCGCGCGGCGCGCTGGCGAACACGATCGTCGTCGCCGTCGCCGACCACGGCGAGTCGCTGGGCGAGCACGGCGAGTCGACGCACGGGCTCTTCGTGTACGACGCGACGTTGCGCATCCCGCTGATCGTCGTCGCGCCGGGTCTCGCGCCGCGCGTGACGCCGACCCCGGTCGAGATGGCCGACGTCGCGCCGACGATCCTGGCTTTATGCGGGCTCGCGCCCGAGGGCAGCGGGCGCAGCCTCGTACCCGCGCTGCGCGGCGAGACGCTCGCCGCGCGGCCGGTCTACGGCGAGAGCGAGTACGGCTGGCTCGCGTTCGGCTGGAGCCCGCTGCGCACCGTGCTCGCCGACGGCTGGCGCTACATCCACTCGAGCGATCCCGAGCTGTACGACCACGCTCGCGACGCGGCCGAGGTGACGGACCTCGCCTCGCGCGAGCCCGAGCGCGCCGCGAAGCTCGACCGCGAGCTGGCCGGACTCCGCGGCGCGTTCGTGTCGCGCGCGACGTCCGCCGCGAAGGTCGACGAGGAACTGCAGAGCCGGCTCTCGAGCCTGGGCTACGCGCAGTCCTCGGCGGCGCCCGACGCGATCCCGAGCGACCTGGCTTCGCCGCGCTCGATGCTCCAGGTGCACGACGACTTCTCGCGCGGCGTCGGCTTCGCGCAGCACGGCCAGCCCGAGCGCGCGATCCCGTTGCTCCAGCGCGCGGTCCAGGCCTGGCCGCGCGGCGCGCAGATGCACCAGCAGCTCGGCATGGCCCTGCACATGGCGAACCGCCACGCCGAGGCGATCGCCGAGCTCACGCGCGCGCTCGAGCTCGACAGGACGCTCGATCAGGCGCACTACTTCCTCGGCCTCGCGCGCGCGGCGGCCGGCGATCCCGAGGCCGCGCTCGCCGAGTTCGACCGCGCCATGGAGCTGCGACCCGCGGGCTATCTGCCGCTCGCGGCGAAGGCCTGGGCGCTCGTGAAGCTCGGCCGCGAGGACGAGGCCGTCGCCGCGCTGCAGCGCGTGATCGCGACGAAGCCGCGGCACGTCACGTACGCGCTGAGCCTGGCGAAGCTCCTGCGCAACCTCGGCCGCGGCGCGGAGTCCGTGGCCGTGCTCGCGCAGGCGCACGCGGCGCGGCCCGAGGAACAAGGCCTGGCCCTGTACCTCGCGTGGGAGCTCGCGACGAACCCCGACGACGGCGCGCGCGACGGGCGGCGCGCCGTCGAGATCGCCGAGGGCGTGCTGAAGGCGCGCGGGCGATCGAACCCGGACGACCTCGACACGCTCGCGGCGGCCTACGCCGAGGCGGGCCGCTTCGACGAGGCCGTCGCGACGCTCGACGCGGCGCTGAAGCTGGTCGAGCACGCCGACGCGCCGGATGCCGTCGCGCCGCCCGACGCACCCGATCCGGCTCACCCCGTCGACGCACCGGGCGCGGTCGAGGCGCCGCGCCCCGCGGGCGCACCCAGCAGCGCCGGCCCGCGCGCGGATCCGGCGCTCGTCGCCGAGTGGACCGCGCGACGCGCGCTGTACGTCGAGAAGCGGCCCTTCCGCGATGGTTGACGCTAGACGCGTAGGCGACGTTCCGGCCTCGCCGTGGCGCGGGCTGCCGGCGGTCCTGCTGGCGCTCGTGCTCGTCCGCGGCCTGCTCGTGCTCTCGTGCGCCGACGTCTTCTTCTACGGCGAGGAGCTGGGCAAGGGCGGCGTCGCCAAGGCGATCGTCGACGGCGCGGACATCCCCTACCACCAGCTGGCCTACGCCTACCACGAGGGCGGCGGCTTCGTGATCTGCCACTTGCGCGCGCTGGCGTTCCTCGTGGTGGGCCAGAGCATCCTGGCGGCGAAGCTCGTCGCCATCGCGACGACGTCGCTCGTGCTCGTGGCCGGGTTCCTGCTCGCGGCCGAGGCGTTCGGCCGGCGCGCGGCCCTGATCTTCGGGGTGCTCTTCGTGTTGTGTCCCGACGCGTGGCTGCGCTTCTCGCTGGTGTCGATCGGCACGCACTTCGAGGCGCTCGTGTTCCAGGGCGCGATCCTCGTGACGACGTTCCGCATCCTGCGCCACGGCGGCGAGGGGCGGCGCGACTGGTTCTACCTGGGGCTCGCCTGCGGTTTCGGACTGTACTTCTCGCTCGTCGCGTTGGGCGCGATCGGCGCGGCGGGGCTCATGCTGGTCTTCGGCCTGCGGCGCAAGTTCGTCGGCCGCGGACTGGCGTACGCGACGCTCGGCGCGCTGATCGGCGCGATCCCGCTGTTCGTCATGCTGCGGCTCGTCGGGCTCGACGCGGTGCGCGTGCGCGGCTTCGGACTCGTCGAGCGCGAGCACCCGAGCCCCTGGACGGCCGTCATGGACCTCCTGACGCCGCTGCGCGCCGAGGGCCGCGTCGACGACTGGCTGCAGCTCGTGCTGGTCGGCGGACTCGCGCTGACGAGCGCGTTCCTCGTGCGCGAGCGGCGCGCGCGCCTCGCCGCGCTGGGCATCCTGGGCTACCTCGCCGTCTACATGGCGATCTACCTGGGCAGCGGACTCGCCGTGTCGATGAACGGGATCTGGCTGATCTGGTGGCGCATGTGCCCGGTATGGTTCTTCGGCATCGTGCTCGCGGCGGCGGCGATCGACGCGCTGCTCGAGCGGCGCCGCGCGATCGGCGTGCCGGCGCTGGCGCTGCTCGTCGCCGCCGGGATCGCCGACGTCGCGCGTCTCGTCGCGGACGGGCGGCCGGACAGGCTGGCGGCGAACGCGGCCTACATCGCGCGCGCCAAGGGCTACGACTTCACCGAGTACTTCGACCAGCTCGTCCACCACCTCGAGGGCACCGAGAAGGACAAGATCCAGGCGATGCTGGGGTTCGACGACCCGACGCACCTCCTGCCGGCATCGATCGCGCACTCGGTGTTCGAGCACAGAGAGCTGCCGCTCGAGTCCGTGATCGCGATCTCGCGCGACGCGTTCGGGTCGCGCTTCGAGCAGGCCGTGCTGGGGCTCGGACACCACCTGCATCCGATGCCTGGCTACGACGTCCCGGCCGCGTTCGCGCGCCTGGGCGATGTGCCGCCCGAGTTCCGCGCCGGCTTCAGCCGCGCGCTCGGGCGCACGGGGCTCGGCCAGCGCTACCGCCGCGACCGCCTCGTCGAGCAGATCGAGCAGCCCGTGCCCGAGGAGTGGCGGCCGGACTTCCTCTTCGGCTTCGGCTGGCGCGTGTGGCGCGCGTACATCCTCGATCCCGAGGGCGGCGAGGCGTTCGTCGCGAGCCGGCCGGCGGGCGAGCGCGAGCTCATCGAGCGCGGGCTGGCGTTCGAGCGCGCGGCCTGGATGCTGCCCTGATCGCGGCCGGCGTCAGAAGCCCATCCAGTCCGCGGTCTGGATCGCGCTCGTGCCGAGTTCGTGCGCATCGACCGCACCGCCAGGCAGCGCGAAGAGGTGCACGGGGCGCGGATCGAAGCGCGCCGGGACTCGCGTGCCCAGCGCCGTCAGGCCGCCGCCGACCGCCGGCAGGTTCGTCGTGACGTAGACCAGCCGGCTCGCGCCGACCGCCGCCGCGGCCTGCACCGCTGCCGGGAGCGTGGCGGCCGTCAGCGCCGGCAGCGCGTCGGCGAGGACGCTGAACGCGAGCCCGCGGTAGGCGTGCGCTGCGATCGCGACGACGAGCTCGCCGTGCCGCGCGTGCTCGATCCGCGCGAAGCGGTACGCCGGCGCGACGGACGGATGGAGGAAGCGCCACGCGAACCAGGCCGCGTCGCGCACGAACTGTCCGCGCTCGGGCGCGGGCACGGACAGCGCCGACACGGCGGTCCGCGCCGCGTCCGCATCGAGCGCCCGCACGGTGCATCCGTCGCCGAGCCGGATGCCGCTCGCGCCGGCACTCCGCCGGCGGCGGGCCAGCACGATCCGCGTCGGCGCGCTCGCGCAGCGCACGTAGCCGCGCCGCTCGAACACGGGCGACGAACGCGGGTTCGGGAACGTGTAGACGAACTCGCCCGTTCGCGCGGCGAGCACGCGGGTCAGCGCGTCGACCAGCGCGCGTCCGACGCCCTGCCGCTGCACGCCCGGATCGACGACGAAGCAGCCGACCTGCCAGCCGACGCGCCCGACGCCGTCGCGACCGAGGTAGCGCGCCGGCAGGCCCGACGCGAAGCCGACCGCGCGGCCTTCGAGCCGCGCGACCGCGACGATCGCGCGTCCGGCGGGATTCGCCGGACCGTGGAGGTGCGCGACGCGCTCGGCGGTGTCGCGCTGTCGCTGACCGCGCGGGACGCTCGCGAAGGCGCGCGTGCCGAGCTCGACGTAGAGCGCCGCGTCGCGCGCTTCGAACGGCCGCGTCTCGACGCTCGTCATGCGCGGGCTCAGGCGCGCAGCGCGCGGTAGTCGATCAGCTCGACCCCGCCGCGGCGCACGGCCTCGAGCACGAGCGGCGACGTCACGGCCTCGAACTCCACGCGGCGCCGATACGGTCCGTGGTCGCCGCCCGCATCCCCCTCGTCCGAGCCGTCGCCCGGGTGCACCATGATCTCGGCGACGACGCCCGGTTCGAGGTCCTCGATCGCGCGCACCATCCAGGCCGCGTCGAGCGCGCCCGAGTGCACGAGGCCGAGGAACTTGTCCGGCGAGCGCAGGCTCTGCGCGACGCGCTGTTTCGTGAAGCGGTGCGTGGCCGTGATCAAGAGCGCCAGCGGATAGCGCGCGAGCGGCGCGGCGCGGTAGTCCGACCACGACCCGGCCTCGGGCTGGCGCGCGCACGCGATGCCGAAGCGCTCGCCGAGCGCGTGCACGATCGGCCCGACCGCCGGGAAGGCGTGCAGGTGGCAGTGGCTGTCGAGGTGCGTCGGATCGATGCCGGCGTCGCGGACGCGGCGGATCTGCGCCGCGTACTCGGCCTCGATCTCGGCCGGATCGCTCGCGCCGAAGAGCAGTCCGCGCACGGCGTCGCGCAGGGGCTTGAGGCGGCCATCGGCGCCGACGAGCGACGGGATGCGCGCCGGATCCAGCACGGGCTTCTCGTCGTGCAGCACGAGGTGGACGCCGCATCCGAGGCGCGGACGCGCGCGCACGCCCGCGACGGCGTGCGCGAACGAGGCCCCGGTCGCCATGAGGCTCGCGCTCGTGACGACGCCGCGATCGTGGCCCGCGAAGATCGCGCGGTCGACGCCCGCGGAGAGCCCGAGGTCGTCGGCATTCACGATGAGTCGCGGAGGCGCGGTCGAGGCCATCGAACCCTCGATCTTATCCCACGGAACCCGCCGGGAAGTCGGACGCCGACGGTACGGTGCCTGGAACGACCCCGACACATTCGCCCGTACGAACCGACGTGCTCGTCGTCTCCGGTACGGTGCGGGGTGAGAACCCGACAAAATCGCCCGGACA